>DASPTX010000093.1:0-51879 GCA_035623195.1 Xanthobacteraceae bacterium | reverse complement strand
GCCCTTATTCAACTCAAGAGCCAACTTAAGGCCGGCCAGCCAAACAGCGTGGTGGCCGAAACGGTCAGTAAAATAGAAGGACTTCTCGCCGTCAGCGGCGCCAGTCTTGTTTACGCTGGATATCCATTCGATCCCTTTGCGTAGCACGGGTTATGTGCCCATCGTGACTGCGGCGCTCGATGCCGCGCAACAACTCCGGGAGACGTCGTCCAATGTTTGATCTCGGTACCAGCTTCCGCGCCAGCGTCGAGCGCGACCCGGATGCGCTGGCGATCGTCGACGGCACGACGCGGATGACCTATGCGCGGTGGTACAAGCGTATCTCGGCGCTGGTCGCCGGCTTCGACGAGATCGGGCTCAAGCCGGGCGATCACCTCGTCACCGTACTCCAGAACACATGGCAGGCCGCGACAATGCATTGGGCCTGTCAATTTGCCGGTGTCATCATTACACCGATCAATTGGCGTGCGAAGGCCGACGAACTGGATTTCGGCGTTGAGAATGCGGACGCGAAGGCGGTCGTGTACCAGGACGTCTCCGCCGACGCGGTCGTCGGCTCGCGCGAGGCGCAGGCGCGCAAGCGCATTGCGGTTAGCGTTAAGCCGCAAGCGGGCGAGATCGCGTTCGACGAGTTGTGCAATCGCGCGGCGCCCGACGCACAGCCGCGCGCCGACGCGAATGCCTGGTCGGTGATGCTGTACACCTCTGGCACCACGGCCAAGCCGAAAGGCGTGCCGCGCCGCCAGCGCGCTGAGCGGGCGGCGGCACTCGCGCATGTCGCGCAGAACCAATATGCGCATGGCGAGCGCACGCTCGGCGTCATGCCGCTCTATCACACGATGGGCGTGCGTTCGCTGCTCGCGATGTCGCTGATCGGTGGCGTGTTCGTCTGCCTGCCGCGCTTCGACGTGACGGCCGCGCTGGCGGCGATCGCCGCAGAGAAGGTGACCAACCTCTATCTTGTGCCGACGCTCTATCACGACCTCCTCCACCACGAGGCCTTCAAGGCGACGGACGTGAGTTCCGTGCGCAAGCTCGGCTTCGCCGGGGCACCGATGACGGACGGGCTGCTAAAGGAATTGCAGACTGCATTCAAACCGGAGCTGTTCGTCAATCATTACGGCTCGTCGGAAATCTATACCTTTACCATCGACCAGGACGCGCCGAAGAAGCCCGGCTCTGCGGGCCGCGCCGGCATCAATCAGATGGTGCGGGTCGTGAAACTCAATGCGAACGCGCCGGACGAACTCGCCGTCCCGGGCGAGGAGGGTGAGATCATCGCGCTCGCCCTAAGTGACGAGGCCTTCGAAGGTTACTGGCATCGGCCAGATTCCGACGCGAAGGCGCTGCGGCAGGGCTGGTACTTCACCGGCGACACCGGCTATTTCGATAACGACGGCGACCTATTCGTCACCGGCCGCGTCGACGACATGATCATTACTGGCGGCGAGAACGTGTCGCCAGTGGAGATCGAGAGCTGCCTTTCGTTGCACCCGGCGGTGTCGGAAGTCGCGGTAGTGGGACTGCCGGACGAGCGCTGGGGCAAGATCGTCGGGGCGTTCGTGAAGCGGCGCTCCTTCGTCACGCCCGAGCAGCTTGACGAATACTGCTGCACGTCGGGGCTCGCCAATTTCAAGCGGCCGCGGCGCTTCGTCTTCGTGGAGGAGATTCCGAAGTCGCCCGTCGGCAAGTTGCTGCGGCGCCGGCTGGTCGCTGGCGAGTATCAGCCGGAAAAGGGCGACGCCAATCAGCAGCGAAATGCAGCATGACAGTAATGATCTTCACCGATCCGCGGCTCGCGGAGCTCGATGGTTTCCGAGTCGAGATCGATCCGGCAGAGCCGCCAAATTTTGATGCTGGCGTGTATATTTTATTTGCACAACCCAACACCTGACATTGGCCAGTAAATTTGGCTGCAGGGTACCGCCCCCCTTCGCAAATGTGCAGTGAGATTTTGAAGGTATGGCTCAGCCACTGCGGACTATGTCCGCTTTACTCCCGAAAGCGGACATCGCTGAGTGCCAGTCTCGCTGGGTAACAGGGTGGTAGGATCGTGTGCCTTGTTGGGTTTCCCGGAAGACCGCAGTCCGCGATCGAGGGCTTTTGCCCTTTCGCCTTGCAAGTCGGCAAAACTACCGCGCAGCGCGCCATGCTGTTCGCCACCCTAATGCAGCTCGTCGATTTTTACGTCGTGCGTGGTGCTTGCCGCGGGTATCCTTCGCAGATCCTCTATGGTCTGATCTACTTCGTCGAAAAGTTCTTGCGCTAGCGCAAGATGCCCCTTCGCACGATCGAGTTTACGCGAAGCTTCTTCCGGCTCCGCCCTTTTCGATGGAACGTAGTACATGATCGCGTGAGACGCGGCGTCGAGAGCCGATGCGATCTCCTGGATTGCCTGGGTTACAAGTCCAATGGTTCGGTCCGCACTTTCTTCCGACACACCTATTTTGCTGAGACGACGCGACCGACGTTGCTTCGATACTAAGGCACGCATGATCAGGTTCCTTTCCTTGCCATCATTGGCGAAATTCCAAGCTACTTGGTGACGTGGAAGGACAAACCGATTGGTCGCTTGGATCATGCCGCTCGGAGCGCCGTCGAGCAAACTTCAGATCTAATTTTTGCTCGACTCCTATCACTAGGCACACGATCGATTAGCGAACGCAAGAAATAATCCCCAAAACCGAGGGGGCGTGAAATCGGTCTCAACGTGGTTAAAGCCCATGCCTCGCGTGAAGTGAGCTGCCGTACAGTCTACAATAAAGAGAAATTAGTCTCGCTTGGTTACAAGGTGATAGGATCGCGTGTCTTCTTAGGTCTACCGGAAGACCGCAGTCCGCCGTTGAGGGCTTTTGTCTTTTTACCCTTTCACCTTTACCGCGGGCCGCACGGGGCAGCTGCAGCCTAGCTGCTGCAGTTGCCGCACGAAGATAGACGCGTAGGGGCGCAAAGCCGCTGGTATCGAGTCCGAGAACAAGCCACCGTTAAAGAAGCCGGCCCCGCCGCCAACTGCCGGGCACTAAACGCAAAGGGCCGGCCGATCGCGCCGTTGATGCTGAGTGTGCAGGAACGCGCGTATTTGGAGAGGCAAGTTCGTCGTTACCGTGTTGCCCGGTCGCTATCTGAGCGATGCCGGGTGATTCTGCGATGTGCGGACGGCTTGCCGAGCAAGGATGTGGCTGCCGAACTCGGCCTCCACGAACACACGGTTGGCAAGTGGCGGCGCCGATTTTTAAAGGATCGCTGCGATGGTCTGCTTGACGAGGCTCGCCCCGGCCGACCTCGAACTATCGACGACGATCAGGTTGCTGCCGTGATCGGTGATCGGAGTGTGACGCCGCTTATTGGCGAACCACGCGCTTACCACCGCCATGATCTGTCGAAAATGTGATAGGGTGTGGTCGTCAGCTTTGAGGGGAAGCCCGACTATTTACGGCAGGCTTGGATGAGGCGTCGCGACTTTGCTTTCCTCGTCTGCGCGGCAACGATGGCACCGCGTGTGCTATTTGCGCAGGCCACCACTAGGCCACCTGTCGTTGGTTCGCTGTGGTTTAACACAAAAGACGCGCCCCTGCCGGTGGGATATCGGGGACAATTTCTGGCTGGCATGCGAGAACTTGGGTACGTCGAGGGTCAGGATTTCGAGATGCTTGATCGTTTTGCTGACTTTCAGGCGGATCGCTTGCCCCAACTCGCCACGGAGTTGGTTCAACTCAAACCGGACGTTATCCTTGCCCCCGCGACCATTGACGCCGTCCCTCTGAAAAAAGCAACCGACACAATTCCAATCGTCGTTGGTGCGCTCGCCGACCCTGTTGAACTGGGCTTAATCAAAAGCTATGCGCGACCCGGTGGAAACGTAACAGGAATAATGCCCTACGTGGCCGGTTTGCCAACGAAGCAGCTTGAACTTGCACGTGAACTGGTTCCCGGAGCGACACGCATCGGATTGCTCGACGATGTGACAGACCCAAAAGCTCGCCCGCAAAGCCGAGAAATCAAGGCTGCAGGAGAGAAATTGGAGATCAATATTATACCCGCAGAGGTACACACTGCAGCGGACATCGACCAAGCTTACGAAACGCTTTCAACGAGCGGCGCTGAGATTGTCGTCGTTGAACAGAGCAGTATGCTGGTCAATGCTAGTCCAGTCATAGCCGAGGCGGCAGCGGCAAAGAAACTGCCGACACTGTATGGATACCATGAGCATGTCGAAGCGGGAGGACTTATTAGTTATGGCGTCAATCTGGATTGGTGCTTCCACCGGGCGGCATACTACGTTGATAAGATACTGAAAGGAGCCAAACCGGCTGATTTGCCGGTCGAGTTTCCGACTACACTGGAATTATGGATCAACCAAAAAACTGCGAAGGCGCTTGGCCTCAAAATTCCGCCTACTCTGCTCGTCAGAGCCGACAAGATCATCGAATAAAATTACGGTTGTTACGAGGTGCGGCGGATTGCGGCCAACGTGGCGAAACTGCCGGAGCTGTTGCGGAAGCCGCCAGAATAAAAGAGCGGCGCGGTCGTGGCGAAGTTGGAGACACCTCACGCCGCCCCCGGTCCGTCGCCCGCTTAAAACGACGGACCGGCCAGCTTCCCCAAGGAGCCAGAGGGATTCCCGCGCGGCATCAACTTCGTGCCTTGTTAGGATGCTCCCATTTATCTAAGAGCACTACCCTAGCAATAGTACCATCCACCACCTCTGCGGTAGCACCTGCGGGCATGCCGACGAGCATACCCATGATAATAATATACCCGCGTTACATTGCCGGGGTTGGTACCCGGAACAGCATTGGTAACTGCTGCTGCAATGGGCGCGATCGGTGTCGCATTTAACGTCGCGCCTGCGAGCATAAAAACAATCGCCGCAGCCGATATCGCATATACCGCTAGTAGCTTAACGCCTCGACGTGACATCATCTCTGATTTGATTTTTTCGCTCATTTAACGATCTCCCGGCTTTCGACGCTAGAATACCGTCGTACCTATCAAGGCTAATTTGCGCATCGTCGTCCTCCCGGCAAGGACAAGGAAAAAATTCAACCACAGTGGGTCAATCGAACATTGATTAAGATCAAATCCGCACGACGAAGGTGCGGCGGATCGCGGCCAACGTGGCGAAGTTGCCGAAGTTATTGCGCAAAGCCTAATGCTATTGACTCAACCTATGGAATTAAGTACGGGCCCTATGAGGGTTGCCCATAAATACGGGACATATTGAGATCACCGTTACCTGCGCTGGCTATTTTCCAGCGCTGTTGTTGTCGGCAGGCTTCGAAGTCTAATCAACCAGCATCTTTGGCACGCCCCCGTTCTGTGCGTGCCCACGCCGCGCGTCGACGGACGTCTGCGCAAAATGGCTGCGCTCGTGGCACTAGACTGGGGAGACTTTCAATCATGTCACTAACGAAAGCAATAATTGGAACGCTGGCGGCGCTGTTCGCCATAAGCACGGATATACAGCGCGCGCGCGCCCAGTGTTCTCCTAATGATAAAATCTACATCGATCCACGACTCGTCCCCCAACGGCCACGGGTCAGTCGTGAACAGTTCATCAATGGCGGATTAGGTGCGACCGACGAAGAACGAAGGCGACTCGATGAAGCATACTATTCGCAGAATCTCCCTATTCAAATGCCGTACGGAAACGGCTACGTGCTGATCCATCCAACAAATCCTTGTATTCAACAATACATTGGAAAGTGATAGGGAAGTCGAACGTTTTGCACGTTGCATGGGCGTCAATTATGAAACGCTTTCATCACCTGTATCTAATTGGCCTGCTCCCTCTTGTTGCGTCAGTCCCAGTGAGCGCAGATAACGATTACTACGACGTGTTGTTGTCGAACATTTACAGCTAACAGAAAAGGGATACAGGCCGCAGCCTGCCCCCATGAAAAACTCCGCCAGCGCCTGATAATAAACAAGCAATCGGGCGCGGTATCGGGGGCGGATTTGTCCGGTTTCCGATGGGAGCGCATCAGGGTGTCAAGACGTCAGCCGGTTACAATATCCCCGGTCATCGCACGTCCATTTGGAGGCCAAGCCAGTTATCAAATTCTTCCACAACTTGTTCGACGCGCTTCAGCATCCGCATGACAACCGGGATAATCGGCTCCCCTCCGAGCGGTTGACCGGGTCGGAATACAATCGATTTCGTTGCGTGGAATGTTTTTGCAAGTGTGATTTTCTCGTGGTCTGGAACATCGATTGAAAAGCGCCTGCTCGCGCCACGCTCGGTTATCACGATCTTGGGTAAGGCGATGTATTTGTTCTTGTAGCGCACACTGGCCTTCTCAATCGAGTGCACGGCTCCCGAAGTTAGGATTGTTTTGTGTTTGTCAATGATGTCTAACCTATGTAGCTCTCTAAGGAGACCGTGGGATGTTGCGTCGTGCTCAAGCGTAGCAAGCATCGCTATTGCGGTTGGATGAGCGCCTTCTGTCTTCGATTCCACGGCATTCAGGAAGTTTTTGGCATTAGTTCCGGTCGGAAATCCGCTGTTCCGATTCGGTGTACCTCCATTGATTTCGATCAACTCGATGATGAGATGATCGAGAGCCGAGCGCAAATTGTGAATGGCATCACCGAGGGGACCGGCGACATAATCATCGGGTTCTCCCGTCGCGAGTAGCAGTTGGCATCCAAACTTATCGCAATGTATTGATAGCTTGATGCTATGTCGCGTTTCCCAATATCGCTCGCTTTGCTCCAACAATTCGCGAAGATGAAACTGTGCTCGAACAATTTTTCGACGTGCACTTGCAAATCTATTTTCCCGCTTCAAGAAAGCCTCGCGGTATGGATGCACTGTGCCCACAGGGGCGCAGCTTATAAATGGGCGCACTGCAGAATCAATTATGCGCTTGTTCAGTCCTGAGCATTCTGAGCAGCGCAGCCAGCGACAAGATAATCACCACTGCGCCAGCAGCGAAAATAGTACAGCGCATCTGACCCTCCCTGGCCGTGCCGCGTTAAGCCATGATACGCGCGACGCCCATGCCTTTACATATTAAGTCCAACCTATTGATCTTGAAGCATCTCAAAATCATTCCCTTTACAGCTAGCCCATTGTTTTTTCGCCAAAAACAGCAGTCTCTTAATCAGCGGGTCCAAGGTTCGAGTCCTTGTGCGCCCACCACCCGCTCCGAACTGCATTGATTTTCCTTCTCAAAAATCGGGAAAAGTCCCACCGGACATCAAAGTGGGACTGATTCTGTCACGTTCCATTCGTGTCGTCGGCATTCAGTAGTTGCAATCGCGGTTTCCGCCAGCCGTTCCTGATCTGCGCTGCGCGTGTAAAGTTCTGCCATTTGAAATTTCGATCTTGCCTGACGTTGTTTCGTGAAGCAGCATCCTACGATTCCGACCGCGCACTTTTTACAGAAGCTTTGGATCAATTCTATCGTGACGAAGCCGATGCCCAAACACTGGAACTTTTGGGCTAGAATGCGTTAGCCCGCTCCGCTCTAGGAGACATTAGCTCAGCTTCGCGATCAGGTAGCCGAAGCTTATGCTGCCCACCACAATCGTCGGAGCGCCAATGGGGAAGGCCCATAGCAAATGGGAACTTGACAAAACCTTGGACGCGGAGAGACGAATGAAGCGACAAACCGGCAAGCATGTGATCGAAATAAAAACCGTTGGCGAGCTAATCGAGGCTCTCCAATACGTCGCCACTCACGGCGATAAACTCAACGGAACGTGGGAGGTCGAGTGGATTGCGGACAAGGTGCGTCTGCAAATGAGCTACTACGACACAGAAGCCTACGAGTGGAGTTACACTTAACCACAACATGGCTCTTACGGATGATCCAGCGCGCCAAGCACATCCGGAATGTGTTCGGAAAAGAGTTGATCGTTGGCTCAAACTTGCCTGCTGCCAGCACCGAGCCCGTCGCTGGCTAACATTGAATGCGCTATGGATGGAAGCAGAACCGCACGGTTGGAAACCTAGAGCTGTCGGTTGCTACCAGTTAGCTTACGTGAGCTCCTCGCATATGCTTCAGCGCCGCTTCGATGCGTCTCCACGTTTGAGCTTCTTCTGTCTGGCCCTTCTCCTCATAGCTGCAAGCCTTCTGAGCGGCCTCAACGACCGCCCTACTGCCATGAGCTTCAAGAAGTTGTCGAGCATAGTCGTTGATTTCAAGTTCTCCCATTCTCATGTTCGTTCTCCAGTGTTCAATGCCGCATTTTGCCAGGACGTCGATTGTTCGCGGCCTTCTTCAACGGAAACCGCCACGCAAAGTTCCAGTGGTCAATGCGATAATTCAACTCGACGGCCGGCGGCGATGGCGTGGGTCTCGGGGGTCAGGGTGGCGGCGGCTTGGGCTTCTTAGTTTCGGTGATATCCCGCGGCAAGACGCACGATCCGGCTAAAATGCGCGTCGGCAAAAAAGTCCAATCAGCCAGATAACGACGGCAAAAACCAAGGCGGAAATGTTAAGAACAGGAAAACCTGCGCTTAGGCCGTAAAAATAATCCGATGCGACCCACAGTAAGATTAGGCCAGCAATAACCGTAGCCACCCAAAATACTGCGCTTCCGGCTCTCATGTTCAAGCCCCACGTCTAACTATGACTGGTCGGGCTAAGACGCTATGTAAGACGCCGATCTGTGTTTCAAAAGCCGAGGCGATGTGCGATCATCGTGATCGCCTGGGAGGAAAATCGTTCAGCTTCACTGAACTTCCAGGTAATTCTTCCGCTTCCTGCTTCCAAACCATAACCCCATTGCCACCGCCATGGGTGTTTCGGTATGATTATCTAAAACAAGCGACCGTTCGACTGGGCGTCGCGAAATGCACAAGTACGTTGCGTTTGCTGGAGTCTTTCTGCTCGTCTTGGGCACGCCGGTTCTTGCATTAAATAGCAACAACGTCCGTAATAAACTTGCCACAGTTCCCCAACTCAGCTTCGTAGCAGCATCGCCTTACGTTGTTGATGGCCTGGCCCTTGGCGGTCAAGTTAAGTCCGGGACTCGGGCCTACCAGCCGTATCAATGCAGGCCAAGCGACGAGTTCTCCGGTCTCGTTTGGTGCCATGAGGAACACGCAACGCCTGACAATCAAGTCATGCGTTCTCATTCCATTTTGCAGTCTCCGGACGGAACGGCTTATTACGTCGACTCATACTTCCAGCCCGCCTTTTTCGACCCGACCGATATTCAAAAAGAAATAGACCGTATGTCATCCGAATTTGGCCAGCAGGCACATATCATCCAAATGTCACGCGAGGGGCTTCCAAGCGCAGTTATGGCGATATGGGGAGCAGTCAAACTTGAGCCGCTCAAACCAGACGAGATTTCAACAGTTGCATCGGGCGGCAGTCCCCCCGGCATTTTGGTCAGCTTTCTTGGCGATGAAGAACGCTCCGCAAAAGCAGGCGTTCCAGTTTATCGGCTAGCCGGTGGCGCAGGATTTTTGTGGGTAGCAACCTTCGATCAGAGCGGAAGAGGGGTATTGCGGTATCTGGCGATTGACGATTCGAAGATCGAACCGTCTCGTCAAGTTGCATTAAACTCGGACAATCAAGGCGAACCGAACTCTGTAGGCCCATCCGTCGTTACACCGCCAAGCGCACAACGGCCACTGCAATCGCGAGCGGAAAACGCTCAAGCTGAAGCGGACCGCTCCCTCGCCGATTCGGAGGCTGAAAAGCGGCGTGGCGAAGAAACAGATCGGCAACCGACCGAGGCGGAGCGAACATCGGAAAGCCAAAATCGAAAACTAACTACGGTTATTGAAGTAGCCATCGGCGCTTTCGTTCTTCTGTGCGGAGTGGCGGCGACGATATTCCTGAGAACGAAGCGCCCAACGGCACCGGAACAAATTTAATAGTCGGAGTTGGCGCGAACGAGGAAAAAATGAACGAACTTGACCGGAAGGAGACTGCTGGTCACGTCACATCGCAACCGCCGCTCATTTCGAATTATGGCTTGGTAGTAACTGTTTACATTCTGTATCTGGTTGGATTTCTCACAGGCATCACGGTTCTCGTCGGCCTCGTCATCGCTTATCTGCAAAGGGAAACCACGGATCGCGTTTGCCGATCGCATTACCGGTTCCAGATATCCACGTTTTGGATAGGTCTTCTGTATTCCGTCGTCGGGCTTCTAACAATCCACTTTGGTATCGGCGCTCTTATTTTGATCTGGTGGGTCGTTTGGACGGTTGTTAGATGCGTTAAAGGGCTTCTCTTATTGAATAAAGGCGAGCCGATACCCGATCCAAACTCTTGGTTGTTCGGGGACGCCTAGGGAGATTCGGCGCAGTGTGTTCTATGGCATACATCGTCACCGGCGATACCTTAGGCCTCGCCATAGGTCCCGTGGCGGAAACAACGGACGACGTGCACGAGGCTGTTAGGAAAGCGCGTGAGATGTACGAGACGGGATTGGTGAACATTTCAATCAAAGACGAAGCGGGCCACAGAATCGACGGCGACGAGTTGCTGGCCTGCATAATGGGAAAAAAGACGATCACCGAGGATTTGCAGGCCACACCGCATCGACAGCAATCCAAATCGGATGATACGGGGTAGGCGAATTTTGTTAATGGCGTTCGGGAAATCTGGTTTTGAAATTGCCAAACATTAATTTCCCGGCAACCGCGCAGTAACAATGGTTGCCTATCTACTGCCGGACAAATCTCGGAAATGCGCCAATCGCGGCTCAAGAACCGCTTTGTCAATGCGCAACGAACGCCTTTATAAATGCGCGCCAAGGCCGCCGCTTTGCCTAAGCTGCGCTCAGATCATGCGGCTCGCTCGAATAACCTCGCGATTTGGCGACCTGCCTGAGCTTTACACCTTTGAATGCAGAGCTTGTGGCGCGTCGCACATCGAGGCAGCGTACTTCGAGGTCAGCATGAACACGACCATCCTCATCATGCTGGTCGCAATAGTCGTCGCCACGAGTGTTGCTTGGCATGGTCGTGGCCGCTGGTATTAATTGATTCGACGACAGCCGGGGCTACTCGCTCTCGCGCTTGAGCCGCTTCGACAGCCCCGACAGCACATATCTGATCGCCCAACCAGCCGCGACAGCCGCGGCCGCCCACAACCCACACGAAACGAGGATCGGGAAATCGTAGCGCCAAAAGTCAGGCCGCGGGTTTGGCAGATAAGCGAGAGCGCCGATGGCGGTTATGATCGACGCAATCGCAACCAGGACCCCGAGCCAAAGACAAAGTCGGCCGATGACACCGACAAGGTTCACGAAGAAACTCATTGCGTTTCCTCATTATATTCCGCTCGCCGCTCGGTAGAATTCGCGCGCCGGCAAAAAAGCGCGGTACCGGCACATTGACCCATTCCTTCCAATCGCGTGCTCAGCGTTCTGTGACAACCGGCGGCGGGGAAGGTACAGCACAAACTTGCCGGAAAACGGGACCCTCTATACGACGTAAAGCGTCTTGAACTTATAGCTCTGGAATAGCAACGCCTCGGGGCACGATTGCCGATAGTCTTCGTTACGCGCAAATGTCCGCATGGTCGAACCATCCTCAAACGTGGCCCGCACGATTTTGGCGATTTGTGTGCACAACCGGCCCCTAAATCCGTCCTCACCGCTACGGGTTGTCTTATCGTGCGCACGAACCGCTAACCACGTCATTTCGCAACACTCTTCGCGATCTCGCCGCAAAGGGATCGTCAGAACCCAGTACCCATTTTGATGCTTTATTGTGCGGGATGCCAATACTTATAGTTATGATCATGAAGAGTCAGGCCGGAAATTCACAAAGTTGCCCATACCGCCATTAAAAAAATCTTGATTGGTTCGATCAGGAACGTCGAGCGATGAACTTCGATGAGGAATATGCCGATCGTTTTCCGCTGCATCACTGCATCGTGAGACCACAACGCGATGGCTAAGCCCACGTTTTGGAACCGCCTAAGCGACACCGTCGGCGCATACCGGCCGCAATTGCGTTTCGCGCTGCGCATGACGGTTGCCGGCGTGCTGGCGCTGATTGTCGCGCAGAGCTTGGCTCTGCCGCTGCGCGGCCTCTGGGTCGTGCTTACGGCCGTGGTCGTCACGCAAATGAGTGTCGGCGGATCGCTGCGGGCGACCGTCGAATACATCGTTGGGACTCTGGGCGGAGCCGTTTACGCCGCTGCAGTCGGTCTCCTTATTCCCAACGCGACGGCCATCGTGCATATCGGCGTTCTTGCGCTCACGATCGCGCCATTGGCGTTTGCGGCGGCGCTCAATCCGAACTTTCGCGTCGCGCCGTTTTCAGCCGTGCTGGTGCTTTTGCTGTCCGGGCAGCTCGGCGAAAGTCCGATCGAATCGGCGTTCACGCGTATTTTTGAAGTCGCGCTGGGCGGCGCGATCGCCATTGCCGTATCGCTCCTGGTGTTCCCGCAACGCGCGCACAGCCTCGGCGTGGCAGCGGCGGCGCGTATTCTCGAGCGCATGGCCGATGTCCTTCCCGAGCTATTGGCCGGATTCCGACGCCAACTCGGCGCCGACGAAATTCGGCGCATCCAGGACGACTTGGGCAGGTCGGTGATTGCCTTTCAAGACATCGCGGCGGAGGCGAGAGGCGAGCGTCTCGTGGCGCTTGCCGCCGGGCCCGATCCGGCGCCGCTGTCGCGCACTTTGCTACGGCTGCGGCATGATTTCGTCATGATCGGACGCATCGTGATGCCGTTTTCCGAGGTTTTCGCAGGGCGGCTCGGTCCGCCGCTCGGCCGCGTCGGCAACGATGCAAGCGCGTTCCTGCGAGCAAGCGCAACCGCGCTCGTGCGGCGCCGCCATTCTCCCCCGCTTCAGACGGTCGAGGCGTCTCTGCGGGACTATGACGCCGCGGTGACCGCGCTCCGCAACGAGGGCTTCACCCGCGCGCTTTCAAGCGGCGAAGTTGAGCGCTTGTTTGCGCTTGGTTTCGCCCTCGAGCAACTCCACCGGAACTTTGGCGATCTCGCGCGGTGCGTGGAAGAGCGCGCTCGAGGCCTTGGAGCAAAAAGCGCGACGTCAGGGCGTTAGGTCTTTACAGGCGGCGCTGGGCGCTTTTCAAGGAGCGCGCGCCGCAAAATCGCAACGCCTATTGGGCGATGTCGAAGCCGACCGTGACGTGGGCCCTCAAGGTTTCCTCGCCGCGCTCGATCGGCGCTTCGAGTGCCTTCGCCCTTACGGTCCCGGAGAGCGGCGTGAAAGGCGGCTCGTAGCCGGTGCCTTCCGAAAGCCATACGAGGCGCCCGAGCGTGACGCCGGAGGCGTGCGCATAGAGTTCCGCCCTGTGGCGGGCATCGGCGACCGCGGCCTCGCGCGCTTGATCGAGCGCTTTGGCCGGATCGGAAACGAGAAATTCTATGCCGCCAATGTCGGTCGCGCCGGCTTCGACCATGGCATCCAGAATCCCGCCCGCTTTTTCGATTTGACGAATCTTCACGTTAACTTGGTTGGAGACGCGATAGCCGGTAAGCTTCGGCCCCGCAGGCGGCGACGGCGACGCATAGATCGGCTCGATTGAAAACTGCGACGTCTGAATGTCCTTTTGCGCAATCCCGGAGTCCACAAGCGCCGCGGTGATGGCGGCCATCACTTTTGCATTGGCGCCGCTTGCTTCTTTGACGGTTCTGGCGCTGGTCGTGACGCCGCTTCTCACTTGCGCATAATCTGGCGCTACGCTGACGCTGCCTTCGCCGGTGACGACTACCCGCCCCTCCGCCGCAGATTTCGGCTCCGCCGTCTGCGCTCGAGCGTTCGCGACAAAAAGCGCCGTCGCGAACAAGACGCCGAGCGGCACAATCCATGGTCTTACTTTCCAAACCGCGAGTCGAGATGCGAGCATGCCTGAATTCCTTTCGTTTGAAACAAATCCTCGTCGAATTGCAATCGAGGCATCGGACAATCGTGCTATCGATGAAATGTGGGGCAACAGTGACCGAGCTGAGTTGTTGCCGTGTCCGATTTTGACAGGAGGCTGCCTGAACCCATTACCGCGGCATTGGCCGACACCTCACGGCGGAATTTATTTCGCGCGTCCTCGGCACTGGTTTAGACCAGTCTCAGCACGGAAGCGGCCGCTGCTTCCATACTTGCGAAGCGAAGCGGCTCGACAAGAATTAACCGTCGACTCGAGTCAAGAGCCAACAGACAATGCGTCAAATCCAGGTCGGCGAACTTGCAATCTCGCTCGATGATGTCGGCGCCGGCGAGCCAGTCGTCCTTATCCACGGGCTGGCCTGCGGCAAGCGTATGTGGTTTCACCAGATCCGCGCTTTGCGCCGCCGTTTCCGCGTCATCGCCTACGACCAGCGCGGCCATGGCCGCACCGATGCGCCCGCCGAGGCGAAGGATTATTCGCCTTCGCACCTGGTGCGCGATCTTTCCGGCCTCCTCGACGCGCTCGGCATCGCGCGCGCTTCGATCGTCGGGTTCTCGCTCGGCGGCGGCCCCGCCCTCGGCTTGGCCGCGAGCGCGCCGCATCGCGTATCGCGCCTCGTGCTCGCCGATGTCGGCGCCGGCGCCGACAATATGTGGAAATCGCAATGGCTGGCGCGGCGCTGGACCGCGCTCATCGACAAGGGCGACATCGACGAACTCGTCTGCGACATGCTGCGCAGCGAATTCCTCAAGCGCTACGCCAGGCGCGACAGGCGTAGCCGCGAGTACATGGCGGGCCTGATCCGGGCTACGCCGCCGATCGGCCTACGCCACATTCTCACGGAAGTCCTTGCCAAGCGGAAAAGCATTTTTCGCACGACCGCAGTGCTGCGCACGTTGCAGGTGCCGACTTTGATCGTGGCCGGACGCCACGACAATGTCTGCCGCGTCGCGGCGCATCTTCTAGCCGACAGCATCCCGAACGCCACACTGGAATGGATCGACGATGCCGGCCATATGGCGCCCCTGGAAAATCCCGGGCAGTTTACCGCGCGACTGGAGACGTTTCTGGCGCGCTAACCGGCCCAGCGAAGATTTTGGCGTCTCCAACGAGCCGCTATTGACGCGCGAGCGCGACTGCGGGAATAAACCTGCCGCAACGCGGCGCGACAGGAAACAAATGGCCGACGAGGAAAAAAAGCAGACCGGGCACACGCTGACTGATCACCTCTATGGCCGGGACATCGCGCACGTGCACACCGATGATTCCGATCACGACCACGATCACGATTTTGACGCCGACGACGGCCCGCTGGAAGACAATCCCCTGTGGCGCCAGGATAATGTCGCGCTGACCACTGTCGGCATCGATATCGGCTCCTCTGGCACGCAAGTCATTTTCTCGCGGGTTCATTTGCGGCGCTTGGCGGAGGATTTGACCAGCCGTTACTACGTCGTCCTGCGCGAGACCTTGTTTCAGTCTCAGATCGCGCTCACGCCATACCAAAGCGAGGAGCGCATCGACGACGCCAAGCTGGGCGCCATTATCGACGACGCCTATGGCGCAGCCGGATTGGCGCCCGAGCGGATCGATACCGGCGTGGTCATCCTCACCGGAGAGGCGCTGCGACGCGAGAACGCGCAAGCCATCGCCGCGATCTTGGCCGAGAAGGGCGGCGAATTTGTCACCGCGACTGCCGGCCACCATATGGAGGCGATGCTCGCCGCCTACGGTTCCGGCGCCGCGCGGCTGTCGAGCGACGAGGCAAAGCGCGTTCTCAACATCGATATCGGCGGCGGCACCACCAAGCTCGGTCTGGTCGAAAACGGCCGAGTGATCGCGACCGCCGCGGTGCATATCGGCGGCCGCCTGCAAGTGGTCGAGGCCGGCAAGATCGTGCGGCTCGATCCCGCCGGAAAGCATCACGCCAGCCGCGCCGGCTTTTGCTGGCAGCGCGGCGCGACGATCGATCCGGCCGACTTGCAGAAAGTCGCCGACGGCATGGCCGATGCACTTGTGAAGGCCGTCACCGCAAAACCGCTGCCGCCGGATATCCAACAGCTTTATCTGACCGATCCGATCGCCGATCTGGGCCGCATCGACGGCGTGATGTTTTCCGGCGGCGTCGCCGAATACATCTATCGGCGCGAAGAGCGCGATTTCGGCGATCTCGGTCCGTGGCTCGGCCGCGCCATTCGCGCGCGCATCGAAGGTGGCGCCTTCCCCTGGCCGGTGCTGCCGGCCGGCGAGTGCATCCGCGCCACCGCGCTCGGCGCCTCGGAATACAGCGTCCAACTGTCCGGCAATACAAGCTACATTTCCGATCCGGGAAAACTCCTGCCGCGGCGCAATCTGCAGGTGCTGCAGCCGTCATTCCGTTGCGGCGAGACGATCGATCCGGATGAACTTGCGCGGGCGATCCGCAGCCATATCGCCGCGTTCGATATTTCTCCTTGCGAGCGCGATTTCGCGCTGGCGTTGCGCTGGACCGGCATGCCGTCGTACCAGCGGCTCGCCGCTTTCGCCGAGGGCATCAAGCGGGGGCTCGCCGAACGCATCGCCGCAAAGCTGCCGCTCTACATCATGCTCGATGGCGACGTGGCGCACACGCTCGGCCACTTATTGCGCGAGGAGCTTCACATCGTGAGCGATCTCCTCGTCATCGACGGCGTCGTGCTGTGGGATTTCGACTATATCGATCTCGGCCGCATCCGCATGCCGTCCTATACGGTGCCGGTCACGATCAAATCGCTGGTGTTCAGCGACGACCCGCGCGGACCAAGGCCGCAGCGGCTGCGCCATCGCGAGCATAAGCACGAACGTGCTCACGATCACACGCACGGCCACGATCATTCCCACGTTCACGACCACGACCAACCGCACGGCCACCCACACACCCGACCCAGCGGCGATAGGATTTGACGCCTTGTTTCGCTAAGATCGGCGCGAAAGCCTGCAATTTCAAAGGTGCGCATAAATGGCTAAAAATGCCGTCGTTTCCGAGGAACTCGCCAGCAAGTTCAAGACCGAGAAAGAGACGCCCTATACCCGCTGGGTGAAGTCCGAGGGCCTCGACATCCTCCCCTCCTTCTATGTGCGCAACTTGAAGACCGTCGCGCTGAAGCCATGGGCGCGCCGCGGCGGCAACGCCGTTTTCCTCAACCACGACGCCTCGCGCACCTCGAACGATTGCTACGTGATGGAAATTCCGCCCGGCAAGAGCCTCGCGCCGCACCGCCAGCTCTACGAAGAGATGATTCTCGTCATCGGCGGCCGCGGTTCGACCACGGTGTGGAACGATGCCGGCGCCCGGATCACCTTCGAATGGAAGGACGGCGCGCTGTTCGCCATACCGCTCAATTGCCACCACCAGCACTTCAACGGCTCGGGGCGCGAGCCGGCGCGTTACGTCGCCGTCACCAATGCGCCGCCGGTGATCAACCTCTACGAGGATCTCGAATTCATCTTCAACACCAAATATGACTTCAAGGACCGTTTCGCCGGCGAGCCCGATTATTTTTCCTCCAAGGGCGAGCAAAAGGGCTTTTTGCTGACGACGAATTTCGTGCCGGACGCGGTCAATATTCCGCTGATCACCGCCACCGAGCGCGGCGCCGGCGGCGGCCATATCCGTTTCAACATGGCCAAGGGCTCGATGAACAGCCACATTTCGCAGTTTCCGATCGGCACCTACAAGAAAGGCCATGCGCACGGACCGGGCGCGCATGTCATCGTGCTCTCGGGCGACGGCTTCTCGTTGATGTGGCCGGAAGGCGAGGAGCCGCAGCGCTACGATTGGGAGGTCGGAACGCTGATCGTGCCGCCGAATATGTGGTTCCACCAGCACTTCAACACCGGCGCAACGCCGGCGCGCTATCTCGCCTTCAAGCACGAGGGCGTCGCAATCCGCAACGCCCAAGGCGTGCCGAAAGCCTGGATCAGCCGACGCGCCGGCGGCGACCAGATCGACTATATCGACGAGAAGCCGGAGATCCGCCGCATCTTCACGGCCGAACTCGCCAAGCATGGTATCGCGCCGCGCATGGACGCCGCTTATGCCAAGGAGATGGCGGAGCTCGGCGTCAAAACGGCGTAGCGCGCCTATGACAGAAACGCCGAGCCCAACCGAAACTCCGTTCTGGCAGTTCTCGCTGCATTTCTACCGGCAAGCCAAAGTCTCCGATGCCTGCATCGCGTTGCAGGACGATTGCGGCGTCGACGTCAATCTCCTCTTATTTTTGTTCTGGCTCGCCGCCGGAGGGCGGCAACTGTCGGCGGCCGAGGTCGAACGGCTCGACGAAGCCGTTCGCAGCTGGCGCGATCTGACCGTCGTTCCGATCCGCGATGTGCGCCGCAAGCTCAAGGGGTCGGTGACGCTCGTTCACCCGCAAAAGCAGGAAGCATTCCGCACCAAGATCAAGGCGGTGGAGCTCGAAGCCGAGCGCCTGCAGCAGGAAGCGCTCTACGGCTTGACGCGATCGGGGCCGCTCGGCAGCGAAGCCGCGCCGCGCGCCGCCGCGCGCGCTAACGTCGCCGCCTATGAGCGCGTCCTTAAGGCGAGCTTTCCCAAGTCAACCGTTAATGTTTTGGTGGGCGCCTTCGATGCCGTCGAACACGGCGACTTTGCCGCGCAATAACCCTACCGGAACCGCCCTACTGGAACGCCCCCTCGCCGCATGGCACAACACTTTTGGATAAGGCGTCGAATAGGACGGGGCTTGGCATGGGGCTTGGAATGGCCAAAACGGCACCGCGGCTGATTGTCGGGATTTCCGGCGCCTCGGGCACGATCTACGGCGTGCGGCTTCTCGAAATGCTGCGCAAGGCCGAGATCGAAACCCATTTGGTCATGAGCAAGTCGGCGGAAATGACGCTCGCCTACGAAACCGATCTCAAGCCCAAGGACGTGCGCGCGCTTGCCGCGGTGAACTATTCCGTCAATGACGTCGGCGCGGCGATCTCGTCCGGCTCGTTCCCGACCATGGGCATGATCGTCGCGCCGTGCTCGATCCGCACCATGGGCGAAATCGCAAGCGGGGTCACCGCCTCGTTGTTGTCGCGCGCCGCCGACGTCGTGTTGAAGGAGAAGCGCCGGCTCGTTCTCGCCATCCGCGAGACGCCGCTGCATGCCGGCCACCTTCGCAGCATGACCCTGCTCGCCGAAATCGGCGCCGTGATCGCGCCCATCGTCCCGGCCTTCTACAATCGCCCGCGAACGGTCGACGACATCGTCAATCATACCTGCGGCCGGTTGCTCGATCTGTTCGGCATCGACGCCGGCATCGTCAAACGCTGGAAGGGCGGACCGGCGGAGGAGTGACGGCTAAATTACGAAAATGGAGAGGAGACACCATGGACCAGAAACGCTATGACATCGGCCTCGCCAAGCGCCGCAAAGTTTTGGGCGATGCTTATGTCGACCGCGCGCTGCAGAACGTCGACGATTTCAACCGCGACTTCCAGCGTCTGTTGACCGAATATTGCTGGGGCGAAACCTGGGGTGACGAAACGCTCAAACCCCGGGAACGTTCGATTCTCAATCTCGGCATGATCGCGGCGCTCGGCAAGATGGAGGAATTTCAGACCCACGTGCGCGGCGCGCTCAATAACGGCCTGACGCCTAACGAGATCCGCGCCGCGCTGACGCAGATCATGATCTATTGCGGCGCCCCCATCGGGGTCGATTGCTTCCGGGTCGCCCGCCCGGTCATCGCCGAACACCAGAAAGCGAACAAATAGACATGCTCGACAAGCGCGCCGCGCGGGCGACCGGAAAAAAATCGAGCGGACCCCCGCTCGATTTTCAGGAACATCTGCAACGGCTCGAGGCCGAAGGCCTGCTGCTGCGCATCGACCGGGCGATCGACAAGGATACCGAGCTGCATCCCTTGGTCCGCTGGCAATTCCAGGGTGGGATTGCCGAAGAGGCGCGGCGCGCTTTTCTTTTCACCAATGTGGTGGACGGCCGCGGCCGCCGCTACGACGTTCCGGTCGCGGTCGGGGCGCTGGCGGCCTCGGCACGGATTTACGCCATCGGCATGGGACGGCCGGTCGAAGAGATCGGCGACGCCTGGATGCAGGCGATCGCCAATCCGGTCGCGCCTGTGATCGTAAGCTCCGCGCCTTGCCAGGAGGTCGTCATCAAGGGCGACGCGCTGCGCAAGGCGGACGGCGGGCTGAAATTCCTGCCGGTGCCGATATCGACGCCAGGCTACGACGCGGCGCCCTATCTCACCGCCACATTGTGCGTCACCCAAGATCCCGAAACCGGCATCCGCAACATGGGCACCTACCGGGCGCAGTTAAAGGCGACCGATCGGCTCGGCGTGCGCATGGCGGCGCGCCCCGGCGGCGCCGGCGGCTATCTGCACTGGCAGAAATACCGCAAATTGAAAAAGCCGATGCCGATCGCGATCGTGGTCGGCTGCGCGCCGGTCGTCATGTTCACGGGCCCGCAAAAGCTGCCGATCGACTGCGACGAGATGGCGGTCGCCGGCGCGCTCGCCGGAGCGCCAATCCGCACCGTCAAGGGCGTCACCGTCGATCTCGACGTGCCGGCGGATTCGGAATTCGTCGTCGAAGGCGTGATCGATCCCGAGCTGCTCGAACCGGAGGGACCGTTCGGCGAGAGCCACGGGCACGTGGCGCTCGAGGGCTACAACATGTCGATGCAGGTCACCGCGATCACGCACAAGCGCAAGCCGATCTGGCTGTCGATCTTGAGCGAGGTGACGCCGAGCGAATCGAGCGTGATGAAGCGCGTCGCTTACGAGCCACGCTATCTTGCGCATTTGCGCGATACGCTCGCCATCAAGGGCGTCCGCCGCGTCGTGATGCACGAGACGTTGAGCAACCTGCGCAAGATCGTATTCGTGCAATTTGCGCCGGGCGTGCCGCGCACCGAAATCTGGCGGGCCTTGCACGGCGCGGCGACGCTGCAAGCCGACATCGGTAAATACGTCATCGCCGTCAGCGAGGATATCGATCCGGAAAATCCCGACGCGGTGTTCTGGTCGCTGGCCTATCGCGCCAACCCGGTCGAAGACGTGCATATCGCGCCTTATCGCTCGCGCGGCCACGGTCCGAAATCCGAAGGCGGCGGCGAGGAGTCGACCATGCTGATCGACGCCACGCAGAAAACGCCCGACCCGCCGATCTCGCTGCCCAAGCGCGAATATATGGAGAGGGCGCGCACGATCTGGCGGGAGCTCGGCCTGCCGCCGCTTACGCCGCGCCAGCCGTGGCACGGCTATTCGCTCGGCGATTGGGATGCGGTGTGGGACACCTATGCCGAGCGCGCCGTGACCGGACGATGGGAAGAGACCGGCAAGGAAAGCTTCGCGCATCGCCGCTCCGGCCTCACGCCGGAAATGCCGGTCAAAAGCGCGAAGGAGTGATCTCGCGCCGACTTAGAGGCTTGATGGGGCATGATCTTTTCGGAAAACCGGTTTCCACACCGGATCGAGACCGGGGGAGCGCTTTTCCGGATCATTAGCGCGGCATGAACTCGCGCCTAATCGGCGATAAGTCATTCCAATCCGATTGCGACACCAAGAGGCGGGTTCGATGAAGCAAGCGTGGATTTGCACGACGTGCGGAACGCAATACGAGCCGTCGGAGCATCCGGCGCCGGCATGCTCGATTTGCGACGAAGAACGCCAATATGTGCTGCCGACCGGACAAATCTGGAGGACACTTTCGAAATTGCGCAAGTCCCACATGGCGACATTCCGCCGCGAGGGCGAACTGATCGGGATCGGCACGTCGCCGCAAATCGGAATCGGTCAGCGCGCCTTGCTCGTGCGCACTCCTCAGGGCAACGTGCTGTGGGACTGCATCAGCCTGATCGACGACGCCATCGTTGAAATCATCGACGCGCTAGGCGGGATCAAGGCGATCGCGATTTCGCATCCTCATTATTACACGTCGATGGTGGACTGGAGCGCCGCATTCGGCGGCATCCCCGTTTATCTGCACGCGGCCGACAAGAGCTGGATCATGCGGTCCGCTCCATGCCTGAAACTGTGGAGCGGCGAGACGAAAGAGCTATTGCCCGGCCTCACGCTCATTCGCGTCGGCGGTCACTTCGACGGCGGCACGGTGATGCACTGGGCCCAAGGAGCTGGAAACAAGGGCGCATTGCTCTCCGGCGATCTCCTCCAAGTGACACAGGACCGCAAGTTCGTGAGTTTCATGTGGAGCTATCCAAACTTCATACCGCTCGGCGAAAAGGCCGTGAGCGCCATCGCCAAGCGCCTCGAACCTTGGACCTACGAGGTCATCTACGGCGCGTTCTGGGATCGCTTCATCGCCAAAGACGGGACGAAAGTGACCGAGAAATCGGTTGCCCGCCACATCGCAATCCTGCAGCGCGACGCGCGCTGAAATCGTGTTGCGGCAACGCGCGGATACAAGCTCGATATCATCTCATTAGGGCATGCTTTCAGGCCGGTCGCTTTTTGCCAGAATCCGCGCACGATCGCGCAGTATCACCAAACGATCGGGATGATTGAGGACGGCAGCCTTGTAGAGCGCGCGAGAAGTCGCAAGACTATCGTGGCGCACGAGCACGGTTTTCAATGCCGGTGCCCTCCCCGCCTTCGCGAAACAGTTCGATGCTGTATTTGCCCTGCATTCGTTGTGGCGCGCATTCGATTTTTTGGGCCGCACGACGCCATCGGCTTTTGTCAAGGTAGCGATCTCCCGACCAAAGCGCGGTACGTCAGAGTGGAAACCCGACCTGCGAGCCCCGCACCTATCTGGACGTATAGGCCGCTAACCATTTTGTATTTGGCCGATAGAAGCAGCGTTTTGGCGCAACAGAACAGATCAAATTGCGAACGTCGCCTGTATGTGCACGGCGCCACGCTGTCGGCGCGTCAGCTATCGCCGCCAAGCGCGAAGGTCGATGAGAGAACCATGACGACGGTTGAATCTATTGGACGCGAGAACAGGTTCCACATGGATCGCCTCTACAGGTCTTATATTGGTCTGGGATTGGCGCCGCAAAATGAGAGCGGTTCGCAGACAATACCGGTTGCCCACTTTGGTACATTCGAAGTGCGGCTGATCGAATTTTCGGATCCTCGTCGGCGAGATAGCTCAGAGCTCTGGATCGAGCTCTATCGCCACGATACGCAGTCGTCGATAGACAGCTGCCGGTGTATGGATCTCGACGAGGCGGAAAGTCTCGGCGAGTGTCTTATTTCCCAAGCAAGGAAGTTATGCCAATCCGGCGGCGCGTAACTCCACTCGGATCATGTCCGGGGCCGGCTTTTTCGGGATCGTGCGTTAGACAGACTTCGCCGCGGCGTGGATGGCGGCGCGCACGCGCTGATAGGTGCCGCACCGGCAGATATTGGTGATCGCCGCGTCGATGTCGGCGTCCGTGGGTTTGGGGTTGTCTCGCAACAGCGCCACGGCAGCCATCATCATGCCGCTCTGACAATAGCCGCATTGCGGCACATCGAGGTCGATCCACGCTTGCTGGACCGGGTGCAGCGTGCCGTCTTGCGCCAGCGCCTCGACCGTGGTGACGGCTCGCGCGCCGAGCGTGCCGACAGGGACTTGGCAGGACCGCGTCGGAACGCCGGCGATAAGGACGGTGCAAGCGCCGCATTGCGCTATGCCGCAGCCATATTTGGTGCCGGTCAGCCCTATCGTGTCGCGCAGCACCCACAAGAGCGGAGTGTCGTCCTCGACGTCGACGCGATGGGTCTTTCCGTTGACGGACAAAGCAATCATGGGCCGTCCTTGCGAATATAGCCGAAGCGCGAGTCTAGCCCGAACCGTTTGCAATATAAATCTGCCAAAACCCCCGGCAGGCGTAGCGCGTTCGGCGCCGGGTTGCCCAATTCAACGGCAAGATCGGGGGCGCCGCGCCCGAAAGGAGGGGTCCCGGTCAGATTGCCACGCGGCCTACCACTCTCTTTTCACGCCCGATAAACCGGGGCATTGTAGGGCCCGACACTGCCGGGTCGCTCCCGTGTCGGGGCGGCCGGTCAGGGTGGAATGCATAACGAGAAAAACTGTCTTTTGGAGGAAAGCATGACCCATCGCATCACCCGGCGCCACGTCAACGCCGGGACTGGCGCGGCGTTGATTTCGCTTGCGCTGGCGCGGACGCCCGCTTACGCGCAAGGCGGCGGCGAACCCATCAAGATCGGATTCGCCATGGCGCTCACCGGTCCGCTGGCGGCCAACGGCAAACAGGCGCTGCTCGGCGCGCAAATCTGGCAGGAAGAAGTCAACGCCAAGGGCGGCCTGCTCGGCCGGCAGGTGCAACTGATCAATTACGACGACCAGTCCAATCCGTCGACGGTACCAGGCATCTACACCAAGCTGCTCGACGTCGACAAAGTCGACCTCGTCGTCAGCGGCTATGCGACCAATATGGTGGCGCCGGCCATTCCGGTCGTCATGCAAAAGGGCAAACTCTTCATCGGCCTGTTCGCGCTCGCTGCCAATAGCGAGTTCCATTATCCAAAATATTTCTCCATGCTGCCGTCGGGGCCGACGCCGAAAGAGTCGTTCACCCAAGGCTTTTTTGAAGTGGCGGCGGCGCAGAATCCGAAGCCGGAGACCATCGCCATCGCCAGCGAGGACGCCGAATTTGCGCGCAACTGTGCGGATGGCGCGCGAAATAACGTGAAAAAGTACGGCTTCAAACTGGTCTACGACAAGACCTACCCGCCGAACACCACCGACTTCTCGCCGATCATCCGCGCCATTCAGGCGGCCAACCCGGATTTGGTGGTGATCTGCTCGTATCCCTTGAGCTCGGTCGGCATGCTGCAAGCCGCCAACGAACTGGGCCTCAAGCCGAAAATGATGGGCGGCGGCATGGTCGGCCTGCAGGCAACCGTGTTCAAGGACAAGCTCAAGTCCAAGCTCAACGGCATCATCAACTACGAAACTTGGGTGCCGTCGCCGAAATTGATGGCGCCGGCCGCCAACTTCTTCAAGACATATCAGTCACGCGCGCCGTCGCAAGGCGTCGATCCTCTCGGCTACTATCTCGGCGGCTGGGGCTACGCCTATTTCCAGGTGCTGCAACAGGCCATCGAGGGCTCCAAGAGCATCAGCGACGATAAGCTCGCCGACTACATGCGCAGCAACGCCTTCAACACGATCACGGTGTCGGACCTCAGGTTCGGCAAAGACGGCGAGTGGACCAAATCCGAGATGCTGCAGGTGCAGTATCACGGCATTACCGACGCCGCGAATCTCGAAACCTGGCGCGGCATGGACTATCAGACGGTGCTTACGCCGGCCGACGAGAAGACCGGCAGCGTCATCTATCCCTACGAGAAGGCCTTGGGATAGGCTTGCTTCGTATTCGTCAAAGTTCGGCTTCCCCCTGAAGGGGGAAGCCGGTATCGGCTAGCAATGCTCCTGCCTACGTCCCTCGTCGGCTCTTATCCGCAGCCGGAATGGCTGATCGACCGCGA
Organism: Xanthobacteraceae bacterium; assembly: GCA_035623195.1. GTDB lineage: Bacteria > Pseudomonadota > Alphaproteobacteria > Rhizobiales > Xanthobacteraceae > BOG-931. The sequence goes on along the minus strand of DASPTX010000093.1, from coordinate 26,592 downwards.
AAAGCTGTCGAAGCAAGTCCCGCGGGTGCGCGCGGACGATCTGTGGCTTGTCGCGCCCGACAAGCTCGAAGCGGCGCAGGACGACGCGACGATCCTTGCAATCCGCGATCAGGAGCGCGCCGGCCTCGACATCATCACCGACGGCGAGCAGCGGCGCGAAAGCTATTCCAATCGGTTCGCCACCGCGCTCGACGGCATCGATATCGACAGACCGGGCACGGTGATCAACCGGAACGGCCGGTCCATCCCGGTGCCGCGGATTGTCGGTCCGATCAAGCGCCGGCAACCGGTCGAGCTGCGCGATCTTAAAGTTCTGCGCGCCAGTACCGAGCGCAAGATCAAGGCGACGGTGCCGGGCCCGTTCACGATGGGTCGCCAGGCGCAGGACGATTATTACGGCGACGAAGAAGCCGTAGCGATGGCTTACGCCGAGGCGGTCAATGCCGAAATCAAGGACCTGTTCGCCGCCGGCGCCGACGTGGTTCAGATCGACGAGCCGTGGATGCAGCAGCATCCGGACAAAGCGCGCCGGTATGGCGTCAAGGCGCTCGACCGCGCGCTCGACGGCGTGACCGGCACGGTCGCCGTGCATCTGTGCTTCGGCTATGCGGCCGTCGTACACGACAAACCGTCCGGCTATTCGTTCCTGCCGGAGCTGGAGCAATCCAGGGCGCAGCAAATATCCATCGAAGCGGCGCAGCCGAGGCTCGACCTCAAAATCCTGCGGCAATTGCCGTCGAAGACGATCGTGCTCGGCGTGATCGATCTCGCCGACATGACGGTCGAAACGCCGCAGGTGGTCGCCGCGCGCATCCGCGGTGCGCTCGATCAAGTGCCGGCCGATCGGCTGGTGGTGGCGCCGGATTGCGGCATGAAATACCTGCCGCGCGCGGTCGCCTTCGGCAAGATGAAAGCCATGGCCGAGGGCGCGGCGCTGGTGCGGCGCGAACTTGGTTCTGAAAGCCGGGACGAACAGTCCAATTTATGAGTACGCGCCTCAGCCCGCTTATTTGTTCTTACGCTCCAGCGCATCGCGGTCCCACTTGGCGAGATCCGCCGCCGCCGCGTAGGTTTCCTGCAAAAAGCCGAGCAGCAAGGCGTCGGGATCGCGCGCCCGACACACGGCGTCGTAGGGCAGGATGAATTCGCCGAGATTGCCGTCGTAAAAGGCTTCGGCGGTCTTGAGCCGCGTGTCGCCGTAACTGGCCGGCTCCGGATAGGCATAGACATAGAACGCGGCGCGGCCATAGCCGCCGTTACCCGGCCAGAAACCGCAGCTCGACACCTCGTGCGAATAGGCTTCGTCCATCACCCACTTGGCCACGTTTGGCGTCTCGCCTTTCAGTGGCGGCGCGGTGCGGCCGGAAAAGCGCGTGACCGCAAGATCGAGACCGCCCCAGAAAAAATGCACCGGGCTTGCCTTGCCGATGAAGCGCGCGCGAAATTCAGTCAATACGCGATTGGCCTGCACCAGAGCCTGCCAGAATCTTTGCACGTAAACGGGGTCGTATTGCGCGTGCGTACGGTCCCGTTCGAACGGGATCGCATTCTCGATCTCGCTCGATACGGTCCAGATAGGCACGTCGATGCCGAGACGGCGCAATGCCTGCATGAACGCGGCGTAGAAATCGGCCACCGCCATCGGCTTGAGCGCCAGCGCTTCGGCGCGGCCGTCGCTTGTTTCGATGACAAGACGATGCTGCGCGAAGTCGAAATGCACGTCGAACGTGCGCCCGCGATAGGGCATCGCCGGCGCCGCAAGGCCGCGCGAGGTAACGAACAGCGTCGCGTTCCACCAATGATTGATGAGCGGCGTGCATGCGATGCGGACCTTGCCGACGATCTGCAGCCATAACAGCAGCGTCTCGCAAGTGTCGCTCCAAGCCGCGTACGGCAGATCAGGCCATTGCCAATTTCCATCGGTGCTCACGGCGGCCTCTCCTCACGGTGAGGTTGGTGACGCCTATTCAATCACATCGTCGGCGCTCAACAGAATCGGCGCGGGTATCGTCAGACCGAGCGCCTTGGCCGTGGTTGGATTGATAAAAAGATAGAATTTTGTCGGTTGCTCGACGGGGATATCGGCCGCCTTGGTGCCACGAAGAATCTTATCGACAAAATCGGCGGCGCGCTGGAATAGGCTGAAAATGTCGGGTCCATAGGACATCAAGCCGCCCGCCTCGACATAGGTCCGGCTACCGTAAATCCCCGGCAGCCTCGCCGCGAGTGCCAGCGTGACGATGCGGACGAGATTGGTTCCCATCAGCGGGCCGGGCACGCAATAGACGGCATCGGCTCTGCTCTTGAGTCCGTCGAAAGCAGGCGCGATGTCCTCGGCCCGCCGGATGGCCAATGTCACGGTTTCGAGGCCGGCGGTTCGCGCCGCCGTTTGCACACTTGCGGTCTCGGCCATCATTCCCGGACTGTCGGCATTCGTCAGAATTGCCAGCCGTTGCAGATCGGGCACGACTTCGCGCAGCAATTCGACCACCTTGCTGGCGGTATCGGTCGACTCCGCCGAAAGGCCGGTGATGTTGCCGCCTGGACGCGCAAGACTTTCGACGAGACCGATGGCATCCGGATCGGCCGTCGCCGCGAAAACAATGGGAATGGCCAAGCTTGCTTGCTTCGCCGCGACCACGGCCTCGGAACCTGAGGTGACGATGACGTCGACTTTAAGCGCGGCGAATTCAGCCACGATTTCTGCGTAACGATCGCGACGTTGTCGCCGTCGGTCCAGCCCAGTTTGTGCAGGCGCTGGACAAATCCCTCGATCCACTGAGCATAGGCGGCCTGGGTGCCCGGCACGAGAAATCCGATGGTCGGCCGTTTGCCCGCAGCCGGGCGGGGCGTCGCGCGGCCAAGACGCCGCCGCGGCGCCGATTAACGACAAAAAGGATCGTCGTCTCATCTGAAGTTCCTTAAAGAGCAAAGGGCGTAGGCGGAGGAAAAATTTTAGCACGACGGATCAGCCGGCGTGTGACAGTCGCCCATCATGCCGATTTTCCTATGCCGTTTGAATGCTTAAAATGCTAAGGAATTCCTGTTAGTCATCATGCGCGAAGCTCCGGGCTCAAATCTTTTACAAGGCTGGATCGCCGGGGCGGCCGCGCGCACGCCGGACAAGGCTTGGCTCGTTCGCGCCGATGACGGCGAAACTGTCAGTTACGCGCAGTTGCGCGAGATGACCGGCCGGTTCGCGGCATTCTTGGACGGCCGCGGGCTTGGCCCCAACGATCGTGTCGCGCTTCTCGCCGACAATTCGATCGAGCAGCTCGTTTGCTATCTCGGAATCATGGCGGCCGGCGTCACGGTCTGCACGGTCCATGTCGAGATGAACCGCAACCAGCTCGACGATATTTTCGCCCGCCTCAAACCGAAGCTCATCCTCTATCGGGAGGGACTGCGGCTCGACGATTTCTTGCCCGGCGCGAATACGCCGCAGATGCGTATTGGACGCTACGGCGCGCCGGGCGCCGACACGTTGTTCGGCGAGCTTGCGCGCGCTCCGCCGCGCGAAGCGGCAAATCCCGCCCGCCCCGGCGACGACGCCGTCATTCTCTTTACTTCGGGCACGAGCGCCAAGCCCAAGGGCGTGATTTTGAACTTTCGCGAATATCTTTCCAATATCGATCCGCTCGCCGAAGGGTTCGGCATCACGGCCGGCGATCGACTCTATGATTTTCGTCCCTTCAGCTGGGCCTCGGCGCAGCTCTTGGGCGCGCTTGTTCCGGTCAATCGCGGCGCTACTCTGGTGCTGGCGGAAAGATTCTCGGCGAGCCGGTTCTTCGGCCATTTGCGCGACCGCGGCGCGACGATCGCCACCGGGAACCCGACCACGCTCAACATCCTGCTCAACACTGAAAGCGCCGCGCACCGCGACAATCTGCCGGATCTGCGTTTTATCACATCGAGCTCGGCGCCTTTATTGCTCGACGAATGGAAGCGGTTCGAGCGGAAATTCGGCATTCCTGTCGCACAAGGCTACGGCGCCAGCGAAGCAAGCTGGATCGCCGCCAGTCCCGGCGAGGCCCGCCGGCTCGGCACGGTCGGCCGGCCGTTCACCTATCACGACCTCGCCATCGTCGATGGCGGAGGCCGGCGCCTGCCCGCCGGCGAGATCGGCTATGTCGAGCTCGGCGGCTGGCCCGAGCATCCGTTTCGCTATCTCGGAGAAGACGGCGAGGTGAAAGTGCACAGCCGCCGGCGCTTCCGCACCGGCGATATCGGCAGCCTCGACGCCGATGGCTTTTTGATTCTTTCCGGACGGGAGAAGGAATTGATCATTCGTGGCGGCGCCAAGATTTCGCCGCTGGAAATAGACTGTTGCCTGATGCAATGCGCCGAAGTGGTCGAGGCCGCCACGATCGGCATACCCGACGCGGTCTATGGCGAAGAAGTGGTGAGCTACGTCGTGATCCGGCCGGGGGCAAAAATCGACGCAAGCGCGCTGCTACGGCATTGCGCCGCGCAGTTGCCGGCTTTCAAGGCGCCGAAGCAAATCGTGCTGAGCGCTTCACTGCCGAAGACCGAGCGCGGCAAGCTCGATCGCAAAGCGCTGGTGGAGACGTGGAATCGCGAAGTCGGTGCAGGCGTTCCCTCTCCCCTTGTGGGAGAGGGTGCCCGAGCGGAAGCGAAGCCGAGCGAGGGCGAGTGAGGGGTTTGCGCGCGGCACGCCAAATAACCCCTTCACCCGCTCGTTGGTCGCGAGCGCTCGCAACGCGCTGCCCTCTCCCGCAAGCGGAGTAGGCAAAGACATCACCGCCCGGTTCTCGCCAAAGAATGCACCCAGCCGTGCATGCGCTTCTTGGCGTTGGCGATGTCCTCCTTGGAGAAGAAATCCTCCGGCCGCACTTTGTCGACCGGATAGACCGGGCGGAGAAAATCGTTCTCATAACCAAAAGGAACAGTGGCATCGATGCCCATGCCGCCCTCGAATTGCGTGTTCGAGGCGGTCCATTGCCGTTCGCCCGCGGTCATGCGTTCCGCGGGCATGAAGGTCTGGCCGCGGCCGCCGGGAATAGGATTGAGAATGTCGGTGCGCGGATTAACCCGCGTCGTCAGGCACCACATGACATCGTCCATCGAATACGGGTCGACGTCCTCGCTCACCGCGATCGCAAGCCGCATGCCTTGCGAGCACGATAAGGCGGCGGCAAGGAAATTGCGCTGCCAGCCTTCGTCGATCTGGTGGCGCTTTTTCACCTGAATGATGCAGCCGCCCCAATCGGTCATGCAGTAGGGGATGACGACGTTCTGCACGATGCCAGGCTGCAAACGGTTGCAAAGCTCGTAGATCGCCGCCTCGCGCACCGTGGTGTCGATATTGTGATCGTCGAGCATATGGACGCCGAGCGCGAAGATGATCGGCTTCGACTGCGGCTTGCGCATGGTGACGGCGGTGACGTGGAAGGTCGGCGCCTTGTAGGACTTGCCCATATAGCCCGCCCATTCCGGGTGGAAATGGTAGCGGCCCTGCACGCCGGCATCCTCTGCCTCTTTGGTTTCGAAGCGGCGGTCGCGCGGATTGACGTAGCCTTCGAGCACGAGCTCGCAATCGGCGAGCGCCATGGCGTCGACGGTGCGCGCCTTGACAAGACGCACCGGCGCGCCCTGCACCGCGGACGCGATGCCAATTTCGTCGCAGCCCATCGGCAGCACCGCATAGTCGAAGCCGGCGCCGGCCAATAGCGTGCAGGCCGGCGGCACGCCGAAGCACACCGTGATCGGGACCGGTTGATTTTCCTTGTAGTATTTGTTGACCACCTGCCACATATGCGAGCCGGGCGAAATCTGGAATGTGCCGACATTGCCCCAGCGGAAATTCATGCGGTTATAGCCGAGGTCGGAACCGCCATCGAATTGCGGACCGGTGACGCAGCGTATGCCCGAGCCGACCGTGAGCTCCGGCTCGTAGGTGGTGTGACGGATCGGCACCAGCCATTCGTTCACGTCACGCGGATTCTCGATCACGTGCTCCTGGCACGGCGCCTCGCGCTGGGCGATCTCGACCGGCTTGATCGGATGCGACAGCGCATGCGCGAGTTTGCGAACCCGATCGGCGTCGTCCTTCCAGCCGAACATGCGGTTGATGACCGCCATGTCGCCGAACAGATTGGTGATGACGCGATGGTTCGGCTTGCCCTTGACGTTGTTCAACAAGACCGGGCACCCGCCGTCCATGTGCTTTTGCAGGCCCGTGACCTGAAGATCGGGATCGACCTCCTTGTCGGTCTCGATCAGCTCGCCCGACGCGCGGAGCCATTCAAGCGTGCTGCGCAGATCGAAGGCTTGGTTCGGCATCGCGGCGGCCGGACGATCCCCGCCGCCCTGTTCTTTGCTGCGCACAGGCTGTTGCATCGTTCGTGTTCCCATTGCATAGAATGCTAAGTATTATCGGCACGCCATCCTTGACCTGTCAACGCCGATGCCGCCGCGACCTTCCGCAAGACTGAAAACCGCAAGACTAAAATCTTCACCGCGGCGCAGGAGCGATTTTCCGCCGCGCTTGTCGTCCGGCTATCTGGTGCGCGACGCGCACCGCGCCTTTCAGCGGCTGCTGGAGCGCCGGATCGCGGCTTACGGCGTCACCCGAGGCCAATGGTATTTTCTGCGTGTGCTGTGGAACGCCGACGGGCTGTCGCAGCGAGAATTGTCGGCGCGGGTCGGGATGATGGAGCCGACCACGGCCGTCGCGCTGCGCAGCATGGAAAGAGCGCGCCTCATTCGCCGGCGCCGCGGCAATGACGATCGCCGCAAGGTGCGCGTCTTCCTCACAAAGAGGGCGAAGAGGCTTCGCGACGCGCTGCTGACCGTGGCCCGCGGCATTACCGAGGAGGCGGAACGCGGCATCGGCGCGCGCGATCTTGCCTGTTTCCGCCGCGTCCTGCATCGGATGACCGCAAATCTCGACCGGATCGAAAATTAAATCATGTTTCGGAGAAACCGCCCGTGTCGGTTTGGCGCAGGCCTGCAATGCCAGTGGAAACGATTGCGTGCGCCCAATATCATTGCCGCCATTGCCGGGAGGATGAAATGACTGGTGGTCGGTATTGGATGGGCATCGTCGCGCTGTGCCTGCTGACGGCGGCGGCCGCGGCGCGGGCGCAAGCCCAGAACTACCCGGACAAGATCGTCACGGTGATCTCGGACGCCCCGCCCGGTTCGACCCCCGACGTCGACGCGCGCTTCGTCGCGGATGGTTTGACCAAGGTTTGGGGGCAGCAGGTCATCATCGTCAATCACGCCGGCGCCAATGGCAGCATTGCCGCGCGGGCCGCGGCGGAGGCTGCGCCCGACGGCTATACGCTGTTCCTGCCGGCGCTCTCGACCTTCGCGGCGCTGCAAACCGCGCCCAACCTGCCGCTGCGGCTGCCGCGCGACTTTTTACCGATCGGATTCACGGCGGAAAATCCGATGTTCGTCGCGGTCAGCCCATCGCTCGGCGTTAGCACGCTGCCGGAACTGATCGCGCTCGCCAAAAAACAGCCGGGCACGATTTCCATCGCGGTGACCGGCGTCGGCCGGCTGACGCATCTGACCGGCCTCCTGCTGCAAGAGCGGGCCGACATTCAACTCCTTCCCGTTCCCTATAATGCCGGACCGGCGGCGGCGCTCGCGGATGTCGCTGGCGGACGCGTGTCGATGATCATCGAGGGTTATTCTGGAATCGTTGGCGCCGTGAAGGCCGGGCAAGTGAAATTGATTGCGGTCGCATCCGCGGAGCGTTTGCCGCTGTTTCCGGACCTGCCGACGGTCGCGGAAACGCTGCCGGGCTTTTCCGCAACCGGGTGGCAAGTGCTGGTCGCTCCGCTCGGCACGCCGGCGCCGATCATCAGCAAGGCGAGTGCCGATCTCGCCAAAGCCATGAACGATCCGGACTTCAAGAAGCGGCTCGCCAATGTCGGCAGCTATTCGCGGGGAATGACGCCGGAACAGACGCTCGCTTTCGTCGACAAAGAGCAAAAGACCTGGCTGCCATTGTTGGAGAAGATCAAATAGCATCCGCGCTCGTTCCCGCGCTATCGCGATGGAGCCACGCGCGATCTTTCGGCGCGCTCTGTCGTCCCCGGTGATATCGTCATCGGTGATATCGTCTTCGTCGATCCATATCGCGTTTCGCGACCGAACCGGTCCGGCGCACTTTGCCAAGGGAGATTACTTATGTTGACGCTTTACTACGCTCCGGGTGCCTGTTCGATGGCCGCACATATCGTGCTGGAGGAAACCGGCGAGAAATACGAGGCCAAGAAGGTCGATCTCGCCGGCGGCGAGCAGCGCACCGAAGCCTATCTGAAGATCAATCCGCTGGGGCGCGTTCCGGCGCTCCGCCTCGACGATGGCGCGCCGCTGACCGAGAACACCGCCATTCTACCTTATCTCGGCAAGCGGTTCGGGCTATGGCCGACGGATGTTTTGGCCGAAGCGAAAGCGCTGTCCTTGATCGGTTTTTTCGCCAGCAGCGTGCACCCCGCGCACGCCCATGTCGGCCGGCCGGAACGCTATACTACGGATGCATCGGCGTTTCCCGGCATCAAGGAGATGGGACTGAAGACCTTCCACGGCTACCTGAAACAGATCGACGGCCTGCTGGCGGGCCGCGAATGGCTCTCCGACCGTTATTCGGTGCTCGATCCCTATGCGTTCGTTTTTTACACCTGGGGCGTGCGCCGCGAACTGCCGATGGCGGAGCTAAAAAATTACTCCGCGCACAAGGATCGGCTGCTCAAGCGTCCCGCCGTTTCGCGCGTCCTCGAGGACGAGAAGATCAAGGTCTGAACACCACGTCATTGCGAGGAGCAAAGCGGCGAAGCAACCCAGTTATCATCCTGACTGGATTGCTTCGCTCGGCTCGCAATGACCAAGGCCTTCACGCCGTCTTTTGCACCTTCAGGCCGAGTTCGGCGATGGTGCGCTCGCGCATGATGAATTTTTGGATCTTGCCGGTGACGGTCATCGGGAATTCGTCGACGAATTTTACGTAGCGCGGCACCTTATAGTGCGCGATCTGGTCGCGGCAGAAGGCGCGGATTTCCTCCTCGCTTGCGGTGGCGCCCGGGCGCAGCTTGACCCAGGCGCAAATCTCCTCGCCGAAACGGTCATCGGGCACGCCGATGACCTGCACGTCCTGGATTTTCGGATGGCGATAAAGGAATTCCTCGATCTCGCGCGGATAGACGTTCTCGCCGCCGCGAATGACCATGTCCTTGATGCGGCCGACGATGTTGCAATAGCCTTCGGCGTCGATGGTGGCGAGATCGCCAGTATGCATCCAGCGCGCGGCATCGATCGCCTCGCGGGTGCGCTCGTCGTCGCCCCAGTAGCCCAGCATCACCGAATAGCCGCGGGTGAGAAGTTCGCCGGGCGTGCCGGTCGGCACGATGCGGCCGTTCAAATCGACGATCTTGACCTCGATATGCGGCTGAATGCGTCCGACGGTCGAGACGCGGCGCTCGAGCGGATCCGCAGTCGAACTCTGGAAGCTCACCGGGCTCGTCTCGGTCATGCCGTAGGCGATGGTGATTTCGCGCAAATTCATTTTGGCAACCGCGCGCTTCATTACCTCGATCGGGCACGGCGAGCCGGCCATGATTCCAGTGCGCAGCGACGACAGGTCGAACCGGCCGAATTCTGGATGGTCGAGTTGCGCGATGAACATCGTCGGCACGCCGTGCAGCGCGGTGCAGCGTTCCTCGGCCACGGTTTGCAGCGTCGCGAGGGGATCGAAGCCTTCGCCGGGGAAAACCATGCAGGCGCCGTGTGTCAGCGCCGCGAGATTTCCGAGCACCATGCCGAAACAATGGTAGAGCGGCACCGGAATGCACAGTCGGTCTTCGGGCGTAAGCCGCATGGCTTCGCCGATGAAAAATCCGTTGTTGAGGATGTTGTGATGCGACAGCGTCGCGCCTTTCGGAAATCCGGTCGTGCCGGAAGTGAACTGGATGTTGATCGGCTGGTCGAATTGCAATTGCGGCCCGAGTTCCGCGATCCGCTGCGCTTCCTTCGCGCCGCCGCGCGCCATGATTTCGGAGAAGCGGAAGGTTCCCGGATGCCAGGCGTCGCCGATGAGAACGACTGAGCGGAGCGCCGGCAGGCGCGGCGATTCAAGCTTGCCCTGTTGCGCGTGGCCGAGTTCCGGCGCGAGTTCGCGCAGCATGCCGACATAATCGGACGTCTTGAACCGTTCGGCGAGAATAAGCGCCTTGCAGCCGACTTTATTGAGCGCGTATTCGAGCTCGGCGGTGCGATAGGACGGATTGATATTGACGAGGATGAGCCCGGCTTTGGCGGTCGCGAACTGGGTCAGCACCCATTCGCTGTTATTGGGCGACCAGATGCCGATGCGATCGCCGGGATTGAGATCGAGCGTCAAAAGCCCGGCCGCAAGCCGATCGACGGCTTGCTTCAGCTCCGCATAACTGAGCCGGACCTTCTGATGGCGAACGACCAGCGCCGGACGCGACGCCCATTTTGCGTAAGCATTGTCGAAAAATTGTCCGATGGTCTCGCCGATCAGCGGCTGATCGCTCGCGCCATGGACATAACTGAGCTCAAGCCCGGTCATTACCGTTTCTCCCGTCGTTTTGCCGGGGATTATAGCGCGTAACCGCGCAACGCCTCCACGACGAACCGGCGGTTTGCCGTGCATTGCGGCATCCTCGCCGGCCCTGTCCGTGCAGGCTTTGTCCGCCAGGCCTCGCTTGCTAAATTGCGCGAAATAAGCGCAAAAACGCGCGCCCCGCTCCCCAAGGAGAACCGGCTGCATGCATTCGGAACTTTCGGTATCGCTCTGGCGCGGCGGTGAAGACGGCCGTTACGAGACCTATAGCGTTCCGCAGCGCGAAAACCAGACGGTGCTCGATGTCGTCACTTTCGTGCAGCGCCATGTCGATCCGACGCTGTCATACCGTTTCGCTTGTCGTGTGGGGGTTTGCGGATCGTGCGCCATGACGGTCAACGGTAAGCCGCGCTGGACCTGCCGCACCCACGTGGCAAAGGTGGCGCATGGCGGCCGGCTCGAAATCGGCCCGCTCGAGAACTTGCCGGTGATCAAGGACCTCGCCACCGACATGCGGGTGTTTTTCGAGAAGTGGCAAGAGGCCAAAGGGGTTTTCGCGCCGACCAAAACGCGACACGACGCGATTGCGCAAATTCGGCCCGATACGCCCGCGCGCATCGCCGCCGATGCCGCGATCGAATGCATCAATTGCGGCATATGTTATTCGGCCTGCGATACGGTGCGCTGGAACGATGATTATTTCGGTCCGGCCGCGCTCACGCGCGCTTGGACCCTGGTCAACGACGAGCGCGACGGCGGCAATACCGCGCGCTTGCAGGCGATAGCGGGCTCCGGCGGCTGCCACGCCTGTCATTCGCATCAGTCCTGCCAGCAGCTCTGCCCGCAGTCGCTCAATCCGACCGCCGCCATCGCCGGCCTCAAGCGGCGCACCGTCGCGGCGTATCTGAACGGCGAGATCACGGCATGAACGTACGGCTCTATATCTGGCAGCGCGCCACCGCGGCGATCATGGCGCCGCTCGTTCTCGTCCACATTGCCTTGATCTTCTATGCCACGCGTCAAGGCCTGTCGGCGGCCGACGTGCTTTCGCGCACGCGCGGCAGCATCGCCTGGGCGGCGTTCTACGGAATATTCGTCGCTGCGGTTTCCATCCACGCCGCGATCGGCGTGCGTAATGTCCTGCACGAATGGACGCCGCTGACCGAGCGGCGCGCCGGGTTTTGCGCGATCGCATTCGGGCTGTTGCTGGCCGCGCTCGGCGCTCGCGCGGTCGCCGCCGTGGTGCTGCCGTGATCGCGCGGCATTTGAAACATCGCGGCAGCGCGCTGTGGCTCGCCGCGATAGTGCATCGCCTTTCGGGGCTTGCGCTTGCGGCTTTCCTGCCGCTGCATTTCTTGGCGCTCGGCCTCGCCATCGAGGGCGAAGCGCGGCTTGAAGATTTTCTGCGCTGGACCGATCGGCCGCTGGTGAAATTCGCCGAAGTCGCGCTCGTGTTCTTGTTTACCGTTCATCTCCTCGGTGGCTTGCGTATTCTGGTGATCGAGAATCTCGATTGGCGCGAGGGCCAGAAGCAGCTTGCCGCACTGGCGGCGGCCGTGTCCGCCATTGTCGCTTTCGTATTCCTCGTGCGCGTGTTCTAAAGGCCGGCATGACGATCGAACGCCTCGAGACCGACATTCTGATCCTGGGCTCCGGCGGCGCCGGGCTGTTCGCCGCGCTGCACGCGCACAAGGCCAATCCCGATCTCGATATCACGGTTGCGAGCAAGGGTTTGCTCGGCAAGTGCGGTTGCACGCGGATGGTGCAAGGCGGCTACAACGTGGCGCTCAATCCCGGCGACTCGATCGAGCGGCATTTCATGGACACGATTGAGGGCGGCAAATGGCTGCCGCATCAAGAGCTCGCCTGGACGCTGGTTTCGACCGCGATCGAGCGGGTGCGCGAACTGGAAAACGAGATCGGCTGCTTTTTCGATCGCAATCCGGACGGCACGCTGCACGGCAAGGCGTTCGCCGGGCAAAGCTTCGATCGAACGGTGCACAAGGGCGATCTCACCGGCATCGAGATCATCAACCGGCTGATGGAGCAAGTCTGGGCGCGGCCGATCCGGCGCCTGGAGGAACATCGCGCCGTCGCGCTCATCCCGGCAAAGGACGGCGCGCTCGCCGGCGTGCTGATGATCGACATGCACAGCGGCGCCTTCCGCTTCGTCAGCGCCCAGGCCGTGCTGCTCGCCACCGGCGGCGGCCCGACCATGTATCGCTACCACACGCCATCCGGCGACAAGAGCATGGACGGCCTGGCGATGGCGCTGCGGCTCGGCCTTCCGCTGCGCGACATGGAAATGGTGCAGTTCCATCCGACCGGATTATTGGCGGGCCCCGATACGCGCATGACCGGCACGGTGCTGGAAGAGGGCCTGCGCGGGGCCGGCGGCCATCTTCTCAACGGCGCCATGCACCGTTTCATGGGCGACTACGACCCGAAACTGGAGCGCGCCACCCGCGATGTCGTCAGCCGCGCCATTTACGCGGAGATGCGGGCGGGGCGGACGACGCCGCATGGCGGGGTCTATATCAAAATGGCTCATCTCGGCCCGGCCAATGTCGCCAAGGAATTCAAGGGCATGGTGGACCGCTGCCGCGACTGCGGCTTCGATCTTGCCGGCGGCCTGGTCGAAGTCGTGCCCACCGCGCACTATTTTATGGGTGGGGTGGTCTGCGACGTGGACACGGCGACCGAATGTTTTGGCCTTTTTGTCGCCGGAGAGGACGCGAGCGGCATGCACGGCGCTAACCGGCTCGGCGGCAATGGCGTCGCCAATTCGACCGTCTTCGGCGGCATTGCCGGCGACGTCATGGCGCACTGGATCGGCAAAAATCCCGGCCATCGTTCACCCGATCCGCAGGTGCTCGACGCCGAATTGGAGCGCGCCCAGCATCCGTTCTCGCGCAGGCCCGGCAATTTGAATGCGCTGCGCGAGAAACTCCTCGACACGATGTGGGACGATGTCGGCGTGGTGCGCCATCGCGCCGGCATGGAACGCGGCGTCGCGGCGTTTGACGCAATCGAAGCGGAACTGCTCGAGACCGGGATTGCCGACCGCGATCGGCGCTTCAATTTGACCTGGCACGATTGGCTCAACCTGCGCTCGCTGTGCGAGATCAGCCGGATCATTGCGCTTGCTGCGCTCCGGCGCGAGAACTCGCGCGGCGCGCATTATCGTTCCGATTTTGCGGAACCGGGCGATCTCGCGACCTCGACATTTACCGTGGCGCGCCGGAAAACGGAGCGGATCGAGATCGCGGACGCGCCCGTGCTGTTCACCCATGTGAAACCCGGCGAAACGCTCCTTCGCGATCCGATTGCGGCCGAATGAGGCAATGATGATTCCGATCTCTTCGATTCAACGCACCGCCGAGGATCTGATGGCGAAAGCCGCCATCGAAATCCCCGAGGATTATCTGGAAGGTCTGCGCCGCTGCGCCGATAGCGAGAAGGGCGATCTGTCGGCCTTCGTGATCAAGGCCATGCTGGAGAACTACGAAGCGGCCAAGCAAGACCGCCGCGCCATGTGCGGCGATACCGGCCTGCCGCGCTGGTACGTGAAAATCGGCAACGAGGCGCGTATCGAAGGCGGCGCGGTCGCGCTGGAAGCGGCGCTGCGCCGCGCCACTGCGCGAGCCACCGCAACCGTGCCGCTTCGGCCCAATCGCGTGCATCCGCTCTGGCGTACCGATCACAATAATAATGTCGGCATCAACGCACCCGAGATCGAATACGCCTTTCATCCGGACGCCGACTGGATCGAGCTCACCACCGTGCATAAGGGCGGATTGTTCGGCACCGACTATCGCATGCTGTTTCCCAATGACGGCATCGAAGGCGTCAAGCGGTTTTATCTCGACACGCTGGTCGGCTTCGGCAAGCGCGGCCTCGCCTGCCAGCCCGCCATCGTCGGCATCGGGCTCGGCGGCTCGAAGGACAGCTGCATGGTGCTCGGCAAGCAGGCGTCCTGCCTGCGGATCGTCGGTTCGCGCAATCCCGATCCGGGCATCGCCGCGCTCGAGGAGGAATTCAAGGAGCTCGGCAACAGCATCGGCATGGGCGCGATGGGCTTCGTCGGCTCCTCGATGGTCATCGATTGCCACATCGAGGTCGGCTATTGCCACACCGGCGGCATGCCGATGTCGGTGCACATGTTCTGCCTGTCGTCGCGCCGCGCCTGCGCGCGCATTGCGGCGGACGGCAAGGCCGCGTTCCGCACCGACCCGATGTGGTTCACCGATTACATGCGCCGCGAAACGGTCGAGTGGGGACAACAGACCGCGGCGGCGGCGGAATAACGCATGAGCAAACTTAAGACCGTTCACCTCGATCTGCCGGCCCGCACCGGGGACCTTCGCCGATTGGAGATCGGCTCGGTCGCCTATCTCACGGGACGGCTCTTTACAGCGCGCGAAGGCGTCTACAAGCGCGCCATCGGCGACGGCTTCGGCATGCCGGCGGGAAAGGAAGCGCTGGGCATCACCAATTTCCATTGCTCGCCGGCGGCAAGCATCAATCCCGACGGCAGCTACACCGTCGGCGCGGTGACCGCGACCGCGTCGTTTCGTTTTGCGCAATGGCTCGACGGCTGGTTCCGGCTCTCCGGCTGCAACATCATCATCGGCAAAGGCGGCATGACGTCGGAGGTCTACCGCAAGCTTTTCGTGCCGAACAATGCGGTCTATCTGACCACGGTCGGATACGGCACCGGCGCGCTGCTCGGCCGCGGCATCAAGCGCGTCGTCAATGTCTATTGGTTAAAGGAGCTCGGTCTGGCGCAGGCCGTCTGGGTGCTCGAAGTGGAGAAGTTCGGTCCGTTCCTGGTCGAGAGCGACCTTGCCGGCAACAGCCTGTTCGAGCGCGAGAACGCCAAGATCGCTCCCGGACTGGAACGCCACTATGCCGGAACAAGACCCGCGACGCTCCACCGTTACGGTGAGACCGACGACAAGACGAAGGAAGTTATTTGAGACTACGCTTGCGTCGTCCCCGCGAAAGCGGGGACCCCATGGCCGCGCGCCGAGAAATTTTTGCGAAGCACGGGATTACGGATTCCCGCGTTCGCGGGAATGACAGAATGTTCATACCAGCCGAATGAACGGGCGCTCCGCGGCCGGATCGACCTCCACCTCGGCGCCGTTCGGAATGGCTTTGGTGATGTCGCAATCGAATCCCGAAATCATCGTGAAGTCGGCGAGCGCGGCGCCCTGGACCATGATCGGATTGACCCGGTTTAGCACCAAAGCCGCCGGCATCACCCCGCGCGCCTTCATGTCGTGCAGCATCCAGGCGGTGGCAACGCCGCCCTTGGCGGCATCCAGCACCAGCACGCGCCCCTTATAGTTTTCGCCCGCAAGCTTGTGTTCCGGCCGCGAGAAGACGCCGCGGATGCGGTCGAGGTCGTAACGCGCGGAGAAGCCGTCGCTGGCGACGAGCGCGCGCGCCCGCACCTTGCGGCCCATTCCGGCGGCGGCATAGAAGATTCCCGTCATACTTGGTTTCTCGCGGAGAGCCGACCGCCGGCGCACGCCGCCGCAACGCATTCTTCCATCGACAGAAGCACCGGCCGATAGCCGTAGCCGCCCAGAATATTGACGAGCTTCGCCGAGTTGCTGGCGAGGCGGCGCCAGCCGTTGGCCTCGGCCATTTCGCGGGCATAGCTTTGATAAAAGCACATGCCCGAAAGCACGGTGCCTCCGGCATTCTCAATCCGCGCGGTCAGGCCCATGCGATCGCAATCCGGTTTCACCTGCGGGCTGGTAACCGCCAACAACGGAATTTTGGCGCTGCGGCCGTCGAGCAAGCTGGCGAGTATTTGCATTTCCATCAGGCTCAATTGCGGCGCCGAGAACACGATCAGATCGACCTGGCCAATGTCTTTGGCATAGTGCGCTTGCAGCGCGCGGATGTCGGTCTCGCCGACTTCGTGCGTTCTTACGCTTCGCCCGGCGGCCACGATATCGTCGAGGCGCATCGCCTCGGGCGTGATGCCGGCCATGTGGAACAGCGCCACCGAGCCGAAGCTCGCAAGCGCGGCGCCGAAATGCTTCATTTCGTCCGGACCGGGCACCCGCTCGATGCCGTGGAGCGCCGGCACCTGCGAATAGTCGCCGGCCAACCGACCGACGACGCCACCGAGCGCGCCCCAATCGTTGAGCGTGCGGGGCGTCCAAGACAGTTCGACCAAAAAAGTCGCTTGGCGATGCGCATCGAGATGATAGCCGTAACGCGGCGTTCGCCCGGTGAGGCCGGCGCTCAGGGCCGAAGGACCGCCTTCGAAATTCGAACGCGCGCCGCACACGCTGTTCGAATAGATCACCACGCCGGTATCGCCATAGGCCACGTGCTCGCCGCGCACCGGCGGCATGATGGTCTGATAATTGATGCAGGTATCGGTCATCAGCACGCCGAGCGCCTCGAATGCCGCGATCGCACGCCGTTCGAGATCGAGCATCCACGGCTGCTGCTTGAGCCGCGCGGCTTGCGCGAAATCGGTGCCGCGCGGATCGGTGATGGTTGGAACGCGGACCTGGCGCTGCCGCTGCGGCAGGCTCGCCCAGCCTTCCAGCCATTCGACGCCGGCGCGACCAAGAGATTCCGTGTCGGCCATGATATGCGCTTGCGCGACGGGCACGAAATCCTGCGCGCCGAGATAGGCGCCGACCTTGATCTGATGTTCGATCGCCCATTGCCGCAGCTGGCCGAATTCGCCGCCGCGCATCGCCGCTTCTTCGCCGGTGAGTTTCACGATGCGGCGGCCTACAGCGCGATGCGATTAGGTTGAATCACTGCACGTCCCTAATATTCCGATTGCGCACGATCTTATCCGAAAACCGGCACCCACTTTTCGGGATCATGGCTAAATGGGCTGGCTGCTCGACGCAATCAGTCCGCGGCGATGCCGGCTTCCTTGATCAGCGGAACCCATTTGTCGATCTCGCTATTGACCAATTGCCGCAAAGCCTCCGGCGAGCGCTGGTCGGGCGGTGGAATATCGGCGCCGATCTCGCCGAGCCGTTTTTGGATCGCAGGATCGTCCATGGCCTTTGCAACGGCGCCATTGACCCGTGCGATGACCGCAGCCGGCGTTCGCTTGGGCATGAACAAGGCGGTCCAGGCCACTGTTTGAAGTTGCGGCAATCCGGCCTCTTTCGACGACGGCACCTCCGGAATGGACGGGGCGCGCTGCGGAATCGTGACCACGATGGCGTTTTCGCTGTCGTTGAGAATGTGCGGGGTCGCCGTTACCACCTGATCGAACAGCATGTCGATCTGCCCGCCGAGCAGATCGTTCGACGCCTCGGACAGGCCGCGATACGGAACGTGGGTGACCCCGGCTCCGGTCAAATGGTTGAAAAGAAGCAGCGTCAAATGCGAGATCGAGCCGATGCCGGCGCTGCCCATCGTCGTCTTGCCCTTGTTCGCTTTGGCGTAGGCGATGGCCTCATCGAGATTATGGACCGGCAGCGTTTTCCTGGTGACGAGGACCATCGGCGTGCTCGCCACCAGGATCACCGGCTCGAAATCGGTCCGCGGGTCGTAGGCGAGCTTTTGGTAAATACCGAGACTCGCGGCATGGGTGCCGAGATTGCCCATCACCATGGTGTAGCCGTCGGGATCCGCGCGCGCGACCCGCGCGGCGCCGATGGTGCCGCCGGCGCCGGTGACGTCCTCGACCACCACCTGTTGGCCGAGCATGGGGCCGATCGATTGTGCGACGAGGCGGCCGAGAATATCGGTCGGCCCTCCCGCCGCGAACGGCACGATCGTCGTGATCGGACGGCTGGGATATTGATCTTCGGCGCTCGCGCCCGTGCCGGCGGCGATGCCCAAGATGCAGCAACAAGCAATGACGATGGATCGGTAAGCGGCGCGAAATCCGGACATTATCTCCCCAAAGGCTCTATGTTTGATGGGGCATGATCTTTTCGGAAAGCCGGTTTCCACTTTTCCGGATCACGCCCTAGAAAACCCCGTGACTGTAGGGAGGCGCCGCAGCGTGTCAATGGAGGGGAGCAAGGCCCGGCAATGCGCGAGCCCTAAGCGACGCCGGTCAGCGCGCGTGCCCTAAATTCGCAAGCTGCAGCGATGCTGCCGACGAACCGCGATCGGCGGCGATCTGATACCATTTCCGCGCCTTGTCGATATCGGGCGTTACGGCGACTGCGCCGAGCTTTTTGATAACCAAGGGATCGTAGGTGGAGCCGAGCGCCAGCGCCGCCTCGGCGCTGCCGCCGTCGGCGGCGCGCTCGAACAGCAGTCGCGCGGCGGCGAAATCGCCGACATTGAGCAGATCCTTACCGCGCTTGATCAGCCTGGCAATTTCGTCCTCGTCGAGCGTCACCGCAGGCCGATTGGCGGGCGCGGGGGCGACAGCCGGCGGCGAAGGCGCGGGCGCGGCCTGCGCGGGCGGCGAGGTGTCGCTCGCCGGGGGGGCCGGCGGCGGTTTCACCGCCGGCGCCGGCGTGGCCTCGCCATTCGGCGGCGGATTCGCCGGAGCGGTCGCGATCACCTGAGGTGGCTCGGCCGCGGTCGGCGCTGCTACGGTCGGCGCCGCTGTCTGCGGGACCGACGGCTGTGGCGGCGACGCCTGCGGCAGCGATTTGGCCGCGTTCGCCGATTTGTCATCGACCACGGCCGGTACGGTTCCGGGAGTCTCCACCGAAGACAGCGCGCCGCCGGTCGAAGCGATCGAAGGCGGCGGAGTCTTGGTCCGCGCGCTTTCTTGGCCGGTCGGCTTGCCGCTTAAGAGCAGTACGACCGCTGCCGCGACGGCCGCGGCGATGCCGCAGACGATCCCGAGCCGCAGCACGATCGGCCAGAAGTCGCTGATGCCGGCGGGCGGCTCGGGAACCACGTCGGGCTCGAGGCCGCG
Organism: Xanthobacteraceae bacterium; assembly: GCA_035623195.1. Classification (GTDB taxonomy): domain Bacteria; phylum Pseudomonadota; class Alphaproteobacteria; order Rhizobiales; family Xanthobacteraceae; genus BOG-931. The sequence continues at coordinate 7,150 of DASPTX010000093.1, read as the reverse complement.
CCGGAGCCAAGCGGGATCATCGCCAAAAGCGCCGGCGTCCCTGCCTATCAGTTCGTTCCGCGTCCGCTTTTCGGCCGGTAGCGAAGCGGAATGTCCAAATATCGGTCGGATCTGGTCACGTGCCCATGGTGGCGCGTAGTCCTGGTCGAAGTCCGAATTTCCCGGGTACTTGCTCGGCGAATTCATGGTCGCCTTCTTCTCGTATTTTCGCGCCGATCAGGATTGAATGTGTTTGCATCCCCTCATTGATGGTGCTGCGTCTGCCACTGCAGAAACTTGCGAAACAAAGCCTCCCGTTCCGCATCGTTGCTCGGCGCGCTCGGCTGATTGCTCAGGAACGTCTCGAACGCAGCCCGCTGTTGCTGCTGTTGTTGCTGTTGCTGCTGCTCCGACTGCATATTCTGCAACAGATCTTCCGCCACGCTAAACCTCGTCCAGCCCGGCACCGTGGCAGCCAAATTCACGTCCCGCCATTTTGGATGATAGGGCGGATGCTGGAACGTGTCCCAGCGGTTGAACAAATATTGGATAAAACGCTGGACCCTGTTGTAGCGGTCCGAATTCTTCGGCCAGTTGAACACCGCCAGCACGGCCGGGACCGCGATAGTATCGATATGGTCCTGCCCCTGCAGCAGATTGGGATAGTCCTGCTTGGTAAACTCGCCGAGAGTGTAAAGGTCCTCGAAGTTCTTGGTGAAGGGGATGTTCACCAGGTGCAACCCGGAGTTGGCCGGGATTTTCGCGAAGAAGTCGATCGGCTTCGGGATGACCCGCGCGATGGCATCGACCTCGCCGGATTGCAGCTTCTGCAAGGCGGTCGGCTGGTCGATGAGCACCTGGTTCACGTTGATGCCGAGCCGCTGGAACACGATGGTGCCGGTCAGGCTCGCCCCGGTGCCGGCTGGGCCGAAATTGACCTTTTTGCCGCGAAGATCCTCGAGCGACTGGACGTCATTGCGCGCCAGGATATGCAATTCCGAGATCGGCAACCGGATGATGTACTGAATGCGGCGCTCGAGATTGGGCGTCTTACGTTCGCTGCGAAAATACTCGAAGACGTCGGATTGGGTGACTGCCGCGTCGACGCCGCGAAGATAGAGCAGATCGTCGAGATTGGACGCCGCGCCGTAGGAAACGATCGGAAGAATGCGCAGATTGTCGCCGTCGTTCAGCACCGAAGCCATTTCGTCGACGAAGCGCATGTAAGTTCCGGAGAGGAGGCCGCCGACGATGCCGACCGTCCAGGCGTTCTTTTTCTCGCGCAAAGCGGAGTCGGAACCGCCTTCTTGAATGGATTTCGGTATGGTTTGCGCGGCAAGATTGGCAGTAAACAAACCCATCGCCAAAGCCGCCAGGCAGGCGAGAACAACACGGCTACGCATCTACTGCCCCAAACATGATATATTGCGGCCCGATCGGGCCAGCACGCTCAGAGTGCACGAGATAGGGAATTAATTATGACCGACCTCGCCCGGAGCGGATTTTTGTTTATCACAATTCGCTGGTGTATTTTAGTTCGGCAAAGAAATCGCCGTATTGTGACCAGAGTTTTTCCTTTCTGAGTTGAAATCTTCGGCCGCATTCCGGAACCGTCCGGTTGTGGCCGTGAAACGTCGTGGTTGTGCAAAGGGCTGCGGAGCGGCGGACAGTTGTGCCACGCCGGCGCGGCGATTTGCGCGAGTGGCGCGCCGCCTCGGACCGGCGTGGCTGCGGACGACATAACTTCGGCCGAACCGGCCCCTTGTAGACGCGAGCGTAGTACTGAGGAGGATGAAATGCGTACAAAATTGGCCATCGTGGCGCTGGCGGCAGTGCTTGCCGCCGCTTGGATTGCGCTTGCGCATCTGAAATTTGCACAAGCCGACCAATGGCCGACCCGGCCCGTCACCATGGTCGTCCCCTTCGCGGCCGGCGGTCCGACCGACGTCGTCGGCCGCATCGTAGCGGAGCGGCTGAGCGACATTCTCGGCCAGCAGATGATCGTGGAAAATGTCGGTGGTGCGGGAGGAATGACAGGCGCTCAACGCGTGGCTCAGGCGACGCCCGACGGCTATCAAGTTCTGCTCGGCACGGTGGGAACTCAAGCCTACAACCAGACCCTCTATAAAAAGCCACTCTACAACGCCAATAGCGATTTCGCGCCAGTCGTGCTCATTGCCGAGCAACCCTTGGTCCTGGTCGTGCAGAAGGATTTCCCGGCCGACTCGCTCAAGAATTTCGCCGCTTACGTCAAAGCCAATGCGGCGAAACTGTCGTTCGGTTCGGGCGGCAGCGGGTCAGCAACCCACCTCGGCTGCGTGCTGCTCAATACCGCAATTGGGGTCAATGTGCAGCACGTGCCCTATCGCGGTTCGGCGCCTGCCATGCAGGATTTGATCGCGGGACGCATCAACTATCTCTGCGACGCCGTTTCCACCGCGCTCCCGCAGATCAAGGCCGGGTCCGTGCGGCCGATCGCCGTTCTGGCGCGCCACCGGTCGCCCGTCCTGCCCGACGTGCCGACCGCGCAAGAGCAAGGGCTTGCCGGGTTCGAGGCCAATAACTGGATTGGGCTGTTCTTCCCGCGTAACACGCCGGATGCGATCGTTCGCCAGCTTCATGACGCAACGATCAAGGCCATGAATACGCCGGCGCTGCGTTCCCGCATGGAGGCCATCGGAACCGACTTGGTGAGTTCCGACCGCACGGGCACCGACTATCTCAAGCAGTTCGTCGGCAGCGAGATCGCGAAATGGGCCGTGCCAATCAAGGCCAGCGGCGTGTCGGTCGACTAACGGCGAGCGCGGCAGGCACCGAGAGCGCAATAATCGAATCGATTGCGGCTCTAGATGTTTGATAGACATGATCTTTTCGGAAAACCGGCTTCCACTTTCCGGATCATGCCCTATTGTCTTCGCACCACCTCCGGCAAGTTGGCGATGGCGGCCGCTATCCGCCGCGCTTCGTCGCGGCTGAGCAGCTTTACGATCGAACGCCGGCGCGGATCGTCCTCGTAATAGATATAGGCGAGCTCTTGGCCGCCTCGGGCTTTCACCACAAAACAGCCGACAAGGTCCTCGACGACCCAAGGTGACCGAAAGCGCCGTTGTTCAGGCATGGGCGATGATAGGCGCCGAATATCGGCGCCAAATGGGCGCAAGTGGGCCGCAATTTGGCTTCGGCTTTGGCAGCTTGCTCGAACGGCGCCGTTACGACCGGGTTCCGCCATTCCCGGCGCTACGTTATTTCTGCGGTCCCGCCGAGACGTTCCAGGGCAGCATCGCAGCGCGCGCAACTTCGGACCAAGGAAAAGTCCAAGGAAGCCACGCCATCTGCGCAGCCTGAACCCAAAACATAAACGGGTTGGCGGTCTCGAGGAACCGGCCGAACGCCTCGAATGAGGGGGTCGCCCGCAGATTGACCGAAATCCGTTCGGCGTCGCCCTCCGGCGACCTCGAGTGAACGATCTCAATCTCCAAACCGGGGAGATGCGCCGTCGCACGCGTTGTGTCGTCTTCGATTTGAGGGTGGTGCAAGCATCTTCTCCATTGTCTAACCTTCACGACGTGGATCGTGATCTGTGAGGCCGGTACGGCTCGGAACCGCGATCCGAATTGCGCGTTGTTAGCGTCCAGGTTCCATCGCGGATGGAGGATCTAATGTGCTGGGAAATAGACTACAAGCTCTTCGCCGAACAGCAGAAAGCTCAAGACGCGCGCATCGAGCAAGAGCGGCGGCGCGATGGAGTTGTTGCCAAACTCCTCGACGACGCCAATAAGCAAAACGAAAAGGCGAACGCACTAGAAACGACAGTCAAAGAAGCGGCGCCCGCGAAATAGGCGTGCGGGCGCTTCCGCCGCGATCGTGCACGAGGCTGCTTTGCTGCGCGTAGCGGAGCTCTTCATTCCGCGCGAAGTCCGGCGTCCTTTATGACTTTGGACCACTTCGCCATTTCGTCCTTGAAGAAGGCGCTGCACTCTTCGGGCGAGCTGCCGATCGGCACATAGGCCATGGCCGATAGTCTCTCCTTGACATCAGGTTGCGAGAGGCTGCCGACGATCAAGCGATTGAGCTCCGTGACGATGTCCTTAGGCGTGCCCGCGGGCACCACGACCGCGGTCCAGGTGCTGCCTTCCACCTCCGGAAACCCGGCCTCGCCCATTGTCGGGATTTCAGGCAATGTCGGCGATCGCGCCTTGCCGGTCACGGCCAATGCGCGCAGCGCCCCGCTCCTAATCAACGGCACCGCCGGCGCCAGCGCGCCGAACGAGATCGGTGTATGCCCCGCGACGGTCGCTTCGACGGCCTGCCCGCCGCCATCAAACGGCACATGGACGAGATCGAGTTTCAACGATTGCTGGAATAGTGCGCCGACGAGCTGCGGCGGCGTACCGATTCCCGGCGACGCGTAGCTGTACTTGCCGGCATCGGCGCGGATCAGCGCCACCAACTCCTTCACCGTTTGCGCAGGGACCGACGGATTGATCGCCAACACGACCGGAGTCTGTGCGCCGAGCGTGACCGCGTCCAAGTCCTTGAGCGGATCGTAGGGCACGTGGCTATAGAGAAAGGGATTATTGGTGAGATTGCCGCCGGTCACCAAGAGCGTGTAGCCGTCCGGCGGCGATTGCGCCGCGCGTCCGGCGCCGATATTGCCGCCGGCGCCGCCGACATTCTCGACGTAAAAATTCCGGCCGGTTTGCTCGGAGAGTTTTTGCGCGATCAGGCGCGCAAAGAGATCGGTCGGGCCCCCGGCTGCGAACCCGACGATCAGCTTCACCGGCCGTGCCGGCCAGGTCTCCGCAGCGGCGGATGCGAGGCCCGCCGCGAACAACAGCAGTGCCAAAGCAAGACGGTTTTTCACGTCGGCCTCCCGGCGGTCGGCTCGGACCTCATGCGCTCGATCGCGCAACCAGCGTTCATGTCATGTCTTTCGTCACGACAAGCTTCGGAGCGAAGACAGATGCATTGACGCAACCAAGATAGAGACTTCCGATTGATTGTAGCAATATGTTTGCTTCTTATCGGCCGCCAGAGCGGGCGTCCCGGTGGGCGCGCCTCTGTCTAGCGAATCCTCCGCTCGGGAGACACCGCCATGATGACTCGTCGTACATTGACTTCCGCGCTCGCGACCGCAGCCGCGGGAACGCTGATGCCGCGCCTGGCGCGTGCCGAGAATAGCTCTTCGGCTCGCAACGTCGTCATGGTCCACGGCCTGTTTGCGGACGGATCGTGCTGGTCCGAGGTGATCGGACGCTTGCAACCGGCGGGGATGAACGTGACGTCCGTGCAGAACCCGCTGACAACGCTGGACGATGCGGTGGCGGAGACGCAAGGCGTGTTGAACCGGCAGGACGGGCCCACCGTGCTCGTGGGACATTCCTTCGCCGGCATGATCGTGACGGAGTGCGGCGTCGATCCAAAAATCTCCGCAGTCGTCTATGTCGCGGCGCGAGCTCCGGATGCCGGAGAGGACTACACGGCGCTGGCCAAGAACTTTCCGGCGCCACCCGCCTCGGCAGGCATCGTCTTCGATGGCGACGAGGGAAGACTGACAGAGGCCGCGTTCCTGCGCGATTTTGCCGGCGATCTGCCTCAAGCGCGGGCGCGGATGCTCTATGCGGTCCAACAACCCTTTCATAAGGCGCTTTTGACCGGCAAGACCAAACACGCCGCCTGGCGTTCGAAGCCGAGCTTCTACGCGGTTTCGACGCAAGATCGAACGATCAATCCCGATCTGCAACGGTTCATGGCCAAGCGCATGGGAGCAACGACAATCGAGCTGACGTCGAGCCATTTGTCGCTCATCTCGCATCCGCAAGAAATCGCCGACCTGATCCTGCGAGCCGCCGGACAGCGAGCATAGTCGCGAACCTGACAACTGCCGTTTGCGACATTTCGATTGCCGCCCGAACATTGTCGGCGGGAGCGACTTGTCGTTTCCGCCGCACCTGGCCTCGTCAAAAATCTTATTGCTGAAAGCCGCCATTTTTTGACGGACTTCGACGCTCTCTACAAACGGCGACTGGCCCCAATACGGTTCCCAAAATCGTGCCTCATATTCGCTCGGTCAGTGTCGGGCGGGTGGACAGATGAGCTAAAACCCGAGCGGCGTCGAGGTACAAAGTAAGCCGCTGCTCGTCATAAGGCTTGCGTAATTCTCGCCGTACTGCGTCCTGTTGTGCTTGGTTGCTTGAATGATAGATAAATAAGCCCCATCCCGCTCCCACCACGATTCGCATGCTGAAAATGAAGCCCCAATTTTTGAGTCCGCTCGCTGGGCCGTCCTGGACGCATCATATCCTCCTCGATCGTTTGAAAAGCCGTTTGCGCAAGGGTCGCTTTTCACCAGCGCCCAGCTTTTATTGTTTTTCCTGGCGGGTTGAGGGGTAACCTGCACGTAGCCGCGGCGTGGGCTTCGGGGGGACCAAAATCGGCCTTTGGTACAGCTGGGTGGACTCGAACCACCGACCTCCTGATCCACAGGTGCCTGATCGCGGTATTCCTGAGACTGAATGAGAAGAGTTGAGAGGCGATTTACCTTTACAGAACAAATAATTTGCTACGACATTAGTATCCAGGGTTCTTAGGGATTCTCACGGCCTCTCACCGTTTTTGGATCCTGTTTGGAACCATAATGCCATGCCCAGACGTGTTGCCCCGCTTTCTGTGAAGAAGCTCGCCTCAGTTCGGCCCGGAGAAAAGCCGATCGAACTTGTGGACGGGTACGTGCCTGGCCTTCGTGTTCGGGTCCTACCGAGCGGCACGCGAACGTGGTCGCTTAATATACGCGATAGCAAAGGGGTTCGCCGACGTTTTGAAGTAGGCTCTGGTTTGAGCCTTGCTGAGGCCCGTCGCAAGGCTGAATGGCTGTTCAGTGCGCTCGCTACTGACTTACCGGTGATCTGTAGCGTGGATGTCGGCGTTGGGTCATTTTCGCCGATTCAACGTCCCTCAGAACCGCTAGCAATGCATCAGGTTCGCTCGCAACTCTCGCTTCCCGCGTAATTTTTCCCGTATCATCCACAACGCAGACGCTCGTGTCCTTGACCGATACGTCCAGTCCAGCAAAATAGTCCATGCTGCGCTTCTCCTTCTGATGCTTGGGGCCCGTGACAACGGTGACCCCGTTTCACCATCAGCCTGAAGCGCAGCACCCAAAAATCTTTCA
>DASPTX010000092.1:0-14941 GCA_035623195.1 Xanthobacteraceae bacterium | reverse complement strand
CGCCACGCGGCTGGTGACGCAAACGTATCCGGCTCCGATCCGCGCCTGGATCGCCCGCCACGGCGGGCTCACCCACCGATTGATCCTCCTCCGCGGCCGCGAGCTTGCTGCGATTTATCCGGTGTGCCGATAGCGGCCGCCGGGCTACCGGGTCTTTTCGAAAATTTCGCGGCCGATGAGCATGCGGCGGATTTCCGATGTGCCGGCGCCGATCTCGTAGAGCTTGGCGTCGCGCAGCAGCCGCCCGGCGGGGAAATCGTTGATGTAACCGTTGCCGCCTAGGCACTGGATCGTTTCCAGCGCCATCCAGGTGGCGCGCTCGGCGGCGTAGAGGATGGCGCCGGCGGCGTCCTCACGCGTGGTTTCGGCGCGATCGCAGGCCTTGGCGACCGCATAGACGTAAGCCTTCGCCGCATTGAGCGTCACATACATGTCGGCGAGTTTGGCTTGCATGAGCTGGAAGCGGCCGATCGGCTGGCCGAACTGGGTGCGCTGGTGGACATAGGGAATGACGAGGTCAAGGCAGGCCTGCATCACGCCGAGTGGGCCCGCGGCCAGCACTGCGCGTTCATAGTCGAGGCCCGACATGAGGACGTTGACGCCGTTACCGACGACGCCGAGCACGTTGTCCTGCGGGACTTCGCAATCGATAAAAACGATCTCGCTCGTGTCCGAGCCGCGCATGCCGAGCTTGTCGAGCTTCTTGCCCGCGGAAAAGCCCTTGAAGGTACTCTCGACGATGAAAGCGGTGATGCCGCGAGAGCCGGCCGTGCGGTCGGTCTTGGCATAGACGACGAGCGTGTCGGCGAGCGGCCCATTGGTGATCCACATTTTCGAGCCGTTGAGAACGTAACGATCGCCTTTGCGGTCGGCGCGCGTGCGCATGGAGACTACGTCCGAGCCGGCGCCGGGCTCCGACATTGCCAAGGCGCCGACATGCTCGCCGGATATGAGCTTCGGCAGATACCGCCGCTTCTGCGCGTCGTTGCCGTTGCGCCGGATTTGATTGACGCACAGGTTCGAATGCGCGCCGTAGGACAGCCCGATGGCAGCGGAGGCGCGCGAAATCTCCTCCATCGCCACACAATGCGCGAGATAGCCGAGACCCGTGCCGCCCCATTCCTCCTCCACCGTAATGCCGAGCAGGCCGAGCGCTCCGAGCTGCGGCCATAATTCGCGCGGGAAGCTGTTGGCGCGGTCGATTTCGTCGGCGCAGGGCGCAATCTTATCCTGCGCGAAATTGCGCACTGTGTCGCGGAGCATTTCCACATCGCTGCCGAGGCCGAAGTCGAGACCGGGTAGGCTGTTCGAAAGCATCGCTTTTCCCAGGGTGGCGGGATCGAGAGGCATTCTGCCCCAGCCGGCTTGGCCCACAAAACCCGTCGCGCGGGTCCCGAGCGCCAACGCGGCCTGTTATGGATAACGGTAAGCAAAATTTGGTGATTTGCCCCCAAATCCCCAAGTTCGGAGTTATCAACAGAGCACGCCGCCGGCACCGCCTGGCGTTCAGATGGCGTTAATCATGTGGATCGGTAAGATTCGTCAGAGATTCGTGTGTGCTGTCGCCGGCTGGGGTGGTTGGCCTCTCGCGCGATACGTCCACGGGATGAGCGGCTCTCGAGGCTGGGGGATGGGGAAAAAGAAGTCAGGCCTATTGGCCGCAATTCTCGCGGCGGCGGTCATCGTGCCGCTGGCGGCGCCTTTGAGTTGGGCCCAAGCCCCGGCTCAAACCCCGGCTCAACTGCCGACCCAAGCCCCGGCTCAACCGCTGACCCAAACCCCGGCTCAAGTCCCACCCCAAGCTCCGGCCCAGGCTGCTCCGCAGCCCAACCAAGACAACACCCAAGACAGCAGCTTGCAAGCCGACGCAACCTGTCCCGGTCACCCCGGCGCGCTTGGCACGAGCCGCGTGCTTGCAATCGATCCTGCCCAATATCCGCGGGTCGGCCGCATGCAATATCCCGACTCGCTGCCGCTTCGCGACAAGGAGGTCGTTCTGACCTTCGATGACGGCCCGTTGCCGCCCTATTCCAACGCGATCCTCGACATCCTGGCGTCGCAATGCGTGAAGGTGACGTATTTCCTGGTTGGCGAAATGGCGCGCGCCTATCCCGCCACGGTGCGCCGCATTTACGAGGAAGGCCACACGATCGGCACCCACAGCGAGGATCATCCGACGCGCTTCGGCCAATTGCCAATCGGCAAAATGCGACACGAAATCGATTGGGGCATTTCCGATGTCGGCGCCGCGCTCGGCGATCCCAAATATCTGGCGCCGTTCTTTCGCATTCCAGGCCTCGCTCGCTCCGACATCGTCGAAAGCGAACTCGCCTCGCGTGGATTGATCGTGTTTTCCTCCGACACGGTGGCCGACGATTGGCATCACCACATCAAGCCAAACCAAATCATCGATCTGGCGATGCGCCGGCTCGCGGCGCGCGGCAAAGGCATTTTGCTGCTGCACGACATCCATCCGACGACGGTCGCGGCGCTACCGGGGCTTCTCAATCAGCTCAAGGATAAGGGCTTCCATATCGTACAAGTTGTCCCGGCCGCGTCTTACGAGATCGCGATGGCGAAAAAGCCGGACGTTCCGATACTGAAGACGGCGCTGCCCAAAGACGAAACGATTATCGGTAATGGCATGGATCGCAGCACGCAGCCGAGCTGGCCGAAAGGCTCGGCGAACAACGCTGCGGACGACAGCGCGCTGCCCGTTCCGGATCCGTCGTCCTTCGAACCGGACGCGCTACCGTCCGATGAGACCGCCGACGTGCAATGGCCGGCTGAGCCGGAAATCAAGCCGGGACCCGTGATCAAGCACGCCCGATCCGAAAACTCGAGACGGCACGTGGCCCGCGCCGCCAAAGAGGAACGGCGATCCGAACGTCCGCGCGGACATCGGCACCAACATGCCCACACCAGCGACGGCGGCAATCATGCCGACGTAATGCCACGCCTGAAGGCCCTCGCGGCAATGTTGACGCCGGCACGGCCGGCAACGTATTAAGGCAAAACGTCCGCGGCACTTTGGCGTGCGGGGTCAAGACTCATCCAAGCCTGCGCGGCGGAAGCCCTTCAGATAGTGCTCGCGCTCGGCGTCCTGCTTAATCGGTATCTCCTTGGCGATCCAGTCGAGCGACACATTAGGCTGCACGCGGCGAAGCTCTTGCAGGGCGGCCTTGGCCACGTCGTTTTGCCCCACCATTCCGGCGGCCGCGGTCAGCACGCGATGCGCGCCGACGAAATCGCCGCGTTGGCGGATGCCTTCGCGCGCGAGCCGCATCGCCTCCTCGTAATTGCACCCGACATACTGGGCGTAAGCCGCGATGCCGCAATAGACGGCGGCCAGTGGATCGCGCGGGGATAGCGCGGTAATAATGTCCTCGCTGATGCCGCATTGACGGCAGCCCGGCCGCCCCCGCCGCGCCGTTGTCGCGGGCGCTGGTCGTCAATCTTGTGCTGCTGTCGATCTTCGCCGTCCAACACAGCGTGATGGCGCGGCCGCAGTTCAAGCGCTGGTGGATCAAATTCGTGCCGGCCTCGGTGGAGCGTACGACCTATGTGCTGCTGGCGAGCCTCGCACTGGCGCTGCTTATTTGGCAGTGGCGGCCGATGGCTACAATCGTCTGGCAGATCGCCAATCCACAGCTTGCGGCCGTGGTGACCGGCTTATCATTCCTCGGTTGGCTGATCGTGCTGACCAGCACCTTTCTGATCAACCATTTCGCGCGGCGCCGGCAACGGCCGGCCGGCCAGATTGCTGGTCACCTGGTGCAGGACCGCGCCAGCGTTGATCTGACCTTACTAGTCGGGGTAAGATCACAATGATCGTGAAATTCGATGCTTATCTGTCTGATCTGCCGCAAGATGGACGGCGGACACTCGTTGAGCAATTCGATCTCCGCACCTTCGATATCCATTTTCAGTAAATCGAGCGGCCTCTGTCCGACCAGTTCAAAGAGTTTAGGAAGCGAAAACGCGCGAACCTCGATGACGCGAACGACCTCGCCCGTTCGATACAGTGAACTAAAAATCGAATCCGGCGCGATATGAAAAGGCGCCATGCCTGACTTCGCGGCGGCGGCCCCCTGCACCTTGGAAATCAGGGAGGTTTCGCAGATAGCAGCGAACGGCTCCGGCGACGGCTCGACGGCGAGGCATCGGCAGCCAAACCGCGCCGTTATGGCTTTGGCGAACAAACCGTAGTTCGCACCCAAATCGAGGACCTGCGACTGGGCGCCAAGGTAGCGCGGATGCACCGTATGATCCTGAATAGTTTCGATCATTGCTGCCGCTTGCGCTGAGCACGGGCGCTTCGACTCTGTGGACTGGTGCGGTCGAGAGGACTCGAACCTCCACGGGTTGCCCCGCTAGCACCTCAAGCTAGTGCGTCTACCAATTCCGCCACGACCGCATGTGGGCTGGAGGCGTGCCAGGCCCGGAAGCCAGGCGCGCAAGCCGCGGATGTAACAGCTAGAGCGTAATCGTTTCAAGTTGAATTGATTACGGCTCTAGACGCTTGATGGGGCGTGATCTTTCCGAAAGACCGGTTTCCACTTTTGCGGATCATGCCCTGGGCCCATGCCCGACAAGGCTTATCAGGCGCGCCTGGCTCTCTCACCGTCTCGCGCCCAGGCGGTGGACCACGATATTATAGTAAAATGGCCCATGGGCGCGGCGTTGTAACGATCGGACTTTTGCCTGCGGCCGGTTCGCCGCCGGCCGAATGGCGCGTGAGCGAAGACCCGGTCGGCTACGACGACGCGCTCGCGGCCATGGGCGCGCGCGCGGCGGCCATTGCGCGGGGCACGGCGCCCGAACTCATTTGGCTGCTCGAGCACCCCGCCCTCTACACCGCTGGCACTTCAGCGCGGCCCGACGAGTTGATCGAGGCGCGCTTTCCGGTGCACACGGTGGGCCGCGGCGGTCAATTCACCTATCACGGCCCGGGCCAGCGTGTCGGCTATGTGATGCTCGATCTCAAGTGCCGCGCGCCTGACGTACGCCGCTTCGTCATCAGCCTCGAAGAATGGATCATCCGGACGCTCTCCGCATTCGGCGTGCACGGCGAACGGCGCGACGATCGCGTTGGGGTCTGGGTGCGCCGGCCGGACAAAGGCGAAGGCTGCGAAGACAAGATCGCCGCGATCGGCGTCCGCGTGCAGCGCTGGGTGACACTGCACGGTTTTGCGCTCAATGTCGCGCCGGACTTGTCGCACTTTTCCGGAATCGTGCCGTGCGGCGTATTGGAGCCTCGCTACGGCGTCACGTCGCTTGCCGAGCTCGGCTGTACGGTCTCGATGGCGGACGTCGATAACGTGCTGCGCGCCGAATTCTCAGGTCTATTCGGGCAATGCGCCGATGCTCAGAAACTCGCCAGCACGGAGAACAATTCGTCGCGCCGCTGCAGCGCAATGTCGTCCCGACTCGCCTCGCGGTGATCGACGCGGTCGACACGTGCGCCGGGCGGGCCGCTCCGGCAATCCTCGATCATGGCAACGACTTCGTCCTCGGGCCCGATGAACAAGGCCTCGACCGAACCGTCCCGGCGGTTGCGCACCCAGCCTTCGATGCCGCGCTCGAGCGCGGTAATTTCCGTCCAAGCGCGGAAGCCGACCCCTTGCACGCGCCCGCGGACGATCACGATGCGATGCACGTTCAATCGGCGTCTCCAAATTCTTCCAGCCTGCGATAGCCGGCGCCGAGCGGGCGTTGCTGCAGCCATGCTTCCAGTGACGCAATATAATAAGCCGGCAAGCTCAATTCGCGTGCCGCCTTCACCACGATCTCCATATAGCCGGGCCGCGGCCGGCCGAAGGGGCACCGGCGCGCGACATAAACGAGGGCGCGGCGGCGGCGGCCTGCATCCATCACCGGCAGCATTTCGGCCCGATAGAGCCCGTTCGCGATATTCTCCCATAGATCGAGCGTGACGCGGTCGCGCGGCGTGAGCCGCCAGAGGAGCCCATACACGTGTCGGCTGCGATCCGGCACGACCGAAGCGTAACCATCCGCAGTGACGACAAAGCGATAGCCTTCGAGCCGCGCCGGGCGCAAAGGCTGCGCGGTTGGCGCATGTTTGCGCATCACCGCATGGTGCATGTTCGAACCGTAGGCGAAGTGCAGCATCGCCGCCGCTCTCAAGAAAAGCCGATCATGGCCGGTCAGCGCTCGGGCGCGTCGCGGCCCACAACGTGAAAAGGAGCGCGACAACGAAGGGCAGGAAGGCAAACAGCGTCAGAATGCCGACGACAACCGAGCCCAGGTCGTGCGAACCGGCGAGCGTCTCGATGATGTAAAGAAACAAGATAAGCTCGAGCGCGCCGGTCGCGCCGGCATTGCCCATCAAGCCGCCCGAGCCCGCAAAAAAATTCACCGCCAAGATCAAAAGGAACACGATCGAAAGCGCGTAGAGCAAAGCGACCGCGATGGCCAAGCCGTCGCCACGTCCGGCATCGTGCAGCCGTTTCGCGTGCAACACGAACCACAGCCAGGTCAAAAGTGCCTGCACGGCGGCGAAAGCCCACAATCCGGCGCGCGCGGTGACGTCAGGCGTCGTGAGCCAATGCGACACAGCGCCTGCGGCATAGACGGCGGCGGCGCCGAGAATAAAGGGTTGCGGCCGCAGCCGTCCGCCCGGCGAGAGCATGAGAGAAAGTGACTGCATTGGCAGATGATGCACGATTCGATGCGGTTTCCTCATCCCCTTTTTGGCAAGGAAGGCTTACGCAAATTCCATGATGACCGCGTCCACCGCGACGCTGTCGCCTTGCTTCACCCGGATTTCCTTAATGATCCCGTCGCGCTCCGCGCGCAGAACGTTTTCCATTTTCATGGCTTCGATGACCGCAAGCGTCTCGCCGGCCTTGACCTCCTGGCCTTCGGCGACCGCAATGGACACAACCAGTCCCGGCATCGGACAACGCACCGCTTTCTCGCTGCCGGATAGTTTTTTGAGCGGCATCAGCCGCGCGTAGCCGGCCTCGCGCTCGGTATAGACGAACGTCTTTACCTCGAAGCCCCGATAGGCGAGCTCGAAACCGTTCGGAACGGTACGCACATGCATCGCGGCCCGCTCATCGTCGATAGTGCCGGCCCAAACCGACATGCCCGGGACCCACTTCGAGGATAGAACATGCCGCGCGCCGTCTTCGAAGGTCACGACGATGTCTTGCTCTCGACCTTGGCCGCGACGCTCGACGTCCGCCTGAATCTGGTCCGGGCCGAGCCAGATGGCGCGGCGGCGGTCGCGCCTGAGCGTGCTGTTTAATTGGGCGGAAATCTTGCGCTTGCGTTCGCCAAGCACGTGGTCGATAGCGGCCGCCACCGCGGCGATGCTACGCGCCACGGCGCCTTGCGGCGCCGTGCGCTCGAAGCCGCGCGGAAATTCTTCGGCGATAAACGCCGTGCTGAGTTTGGCGGCGCGCCAGCGCGGATGCTGCATGATCGCGGCGAGAAACGGCACGTTGTGGCGAATGCCTTCGATGGTGAAGGCATCGAGCGCATCGGCCTGCGCCTCGATCGCCTCAAGCCGCGTCTTGGCGCGGGTCACGAGCTTGGCGATCATCGGATCGTAATAAAGCGAGATTTCGCCGCCCTCGGTCACGCCAGTGTCGTTGCGGATCGTGACGCCGTCATCGCGCACCTCCTCCGCCGGCGGCCGATAACGCACCAGCCTGCCGATGGACGGCGCGAAATTGCGGTAAGGATCCTCGGCATAGATACGGCTTTCCACCGCCCAGCCGGAAAGCTTGATGTCGCTTTGCGTAAACGCAAGCCGCTCGCCGGCGGCGATCCGGATCATCTGCTCGACGAGATCGATGCCGGTGACGAGCTCCGTCACCGGATGCTCGACCTGCAACCGCGTGTTCATTTCCAGGAAATAGAAGCTTCGGTCCTGCCCGGCGACGAATTCCACGGTGCCGGCGCTGTCGTAGCCCACGGCCTTGGCGAGCGCGACCGCCTGTTCGCCCATCAGCTTGCGCGTCTTCTCGTCGAGCAACGGGCTTGGCGATTCCTCGATGACTTTTTGATTGCGGCGCTGGATCGAGCATTCGCGCTCGCCCAGATGAATCACGTTGCCGTGCTTGTCGCCCAGAACCTGGATTTCGACATGACGCGGGTCGGTGATGAACTTCTCGATGAAAACCCGATCGTCGCCGAAACTCGATTTCGCTTCGGATCGCGCGCGAGCGAAATTTTCCGCCACGTCAGCCTTCGTAAACGCAATCCGCATTCCCTTGCCGCCGCCGCCGGCGGAAGCCTTGATCATCACGGGATAACCGATCGCTTCGGCGATCGCGATTGCCTGGTTGTCGTCCTCGATCACGCCGAGATGGCCGGGGACGGTCGAGACCTTGGCGCGGGCGGCGGCCTTTTTCGACGCGATCTTGTCGCCCATCGCGGCGATGGCTTTGGGATTAGGACCGATGAAGACGATGCCAGCTTTGGCAAGCGCCTCGGCAAAGGTCGCCCGCTCGGAGAGAAAGCCGTAGCCCGGATGCACGGCCTCGGCCTCGCTTGCCTTGCAGGCGGCGAGGATTTTCTCGATGACGAGATAGCTCTGCGCCGAAGGAGGCGGGCCGATCGCGATCGCCTCGTCGGCCATCTCGACATGCAGCGCATCGCGGTCCGCCTCGGAATAGACCGCAACCGTCGCGATCCCCATCCGGCGCGCGGTCTTGATGATCCGGCAGGCAATCTCGCCCCGGTTGGCAATCAGGATTCGTTTGAACATGGCGACTGAATTCGGCGAACCCGGCTTTCCGCTCTGCGGCCCCGGCCGGGAAATGTCAATGTGTGGCTGGGAGCCGTTCAGTCCACGTGGACATTGGCTTTCTGGATCACGAGCCGATAGATCGCCGCTTCCCGCTTGACCTTAGCGTCGAGTTCGGCGGGCGTCGACGGAATGGTGGACACCCCGCCGGCGGCAAAGCGCGCCTTCACGTCCGGCATAGCGAGGATCTCGGCGACCTTCGCCGCCAGCTTGTCGATGATCGGCTGCGGTGTGCCCTTAGGAGCAAAGAGCGCGGTCCAGTTCGAGGCGTCGATATCGCCTGCGCCTTCTTGCGCCAAGGTCGGCCACTCCGGATTGAGCGTCGAACGCCGGCCGGTCGTCACCGCCAGCACGCGGATTTTCCCGCCCGGCACGTACGGCGCCGCGGTCGAACTCGCGATTACGGCGAGCGGGATATCGCCGGCGACCAAAGCCTGCGCCGCCGGCGCGCCGCCTTTATAGGGGACATGGACGAATTTCGTGCCGGTGTTGAGCGCGATCGATTCCAGCACCAGCTGATTGATGCTGCCATAACCCGGCGTGCCGACATTGAGCATGCCGGGCTGCGCCTTCGCGGCGGCGATCACGTCGGCGACGGATTTGTAAGGCGTGTCGCCGTTTGCGGCGAGCACCATGGGCGCGTCGCTGACTGCGGTGATCGGCGCAAGGTCGCGCTCGACGTCGTAGGGAACCTTCTCGAATAGTGCCGGATTGATTGCGACGTCGCCTGCGGTGACCATGACCGACGTGTAGCCGTCGGGCGCGGACCTTGTCGCATCGGTCACGGCGATGAAGCCGTTGCCGCCGGGCCGGTTCTCGATGACGACCTGCCGTCCCCAGGCTTCGGTGAGCTTGGCGCCGACAATCCGCGCCGCGATGTCCGAAATACCGCCGGGGGCATAGGGGACCAGAATGCGCATCGGCCGCGTCGGATAATCCTGTGCCAATGCGGCTCCCGCGGCCAACGTCAAGAAAGCGAACACCAAGCCGGCTATGCGTGTCATAGGCTCCCCGATCAACGCCACCAGAGCGATAGGATCAGTGCCAGAGCAAGCAGCGCGGCCACACCTTGCCAGAATCGCACCGGCGAGCGCTCGTAGAGCGTTTGTGGGCGGTGGGAGGCCACCGGCGCGCGCGACGGTCCGGCTTCCATCTCAAGCGCGAATTCCATCACATCCTCGAAACGCTCCGCCGGATTTGTCGCGATCGCTCGCCCAAGCGCCGTCTGGACCCAAGCCGGCAGATCCGGACGCAATTCGGCAAGCGGCACAGGCCGGGTTCGCCGCGGCGAGCTCACCGCATCGAGATTGCCGTAAGGAAATTCGCCAGTGAAAGCGCGGAACATCGTGACGCCGAGCGCGTAAATGTCGGTCGCCTCGTTGCCCGGTTCGCCCGCAAACATTTCGGGCGCCATATAGGCGATGGTCCCCGGAATGTCTTCGGGCGGAAAGTCTTCGAGCCCGGGCACCCGCACCACGCCAAGATCGATCAGCTTGAGCGATCCTTCGCTTTCGAGGATGACGTTGTCCGGCTTGATATCGCGGTGGATGATGCCGGCGCGATGAAGTGCCGCGACGCCGCGCGCCAATTTGATCGCGATGTTGCGCCCCTCCTCCAAGCCTATCAAAGGCCGGCGCGCAAGCCGCGTCGACAAAAGTTCGCCCTGATAAAGCGGCATGACGGTGTAGAGGCAGGTCTGGCGCCCCGGCGGCAATTCGATAACCCGGCCGATCCAAGGGCTGTTCACGCGCGCGCCGACCCACGCCTCGCGGACAAATGCCGCATGATAGGTCGAGGCGGCGGCGACCTGAGGTTTTGGAAATTTCAGCGCCACCTCGCCGCCTTCGACTTCGTCGATCGCCCCGAACAACCGTGTGTAGCGTCCATCCGAAATCAGCACTTTGAGAACGAAACCATCCACGGTCTGACCGTCGATTGGCACCGGCACCAGCGGCAATTGCATGATATCGGCGCCAACGGCGGTGGAGTCCGCAGTCGGCAATTCGACAACATCGATGACAAGCGCCGTACAGTTATCGGTGCTGCCTGACTGCAGCGCAGCCGCGACCAGCGCGCGGGCCGAATCGTCCGAGGCCGAACGGGCGCGCAAGATATCGGCGATGCTTTCGGAGGTCAGAAATGCATGCACGCCGTCGCTGCACAGCAGAAAACGGTCATGCAGCGCCACGGGATGCGCTGCGTAGTCGACGCGGACTTCGGCTTCCACACCGAGTGCTCGATTGAGGATATTGGATCGTCCGCCACCGTCTTCGCGCACATGGTCGGTGGTCAAACAAGTGAGCCGATCGCCGCGTAGCCGGTAAGCGCGCGTATCGCCGACATGCAGAACGTGGGCGACACGGCCGCGCAGCACCAAAGCCGTGAACGTGCACCCCATTCCCGCGAGCTTGTTGTCGCGCCTGCTCTGCGAAAAAATCCAGGCATTGAGCGCATCGAGCACCGTGGCTCCGGCGCGCCCGACTTCCATGGTTTCGGGAAGGTCGAAAAATCCATCGAGGAAACCGCGCACGGCGGTTTCGGCGGCTACCCGGCCGCCTTTGGCGCCGCCAATTCCATCGGCGATAGCCGCGATCGTATCGCGGCGCGGCTGCGGCAGCTCCATGCCGAAAACGGCGCCGGCAAAATCTTCGTTGCGCTCGCGTGGACCAGTGTCCGAGGCAAAGCCGACGCTGGCCTTGACGGCTGATACCCCATCAGCCATCGCGGCTGGTCCGGTTCGGCTGGGACTGCGCGCATTCGCAATACGGTAACGCGACGCCGCGTGTCCGCGCCGTCGCAGCCGCGGCCTTAATTGTCCAGCTTGCAGCGATCATAGAGGAAATAGCCGCCGGTGCTCGAGGCGACGACTACCGTAAGATTTCCAGACTTGCGATCAAGGGTATAATTTCCGCCATCCGACGCGTCGTGCCAAGAAATATTACCGTCAGCGATGCGCGCCGGATTGGAGTCGACGGTGCTGCGTGCGTAGTCGATCCTTATTTGCCATTGGGTTCCGCTGGCGGGATTAGTGCAGGTGATCACGCTTTCGTCGGCGCGCGCGTCGCTCTCTAGCGCGGATCCGGCAAGAGCCACGGCCATGACTCCAAATGTTACGATGAGCCGTATCGCCAATACGATTTGAGGACCCAGTTTGAACTTCACTTCAACGCCCACGGCTCGCCTACAGCCCACCTGTCCGCCAATGACCTACTGCTGATCACAGCGACAGCACGTTTGCCCATTTTCTATTCATATTGCGAAATTTCTAGTCATTTAGCGCCCAATTCGCCGACACCTTTCCGAAAATGTCGATCCGGATAACATTCGATTAACTGGCATATTTTTTGCGATCACTCAAACGTACGCCCGTGTGCCGTCGGCGCACTGAGGGCATTTTTTGGGGAAAGGCACATGGCACTCATACCTTCACCGCAATGGCTAGATACCGGAGATAATGCCTGGCAGTTGGCGGCGGCGACCTTCGTCGGCCTGCAAAGCATTCCCGGCCTGACTGTCCTTTATGGCGGCATCGTCAAGAAAAAGTGGGCGATCAATTCCGCCTTCATGTCGATGTATGCCTTCGCATCGGTCCTGGTCGTCTGGGTTTTGTTCGACTACAACATGGCCTTCGGGCCACAGTGGTTTCCATTCCTGGGTACACCCGCTCTAGGGACCTCGGCCGCGTTCACGCTCGGGCAAGCGACAATACCGGCTGCGGCATCGGGCATGCCTCCCCTCGCCTTCCCGATGGCGACGCTGATGTTCTTCCAGTTCGTGTTTGCTGCCATCACCGTCATCATCCTGGGCGGCTCATTGCTAGGCCGCATGAACTTCACGGCCTGGATGATCTTTTGTCCGGTCTGGATGACGCTGGTCTACACCGTGGGCGCGTTTAGCCTCTGGGGTGGCGGCTGGCTCGCCAGCATGGGCGTGGCGGATTTCTCGGGCGGCTACGTGATCCATCTCGCCGCCGGAACTTCGGGCTTCGTCGCTGCCGCCGTCATTGGCCCGCGTCTCCAGGCTGACCGCGATAATTTCCCGCCGAATAGTCTGCTAATCACTCTAGTCGGCGCCGGAATCTTGTGGCTCGGCTGGAACGGCTTCAACGGCGGCGACCCGTACTTCGCCAATGCCGATGCCGGCGCGGCGGTGCTCAACACCAATACCGCGACCGCAGTTGCCCTTCTGGTCTGGACGCTGATGGACAAAATGGCGTACGGCAAGCCGTCGGTGCTCGGCGCCGTCAACGGCATGATCGCAGGTCTCGTCGCCATCACGCCTGCCGCCGGTTACGTCGATGGCTGGGGCGCGATCATAATCGGCATCGTCGCCGGCATCATTCCCTGGCTCAGCATGAACAAGCTGCAAAAGACCAGGTTGATGATGAAGGTGGATGACACCCTCAGTGTGTTTTCCACCCATGGCGTCGCCGGTTTAACCGGCGGCTTGATGGTCGGCCTTCTAGGGAACCCGGACATGCTGCAATATATCGGCACCGACAAGGAAGCGCCTGGTGTCAGCATTACCGGCTGGCTCTACGGCAACCCGTCGCAGCTTTTGCTGCAGGCGGAAGGGGCGGCCTTCATCATCGTGTTCAATGCAATCGCCACCTTTATCATCCTGAAGGTAATCGGTTTCATCGTCCCGCTGCGCATGGACGAGGCGACCTTGAAGGTCGGCGACGACGCGGTGCATGGTGAGACCGCCTACGCGATTGGCGTCGAAGGCGAATAATCGCTTCCCTCGGTTGCGGGCGGCCAATGGCCGCCCGCCAATTTGAATCCGCGCAAGCTTGTACTTTGGCGCGGCGCGCTGGCGGCCCCACGGGGCCGCCTCTTTTTTGACCTCGCTTGCTCGATACCGAATATCTCGCGCTTCAGGACCACCGCGTCACAGCACATTGCCGCGTTCCGCGACGCCGATGATGATCTGGCCCGTATCCGCGGGTGCACAATGCATCTCGAGCCGCGTCGTCACGTCCGATACATCTCCTAGCCTCTGACTGTTGGGAACGGATTGAGAGTTCTGAACGGATTGGCGACGGGCACTGCGGGCGGCTGCGGTGGCGGGCCAAACGCCGGGCCAGGCGGTGCCTTCGGCACATGGGTTTGGGTGGCTCGCTCGAACAAATCCCATGTGAACGGATTCATCTGTGCGCCACCCGGAATACCGCGATATTCCCGATTGAAATCCTGTTCACTAAGTCCGCGCCGCTCCTGCTCAAGGAACTGTGGCGCGAACAGTCCCGGGTGTTTGTCGATGGTCGCTTGCAACCGGATCCAGTCCGGATTGTCGCCGGCCCAGGCAGTCCAGAACGGGTCGCTGCAGGTCAGGGCCGTCGATAGCATGGCAAGCCGCCCCTCTGGTTTGCGGGCGCGCATCGGTCGCAGCGCCGCGATCAGATCCTCGGGCAGGCGGGCGGCTTCATCGGCTACGATCCAGCCGTCCACGGTGAGGCCACGGATCGTCTGGTCGTCGCTCGGTAAGGCCAAAACACGAGAGCCGTTTTCGAGTTCGAGCGCATAGACATTGTCGCTCTTAAATTTGGCGCCGGCCTTAAGCAGGATCTCACGGATCCGCCGCACCGCTTCCGCGCTCTGGCGTTGTGCTGGGCAGGCAATCACCGACAACGAGCCGGGGTAGAAGAGCATCATGTGCGCTATCGCCCACGCTGCGACGGTGGTCTTGCCGACTTGGCGCGCCGTCAAGGCCAGGATGGATGCACCGCGCGGCGCGCGCAGGAAGGTCTCCTGCCACGCGGTCGGGGTGATGCCCAAAACCTCGCGCACCCACAGTACGGGGTCGAGCCGATAGGCAAGTTCGCGCTGAGGGGTCATGACACGCCTCCCACAACAGTGACTGTCGACGATTTTGTGCGGTCTGTTTCGGCTTCATCATCCAGGCGCGCCAGCGCCTGCGCGATCCGCGCTTTGAGTTCAGGTTCTTTGTCGAACTGGCCGATGAGGCGCTCGGCGATCTGGCTGACATCGACATTGACGTTGTTTTGGATGGCGACATTGATTGGGCGGCACCACAGATCCAACATGCCCGCCGAGCCGCGCTAAGCTATCGAGCGTCTGCCGCAAGGAGTTGAGCCCGGAGACCGCAATGGCCAACGAGCCCTCGGCCTGGGCCTGCGCCACGATCTGATCAATCCGATTG
>DASPTX010000091.1:0-38176 GCA_035623195.1 Xanthobacteraceae bacterium | reverse complement strand
CAATGAGCCCTTAAGGGCTCAGCCGCCAGTGCGATAGACCTGGATGTCGAGGTCTCGAATTTTTTTGCGCAATGTATTGCGGTTGACCCCAAGCAGGTCCGCCGCTCGTATCTGATTGCCTCTTGTCGCCGCCAGTGCTGCGGACAATAGCGGGCCTTCGACTTCGCGTAAAATACGGTGATAGAGCCCGGGAGGCGGCAACCCCTCGTCAAAGCCGGAGAAGTATTTGGCGAGGTAACGTTCGATCGCGTTTGACAGGTTTTCATCCGGTTCGCGTCCTTCGCCCGGCGCTGCGAGAGCCGGCTGCGACAATTCCGCGTCCACAACGGCGGCTGTGATGGTCTCCTGCGGATAGAGCGCAGCGAGCCGGCGCGCCAGATTTTCAAGCTCACGCACATTGCCCGGCCAGCGATGGCGTTTGAGCCGGTCGAGCGCGGCCTCGTCGATCTGTTTTGGCGGTAAGCCTTCACGCTCCACCAGCGCGAAGAAGTGACGAATCAGGTCAGGGATGTCCTCCGTGCGTTCGCGCAGCGGCGGCAAGCGCAGCGGCACGACATTCAAACGGAAGAACAGATCTTCGCGGAAAAGCCCTTGTTGGATGAGCTGACGTAGGTCCTTGTTCGTCGCCGCGATGATGCGAACATCGGCCTTAATCGGCGTACGCCCGCCGACGGTTGTGTATTCGCCCTGCTGCAGCACGCGCAAGAGCCGCGTTTGCGCCTCCATCGGCATATCGCCAATTTCATCGAGGAAGAGCGTGCCGCCCTCGGCCTGCTCGAAGCGCCCCGAACTGCGTGTGTTTGCGCCGGTGAATGCACCTTTCTCGTGGCCGAACAATTCCGATTCGATCAAGTCGCGCGGGATCGCCGCCATGTTGATCGCCACGAATGGGCCGCTGCGGCGCTTGCCGTAGTCGTGTAACGCCCGAGCCACCAATTCCTTTCCGGTACCGGATTCTCCCGAGATCATGACCGTGAGGTCGGTCTGCATCAGGCGCGCCAAAACGCGATAAATTTCCTGCATCGCGGGCGAGCGGCCGACCAGCGGGATTGACTCGAAGTCTTCCGCTTTGGCCGTGGGCCGCGGTTTTTCCTTCGGCTCCGACAAAGCGCGGCCGACGATCGCGATGAGCTCTTTGAGATCGAACGGCTTGGGCAGATACTCGTATGCGCCGCGTTCAGAAGCGCGAATGGCAGTCATGAAGGTATTTTGCGCGCTCATTACGATGATCGGCAGATCGGGACGCGCCTTTTTGATGCGCGGCAACAGATCGAAGGCGCTCTCATCGGGCAGAAGGACGTCGCTGATGATCAGATCGCCTTCGCCTTGGCTAATCCAGCGCCACAGGGTGGCGGCGTTGCCCGTGGAGCGGACTTCATAGCCGGCGCGCGACAGCGCTTGATTGAGCACGGTCCGGATCGCCGCATCGTCGTCAGCGATGAGGATGCTACCTTCGGGCATCAATGGTTCCCTTGTTCTTGAAGGCGGTTATCCCGGGGCGCACCCTCGCCGCTCGACGCGGCGGTATATTTGGGCATGAGAATGCGAAAGACCGTACGCCGCGGCTGCGACTCGCACTCGATAATGCCGCCGTGATCGCCAACGATCTTGGCGACCAAAGCAAGGCCGAGACCCGACCCCGTCGGTTTGGTGGTGACGAACGGGTCGAAAAGATGCGGCATCAACTCGTCGGGAACACCGGGCCCGTTGTCTTTGACGCAGAATTCGAGCGGCAGCGAAATGCGGGCATTGGCGCCCGGCAAAGACAAGCGCACGCCCGGCCGGAAAGCGGTTGTCATTGCAATCTCGCCGCCGTTTGTGGTTTCGCCGATCGCTTCGGCGGCGTTTTTGACGAGATTCAAGAAGACCTGTACGAGCTGATCGCGGTTGGCAAGAACAGGTGGCAGCGACGGATCGTAATCCTCGACGAATTTGATGTGTCGAGCGAAGCCGGACTGGGCAAGGCGTTTTACGTGTTCGAGTACGACGTGAATGTTGATCGGCTCGCGATCGACCGGACGTTCGTCGGAGAAGACTTCCATGCGATCGACAAGCTTCACGATGCGATCGGCTTCCTCGCAGATGAGCCGGGTCAGGGCACGATCCTCGTCGTCCACCGATTGTTCGAGGAGTTGCGCGGCGCCGCGGATACCGGAAAGCGGATTTTTGATTTCATGGGCAAGCATGGCGGCAAGCGCGATGACCGAGCGCGCCGCGCCGCGATGGGTGAGCTGGCGATCCATCTTGTCGGCAATCGTTCGCTCCTGAAGCATCACGACGACGTAATCCGCCTGCTCCGGCAGCGGCGCGACATGCAGGTCGACCAGCCGGTCACCGGGGTTGCGCGGCGTGCCGAGATCGACTTTGTATTCGTTGACCGCCGCGCCTGTCTTGCGCACCTGGTCGACCAGGACCAGCAAAGGGCTGCCGAACGGCACCAGTTCGCGCAGTACATGACGCCGCAAGAGCGGCAGCGAAACTTCGAAGAATGCCTCCGCGGCGGCGTTGGCGTCGGCCACCTTACCGTCCGATGACACCACGATGACCGGATGCGGTAGCGCGTTGAGAACGGCGTCGGCCGGCGATACCGGGAGAGGCTCGACAGCGCTCATTTTGACGGCTCCGACCGCCCTTGAGCGATCGGTGCGTGTGAAATACTTCGGTGTATCAGGCACTTGTCGTCAGTTCGTATCCCTACAGTGTTTCGTCCTAACATTGCTGCACACGAATTAGGCGGAAATCAAGGTCTGCATAGAGTTTAGCCAGAATTGATAATCGCGCAAGTGCTGCAGTGCAATATATCCAGCTTGTGTATAGATCCACGATATTGCGGGCCGGCTTTCAGCGGGCCAGCCGTTCGCAAGTGCCGTTTCTTGCGATAAAGCCATCCTTTCGAGCTAAGCAGAGCTGTCCATGGCGGGTACGATAGCAGCGGTCGTTGTCGCGGCGGGACGCGGCGAGCGCGCTGGCGGTGAAATCCCCAAGCAATACCGGGCCATTGCCGGCGAACCCTTGGTCCGCTCCACGCTGCGCGCGTTTCTAACGCATCCGCGAATTGACTTTGTGCAACCGGTGGTCAATCCGGCAGACGAGAGGCTGTTTCTCGCAGCGGCAGGCGGCTTGCGTAACCTTTTGCCCGCGGTCGCCGGCGGGGCGACGCGGCAGGCGTCCGTTCGTGCCGGATTGGAAGCCCTCGCTGCCCGCTC
Organism: Xanthobacteraceae bacterium; assembly: GCA_035623195.1. Classification (GTDB taxonomy): domain Bacteria; phylum Pseudomonadota; class Alphaproteobacteria; order Rhizobiales; family Xanthobacteraceae; genus BOG-931. The sequence goes on along the minus strand of DASPTX010000091.1, from coordinate 34,970 downwards.
GCCCGCGCTTGTTCTCATTCACGACGCGGCGCGACCTTTCCTGAGCGGCGCGCTCATCGACCGCGCCATCGCGGCCGGCTCGGCAAGCCATGCGGCGGTACCCGGCATTGCCGTTGCCGATACCATCAAAACGGTCGATCGGGGCGCGCTCGTCGCAGAAACGCTCGACCGTGACCGCTTGCGCATCGTGCAAACGCCCCAGGCCTTCGCTTTCACGCTCATTCTCGAAGCACATCGGCGCGCGGTCGCGGCGCGGCTGGAAAGTTTCACCGACGATGCGGCGCTTGCCGAATGGGCGGGCCAGCCGGTGAGCGTGTTCGAGGGGGAGCCGGGCAACGTGAAAGTGACCACCAGCGACGATTTTGCGCGTGCCGAGATTATGCGGCTGGCCGCCCTGTCCGACATACGCACCGGCAATGGATTCGACGTGCACGCGTTTGCCGATGGCGATCACGTCATGCTCGGCGGAATCCGTATTCCGCATTCGCGCGGCGTGACCGGCCATTCCGACGCCGACGTCGCGCTCCATGCGCTCGTGGACGCCATTCTCGGTGCGCTCGCCGAGGGCGATATCGGGTTGCATTTTCCCCCGAGCGATCCGCAATGGAAGGGCGTCGCGTCGGAGCGTTTCCTCGCGTTCGCTTGCGAACGCGTACGGGCGCGAAACGGTATGATCGCGCATCTCGACGTGACCGTCGTTTGCGAAGCGCCGCGCGTCTCGCCCCACCGCGATGCCATGCGCGCGCGTATCGCGGCGATCGCGAATATCCCGGTCGCGCGCGTGGCCGTTAAAGCCACCACGAGTGAGAAGCTTGGCTTTGCCGGCCGTGGCGAGGGAATTCTAGCCATGGCTACCGCGACGGTCCGGTTGCCATGGAGCGCCGAATGATGGAGCGAAGGCTATACCGGCTCGCCGAGCGTGTCCTCGATCTTTGCAAAGCACGCGGCTTGCATGTCGCGACGGCGGAATCCTGCACCGGAGGTCTTGTCGTTGCCGCACTGACGGCAATCGCCGGTTCCTCGGACGTAGTCGAGTGCGGTTTCGTGACCTATTCCAATGCAGCCAAGCAGAAGATGCTCGGCGTTTCGGGGACGACGCTCCGGCGCTACGGCGCAGTCAGCGCCGAAACCGCTACCGCGATGGCAAACGGTGCGCTTAGGAAATCGCGAGCCGATATCGCCGTTGCGATCACCGGCATCGCCGGTCCGGGAGGCGGCTCGAAAGAAAAGCCGGTCGGTCTCGTTTACTTCGCCGCGGCAAGCCGAAGCGGGCGGAAAGTGTCCCGGCGGCGATTGTATAATCCCATCGGACGCGGCCGGGTGCGCGAACGCTCGGTCGTCGACGCGCTTGCGCTTTTGACGCTATTGAGCAAACGAGCGAAATCCCGGCGCAAGATAGTGCCCCAGGCATGATCCGGAAAAGTGGAACCGGTTTTCCGAAAAGATCATGCCCCATCAAAAACCTGGAGCGCAATCGGCTCAGTTCGAAACGATTTGCGCTCTAGGATTTGCCGTAGACCTGATCGGCGCGCCGCTCGAAGGCCGCGGCAAAACGGCGAAACGCGGCGTCGAACATGGCTCCCATAAGCAGACCGAGCGCGCGGCTACGAAATTCATAGGCAATGAAAAATTCCACTTGGCAGGCATCGGACCCGTCCGGCCGGAACGTCCAGCGGTTGTTCATTTTTTGGAATGGCCCTTCGAGGTATTCGACGAGGATCTCGAGATTTTTGCGATCGAGCGTCACCCGGCTGGTAAACGTTTCGCGGATAAGCTTATAGGCCACTGTCATATCGGCCACGATGACTTCGCTGCCGTCCGGCTCGCTTGAGCGTTTGCGTACGCGGAGCGCTCGGCACAAGGGTACGAATTGCGGATAGTGCTCCACATCCGCAACGAGATCGAACATGTCGGAGGCGGAATGCCGCACATGCCGCTTTGTCGAAAACTGCGGCATTGCTTAACGCGACATCCGCGCCGCCTTTAGCCGTGCAAAATCTTCGGCCGCATGATGCGACGAGCGCGTCAGCGGGCTTGCCGAAACCATCGCAAAGCCCTTGGCGTAACCAATCGAGGTGAAGTCCTTGAACTCCTCGGGCGGCACGAAACGCATAACCGGATGATGCTTGCGGGAGGGCTGCAAGTACTGGCCGATGGTGAGGAAGTCGACATCGGCCGTGCGCAGGTCGTCCATGACCTGCAGTATTTCGTTCCGCTCTTCGCCGAGGCCGACCATGATTCCGGATTTGGTGAACATTGCGGAATCGATTTCCTTGACGCGCTGCAGAAGCCGGATCGAAGCAAAATAACGCGCACCTGGCCGCACCGTCAGATATTTAGCCGGAACCGTTTCGAGATTGTGATTGAACACGTCTGGCCGCGCATCGACCACGACTTCCACGGCGCCCTGTTTGCGCAGGAAATCCGGCGTCAGTACTTCGATCGTCGTCTCCGGACAGGTTGCACGAATGGCGCCGATGACGGCGGCGAAGTGCCGTGCGCCGCCATCGTCGAGATCGTCGCGATCGACCGAGGTGACCACGACATGCGCTAGACCGAGTCTTTTCGTCGCTTGCGCGACGCGTTCCGGCTCGGCCGGATCAAGCGGGCCCGGCAGTCCCGTTTTAACGTTGCAAAATGCGCAAGCCCGCGTGCAGGTGTCGCCCATAATCATGAACGTGGCGTGCCGTTTTTCCCAGCACTCGCCGATATTGGGGCAACCGGCCTCTTCGCAGACGGTGTGCAAGCCGTTGGCCCGGACGATACGCTGAGTCTCGACGTAACCCGCCGACACCGGCGCCTTGACCCGAATCCAATCCGGTTTGGGTAAAACGGACTGATCCGGGCGATGCGCTTTTTCCGGGTGACGCGGACGGCGCGTCTCAGTGTCAATCAATACCACCATCGCCGAAGAGGGTTCCGCATGGACAGGGGTCGACAACCGATACTTACGGCTGCGTTTGCAGTGCCGCAAGCCACTGGCTAAACGCGTCAAACAGCAGATGAACGGATCTTAATGTTTTTACAGAGCTTTTATCGTTCCACATCGTAACTTTCGCCACAATAAAAGTCTTGTTGACCTGTCCGCGGCGCACGGTCACTGCCGAGGTATTTTCATGGCTGCAAGCGGCAAAGCGGTTTTTGGAATGGAAGCGACGGCGCTTGCTTTGCATCGATTCGGTTTTGGCCCGGTCGGGGATTCCATAACGGCGATTGCCGCCGACCCACGCGGCGCGCTGCTCGCCGATCTTGACCGTCCCAAGGCCGGTCGGCTGGACCCCGCAAACTTACCTTCGAGCGGTGGGGCGGCGCGCCAAGCATTCGAATTTCGCGCTGCGCAAAGCGCCAAACAAAAACTGGCGCTGCGCATGCAAAAGGAAGGCGAGACAAGCGGCGAAGCGCAAGCCATGAGCGAATTGGCCAAGGTGCCTGGCTGGGATGACAGCGCCCCCGCTCAAAAGCCTCCTTTGCCACCGCTGCCGCAACAGATCGTCTTGAACGAGGCCAAGGCGCGTTTCGATGCCGCAACGAGCGCCGAAATCGGATTTGTCGAGCGGCTGGTCTGGTTTTGGTCAAACCATTTCTGCGTATCGGCCGACAAAGATGTGGCGATGGCGGGCGCCTACGAACGCGAGGCCATCCGTCCGCATGTCCTCGGACTCTTTGCCGATCTTTTGCAAGCGGTCGAAAGTCATCCTGCGATGCTGTTCTATCTCGACAATGTGGAATCGATGGGCGCGGATTCGATCGCCGGCATCAATCGCGACAAGGGCCTCAACGAGAATTTGGCCCGTGAAACTCTTGAGCTGCACACGCTCGGCGTTCGCAGCGGCTATAGCCAAGCCGATGTGACGAGTTTCGCCAATGTCTTGACCGGATGGACGTGGGTCAGGCCGGACGATCCGACGCATGGCGGCGAATTTGTTTTTGTAAAGCGCCTGCACCAGCCGGGCGATCAGGTTGTTCTCGGCAAGCGCTACCCCGATACCGGGCTCGACCAGGGCCGCGCCGTCCTTGCCGACCTGGCGCGCCAACCGGCAACAGCACACCACATTGCGGAAAAACTTGCCCGGCATTTCATCGCCGACGAGCCGCCGCCGGCGCTCGTCGCCAAACTGACCGCTACCTTCAGAGATACTGACGGCGATCTGAAACAACTCGCCAGAAGCTTGATCCTGGCCGACGAGTCGTGGAATTCGCAGCGGCAAAAGCTCAAACCGCCGGCCGAATGGATCGCCGGCGTCATTCGCCTCACCGGTACACAATCAGATATCCCGATCGGCCGCATTATGACCGCTCAAGTCGCGCTCGGCGCGCCGCTTTGGCGGCCGCCGGCACCGAACGGATATCCCGATACCGAGGCGGCGTGGCTCGACGGCGTGCCGCGGCGTATCGAGATTGCCACCGATTTCGCCGGTCGCGTGCCGCATGCCGAGCCTTTGCAACTGCTCGAGAGTGGACTCGGCCCCCTCGCCTCGCTCGCAACGCGCGATACGGTGGCGCACGCCGAAAGCCGTCCTCAGGCGCTGGCGCTCTTGGTCATGGCGCCGGAATTTTTGCGGAGGTGACGATGAACGTTCGCGCCCCATCACGTCGCGAGCTGCTGCTCGCCTCCGGGACCTTGTTCGCATGGGCGCATCTACCGAAGCTTGCGCAAGCCGAAGGTCGCGATCCACGATTCCTCACCATCATTCTGCGCGGCGCGCTCGACGGGCTCGCAACCGTGGCGCCTGTCGGCGATCCGGATTGGCTGGCGCTGCGCGGCGAGAACGCGCTTACGCTCGGCGACAAAGTGCCGGCGCTCAAGCTTGACGATTTCTTCGCCCTCAATCCGGCGATGCCGAATCTGCACGGCCTGTTCCAGGGCAAAGAGGCGATCATCGTTCACGCCAGCGCCACGCCCTATCGCGAGCGATCGCATTTCGACGGCCAGGATCTGCTTGAAAGCGGATTGCCAAAACCGGGCGCGAGCGAGAGCGGATGGCTCAATCGCGCGCTTGCAGGGCTGGTGCCCGGCGGACGCGTCGATCCACGCGGCGGCAAGGTCTTTGCGGTCGGACCGGTGACGCCGCTCGTCGTTCGAGGTCCGGCTCCCGTTCTATCCTGGTCGCCGCAGCGTTTGATGCTTGCAAGCGAAGACACGGTTCATCGGCTGCTTGATCTCTATCGGCGCGCCGATACCAGGCTCGCAAGCGTGCTCGAAGACAATTCCAATCTCTTGGCCATGGAAAAGGCGGATGCCATGGCGCAAAAGCAGGCGGCGGCGGGCCCCGCCCAGGTGCAGGCCTATTTCTCCGAAGCGGCCGGCACGGCCGCGAAATTCTTGGCGCAGGCAGACGGGCCGCGGGTCGGAGCGCTCGCGCTCGACGGCTGGGACACGCATTTCAACGAAGGCATCGCCCAGGGCCGGTTGTCCCAACTCCTCGGCGCGCTCGATGCAGCGCTGGCCACAATCAAGTCGAATATGGGCGCGGCCTGGCGCGAGACCGTCGTGGCGCTTGCGACCGAGTTTGGCCGAACTGCTCGCATCAATGGGACTGCCGGGACGGATCATGGCACGGCGACGATTGCGCTTCTCGTTGGTGGCGCGCTCAAGGGAGGTCGCGTTATCGCCGACTGGCCGGGGCTGAAGGCGGCCGATCTTTACCAAAACCGCGATCTCAAACCGACCACGGACCTGCGTGCCGTGCTCAAGGGAGTGCTGAAGGATCATCTACGCGCGGACGAACGCACGCTGGCGCAAAACGTCTTCCCCGGCAGCGACGGCGTAAAGCCGATGCCGGGGCTGCTCGTGTAGTTTAGATATTGAGCGCCCGCCCATAGGCATCCAAGACCGCCTCTTTCATCATCTCAGAGAGTGTGGGATGCGGAAAGACGGTGTGCATGAGCTCTTCTTCGGTTGTTTCCAAATTCATCGCAACGACGTAGCCCTGGATCAATTCGGTGACTTCGGCGCCGACCATGTGGGCGCCGAGGAGCTGGCCTGTCTTCTTGTCGAAAATCACTTTGACGAGGCCTTGATCCTCACCCATCGCGATTGCTTTGCCGTTGCCGACAAACGGAAAGCGCCCGACGCGGATGTCGATTTTCTTTTCCTTCGTGGCTTGTTCGGTGAGGCCGACAGAAGCGATCTGCGGCGAGCAATAAGTGCAGCCGGGGATCATACGTTTGTCCATCGGATGCGGATTGAGGCCTTTGATGGCCTCGACGCAGATCACGCCTTCATGCTCGGCCTTGTGAGCGAGAAGCGGCGGACCGGCGACGTCGCCGATGGCGTAAATCCCCGGAACGTTAGTTCGGCAATGGCCGTCGATGACGATCGCGCCACGTTCGGTCTTTACGCCGATTTTTTCCAGTCCAAGATTTTCGATATTGCCGACCACGCCGACCGCGGAGATGACGCGTTCGACAATCAGCGCCTGCGCACCGCCCTTGCCGTCGTCTATGGTCGCGGTGACCGTGTCGCCTTTTTTGTCGAGCTTGGTCACTTTGGCGCCGGTGAAAATCTTGATGCCTTGCTTCTCGAAGCTTTTGCGCGCGAAAGCGGCAATCTCGGCATCCTCGGCGGGAAGGATTTGCGGCAGAACCTCGACTACCGTTACGTCGGACCCGAGCGTGCGAAAGAAGGACGCGAATTCGATCCCGATCGCGCCAGATCCGATGACAAGCAGCGTCTTGGGTATACGGTCCGGCACCATGGCTTCGAAATAAGTCCATACCAGCTTCTTGTCCGGCTCGATGCCCGGCAGCACGCGCGGGCGCGCACCCGTCGCGACAATGATATGCTTGGCCTGATAAGAGCCGGGACCGAGCGAGCCTTTCGGCGCCTCGCTTCGGCTCGGCTTCACGGTGACCTTGCCGGGCGCATCGATCGACGCTTCGCCCCAGATCACGGCGACCTTGTTCTTCTTCATGAGAAAGCCAACGCCGTCGTTTAACCGTTTGGATACGGCGCGTGAGCGTTTCACAACCGCGGCGGCGTCGTAGGCCACTTCGCCGGTCGAAAGCCCGTAATCCTTGGCATGCTGGAGATAGTGAAAGATTTCGGCCGAGCGCAGCAGCGCCTTGGTTGGGATACAGCCCCAGTTGAGGCAGATGCCGCCTAGATAGTCGCGCTCGACAATGGCGGTCTTGAAGCCGAGCTGCGCGGCGCGAATGGCCGTGATGTAGCCGCCCGGCCCCGAACCTATAATGATGATATCGAAATTACTCTCGGCCATTCATATCCTCTTCAGAGCGAGCGGGTGCGGCACCTTAGCCGTCATCGATGGGCTTGTCCCGGGCGTCATCTCCTTGCGGACCTGTCGATCTATGGAGCGCCGGACGATCGGACAAGTCCGGGCACGGCGTGGCGGATCAATCCGCGATAGCGTAAAACGATCCATCGTCGGCGAGACACTCCAGGATTCCGGAACGGATGTCGAAGAAGCAGCCGTGCAGCTTAAGATCGCCTCGCTGGACGGCCGTTTCGATCCACGGGAAGGTCAAGAGATTCGCCAGCGAAAGGCGAACCGACTCGCGTTCGCAAGCGTCGTGCCGCTGACCCGGCGGCACCGTCATGACGCGCCGCAGCGCGGGTTCGGCGATGCGAACCCACGGATCGACGAACTCCAAAGTTTCGGCTGGAGCGCCGTTAATGAGCGCAGCAATCCCGCCGCACATCGCATGGCCCATAACGACGATGTGACCTACTTTGAGGGCCCGCACCCCGAATTCGATGGCGGCGCTGGTGCCGTGCGGCTCCCCGTCAGGCAAATAAGGCGGCGCCAAATTGGCGACATTGCGCACCACGAATAGCTCTCCCGGCGCGGAATTGAACACCATCTGCGGATCGGTACGGCTGTCCGAACAGGCAAGCACGAGCGCACGGGGCTTTTGCCCGACCCGGCTCAATTCCTCGAAACGCGAGCGTTCGTTACGCCAAGTCCCGGCGCGAAATCGGCGATAGCCGGCGATGAGATCATCCATTTTGTTCGCGCCCATTTTGTTTTCGGTTTCGCCGGGTCCTTCGCACGCGATATAAAGCGATGCAAGAAGAGATGAATCCGACATGGCCGAGCTCACAGTATACAGCACCATCGGCGTGCGCAGCGCCGTGCAGGAATTGTTCCGCAAATTCGAGAAGGAAAACGCCTGCCGGCTGAACATCACCTGGGGTACGGCGCCGATGCTGGTCGCGCGCATCGAGAGCGGCGAAAACGCGGATGTGCTGGTTCTCAGCCGTGCCGGCATCGACGCTTTAGCCGAGCAAGGAAAGATCGCGACCGGTTCCGACGTTACGCTTGCGGGATCGGGTATCGCCGTCGCGGTGAAGGCGGGCGCGCCCAAGCCGGATATTTCGACGCCGCAAGCTCTCAAGGAGACACTCTTGAAAGCAAAATCCATTGCCTATAGCGAGCCATCGGCCGGCGGCGCCAGCGGCGTTTATTTCGCCAAGCTCATCGAACGCATGGGCATTGCCGAACAGATGAGGCCAAAAACCAAATATCCACCCCCGGGCGGATTTTCCGGAGAACTGCTTTTGTCCGGCGAAGCGGAACTCGCGGTCCAGCAGAAGCCCGAATTAATGCATGTCGCGGGCACCGAAATCGTCGGCTTTCTTCCCGGCGACTTGAACATGGTCACGGAATTCGCAGCGGCGATCATGGCGGGGGGCAAGAATGCGCCAATGGGAAGTGCACTGATCGCGATGCTGCGATCGCCCGAAGCTGCGGCGGTATTCAGGTCGAAGGGTCTTGAGCCGCGCTGACGGCTTAATCTCACTCGCGACACGCGTCGACGAGTTGCTTGACTTTGTCGAAACTTTCGTCGGGACTTTGGATGTCGCGCACACTGATGCCGCTTCCCGAGACATTGCCAAAGCCAAGCGCGTTAAACGGCCTAAAGCTCGGGCTCGAACCGGTGGCCAGCGTGGCCAGATAGATGGTGCCGAGGTCGTAGAAGCGCTGCAAGAACCCCTTGCGCAGCGTGACTTCCTTTACGTCGCGGAACTTGATGACCTTCTCATTGATCGAGAAGAAGCCTTCTTCGAATTCGAGCCGATCGGTAAAGAAGCGATATTCGGTGCGGCCGTAATTGAGCTTCTTGCCGAAATACGCCGCGATGGGAATTCCAAAAAATGCAACTGCACCGAAGAAAATAAAGGGCGCGCGTGAATCTGGTATAAACGCCTGAGTTAAACCCCCAAAAAATAGGCTGGCCCACAGCGTGAAGAATAGCTGTAACGGCAGTTGGGCTAAAAGAGTAATCCAGCCGACGAAAACCGGCTGAACCGAAAACACCAAGCGGTCCGTCGCCATAACTGCCCTGGTCCTCTGAACAGCGCAGCAAAAACGTCACACCAGCATGATCACCGGATTTTCGATTAGCGACTTGAAAACGCCGATAAGCACGGCGCCAAGCGCTCCGTCGACTGCGCGATGATCGCAGGACATGGTAACGCTCATAATATGGGCGGCTTCGATCTTGCCGTTGCGCACGACAGCGCGCTCCTCCCCGGCTCCGACCGCGAGGATTGTCGCATGCGGTGGATTGATCACCGCGGTGAAATCCTTAATTCCATACATGCCGAGATTGGATACCGCCGTCGTGCCGCCTTGATATTCGTGCGGCTTAAGCTTGCGGTCGCGCGCACGCACAGCCAGGTCCCGCATCTCGTTGGAGATCGCGGACAGCGATTTCGCCTCGGCATTGCGGATGATCGGCGTGATCAGGCCGTTGGGCATCGCCACGGCGACGCCGATATCGGAATACTTGTGCTTGAGCATGCCGCCATCGGTCCAGCTCACATTGGCGTCCGGTACGCGCTGCAACGCAAGCGCCAAGGCCTTGATGACGAAATCGTTGACCGAAAGCTTGTAGGCCGGTTTTCCGTCGTTGCCCTTCGGCGCGGCGGCGTTGATCTCCTCGCGCGCCTCCAGAAGCTTGCCAATGTCGCAATCGACGGTCAGGTAAAAATGCGGGATTGTTTGCGCGGACGCGGTCAGCCGCTGCGCGATGGTGCGGCGCATGCCGTCGTGCGGAACGACGTCGTAACTCCCGTCCTCGTAGAGCGCGCGAATCTGTTGGTCGGTCATCGCCGGCATGATCGCCGTCGGAGCTGCGGCAGCCGGCGCTGCTATCGGCGTCACAACGGCGGGCGCGCGCAATCCGCGTCCTTCCCTTGCCGCCATCACGTCGCGGGCGATGATGCGGCCGTGCGGGCCCGAAGCCTGGATGCGCCCGATATCGATGCCGGCTTCCTTGGCCAACCTTCGCGCAAGCGGCGACGAGAAAACGCGGCCGGCGTCATGCCGATCGGTTCGGGCCGCCTCTTCTCGACCCGATAGCGCGGGGGGCGAAGGCGGCGGCGCTTTCGCTTCCTTTGCAGGCGCCGTCGCGGCCGCTGGTGCAAGCTTGGCATCGGCAACGCCGGCGCTGGGTGGCTTCGCGGCGGCAGCCGCTTTCGCCGCTGACTCCGCGGCGGCTTTCACGTCTTCGCCCTCCTCGGCCAAGACGGCGATCAGCTGATTGACTGGCACGTCATGGGTGCCTTCCGGCACCACGATTTTGGCCAGCGTGCCGTCGTCGACAGCCTCGTATTCCATCGTAGCCTTGTCGGTCTCGATCTCGGCGATGACGTCGCCGGTCTTGACCGCGTCGCCCTCTTTCTTGAGCCACTTCGCAAGGTTGCCCTTTTCCATCGTGGGCGACAGCGCGGGCATGAGGATGTTGACGGGCATGGCGCGGGCGATTTCACCAATGATGGGATCAGCGATAACAGGCGGCCTTGGCCGCCTCGACCACTTCGGCGACCGATGGCAGCGCGAGTTTTTCTAAATTGGCGGCGTAGGGCATCGGGACGTCCTTGCCGCAGACGCGGGTCACCGGCGCGTCGAGATAGTCGAACGCCTCCTCCATGACACGCGCGGCAATTTCCGCCCCGACGCCGGATTGCTTCCAGCCTTCCCCGACCGTAACGAGGCGGCCAGTTTTTTTGACCGATTCTACGATCGTATCGGAGTCCATCGGTTTGAGCGTGCGCAGATCGATCACTTCGGCGTCGATGCCGTCCTTCGCCAATTCTTCGGCGGCCTTGAGCGCATAGGTCATGCCCATCGACCAGGCGACGATCGTCACATCGTCGCCGGGGCGCGCGATGCGCGCGCGGCCGATCGGCAAAACGAAATCGTCGAGCTTCGGCACCGGCGAAGAATGGCCGTAAAGAATTTCATTTTCGAGGAACATGACCGGATTGGGATCGCGGATCGCGGCCTTGAGAAGGCCCTTGGCATCGGCGGCATTGGACGGCGCAATGACTTTCAGCCCGGGAACATGCGAATACCAGGCTGAATAGTCCTGGCTATGCTGCGCGGCGACGCGCGACGCGGCCCCGTTCGGTCCGCGAAATACGATCGAAACCTTGACTTGGCCGCCTGACATATACGGCGTCTTTGCCGCCGAATTGATGAGCTGGTCCATCGCCTGCATGGCGAAGTTGAAGGTCATGAATTCAACAATCGGTTTCAATCCCGAAAAAGCGGCACCAATTCCCACTCCGGCGAAACCATGTTCGGTGATCGGCGTGTCAATGACGCGCCTGGCGCCGAACTCTTCCAGGAGTCCCTGGGTGACCTTGTAGGCGCCTTGGTACTCGGCTACCTCTTCGCCCATGATGAACACGTCCGGATCGCGGCGCATCTCTTCGGCCATCGCGTCCCGCAAGGCCTCGCGCATCGTCATGGAGACGAGTTCGGTGCCTTCGGGGACTTCGGGCTCCGGCATGATCTGCGCCGATGGCGGCTTCGACACGACCTTCGAAATTTCCTTAGCGGCGTCCGCGGGTGCGGGCGTTTCAGCTTTTTGGGAGGACTCGCCGCGCTGAGCCGGAGAAGGTGCTGCCCCCGCCTTTTGTCCGGCCTTCTGCTCGGTCTTGGACTGCTTGGCCGGTGCGGGCTTGCCGTCTTTGAGCGCGGAGGCATCCTCGCCTTCGGCCAAGATCATGGCGATCGGCGTATTCACTGCGACGTCGTTGGTGCCTTCGGGCACCAGGATTTTTCCGAGCGTGCCTTCGTCGACCGCCTCGACTTCCATGGTCGCTTTATCGGTTTCGATTTCCGCGATGACGTCGCCGGATTTGACCGCATCGCCTTCTTTCTTCAGCCATTTCGCGAGATTGCCCTTCTCCATCGTCGGCGATAGCGCGGGCATCAAGACTTCGGTCGGCATGGTGGATCACTTTACGTCGCGGCGATCGCGTGTCAGCGATAGACGTCGGTATGAAGTTCGGCGGGATTGGGCTCGGCGTCGTGGGTGGCGAATTCCGCTGCCTCATTGACGAGGGCGCGTACCGCGGCATCGATTTTTTTCAGTTCGTCTTCGCTCGCCCATTTGCGATCTAAAAGCCGCTTGCGTACCTGCTCGATCGGATCGTGTTCGGTACGGACTTTGTCCACTTCTTCCTTGGTGCGGTACTTGGCCGGGTCGGACATCGAATGGCCGCGGTAACGGTAGGTCATCATTTCCAGAATAATCGGACCTTTACCGGCGCGGCACCAGGCGATCGCCTCGTCGGCGGCGGCTTTCACGGCGCGAACGTCCATGCCGTCGACTTGTGAACCTGGAATACTGAACGAAGCGCCGCGTTTGGAAAAGTCGGTTTGCGCCGAAGAGCGCGTCACCGACGTGCCCATCGCGTAACGATTATTTTCGATGACATAGACGACCGGCAGCTTCCACAACTCGGCCATGTTGAAGCTTTCGTAGACCTGGCCCTGGTTTGCCGCGCCGTCGCCAAAATAAGTCAGACAGACATTATCGGTGCCGCGATATCTGTTGGCGAAAGCAAGACCGGTGCCGAGCGGGACCTGGGCGCCGACGATGCCATGGCCGCCGTAGAATTTTTTCTCCAGCGAGAACATGTGCATCGAGCCGCCTTTGCCCCTGGAATATCCACCGCGCCTGCCGGTGAGTTCCGCCATGACGCCCTTCGGATCCATACCGCAAGCGAGCATGTGTCCATGGTCACGATATCCGGTGATCATCTGATCTCCGTCGCGCATGGCGAGCTTCATGCCGACGACGACAGCTTCCTGGCCGATATAGAGATGGCAGAATCCCCCGATCAGGCCCATGCCATACATCTGGCCCGCTTTTTCCTCGAAACGGCGGATCAAAAGCATCTGGCGCAGCGCCAGCAGCTCGTGTTCCTTGCTGAACTCGGGATAGGACGTGTGACTTGCCGCGAGATCGGCACTCGGAAGCAATTCTGGGGTACCGAGCGCCGATTGCTTAGTTTGGGCGACGGCCATTGTTATCCTCGAAATTCGCCGGCTTACTTTTATCCCATAGCCGAATTCACCCCGTTGCGGAAGCCTGGGGCCTCATAACCATCGGCACGCCGGCAGCGCAGCAATCTTGTTGGATAAATTAATTTCGGATTGCTCGGCGCCAAGTTCAAGGCCGAGTCCTAGGCGCCGAACGCGCCTATTTGTGGAGCATCAGGACCAAATCGTCGGGGTCCACGTCGTCGAGCAATGCCCGCGCGCGCTCGTCGAGCATGTCGGGATCGATATCGTCGGATTTGAGTAACGCGATCCGCCTTTGCCATTGCGCGTCTTCGCCGTAAAGACGCTCAAGCTCGGAAGTAAGCGCCGCTATTTGCCGGTCGATGTCTTCTTTGGCCTTCAACCCGCGATTGCCGCTATAGGCGTTGACCCCAAAATAGCCGATGAGCAACGCGGCCAGGGTGTAGAGGGCGAGTGCGTTGAGGACGGCGCGGAGACGTTTGCGGGTGACCATGCCGCGCACCATGTCAGCATCCCGTTTAAAACCGGATTAATTATTTCGAAAATAAGTGATCCCGCCCCTTGAGCTTTAGCTGGGGTGCCCGGAACGCACAGAAGCGCCGACGGTGCCCGACTCGTTATGCGCCTCTCGCGGGTAAAACCGCGGATTGATGGCGCGCCAGGCAGCTGGCGTTTTGCCCTCATGTCGTCGCGGCGGCGAGGAACGAGACTTAGACGTTAGGGAAGCCGGCTACGAACTTCGCTCAGGATAAAATTGCCGAAGCGTTTGCCGCGGTTGCGCAGGAAACGCAGCAGTCCAGCATCGACAAAATAGGTCAGCAGGATGCTATCGCGTGTGCGCACCTCCGGTCCCACCGGATCCGCCGAATGCCAGGTGTCGGTTCCGACTGCAAAGGCGTAACCGCTGTTCGGCGCAAACGACATCTGCTTGCGCTTCGGCAGCGTGTTGTCCGGGAGCTTCTCATGGAAGATCGTGCCGATATGCGCGGTCGAGTGGTCGCGCGGTAGATAGAGCTGGACGGTGATGCCCTTCCATCGCGTGTCGGTGTGCGGGGTGATCAGGTAACCCGGGATGTCACGCGTCAGTATGGGGATCGGAAACATGGCGACCCTGGCATAGGCAGGACCGAACCGGCGTTCGAGCGGGGCCGCAAGCCTGCGCACAAAGGCATCCTTGACTCCCCGCGAGCAGAGCGCTCGTCCGACGACGTCCCAGACGCCACGCTTTTGTGGCGGCAGGTGCCGAATATATTCGGGGAACAGGTCGATCTTCACGCGCGTATGCGTGCCGTCGGCAAGGTCATGACCCTTGCTGCGGCCGTGCATCGGCCGGTAGTCCGATGCCTCGGGCATATTGTCCAGCATCTGCGCGTAAACGTCGTCGGGAAAGACGTGATCGAACACCAGGTGGCTGAACGGAGCTTCGAACGCGGCCGCGGCATCGACCGACGCCACGATATAATCGCGCAACCGTTCCACGGCGAGCCGCCGATTGCCCGGCTTTAATTCAAGGGTCTGCTCCATCGCACGTCCCTCCGTCGATCTCGCGGTTTGGTATATACCGCCGATGGTCGGTACCGGACAAGCGCGCGAAATTTGGGTTATTTAAGCGCCTTGAACGCCGCTCGGCCGGCATAGAGCGCCTGTGCGCCGAGTTCTTCTTCGATGCGAAGGAGCTGGTTGTATTTGGCCGTGCGGTCAGATCGAGCGACCGAACCGGTTTTGATTTGGCCGCAATTGGTGGCGACGGCGAGATCGGCGATGGTCGAATCTTCGGTCTCGCCCGAGCGATGCGACATAACCGCAGTGTAACCCGCTTTGTGCGCCATTTCCACGGCCGCGAGCGTTTCCGAGAGGGTGCCGATCTGATTCACTTTGATTAGAATCGAATTGCCGATACCGTCTTTGATACCCTCCGCAAGCCGCGCGACATTGGTCACGAAAATATCGTCGCCGACAAGCTGACATTGAGCGCCGATCTTCTCGGTGAGTTTCTTCCAACCGGCAAAATCGTCTTCCGCCATGCCATCTTCGATTGACACGATCGGATATTTCTTGACTAGGGCGGCAAGGTATTCGACCTGCTGTTCGATCGAGCGGGTCTTGCCCTCCCCTTCGTAGCGGTAGGCGCCGCTTTTGAAGAACTCGCTCGCGGCCGGATCGAGCGCCAGCGCGACGTCAGGGCCCGCGCGGTAGCCCGCTTTTTCGACGGCGGAAAGGATGAAATCCAGCGCCGCCGCCGCCGAAGGCAGGTTTGGCGCGAAGCCGCCTTCGTCGCCGACATTGGTGTTATGACCGGCGGATTTAAGCGCCGCGCGAAGCGTGTGGAAAATTTCCGAGCCCGCGCGCAGCGCCTCAGCGAAGGAAGCCACTCCAAGCGGCACGATCATGAATTCCTGAAAATCGATCGGGTTATCGGCGTGCACGCCACCATTGACGATGTTCATCATCGGCACGGGAAGAAGGCGTGCGGCGGCGCCGCCGACATAGCGGTAGAGCGGTAATTTGTTTGCCGCCGCGGCGGCTTTGGCGACGGCAAGCGAAACGCCGAGGATGGCGTTTGCGCCAAGCCGCGACTTATTCGGCGTGCCGTCGAGCGCAATGAGCGTTTCGTCGATCTTGACCTGCGTCTCCGCATCCATGCCGCCGATCGCGTCGAATATTTCGCCGTTTACGGCCTCGACCGCCTTGCGGACGCCCTTGCCGAGATAGCGCTTGCCATCGCCGTCCCGAAGCTCCACCGCCTCGTGCGCGCCAGTTGAGGCGCCTGAGGGCACGCCGGCGCGGCCCCGCGATCCGTCCTCGAGCACGACGTCGACCTCGACGGTCGGATTACCCCGGCTGTCCAAGATTTCACGCCCGATAATATCGACAATGGCGGTCATTCGCGTTTCCCGGCGGGGTTTGAGGTTGGCGTTCGGACTAAAGTCCGCGCTTGCGGTCACCAGTCTTGTTGGCGGGCTTCTACAGGATCGGCAGGGTCGTTGTCATGTCCGGCCAAGCACGATTTATGCGGGATAGAAATTCCTGGCGAGGTTGTTACCGATGCGCCGCGTGCGTTAATTTGCGGGCCTGGCGAAGCTGGCGGATACCATTCATGGCCAAAAAGAAGCTGCAACTGGGGCGCCCCATACCGATCCCCGCTTCGCCGGACGAAGCCGCGCTCGATCGGGTGCGCAATCCGCACCCAGGAACGAATTATGCCGCCCGCTTTGTCTTTCCCGAGTTTACGGCGCTTTGCCCGGTGACCGGCCAGCCCGACTTCGCCACGCTGGTCATCGACTACGTGCCGAAAGCCTGGCTCGTCGAATCCAAATCGCTAAAGCTTTATCTCAACAGCTTTCGCAATCATCCGGCTTTCCACGAGGACTGCACGGTCGCCATCGGGAAAAAATTGAGCGCGCTCATTCGGCCCAGATGGCTGCGCATCGGCGGCTATTTTCATCCGCGCGGCGGCATGCCGATCGATGTGTTTTGGCAGACCGGAAAATTACCAGGGGGCGTCTGGGTCCCGGATCAAGGCGTTTCCACCTATCGCGCGCGCGGATAAGGCCGTCGGAGGCGGTCAAGCACCGGTCCGATTGCTTGTCGGATATGCGCAATTGCGGCTAACTATTGGCGCGTTAAATCCGGGAGGGCGTTTCCATGTTGACGAGGACAATCGCCGTAGCGGCTTTGGCGGTCGCGCTCGGCGCCGCATCGCTGTCGCCGGCTCTGGCGGCTAAGCACGCAAGGGGCGCGGCAAAACTGACCGGTGCGTGCGCCCAATCCGCCGGACGCTGCATTTCCGATTGCGATCAGTTCAATTGGTGCACCATGTATACGTGCACGAATGGCCAATCGACGCCGGTGCCCTTCTGGCGATGCTTCCAGCCGAGCGGTCTTTGTCTGGCGCCACACTGCTGAGGAAAACCGCCCGTTCGTGCCTTAGCGCCCCATCGGCGCGTAGCTGGTAATGGCGCTAGGTGCCGCCATCGGAACGAGATAGCGCGGAACGACGATGCGCTGTTCCTCGGCGAGCGGCGCGCGCGGGGATAGCGAATTGACCTCGGCGAGCGCCCACAAGGGCACGTGGTAGGCCACTGCCAGCGATTTCAGAGTGTCGCCCGCGTGCGCTGTGACGGGCAGACCGGAATCCCAGAGTTCGATTGCCGCGTCGGAAGGCACTTCAAGGTGGATGGGGATCGCCTCACCTTCGCCAGCCGCGGGAGTTCCGGCGAGCTGGACGATTTTGGTCACCAGCTGGTCCTGGATCTGCTCGGCCTTGTCGATATTGATGTGAACGATCTCGTAATGATCCTTGAGGTTGAAGCTTGCATAGTGGCCGTGGAACCGCGTGCCTTGCACCACGTTGCCGCCGCCCATGATGTTCGACGATTGGTAGATGTTGATATAACGCTCGACGTTCGGCGGAACGTCATCGGCAATCCTGGTGGGATCGTAGGTCACGAGCAGGCTCACCGGAATATTTTCGGCATTGAGCCTTTCGGCGAAGGCGAGTGCGGAGTCGCCGCCCATGGAATGGCCAATAAGGGTAATCGGCTGCGGGTCGCGCCGGTAATCGCGAATCGCTTCTTCGACAGTCGTGCGCCACAGAAGGTAGGTTTGCACGCTTGCAGGGATGCCGGCGTGTTCTATCCGCTCCGCCAGTTGGTCCATGCCACGCGAATAGAGCAGACCCGCTACGCCTCGGAATAAATAGGCGCGGCCGTGCGGTGGCAGGGTCTCCTTTTCCTGCCGCTGTGGAAGGAGACTTCCGGCGTCGCTCGTGCTGGCGAGCGAAACCGGTTTGAGGAGCTGCGTTGCGGTCGCACCGTCAGATTGACCTTGTGCGGCATGGGCGAACAGCGCGTTCAGCCTCACGCCGTCGTTTTGAGAGCCGTTCTGGCCGCCGGCGGGTACGCTTGTACGAGGCGCAGTTGACGTATTGTCGGCATCGAAGGCGACGGTGCCGGGGTAGCCGCTGCAACCGCCGAGGCAGGCGGCAATGATCAAAACGACCAAGTGAGACCGATGAACCATACGCTTCCGGCCCTGCGTCTTGGCGGTGGGGTCAGAGCGCCGCGCCGCTTCCGGCGAGCACAGTAGCCACCGGCCGCGAAAGACGTTCGGAAAAGACAGCCCCATGAGCCCGTCGCGTCCAAAGAAGACCGCGAAAATCTTAATTTCCCCCGAACACGGGCATTATGAGTGCCCGGTAGGCGCGGTGAAATAAGGGTGTTGACCCGGCATTTTAGTGGCGAAACCGCGGCCTAGGCCTCATCTGCACACGGTTCAGACTCGCAATTCCCAGCCAGTCCCATGCTATGACCCGCCGGCGATGAACCGCTCGCCCCGAATATCCTTCGTCTCGCTCGGCTGCCCGAAGGCGCTGGTCGATTCCGAGCGCATCATCACGCGGCTACGCGCCGAGGGATATGAGCTCGTGCGCGAGCATTCCGGCGCCGATCTCGCCGTCGTCAATACCTGCGGTTTTCTCGACAGTGCTCAGGCGGAGTCGCTCGCGGCCATCGGTGCCGCCATGGCTGAGAATGGCAAAGTGATCGTCACCGGCTGCATGGGCGCGGAGCCGGAAAAGATTACGCAATCTTATCCGGATGTGTTCGCGGTCACCGGCCCGCAGCAATATGAGAGCGTGCTGGACGCGGTGCATCGCGCGGCGCCGCCGGCCCACGGTCCTTATATCGACCTCATTCCGCCCGAGGGTATAAAGCTCACGCCGCGCCACTACGCTTATCTGAAGATTTCGGAAGGATGCAATAATCGCTGCTCGTTCTGCATCATCCCGAAATTGCGCGGGGACCTGGTTTCGCGCCCGGCTGCCGATGTGCTCCGCGAGGCCGAGAAACTGGTCGCCGCAGGAGTCAAAGAGCTGCTGGTCATCTCCCAGGATACTTCGGCCTACGGGATCGATCTGAGATACGCGACGAGCACGTGGAAGGATCGTGAGGTGCGGGCGAAGTTCCTCGATCTCGCCCGCGAACTCGGCCAATTCGGCGTCTGGGTCCGGCTGCACTACGTCTATCCCTATCCGCACGTGGATGAAATTGTTCCGCTGATGGCCGACGGCATGGTGTTGCCGTATCTCGACATACCGTTCCAGCACGCCAGCGCCTCGGTTCTCAAAAATATGCGACGCCCGGCGGCGCAGGAGAAAACCCTAAAGCGCGTTGCCGAATGGAGAAAGGTGTGCCCGAACCTCACCATCCGCTCGACGTTCATTGTCGGCTTCCCGGGCGAGACCGAGGATGATTTCTCCACGCTGCTCGAATGGCTGTCGCAGGCTCAGCTCGACCGCGTCGGTTGTTTCCGTTACGAACCCGTTGCCGGCGCTGCCGCCAACGAGCTCGGCGCGCCGGTGCCCGTTGCCATCAAAGAGGAACGCTGGCATCGTCTCATGCAACACCAGCAGCCGATCTCGCAGAAACGGCTCGTGCGAAAAGTGGGCCGGCGCGAGCAGGTCATTATTGACGAGGTTGGACCGGGCGGCGCCAAGGGCCGCACCAAAGGCGATGCGCCGCAAATCGACGGAGCGGTTCATGTTACCAGCCGCCGTCCGTTGCGGGTCGGCGAAATTGCCACGGTGAAGATCGAACGCGCCGACGCTTACGACCTTGATGGGGTCGCGGTCGGTTACTGAATTGCGCTAAGGGGCGGCTTGCGAAAGCACGCGGTGTATCGATGTCGTCAGCGTCAGCAGTTCTTCCTCGTCTATCGTGAAGGCGGGCGTCAAATAGACAACCGACGCAAACGGCCGAATAAAAACTCCTTCATCGATAAAACGCTGTCGCAAAGCATTGAGATTTTCGATCCGTTCAAGTTCGACCACGCCAATTGCGCCTTTGACCCGCACGTCCTTAACGCCGGCTAAAGTCCGGCACGGTTCGAGGCCGTAGCGCAGCAGGTCTTCAATCTTGACGACCTGATCGAGCCGCGCTTCGCGCTCGAACAAATCGAGCGAAGCGTTGGCCGCGGCACAGGCGAGCGCATTCGCCATGAAAGTCGGGCCGTGCATGAAGGCCTTTGGCGGATCGTCCGACCAGAATGCATCGAAGACCTTTCGTTGTGCCAAGGTCGCAGCGAGCGGCAGCGTGCCACCCGTCAGCGCCTTCGAAACCGCAATGATATCGGGCACAACGTTCGCTTCTTGAAATGCGAACATAGCGCCAGTGCGTCCGAAGCCCGTGAAAATTTCATCGAAGATCAAAAGGACATCGTGGCGATCGGCGAGCGTGCGCAGCACTTTGAGAACGCGGGAGTCATGAAAGCGCATTCCACCTGCGCCCTGCGCCAGCGGCTCGACGATGATCGCGGCAATCCGTTCGCGCTGTTTCGCGAGTAACGCATCGAGGGCCGCTGTACTCACCTCGTCGGTCGGCAAATCGAAGACAATTTGAACTGGCAGTAAGCCAGCAAACGCGGTGTGGAAGCCGATCTCCGGATCGGACACTGCCATGGCGCCTGTTGTGTCGCCATGATAGCCGCCTTTGAACGCAACGATTTTGCTCCGGCCGGAGACGCCGCGATTGCGCCAATACTGCAGCGCCATTTTTAGCGCGACTTCGACGGCGACCGAACCAGAATCGCTGAAGAAAACGCGCTCGAGACCGCTCGGGGCCATTATCGCGGCCAGACGGCGCGCGAGCGTCAACGCCTGTTCGTGCACCAAGCCACCGAACATGACGTGAGGCATGGTTGCAAGCTGGCGTTCCACTGCTTTGCGGATGTGGGGATGATTGTAGCCGTGACACGCCGTCCACCACGAGGCGACCCCATCGACCAGCTCGCGTCCATCGGCCAGCACAATGCGGCTGCCTCGGCTCGCCGCCACCGCAAGGGGAAGCGCTGCCGTCTTCATTTGCGTATAGGGGAGCCAAATGTGCTCAAGTCCGGCCACGTACCAGGCCGAGGCCGCTCCCGCCATTTCCTTGTTTTTGCTAGTATCGACAGGCATTCGGCGCTTCCATGAAGGCTAAAGCCGGGGCTCTGGAGTTTGCTTGAGCGTGGTGTCTTTTGCGAGAAATAGTCCGTTTTTTTGGACCCATGCGACAAAGACAACCATTGTGCCTTCCGGCCGTGCCGAGGTCACGTTCATTCGAATGGACAAAAGCCGATGCGCTCGCTCGAAGAATTTGCCGGCGAAAAGTTAAGCCGCTTAGAGCAGGCGCACCTTCGTCGCGCGCCCGCGATCACGGCGCGGGCCGGAATCTGGGCCGAGCGTGACGGCCGACGCTTACTTTCGTTCTCTTGCAACGACTATCTCAATCTCAGTCAGCACCCCGATGTCATAGCGGCTGCCATCGATGCGACGAAGCGCTACGGCGTCGGGGCCGGCGCGTCCCGGCTTGTGACCGGCAATCACCCGCTCTATGCCGAACTCGAAGCCAAGCTGGCGCGGCTCAAGGGCGCCGAAGCGGCTTGCGTTTTCGGCTCGGGTTACCTCGCCAATACCGGCGTCATCCCAGCCTTGATCGGCCCAGATGACCTGGTTGTGATCGACGAGCTGTCGCATGCTTGCATCCATGCCGGCGCAAAACTGAGCGGCGGTGATATCCATCGCTATCGCCATGCCGATGTTGCGCACGCCGAAGCGATTTTCGCGGCACACCGGAGCAAGAAAAGGCGGGCGCTGATCGCGACCGACGGCGTGTTTTCGATGGACGGCGATCTCGCTCCCCTCGCCGCGCTGGCGCGGCTGGCGCAGCGCTTCGATGCTTGGCTGCTCAGCGATGACGCCCATGGGCTCGGTGTAGTCGGCGGTGGCCGCGGCTCGAGTTTTGTCAATGGCAGGGCTCAAGCGCCGATCGAAGTGCCCTTGCAGATCGGGACATTATCCAAGGCCGTCGGTGCCTATGGCGGATATTTATGCGCCTCGCGCACCGTGGTCGACTTGATTTGCACCCGGGCGCGTACGTTCATTTACTCGACCGGTCTACCGCCTGCTGTGGTTGCCGCCGCGAGCGCCGCTCTCGATGTTATCGAGCGTGACAGGACTTATGCGGGCGAGCCGTTGCGCAAGGCCAAGCTATTCACCAGAGCGCTCAATTTGACGGACGCCGAGAGCGCAATCGTGCCGGTGATCGTCGGTGCGAGCGACGCGGCGCTCAGCGCATCAAATTTACTTCGCGACAACGGTTTCCTCGTGGTCGCGATCCGTCCGCCGACGGTGCCGACCGGCACAGCGCGTTTGCGCTTTGCCTTTACCGCCCAGCATGAGGATGACGATATTGTGCGCCTGGCTGAGCTTGTGCGGACAAATGTCTTAAGGCACTGACCCTTGACCGCGATTTTCATTACCGCGACCGGAACCGACGTTGGTAAGACCTTCGTCTGTGTGTCGTTGATCCGCCACTTGCGTGAAATGGGCCGTATCGTGGACGCGATCAAACCGGTCGTCAGCGGGTTCGATCCTGATCGTCCCGAAGCAAGCGATCCGGGCATTCTGCTCCGCGCGCTCGATTTGCCGCTAACGCCGCAAGAGATTGAGCGCACCTCGCCTTGGCGATTTCGCGCCGCGATGTCGCCGGATCTCGCGGCGCAGCGGGAGGGCCGCCGCATCGACGTCGATGCGGTTATTTCCTTTTGCCAAGACGCAATCGCGCGGCGGCAGGATATATTGCTGATCGAAGGCATCGGCGGGATCATGGTGCCGCTCGACGAACAGCGCACGGTCCTTGACGTGATGATGGCGCTGCAACTACCGCTGATCCTGGTTGCGGGCTCTTACCTCGGCACGATCAGTCACACGCTGACGGCGCTCGACGCGCTGTTTCGCCGCGACATGAAGCTGCTGGCGATTATCGTCAGTGAGACGCCTGGCTCGACCGTGCCGCTCGACGATACGGTCGCTGCGATTGCGCGGTTTGCGCAGCCGGTGATCGCCTTGCCGCGCCGACAACCGCCCCAAACGGACGAACGCGCGGGCACGCTGGCCGCGTTCGACCGCATCTTCGGTCGGTCCTAGAGCATTATCCGAAAAAGTGGAAACCGACATTCCGAAAAAGACTATGCCTCATCAAATAGCGAGAGCCGCAATCGATTCAACTTGAAACGATTGCGCTCTAGTGCGGCGCAATCCGAAGCGTTAGGCATGCGCCGTCATTTTGCGAAGAAATGTACCTGCACCAACGTTTCGAGCGTTCCTTCAAGATTGAACAGCGCGTGCAACAGAAACGTCAGCGGCAACGAGCCGCTGCGCCAGCGCATCCAACCGAGAAACAGGCCGATGACAAAAATCTGCAATATGCCCGTCCAGTCGTATTGAATATGCAATCCCGCCCACAGCGCAGAAATAAAGACGATCGCCGGCCAAATGGCGCGCGGCGAGCGCGCCCAGCCGCGAAACAAAAATCCGCGAAACATTGCTTCCTCGCCCGCCGGCGCGACTAGGATCGCGGCGACCAGCATGGCCGGAAGCCAACCTGCCGCTGCCGCGGTGGTGTAGGATTGCAATTGAAAGGACGTCACCAGGTCGCGCCCGGTGAAATAGAGCAGTGCATCGCTCGCGACGATCAAAGCGACCAAACAGACGGTGCCAAGGATGACATCGTGCCTCCCCGGCGCCTGCAGCGCAAAATATTCGCGTTGGCCCGCGCGCGCGAGCCACACCGCAAGAGCCAAGAGGCCGACCATGACAGGGTTGGAAATGACAACAAACAGCGTGACGAGAACGCCATCGTACGGCGTCAGAAGGATCGAATCCCAATTCCCCCGGTGCAGCCAGAGGAGCACGCCAAAGCCCACGAATTGCCCGGCAAGGAATGCAAGTATTGCCCAGCCCAGCGTCGCCCAATACCCCCAACGCGGCATAGGATTCACGCTCCTCATGTCGCCGTCATGCGAAGGGCGCCGCGCGTGGCGACGCCCTCCGCATTAAATTTCCACGCGGCGCTTACGGCACCAGAATCGACGATCCGGTCGTGGCGCGGCCTTCGAGGTCCCGGTGTGCTTTCACGGCATCGCGTAGCGCGTACTTTTGATTGATCGGGATCTTGACTGCGCCCTTGGCGACGACGTCGAACAGGCCGTTGGCGATCGAGAGCAGGTCTTCGCGCTTTGCCGCATAGGTGTTCAGGGTCGGTCGCGTGGCGAATAGCGAGCCCTTGGTTTGCAGAATATTGATGTTGAAGGCGTCGATCTGCCCGGACGCGCTGCCGAAGCTGACGAACATGCCAAGCGGCCTGATGCAATCGAGCGATGCCGGGAACGTCGCCTTACCGATGCCGTCATAGACCACGTCGCACAGTTTGCCGCCGGTGATTTCTTTGACGCGCGCGACGAAATCCTC
Source organism: Xanthobacteraceae bacterium (assembly GCA_035623195.1). GTDB lineage: Bacteria > Pseudomonadota > Alphaproteobacteria > Rhizobiales > Xanthobacteraceae > BOG-931. The sequence goes on along the minus strand of DASPTX010000091.1, from coordinate 10,397 downwards.
GTCACGATAAAGGATCGTATGGTGACAGCCATTGGCCTTGGCGAGCGCCGCCTTGTCCTTCGACCCGACGGTGCCGATGACGTTGGCGCCGAGATAGTTAGCCCATTGGCACAAGATCAGGCCGACGCCGCCGGCCGCCGCGTGCATGAGGATGTTCATGCCCTTCTCGACCTTGAAGGTCCGCCGTACCAGATATTCGGCCGTCATGCCCTTGAGCATCATGGCCGCGGCCTGTTCGTAGCTGATATTGGCCGGCAATTTGACCACACGGTCCGCCGGCACCAAACGCTCGGCCGCATAGCATCCGAGCGCAACCACATAGGCCACGCGATCGCCGACCTTGAGGTCGGTGACCCCGGGGCCGACGGCAATCACCTCACCAGCGGCTTCGTTGCCGACCACGAACGGCAAGCCGACGGGCGACGGATACATGCCCATGCGAAAATAAGTGTCGATGAAATTGACGCCGCAGGCGTGTTGTTTCACCCGGACCTGGCCCTGACCGGGGGCCGGTATGTCAATCTGTTCGTAGGTCAGAACCTCGGGTCCGCCGACCTTATGCACGCGTACCGCAGCTATCATCGTCCTCTCCTGTCATACCTATCAAGGGCTCGTGGCTTTGAAATTGGGGCGGGATCATAAGTGCTCGGAATGCCGGCGCAAGGCCGGACGCCGAAGAAACCATCAGGGGTGATGACGCCGTAAAAAACCGACACCGACGAAATAGACAGCCAGCACGCACAAAGCCACGACGGTCCATACCGTCGGTTTGAGATTTTCCGCAAGCGCCAAAATAGCAAGCATTGCCCAGGCGGCGAGCGCAGCCGTCGTAAAGGCGCGCAAATGCGCAATGCGTACCGGGTGGACGACGTGAAACGGCACGAAAGTCAGGGCCGCGAGCGCAACGATCGCGGCTGCGCCGAGCCACGGCGCGGGTCTGAGGATGAACAGATAAAACGCCGCGATATTCCAAAGCGCCGGGAAGCCGCGAAAATAATAGTCGGACGTCTTCATTAGCCGGTCGGCAAAGTAAAGCGACCCGGTGACGACGATGAGAATTCCGAGCGCGACGGCCAGGGATTTTGGCAAAAGGCCGCTTGCGGCCAAGGCGTAGGCCGGCACGAAAACATAATTGAGAATGTCCACGACAAGATCGAGCACATCGCCCGACCAGCGCGGCAACACCTTGGCGACGTGAAGCCGCCGCGCCAACGTGCCGTCGACGCCGTCGATGACAAGCGCAAGCCCGAGCCAGCCAAACATCGTCGCCCATTCGCCGCGCACCGCCGCAACGAGCGCCAAAAGGGCACAGGCCGCTCCACAGGCAGTAAAGACGTGGACCGCGAATGCCGCGGTGGTCAGGGCCGATTTCATTCCATTCGGCGAAGCATCGGGGTCCATTTTCAGAGTTTACATGTTAGGTTGAACATCGTACGCGACCGAGCCGTTCATACGGAAATTTTGTAAATAACTCACAGGAGATTAGCCGGCATGCCGATTGCGATGGCGACATGAACACGACCTCGGCCTTTACCGCCGAAGTGGCCGTCATCGGTGGCGGCCCGGCCGGGCTCGTGAGCGCCATCGCCCTTAAAGTTGCCGGCATAGACACGCTCCTCATCGCGCCACCGCCACAGCCAGATCACCGGACAACGGCATTGCTGGCGGGCTCGGTGACGGCGCTTGAAACGTTGGGCGCATGGGAACTTTGCCTTCCCTACGCCGCGCCGCTCAGAAAACTGCGCATCGTCGACGATACCCAGCGGCTCCTCCGCGCGCCAGAAGTGCTTTTTTCGGCAACTGAAATCGATCGCGACGCGTTTGGGTACAATATCGAGAACCGCCATCTCATCGCCGCGTTGCGATCCCGCGCCGAGGAGCTACGCCTGCCTTGGATTGCGGCGCCGGCACTCGCCGTTGCCGGCGAGCCTTCCCATGTCAGCATCAAGTACGCCGATGGCGAAGCGCGCGTGCGGCTTGCAGTTGGGGCGGATGGAGCGCGCTCGGTGTGTCGAAGCGCAGCTGGCATTGCCACGCAACGCCGTTCCTATCCGCAAACCGCCCTCACCGCCAATCTTGCTCATTCGCGGCCGCACGACGATACCTCAACCGAATTTCATACCGAGCATGGTCCATTTACGCTGGTGCCTTTGCCCGGCCAGCGTTCGAGCCTCGTCTGCGTGCTCGATCCGGCGCGCGGCGTCGAGCTTGCCGCGATGAGCGATGCGGAGCTCTCGGTTGAGATCGAACGTCGCGCTCATTCGCTTCTCGGCAAGATGAGCGTCGAGCCCGGTCGCGGTCTGTTTCCGCTTGCGGTTGAGACCGCGGATGCCTTTGCACGCGAGCGGATCGTGTTGGTCGGAGAGGCGGCCCACGTCGTGCCTCCAATCGGCGCGCAGGGACTCAATCTCGGCCTGCGCGACGGCGCGATCATTGCCGAACTGGTTGCCGAAGCGCGTCAGCAACATCGCGATGTCGGCGAGCCGGAACTGCTCGCGCGATACGACAGGCTGCGGCGGTCCGATATTTTGGGCCGCACGCTGGCCGTCGACGTTTTGAACAGAAGCCTGCTTACGTATTTTATGCCCGCCCATGGCGCGCGCGGACTTTCACTCTATGTGATCGACCATGTCGGACCTTTGCGGCGCGCAATCATGCGGGAAGGCGTGATGCCAGCCGCCTCCCAACCTAAACTGATGCGCGGGGAAATGGTTTAAGCCGCCGGATCCGAACTATCGCAATGGAACCAAGTGAGGTTGGATTCGGCCATGAAGCTACCGCGCAATTTTTTTAAGTCGCTCGCGATTGGCGCTCCGGCGCCGTTGCGCGAATTGCCGCCACGGCTTGAGCGTATGATTCACTTCGTTCCACCTCACATAGAAAAAGTCCGCGCGAAAGTACCCGAGCTCATCGCCCAAGTGGACACCGTGCTCGGCAATCTCGAAGACGCCATTCCCGTCGAAGCCAAGAAGGCGGCGCGCGCCGGCTTCATCGAAATGGCGAATTCCTGCGACTTCGGCGGCACCGGATTGTGGGCGCGAATTAACGCGCTGAACTCGCCTTGGGCGCTCGACGACATATGCGAGATCGTCGGCGCGGTGGGTCACAAGCTTGACGTAATCATGTTGCCGAAGGTCGAAGGAGCCTGGGACATCCACTATCTTGACCAGCTTCTTGCCCAGCTCGAAGCAAAACACGGCGTGAAGCGGCCCATCCTCATTCACGCCATCCTGGAAACCGCCGAAGGTGTCAATAACGTTGTCGCGATCGCAACAGCTTCGCCGCGCATGCACGGCATCAGCGTCGGTCCCGCCGATCTCGCCGCTTCGCGGGCGATGAAGACGACGCGTGTTGGCGGCGGTCACCCGGACTATAAAGTCCTCGCCGATGCCGCGGGCCCCGAAGGGACGCGGCTGGCTTTCCAGCAAGACCTTTGGCACTACACGATCGCCAAGATGGTCGATGCTTGCGCCGCCGCCGGCATTAAACCGTTCTACGGCCCGTTTGGCGACTTTGCCGACGGCGCCGCCTGCGAGGCACAATTTCGCAACGCTTTTCTATTGGGCTGCGCTGGGGCCTGGACGCTCCATCCAAGCCAGGTGCCGATTGCCAAGCGGGTGTTTTCGCCCGATCCCGGCGAAGTCGCGTTTGCGCAAAAAATCCTGGCCGCCATGCCGGACGGCAGCGGCGCAGTTATGATCGACGGTAAAATGCAGGACGACGCGACCTGGAAACAGGCCAAGGTTTTGGTTGATTTAGCGGAGCTCGTAGCCGAAAAAGACCCCGAAATGGCGCAACGTTACGGGCTGTGAACAGGCATTCAGCCGGTCGTTGCAATCTCGCCCCAGTCGGGCTGTAAATGCGTAGGTGCTATGAACAAGATTCGGAACGCCAAGTACCAGATCGGCCAGGTCGTGCGCCACCGCATCTATCCCTTCCGCGGCGTGGTCTTCGACATCGATCCGGTCTTTGCCAATACCGAGGAATGGTACGAGGCGATCCCTGCCGAAGTCCGGCCGCACAAGGACCAGCCGTTCTATCATCTGTACGCCGAGAACGACGAAACCGAATATGTCGCCTACGTGTCCGAACAAAATCTCTTGCCAGACGACAGCGGCGAGCCGCTGCGGCATCCGCAAATCGCCGAAGTCTTCACCACCGACGGCAAGGGCGGCTATCGTCCGCGCGCGGTTATGCGACACTAGGGCATGATCCGGAAAAAGCCTGCCCCGGACGCGATCCGGCGTGGAAACCGGTTTTCCGAAAAGATCATGCCCCGTTAAAAACCTAGAGTCGTGATCGATTCAACTTGAAGCGATCACGTAGTAGGGCGGATTCAATCGACAACGCGCGTTGCGTTTTGACTATCGAGACGCAAAGCACGCACGAGGCGCTGCGCGCCTCCTCAGTTACTTGTCGCCGGGATTGCGCTCTAAGGCTTGCCGGATGCTTGTGGCGCAGGCGACTGTGGGGCGTTTGACGATTGCGGTTGGCCCTGCTGGCTTTCCAGCTTCTTGCGGGCTTCGTCGGCGCGCCGCTGCAGCTCTTCCTGCAATTTCTTCTGCTGTTCCTCGAAGACCTTCGGATCGGTCGGCGGACCGTCATAGGCCTTGGCGAAGTCGGCCAGCGGCAGCGCGAGGCTGATCGGCTGCCCTGTCGAGTTGATCGCCTGAATGACGAGCCCCTGACCCTTTTTCATCTTACCGATCAGATCCGCAGAAGCGTCATAGTCGGCCATGCAGCCGTTGGTGAAACAAATGACGTAAGGAGCCGTCATCGGCTGGTTCTGATCGACGATCACGCGCGTGCCGTGGATGAGTTGCATGCCGAGCGGTAACGTGACGCGAAGGATTTTCTTCGTATCGCCCTCGGGTTCGATCAAGACCGCGGCGACAACGGGCATTCCGGACTCGATGCGCGCGTCCTTGCCGGTGAAGCACACTTGCTTGGCGTTGGGATCGTTGTTTTGCCCTTTGAGACAGAACTTCGTCCAGGGCGAGTAGATCAGCTGGACCTGCTGCTGCTGTTGCTCGCCCTGCGCTGGCGCGGGCGCTTGCTGCTGCGCTTCGGGCGCCGGAGCGGGAGCGGCAGGTGCGGCGGGTTTGACTGGAGGTTTCTTCGCCGGGGCCGGCTTCGCGGCCGGTGGCGCAGGCTGCTGCTGGGCGATAGCAAGCGAAGCTGTGCCGATTACCAACGCTGCCGCCAACCCGGCGGTTTGCCCGAAATTATTAGCGATGGCAGCGAGCGTCCGGCCCACCGATCGAGCCGGCGCCGACGCGTTCCGATAATTCATGCGATGCAGTCCCTCTTTGCTGCTGCCACCGGCAAATCGTCCCAAGTGTCCAGGATAGATTTGCCTGGTCAGACTGGCGTGTGTTCAATCTTGGATATCGGGCTACGCCCTATATCCATCCGCGCCACGCGGGCCCCCTAGCTAACGGTCAATCGACGCAGATTGCGGCAACAACGTGGCCCGGCCCAATACCTTAATTATCGGAACAGATCAAAGGCCATTTATGGGCCATTTACCGACGCCGTTTGCAGAAACGGGTCCGTGTGGCCAAACACCGGGCCAGGTAATGCAAGTCTATTCTGGGAATAGCGCAATCGGGTCTCTGTCCATACACGAGAGCTGCAAGCGACACGCCTGATGGGGATAGTGGAACTTCGCTTCGCATGAGGCATGGTACATTCGGCGGCGGTGAATCGAATCGTCTCGAACTTCCTCTCACCGGGACATCCGCGAAGCGGCGACGCCGGGCTTCGCTTGCGCACGGTATTGTGCGCATCGGCGGTCGTTCTTGCCGTCGCAGTCCCACCAGCGGCCGAGGCGGCCAATTCAATCGCCATGCACGGCGCACCGGCGCTGCCGGCCGACTTTACGGCGCTCCCCTACGTCAATCCCGACGCACCGAAGGGTGGCCGTATCGTCGAAGGCGTGCTCGGCACCTTTGACAGCCTCAATCCGCTCATCGTGCAAGGGCTCGCGGTGCAGCCGGTCCGCGGCTACGTCATCGAAAGCTTGATGGCGCGCGGCTACGACGAGCCGTTCACCCTCTATGGTCTGTTGGCGCGCGACGTCGAAACCGACGATGCGCGAACCTACGTCACCTTCTCGCTCGATCCCGCAGCGCATTTTTCCGACGGCACACCCGTCACGGCCGAAGACGTCGTCTTTTCGTGGCAGCTTCTGCGCGATCACGGGCGTCCCAATCACCGCACGTACTATTCCAAGGTCGAAAAAGTAGAAATTCTCGACCCGCGCACCGTTCGCTTCGATTTCGCCAATGCCCACGATCGCGAATTGCCTCTCATTTTGGGTTTGCTGCCGGTGCTGCCCAAGCACGCGATCGACGTGCAAAATTTTGAGAATTCGACCTTGGCGAAACCGGTCGGCAGCGGGCCCTATGTCGTGGCCAGCGTCGATGTCGGAAAAAGCGTCACCTTCAAGCGCGATCCGAACTATTGGGGCAACGGCCTTGCGATCAATCGCGGGTTGTGGAATTTTGACGAACTGCGCTTCGATTTTTATCGCGATCAGAACGCCTATTTCGAAGCCTTCAAGGCCGGCCTCTACGACGTGCGAAGCGAGACCGACCCCGCGCGATGGGAAACCGGCTACGACTTTCCCGCGGTTCGCGATGGACGCGTGATTAAGGACACTTTTTCCAGCGGACTGCCGAAATTCAGTTCAGACTATGTTTTCAATACGCGGCGGAAGATCTTCGCCGACATTCGCGTGCGCCAAGCGATTGCCTTGCTGTTCGATTTTGAATGGATCAATCGCGACTTTTTCTACAATTTGTATAAACGCAGCATGAGCTTCTTCGACGATTCCGAACTGTCGGCTTATCATCGTCCGGCCGATGCGCGGGAGCGCGCATTGCTGGCGCCCTATCCGGACGCGGTGCGCGCCGACGTTCTCGACGGCACGTGGTCGCCTCCCGTCAGCGACGGGTCCGGCCACGACCACGCCGCGCTGCGCCAAGCGCTGACGCTCCTTGCCGCCGCCGGATACGAACCACGCGGCACCATGCTGCGCAACCGCGCCACCGGCCAGCCCCTTGCCTTCGAGATCATGGTCACGGACCGCGACGATGAGCGGCTGGCGCTCGCGTTTGCGGCAAGCCTCGCCCGTGCCGGCATCAACGCGCAGGTGCGGCTCGTCGACGCCGTGCAATATCAGCAGCGCCTTGCGACATTCGACTTTGACATGATCGAATATCGCTGGGAGCAATCATTGTCGCCCGGCAACGAGCAAACGATCTACTGGGGCTCGGCCTCCGCCGACCAGGAAGGATCGCGCAACTATATGGGCGTGAAGAACCAAGCGGTCGACACCATGATCTCGGCCCTGCTGCAAGCCCGCTTGCGCTCGGATTTTGTCGCCGCCGTGCGCGCGCTCGACCGGGTGCTGATATCGGGCTCCTACGTCGTGCCGCTGTTTTATCTTCCCGACCAATGGGTGGCGCGTCGCGCCTATATTCGCCGCCCGGTGCAAACCTCCCTGTTCGGCTTTCTCCCGGAAGCGTGGTGGCGCGAACCCCGGCAGGCGCTGCAATGATCCCTGCCGCTCCGGCCAGCATCACGCTCGACGATCTGTTCCGCCGCAGCGTGGCGCAACGCCCGCAAGCGATTGCGCTGTGCGATCCGCCCAACCGTGAAAGCCTTACCGACGGCGCGCCGCGGCGGCTGACTTTTGCGCAAGCCGAGGTTATCGTTTCCGCGATCGCGGAGCGGTTGCGCGGCATGGGCCTGCCGGCCGGGTCCGTCGTCGGCATTCAACTGCCCAACATCGCCGAGAATATCTTGACCATTCTCGGCGTGCTGCGCGCGGGCCTTGTCCCTGCCCCGCTGCCGCAACTCTGGCGCCGCGCCGACGCCGCGACCGCGCTGAAACGCGCCCAGGCCAAGGCGCTCGTCACCTGCTGCCGCATCGGTGACTTCAACCATTGCGAATTGGCCCGATCGGTCGCAGCCGACGTTTTTTCCATCCGGTTCGTCTGCGCTTTCGGCGCGTGGGTTTCCGACGGCGTCGTGCCGCTCGACGATCTGATGGCGGCAGAACCGCGCGATCCGCCTGCCGCGAGCGAGCGCGACGGTCCTGCCGGCGCAAATATCGCCGTCGTGACATTCGAGACCCGCAACGACGGCCCGGTCCCGGTGGCACGCTCGCACCTGGAGCTTCTGTCGGCGGGAATCGGCGTGTTTTGCGAAAGCCGCCTTGAGCGACAGGCCACGATGCTCTCGACCTATGCACCCGCCTCCCTCACCGGTCTTGGTCTTGCCGTCGTTCCTTGGCTCCTGGCCGGCGGCACGCTCGTCCTGCACCACCCCTTCGATGCCGATCTCCTTGCGCGGCAGCGACGCGAGGAAGGATGCGGCGTCTTGATCCTGCCGGCCGCCGTCGTGCCGCTCCTCGCCGAGAGCGGTTGGTTCACGCAAGGCCCTCCGGGGACGGTCGTCGCCGCTTGGCCGGCGCCGGAGCGGCTCGCCGCGAGCGCAGCCTGGCGCGCGGACGGTTGCAAATTCGTCGATGTCGCCATTTTTGGCGAAGCGGGCGCGATACCAGCGCAGCGCGGCCACGACGGCCGGCCGGCGCCGCTGCGACTCGGCCCCGTGCTCACCCCGCGCAGCGGCGCGGGCGAGACCGCGCGCACCGTCGTGGTCGCGGACTTGAGCGTGACGCAAGCCAATACGGTCGCGCTCGCCGGCCCGATGGTGCCGCAACAGAGCTTTCCGCCCGGCATTGAGACATCCAACGAGCCGCATTGGCAGATCCAATCCGGCGGGCTGGTCGATACCGGATATACCTGCCGTGTCGAACCCGATGGCGACAGCGTGACGGTTACCGGCCCGCCATCGGGCATTGTCGGCGTCGGCGGCTACCGCTTCGCCTTGTCCGCTCTGCAGACGCTGCTCGCCGGCATTGATCCCGCCGCGACGCTCGATGCCTTGCCCGCTGCCCTGACCGGACAGCGGCTCCTCGGCAAGGCGGCCGATGTAGCCGCGGTCCAAGCCGCGCTCGCGGACGCCGGCGCCAATCCGCTTGTGGTTTCGGCGTTTACGCAAAACGGCAGCGGTCCGGCGCGGCACTAGGGCGTGATCCGGAAAAGTGGGAGCCGGTTTTCCAAAAAGATCATGCCCAATCAAAACAGGGCATGACCCCGCTCTGAGCGTCGTTGACCGGGCATTAACGCCAGTTCGGCAAGATGGACGCTCTGTCTGCGTTCTGTATCCCGCGTTGAGCCGACATGCTGCTGCAAGGTCCGGCGCTCCAAGGTCTGGCGCTGCAAGGTCCGTTTGCCGTCGTAACTGATGCCCCGGCGCCGGAGGTCGTTGAGCCTCTGCGCGCGGCGGGCGCTTATCCCATCGTCGAAACCACCTGGGCCGCCGCGCCCCGCACGCTCACTTCGCTCGACCCGCAAGCCGTCGTTCTGGCCGAGCCCGGCGCCGACCGCGCGCGCTCCGCCTTGACGCAGGCGCTGGCGGAACATCGCGAGACATCCGGCGGCTTGTTCCTGCCCGTCATCGCCTGCACCCGTGACGACGGCGCGCCACCGTTCCCCGATGCGCTCGCCATCGCCGCCAAGGCGCCGGCCGAACGCCTCGTGGCGCGGCTCGCCTCGGCCGTGCGCGTGCGCGCGCTTCACGGCACGATGCTGCGGCGCATGCGGACGCTCGCGTCGCGCGGCAAAGAATTACCCGGCCTGCCTGCGAATGAGCCGATCGAGGACGCGAGCGTGCTGGTCGCGGGCCGCGGCCGTTTCTATCCCGATCTTTGCGTCGCGGTCGGCGAGCGCGTGGGCGTGATCGGGGCGCTGACCGCCGAAGGCGCGGCACGCGCGCTCGCGGTGCGCGATGTCGACGGCATGATCATCGGCGACGGATTCGGACCGCGCGTAGTCGAAGCGCTCTTGACCGTGCTCGCGGAAGAGCCGCGCTTTAGCGATCTTCCGGTCGCGGTGCTCGGCAACCATCCTTCCATCGTCGAGCCTTTCGCGCTCGCGCTTCCTAATCTCGAGCGGATCGCCGAAGGCCCGCAGCGGCTGACCGAACGGATCATGCCCTTCGTCCGCATGAATGCCTTTGCGCATCGGCTCAAGCGCATGGCGGCCTCGCTCGATGCCAAGGGCGTCATCGATCCCGATACCGGCCTTCTCGTCCACGACGCGTTTTGGCGCGGCCTCAACCGCGCCGTCGAAGACGCCGAGCAGCGCGGCGCGGCGCTCTCGATCGCGCGGTTCTCCTTCGACGGCGCCGACCGCCGCACCAGCCGCGACGCCGCGCGGCTCGTCGCCCGGCTGATGCGGCATATCGATTTTGCCTGCCAGGAAGCCGACAGATCGATTTTCGCGGTCTTCACCGAGACCGACCTGCGCGCCGCCCATATCGTG
>DASPTX010000090.1:0-34581 GCA_035623195.1 Xanthobacteraceae bacterium | reverse complement strand
TGGGCCAAACGGCAGATCGCGAAATATCCCGAAGGCCGCCAACAGTCAGCGGTGATCGCCATTCTGTGGCGCGCGCAGGAGCAGTGCGGCGGGTGGCTGCCGCAGAAGGCGATCGAAGCGACCGCGGATTTGCTCGGGATGCCCAAAATTCGCGTGCTGGAAGTGGCGACGTTCTACACGATGTTCAATCTCGCTCCGGTCGGCCGATTCCACGTCCAACTTTGCGGCACAACGCCGTGCATGCTGCGCGGCTCCGAAGAATTGAAAAAAGTGTGCCGCCGCATGATCGGCGAGGAAACCGAGGTGACCGCCGACGGACTGTTTTCCTGGATCGAAGTGGAGTGTCTCGGCGCTTGTGTGAACGCGCCGATGGTTCAGATCAACGCCGATTATTACGAAGACCTCACCGCGGAAAGCCTCACCCGGATTATCAATGACCTCTCCGCCGGGCGAACGCCGAAACCGGGCCCGCAGATCGACCGCATCAATTCCGCGCCGGTCGGCGGACCGACGACGCTGACGGATCCGTCGCTGTTCGCGGCGCCCGCCGAGGCCGAAAGATCATCAGCCGGCGACGAGGCCAAAGATCAGGGGCGTAACTGATGCTCGCCGACAAGGATCGCATTTTCAAAAATCTCTACGGCCAGCACGATTGGGGCCTCGACGGCGCGCGCCGGCGCGGGGCGTGGGACGGCACGAAAGCCATTTTGGCAAAAGGGCGCGACGCAATCATCAACGAGGTGAAAGCGTCGGGCCAGCGCGGCCGCGGCGGGGCCGGATTCGCGACCGGGCTGAAATGGTCGTTCATGCCGAAACAATCCGACGGCCGTCCGCATTACCTCGTCATCAATGCAGACGAATCGGAACCCGGCACGTGCAAGGATCGCGAAATCATGCGTCACGATCCTCACCTTCTGATCGAAGGGTCCCTAATCGCGGGCTGCGCGATGGCGGCGAACACTTGTTACATCTACGTCCGCGGCGAATTCATCCGCGAACGCGGGCGCCTCGAAGCCGCCGTGCAGCAGGCTTACGACGCCCGCCTGATCGGCAAAAACAATATCAACGGCTGGGATTTCGACATCATCGTGCATCATGGCGCCGGCGCCTATATTTGCGGCGAAGAAACGGCGCTTCTGGAGAGCCTCGAAGGAAAAAAGGGAATGCCGCGGCTCAAGCCGCCGTTCCCGGCGAATATGGGTCTCTACGGTTGTCCGACCACCGTGAACAATGTCGAGACCATCGCGCAAGTGCCGGACATCATGCGGCGGGGAGCGGCGTGGTTCGCCAGCATCGGCCGGCCAAACAATACCGGCACGAAGCTGTTTTGCCTTTCCGGGCATGTCGAGCGGCCTTGCACTGTCGAAGAGGCGATGAGCATTCCGCTGCGTGAATTGATCGACCGGCACGCCGGCGGCGTGCGCGGCGGCTGGGGCAATCTGCAGGCCGTGATACCCGGTGGCTCGTCGATGCCCATGGTGCCGGCAGGGCGGAATGAGGCCGATACTTTACTGATGGACTTCGACGGTTGCCGGGAAAAGAAATCGGCGCTCGGCACCGCTGCCGTCATCGTCATGGATAAATCGGACGATATCGTCACCGCCATGGCGCGCATCTCGTACTTTTACAAGCACGAGAGCTGCGGTCAGTGCACGCCCTGCCGCGAAGGCATGGGCTGGATGTGGCGCGTGCTCACCCGCATGGCGGATGGCCGCGCCCACAAGCGCGAGATCGATATGCTGTGGGAAGTGACGACGCAGATCGAGGGTCACACCATCTGCGCGTTCGGCGACGGCGCGGCCTGGCCCGTGCAGGGTCTGTTGCGGCATTTCCGTCCGGAAATCGAAAGGCGCATAGACCGATATACCGCGAACCCCGATTCAGCGGGCGTGCTCGATCCGCCCGAGCCGGCGGCGGCGGAGTAGGAACGGCATGGCAAAGCTCGTTGTCGACGGCAAAGAGATCGATGTTCCGGTGGAGTACACGCTTCTGCAGGCGTGCGAAGCCGCCGGCGCCGAGATTCCGCGTTTCTGCTTTCACGAGCGCCTGTCGATCGCCGGCAATTGCCGCATGTGTCTCGTCGAACTCGTCGGTTCGCCGAAGCCGGTCGCAAGCTGCGCCTGGGGGGTGCGCGATTGCCGACCGGGTCCGAAAGGCGAGCCGCCGGAGGTCAAGACCCGTTCGCCGATGGTGCGCAAGGCGCGCGAAGGCGTGATGGAATTCCTCTTGATCAACCATCCGCTCGACTGCCCGATCTGCGATCAAGGCGGCGAATGCGATCTGCAAGACCAATCCATGGCCTACGGCATCGATTCCAGCCGCTTCGTCGAGAACAAGCGCGCAGTGGAGGACAAGTATCTGGGCCCGCTGGTCAAGACATCGATGAACCGCTGCATCCAGTGTACGCGCTGCGTGCGGTTTGCCACCGAGGTGGCGGGCGTACCGGAACTCGGCGCGACCGGGCGCGGCGAAGACATGGAGATCACGACTTATCTCGAGACAGCCATGCGCTCCGAGCTGCAAGGCAATGTCGTGGATATATGTCCGGTTGGCGCGCTGACGTCCAAGCCTTACGCATTTACCGCGCGCTCCTGGGAACTGAACAAAACCGAATCTATCGACGTGATGGATGCGCTCGGATGCGCAATCCGGATCGATACGCGCGGCAGCGAAGTGATGCGCATCCTGCCGCGCATCAACGATGACATCAACGAGGAATGGATTTCGGACAAGACGCGGCACGTGGTCGATGGATTGCGCACACAGCGCCTCGATCAGCCGTATCTGCGCGAGGGAGGCCGGCTTCGTCCCGCGAGCTGGAGCGAAGCGTTCAAGGCCATCGCGGCCCAGGTTGCGAGAGTAAATCCCAAGCGCATCGGCGCGATGGCCGGCGATCTCGCCGCCGTCGAGGAGATATTCGCGCTTAAGGACCTCATGACGAGCCTGAAGGTCGTTAATCTCGATTGCCGGCAGGATGGCGCCGCGGTGGACCCGGCCTGGGGCCGCGCGAGCTATTTGTTCAACGCGAGCATTGCCGGCATCGATTCCGCCGACGCGCTCCTGATCGTGGGCTCAAATCCGCGCAAGGAAGCGCCGATCCTCAACGCGCGCATCCGCAAGCGCTGGCGCGCCGGAAAATTCCCGATCGGCGTCATCGGGCCGAAAGCGGATCTGACTTACACCTACGATTATCTCGGCGCGGGTCCCGAAACCCTTGCCGCCATCGCGCGCCATTCCTTTGCCGAGGTGTTTCGAAAAGCCGAGCGCCCGATGGTGATTATCGGCGCCGGAGCATTGGCGCGCGGCGACGGCGCCGCTGTCGCCGCGCTTGCCGCCAAAGCCGCGGTCGATCTCGGCGCGGTCAAGGACGGCTGGAACGGCTATTGCGTATTGCACGCGGCTGCATCGCGCACCGGCGCTCTCGATCTCGGGTTTGTTCCGGGACAGGGTGGTCTCAATGCGCGGCAGATGGCGACGTTTGGAACGCTCGATGTTCTTTTTCTGCTCGGCGTCGATGAAATCGATATCGCGCCGGGGGCATTCGTCGTCTATATCGGTACGCACGGCGATCGCGGCGCCTTGCGCGCCGATGTAATTCTTCCCGGCGCCGCTTATCCGGAAAAGTCCGCCATCTATGTCAACACCGAGGGCCGTGTGCAGATGGCGGCACGTGCGTCCTTCCCGCCGGGCGATGCGCGGGAAGATTGGGCAATCCTGCGGGCGCTGTCGGATGTGATGCGCAACCGCTTGCCTTACGATTCGATGGCGGCACTGCGCCAGGCGCTATTTAAGGTCTATCCTCATCTCTTGAGAATCGGTCAAATTGTACCGGGAAATCCGGCGGACATTGGCAAACTGGCCGTGCTCGGCGGCGCCGCCGACAAAATTCCGTTCGCATCCAGTGTCGGCGACTTTTATTTGACCAATCCGATTGCGCGCGCCTCGCCCGTGATGGGCGAGTGTTCGGCGCTTGCGCAAGGCCGAGCGGCCATGACGGCAGCGGAATAGAGAGCGCACCGATGACCGCATTCTGGTCCGATTATCTCTGGCCGTTCGTTATCATGGTGGCGGAAAGCCTGCTCCTTCTCATTATTCTGCTCATCGCGGTTGCCTACGTCCTGTTGGCAGACCGCAAGATCTGGGCGGCCGTGCAGATCAGGCGCGGCCCAAACGTTGTCGGGCCATGGGGCCTGTTCCAGTCCTTTGCCGATCTGATCAAGTTCGTGCTCAAGGAGCCGGTCATTCCCGCCGGCGCCAACAAGGGTGTCTTTCTTCTGGCGCCGCTGGTCACCTGCGTGCTCGCGCTTGCGGCTTGGGCGGTCATTCCGGTCGATGCCGGTTGGGTCATTTCAAACATCAATGTCGGAATACTTTATATCTTCGCCATTTCGTCGCTCGGCGTGTACGGCGTGATCATGGCAGGCTGGGCATCGAATTCGAAATATCCGTTTCTCGCCGCGCTGCGCTCGGCGGCGCAGATGGTGTCCTACGAAGTCTCGATCGGTTTCGTGATCATCACGGTGCTGCTCTGCGTCGGTTCGCTCAATCTGACGGCGATTGTCGAAGCGCAGAACGGAAAATGGGGCCTGTTCGGCTGGTATTGGCTGCCGCTGTTCCCGATGTTCGTCATATTCTTCGTTTCGGCGCTGGCCGAAACCAATCGGCCGCCGTTCGATCTGGTCGAGGCGGAGTCGGAACTGGTGGCCGGTTTCACGGTCGAATACGGCTCGACCCCTTACATGATGTTCATGCTCGGCGAATACGTTGCGGTGTGCACGATGTGCGCGATGTGCGCCATCCTGTTCCTCGGCGGCTGGTTGCCGCCGTTCCCGGTCGTGCCGTTCACCTGGGTGCCCGGCATCATCTGGTTCGTGCTCAAGGCGTTCTTTGTGTTCTTTATGTTCGCGATGGTGAAGGCCTTCGTGCCGCGCTATCGCTACGACCAATTGATGCGGCTCGGCTGGAAAGTGTTCTTGCCGATTTCGCTTGCCATGGTCGCCATCGTGGCGGGCGTTCTGCAAATCACCGGGTGGGCGCCGAAATGAAGGGAGGACGGCATGGACTATTCGCTGCCGGCCTGGCTCGGCGCTCTTGTTGGGACGATCGTCGCCGTCGCGATCTACGCGCCAGGCATCCGGATCATCGAGCGGGGCCTGCGCGCGCGAAGCGGGCCGCTAACGCTCGAACGGCGCCGCGCTTTCGAGGAGCGGCTTTCAGTCATTCGCCGCATGATTTTGGGCGCCGACATCGCCATTCTGGCGATTGGCGGCTATTGGATCGGCAAGGTGCTCGGCGGCATGCGAGGTTGACATGAGACTGGATCAAGCCGCCCGCTCGCTGTTTCTCAAGGAATTCGCGCAAGCCTTCTTTTTGTCGATGCGCTACTTCTTCAAGCCGAAGGCGACGGTCAACTACCCGTTCGAGAAAAATCCGATTTCGCCGCGATTTCGCGGCGAGCACGCACTGCGGCGATACCCCAACGGCGAAGAGCGCTGTATCGCTTGCAAATTATGCGAGGCGATCTGCCCGGCGCAGGCGATTACGATCGAGGCTGGTCCGCGCCGCAACGACGGCACGCGGCGGACGACGCGTTACGACATCGACATGGTCAAATGCATCTATTGCGGCCTCTGCCAAGAAGCTTGCCCGGTCGACGCCATCGTCGAGGGACCGAATTTCGAGTTTGCAACCGAGACGCGCGAGGAACTTTACTACGACAAGGAGCGCCTGCTCGCCAATGGCGACCGCTGGGAGAGCGAGATCGCTACTAACATCGCACTCGATGCGTCTTTCCGCTGAGACCCGCCAACAATGGTTTTGCACGCCGTCTTTTTCTATCTGTTTGCCGGAATAACCGTGGCCTCGGCTGTCATGGTCATTGCTTCGCGCAATCCGGTGCACTCGGTACTGTTTCTCATTCTCGCCTTCGTCAATGCGGCGGGACTCTTCGTACTGTTGGGCGCAGAGTTTTTGGCGATGATCCTCATCGTCGTCTATGTCGGGGCGGTGGCCGTCCTGTTCCTGTTTGTCGTGATGATGCTCGACGTGGATTTTGCCGAATTGCGCCGCGGCGTTCTGTCCTACCTGCCGGTCGGCGGCCTCATCGGCGCCGTGCTCTTGGCGGAACTCTTGGTCATCGTCGGGGCGTGGGCCATCGGGCCGGAGGCCGTCAAAGCGATCGCCTCGCCGATACCGCCCTCGGCCGACATCCCGAATACGCAAGCGCTCGGCCTCGTGCTCTACACGCGTTACGTCTACTTCTTCCAGGCCGCGGGCGTCATTCTTCTTGTTGCGATGATCGGCGCCATCGTGCTGACGCTCCAGCACAAGCCCAACGTGCGCCGTCAGATCATCGCCGATCAGGTTGCGCGCCATAAAGTGAGCGCCATCGAGATCGTCAAAGTGAAATCGGGGCAGGGGCTGTCATGATCGTCGGGCTCGGCCATTATCTTTCGGTTGCCGCGATCGTGTTCACGCTCGGCGTTCTCGGCATCTTTCTCAACCGCAAAAACGTGATCGTCATTTTGATGTCGATCGAACTGATCCTGCTTTCCGTCAATATCAACCTGGTCGCGTTTTCAAGCTTCCTGGGCGACATCGTGGGGCAGGTTTACGCCTTGATCGTGCTGACGGTTGCGGCGGCGGAAGCGGCGATCGGCTTGGCGATCCTGGTCGCCTATTTCCGCAACCGCGGATCGATCGCGGTCGAAGACATCGATCTGTTGAAGGGCTGACCATGATCCCGAAAAGTGGAAACCGGTTTTCGGATGAGATCATGCGTCAAGAAAAAATCGCGTGTAGTCGTTTGAGCGAAGGGGAACGGGGCAAGTTCTAGAATGTATCAGGCTATTGTCGTTCTTCCGTTCCTTGGCGCGATCGTGGCGGGCGTGATTGCGCTCGCCGGCGCACGCAACCGCTTTCCGGGCGAAGACCCGCCGGAGCCTCTCGACGCTGCCGCCCATCGTTCGGATGCGCATAGTTCCGACGTCGATCGCTCCGATCCCCATAGGTCCGACGCGCATGGCGAGGACGAGGGGCACGAGCCCTCGGCGGCCGGATCGCTCCTTGCGGAACTCGTCACGTCTACGTTCCTCGTGATCTCATGCGTGCTGTCGTGGATCGCGTTTTTCGACGTCGGCTTCGCCGGCCACGATGCGCACATTCCGCTGTTTTCGTTTATCACCTTCGGCGACCTTCATTCGGAATGGACGCTGCGGATCGATCCTTTGACCGCGGTGATGCTGGTCGTCGTGACGACGATATCGTCGCTCGTGCACATCTACTCCATCGGCTACATGGAGGAGGATCCGTACAAGCCGCGCTTCTTCTCCTATCTGTCGTTCTTCACCTTCGCCATGCTGATGCTGGTTACGGCGGATAATTTGCTGCAGCTCTTTTTCGGGTGGGAGGGCGTCGGGCTCGCAAGCTATCTGCTGATCGGTTTCTGGTACCATAAGCCCGAAGCCAATGCGGCGGCGATCAAGGCCTTCATCGTCAATCGCGTCGGCGACTTCGGCTTTTCGCTCGGCATTTTCGCCGTCTTCTATCTGACCGGGGCGATCGACTTCGATACCATTTTCGCTCAGGCGCCGGATCTGGTCGGCAAGAGCTTTCATTTCCTAAGCTGGAACGTCGACGCGCTTACGGCGGTCTGTCTCTTGCTGTTCATGGGCGCCATGGGCAAGTCGGCGCAGTTTTTGCTGCATACTTGGTTGCCCGACGCCATGGAAGGGCCGACTCCAGTCTCGGCGCTGATCCATGCCGCCACCATGGTGACGGCGGGCGTCTTCGTGGTCGCGCGCTTGTCGCCATTATTCTCCTTGTCGGCGGACGCATCCGCGTTCGTAACGTTCATCGGCGCGACGACGGCGATATTCGCGGCAAGCGTTGCACTGGTCCAGAACGACATCAAGCGCATCATCGCTTATTCGACTTGCTCGCAGCTCGGTTACATGTTCGTCGCGATGGGAGTCGGCGCGTATTCGGTTGGGATGTTCCACCTGTTTACGCATGCTTTCTTCAAGGCGCTCCTGTTCCTCGGCTCCGGCTCGGTCATCCTGGCGATGCATCACGAGCAAGACATCCGCCGTATGGGCGGCCTTTGGCACAAGATTCCGTTCACTTTCGCGGTAATGGTGATCGGCACGCTGGCGCTGACCGGCTTTCCCTTGACCGCCGGCTTCTACTCCAAGGACGCGATCATTGAGGCCGACGTTACCGCGCAAAGCGCGGCTTCGAGCTACGCCTTTGTCATGACCACCTTGGCGGCGGCGCTGACCTCATTCTATTCCTGGCGGCTGATCTTCAAGACGTTTTTTGGCGAACCGCACGATCGCCATCATTATGAAACGGCGCACGAAAGCCCGAAAGTGATGCTCATTCCGCTCGCCGTATTGGCTTTCGGCTCGATCGCCGCGGGCTGGCCGTTTCTCCAGGTGTTTATAGGTCATGGCGCCGATGTGTTTTTCGGAGCGTCTCTGAAGCTCGCGGAGGCGGACACGATCTATGAGGAGACCGAAAAGCTTCCTCTCTACATCAAGCTTGCTCCGACGATCATGATGGCCGTTGGATTTCTGGTTGCCTTGCAATTCTATATCCGTAGGCCCGATCTTCCCGCCGCTTTGGCCCGGAGCCAAAGACCGCTCTATGAGTTCCTGTTGAACAAATGGTACTTCGACGAAATCTACGACTTCCTTCTGGTTCGCCCCACGCTCTGGCTCGGCCGGCTGTTCTGGAAGGGAGGCGACGGCTTTGTGATCGACGGGTTCGGGCCTGACGGCGTTTCGGCGTGGGTGCTCGACGTGACGCGCAACGTGATACGCCTGCAGACAGGGTACCTCTATCATTACGCCTTCGCGATGCTGATCGGCGTCGCCGCAGCCGTCACCTGGTTCATGTTCACAGGGCTGCACTGATGACGAGTTGGCCGATCCTTTCCGTTGTGACGTTCCTGCCGCTGGTCGGCGCGCTGTTCATCGCCTTCTTGAACGAGGACGCGGCCGACGTGCGCAATGCTCGCTGGGTGGCGCTGTGGACGACGCTCGTCACTTTCGTCATTTCGTTGATCCTGATCTGGCGGTTCGACCCGAGTTCCTCGGATTTCCAATTCACCGAAAGGCGGCCATGGCTCGGCGGCTCCATAACCTATGCGATGGGAGTCGACGGTATTTCGTTGCCGTTCGTGATACTGACCACGGCGTTGTTGCCGATTTGCATCCTGGCGAGCTGGACCGCCATTCAGCGCCGCGTGCGCGAATACATGATCGCGTTTCTCGTCCTGGAAACGCTGATGGTCGGGACGTTTTGTGCGCTCGACCTGGTCCTGTTTTATCTGTTCTTCGAGGGTGGGCTGATCCCGATGTTCCTGATCATCGGTGTGTGGGGCGGCCCGCGCCGCGTCTATGCGAGTTTCAAGTTCTTTCTCTACACGCTGCTTGGCTCGGTGCTGATGCTGCTTGCCATCATGGCGATGTATTGGCAGGCCGGCACCACCGACATTCCGACGCTGCTGCATCACCCGTTTCCGCTGACGTTGCAGACCTGGGCATGGTTCGCCTTCTTGGCTTCGTTCGCCGTGAAATTGCCGATGTGGCCCGTTCACACCTGGCTGCCCGATGCGCATGTCGAAGCGCCCACGGCGGGCTCGGTAATCCTAGCGGCGATCTTGCTGAAAATGGGCGGTTATGGCTTTCTGCGCTTTTCGCTGCCGATGTTTCCGGAAGCGTCCGCGCATCTGGCGCCGCTGATTTACGCCCTTTCGGTCGTGGCGATTGTCTACACTTCGCTCGTGGCGCTGGTGCAGGAGGACGTCAAAAAGCTCATCGCCTATTCGTCCGTCGCGCATATGGGCTTCGTCACGATGGGCATTTTCGCGGTGACGGCGCAGGGAGTGGCCGGCGGCATATTCCAGATGATCTCGCACGGCATCGTCTCGGCCGCTTTGTTCCTGTGTGTCGGCATCATCTACGACCGCATGCACACGCGCGAGATCGCGGCCTATGGCGGTCTCGTCAATCGCATGCCGCTTTACGCCTTCGTCTTCATGGTGTTCACGCTGGCGAATGTCGGATTGCCCGGCACCTCGGGCTTCGTCGGCGAATTTTTGACGCTGATCGGCACCTTCCGCGTCAACACTTGGGTGGCGAGCCTGGCGACGCTCGGCACCATTCTTTCCGCGGCTTATATGTTGTGGCTCTATTGTAAAGTGATTTTCGGTAAACTTGAAAAGCCGAGCCTTTTCACCATCAGGGATATCGGCTGGCGCGAAATTGCGATCATGGCGCCATTGGTGATCTTGACGATCGTCTTTGGCGTTTATCCGAAGCCCATTCTCGATATTTCGTCCGCTTCGGTAATGCAGCTCATCGACAATTACCAGCATGCGGTCGCCGCCGTGCACACCGCGGCGCTTACGAGGTAGGGCGATGACGGCCGCGCAGCTTCAAACGCTAGTTCCGCTCCTGCCGGAATTCGTGCTCGCCGTCGGCGCGATGATGCTGCTGATGCTGGGGGTGTACCGCCCCGCCGGCAACGGCCGCGTCCTCGACGCCGCCGCGATCAGCCTTCTCGTCATTGCCGGCGTCATTATCGCGCTATTGCCTTCGGGAAAGCTGATCGCATTCGGCGGCAGCTTCATTGTCGACGACTTCGCGCGCTTTCTGAAAATTCTAGCACTGCTCGGCTCGTCGGCTGCAATCGTCATGTCGCTTGACTATCTCGATCACGAAAGGCAGCAGAAATTCGAATATTCCGTTCTTATCGTTCTTTCGACGCTCGGCATGCTGATGCTCATTTCAGCCGCCGACCTCATCGCGCTTTATCTCGGCCTCGAACTGATGAGCTTGCCGCTCTATGTCGTGGCGGCAAGCCACCGCGATTCGCTGCGTTCGACCGAGGCCGGGCTCAAATATTTCGTGCTCGGCGCGCTGTCCTCGGGGATGCTGCTTTACGGCGCCTCCTTGATTTACGGGTTTACCGGCACCGTCAGCTTCACCGGCATCGCGCATGCGGCCGGGCAGGGCGGGATCGGCTTGATTTTCGGCATTGTTTTTCTGTTCGCTGGCTTCTGCTTCAAGGTCTCGGCTGTGCCTTTCCATATGTGGACGCCGGACGTCTATGAAGGTGCGCCGACGCCGGTGACCGCCTTTTTTGCCGCGGCGCCCAAAGTGGCCGGCCTCGCCATGTTCGTGCGCGCGGCTGTCATGGCATTCCCTGGCATCACGCCGCAGTGGCAACAGATCGTCGTGTTCGTGTCCATAGCGTCGATGGGTCTCGGGTCGTTCGCAGCGATCGGTCAGCGCAATATCAAGCGCCTGATGGCCTATTCGTCGATCGGCCATATGGGCTTCGCGCTGATCGGGCTCGCGGCCGGAACCAGCGAGGGCGTGCAGGGCGTGCTGGTCTATGTCGCCATTTACGTCACCATGACGCTTGGCGTTTTTGCCGTGATCTTGTCGATGCGGCGCTCTACCGGCATGGTGGAATCGATCGACCAGCTGGCCGGGCTCGCGCGTACCCATCCGACCATGGCGTTCTTTTTGGCCATGTTGCTCTTTTCGATGGCCGGCGTGCCGCCGCTGGCCGGATTTTTTGCCAAATTTTACGTCTTTCTCGCCGCGATCAAAGCCGGCCTCTACGTGCTTGCCGTGCTCGGGGTGCTCGCGAGCGTTGTCGGAGCCTATTATTATCTCGCCATCATTAAGGTGATGTACTTCGACGAACCGGTCGAAAGCTTTAATCAGATGCCTTACGAGCTTCGCGTGGTCCTCGCACTCTGCGGTCTGTTCAATATTTTCTTTTTCCTTTATCCGGCGCCGCTCGTTGGGATGGCGAGCGCCGCTGCGTATTCTCTGTTCTAATGCAGCTAGATCCCATTGCGGTCGACGCCGGGGTGCGGCTTGAGGCTCTCGCCGCAACGGGGTCGACCAATGCGGAAGCGCGCCTGCGGGCGCGATGTGGCGAAAACCGACCGCTCTGGATTACGGCTGCTGAACAGACACAGGGGCGCGGCCGCAGGGGCCGGCCTTGGATTTCGCCGCCTAGCAATCTTTATGCGAGTTTGCTCCTTAGTGATCCTTCGCCACACGAACGCGCGCCGGAATTGGCCTTCGTCACTGCCTTGGCGGTGCGCGACGCGATCGTTGCGCGAGCGCCTGCGCTGGCGCCGAAGCTGCGGTTCAAATGGCCGAACGATTTGTTGCTCTCGGCCAATAAGTGCGCCGGCATTTTGATCGAAGGCGAAGTCGGCGTGAAAGGCGAGGGCGGCTTAGAGGGGCGACTAACGGTCATCGTGGGAATCGGCGTCAATTGCACGACGCATCCGACGGCGCTTCCAGGCGCGACCGATGCGCGAGAAGCTTGTTCTTCGGCTGGCGATGCGATGGTTGCCTTTCCCGCCACCGATCTTCTCGCCCACGGCGCAAACGTGACGCCGCCGCAACTCTTTCAAACCCTTTCGGCGAGCATGTGCCGGCGCATTGCACAGTGGGATCGCGGCGCCGGCTTCCCTGCTATTTTGGGTGACTGGCTGAGCTTCGCGTCGGGTATCGGCGAAAAGATAACCGTGCGCGACGGCACTGCCGCGCTGCAAGGTCGCTTCGTGGGTCTCGATCGGTCGGGCTGCTTGGTGCTCGGTCTGGCCGATGGCGGCCTGAAAAAGATATCGACGGGCGATGTTTTTCCACTCAGCGTCCGCGGTTGGCGGCGCATCTGGAGCGCGTGGACCTAGCCAATGGCGCAAGGCGAACTGGTATTTGCGCCGCTCGGCGGCATCGGCGAGATCGGGATGAACCTCTCGATCTACGGCTTCGGCGACGCGCGACGCCGGCAGTGGATCATCGTCGATTGCGGCGTGTCGTTCGCCTCGGAAGATCATCTGCCCGGCGTCGATCTCATCCTGCCGGATATCCGCTATTTGATCGAACAGCGCAAAAACATTCTCGGCCTCGTGCTGACCCACGGCCACGAGGACCATATGGGCGCGCTGATCGACCTTTGGCCGCGGCTCGAAGTTCCGATCTATGCCACGCCCTTCACGGCGGCCTTGTTTGAGGCGCGGCGCGCTTCGGAGCCGGGCGCGCCCGAGATTCCGATACAGATCGTTCCCGTGGGCGGCGGCTTCGCGCTCGGACCGTTCGCCGTCGATTTCATCAATGTCGCGCATTCGATCCCGGAATCGAATGCGCTTGCAATCCGCACATCCGCCGGAACGGTGCTGCACACCGGCGACTGGAAAATCGATCCCACGCCCTTGGTCGGCGCGCCGACCGATGCGGCTAAACTGACCGCCCTCGGCGACGAGGGGGTGCTTGCGCTCGTCGGAGATTCCACCAACGCGATCCGCGACGGACGATCACCGTCGGAATCCGAAGTGGCGAAAACCCTCGCTGAACTCATCGGCACGGCGCCACGCCGTGTGGCGGTGACTACCTTTGCCTCCCATGTCGGGCGCCTGCGCGCCGTAGCGGAGGCGGCGCGCGCGGCGGATCGCGAAGTTGTGGTGGTCGGCCGCGCGATGGAGCGTGTCGTGCAGGTCGCGCGCGAGACCGGCTATTTCGATGGAATACAAGACTTTCGCAGCGTCGAAAGCTACGGCTATCTGCCGCCGGAGAAAGTTTTGGCGCTGTGCACCGGCAGCCAAGGCGAGCCGCGCGCCGCGCTGGCGCGCATCGCCGAGGACGAGCATCCGGACGTCACGCTGTCGCCTGGCGATCGCGTGATTTTCTCGGCGCGTCCGATACCGGGCAATGAGAAGGCGATCGGGCGCGTCATCAATGGTTTGATCGAGCAGGGCGTCGAAGTCATCACCGATCGAACGCACCTCGTCCACGTTTCCGGCCACCCGCGGCGCGACGAGTTGCGTGAGATGATCGGCTGGGTACGTCCCCGCATCCTTATCCCAGCTCACGGCGAAGCCCTGCACCTTGCCGAACATGCCGAAGTCGCTCGCCGCGCCGGCGTGCCGAAGGTTCTGGTCTGCCGGAATGGCGACCTCGTTCGCCTGGCGCCCGGCGCCGCCGAAATTATCGACGAACTTCCGTCCGGCCGCCTCTATAAGGACGGCGCGCTCGTCATCGATGCCGAGGCGCGCACGGTCGCGGCGCGGCGGCGCCTGAGCTTTTCCGGAATGGTTTGCGTCGCGCTCGCAATGACCGACAAAGGCGCGCTCGCCGCCAACCCGGTGGTCGAACTTATCGGCTTGCCGGAAGCGGATGCCAGCGGCGCCTCGATGACCGAGATCGCACTGCACGCGGTCGAGGACGCAGTCGAGGCGCTGCCGAAGCCGCGGCGGCGTGATCCCGACGAGGTGGCCGAGACGATACGACGGGCAGTGCGCGGCGCCATTGCCGAGCGCTGGAACAAGAAGCCGGTCTGCCATGTGCACGTGCTCATGGTTTGACCTTGCAAGAGCCGTAATCTAAGGCCCGTTCTGTGGGGGTCATGTGCCGCAAAAAAGGACCAGCGAATGATCGGCCGGCTCAATCACGTTGCGATCGCTGTGCGTGATCTCGCCAAGGCGACCGCGATTTATCGCGACGTCTTAGGCGCCGAAGTTTCGGCCGCGACGCCGCAGCCTGCACATGGGGTCACGACGGTCTTCGTCGCGCTGGCGAATACGAAGATCGAACTCCTTGAACCGCTCGGACGGGACTCCCCGATCGCGCGCTTTCTCGAGCGCAATCCCGAGGGCGGCATCCATCACATTTGCTATGAAGTCGACGATATCCAGGCGGCCCGGGATAGGCTGAAGGCCTCAGGTGCGCGCGTGTTGGGCGGCGGCGAGCCGAAAATCGGCGCCCACGGTAAGCCGGTGCTGTTCCTGCACCCGAAGGATTTTTCGGGCGCTTTGATCGAGCTCGAGCAGGCCTGAAATGCCCGTCGCAACGGCGCTGGCTATTTTCTTTCTGATCTGGTGGGTCGTGCTTTTCGCCGTTCTGCCATGGGGAATTCGCAGCCAACACGAGACGGACGATATGGTCCCCGGCACCGATCCCGGCGCGCCCACGAGCGTGAGTGTGGTGCAAAAACTCCTTTGGACGACTGTCGTTGCGATTGTGGTCTACGCAATGACTTATTTCGTTTATTCCGAACATTGGATCACGATTGACGGTCTCGTAGACGCGTTCGTGAAACATTAAATATATCAAATAGTTATCTAGATCGTCTCTCATTTCGCTTTGAGTGAGAGGCGAAAAAGAAAAAGGCAGGACCAAGGGCCCTGCCGTGAAATTCTTTAATACCTCCGCTGCGCTTTTATGAGGCATTGCCGCGCGCGGTTAAGGTCGCAGGTCATCCTCCCGAGACTTGGACCGCCGGCCCGGAAGATCATCGAGATCGCTCGCGATCTTGGGCCCGCGCATTATTCCTAATTGATCTCAAAGCCGTTGTCATCATGCCGCGGCGAGCATCTCAAAAAAATTGATATCCGACTTTTGTCTACGATTGAGATACCGGCCCCTTGTGTTTTTCTTGCGCATGCGGCTTCACTGCGTGCCGCCGTTCCCGCCTAGCGAGAATCTATGCGCCTTTCCCGTTACTTCCTGCCGATTTTGCGCGAAACACCAAAAGAGGCGGAAATCGCCTCGCATCGGCTCATGTTGCGGGCAGGCATGATCCGTCAAGAAGCGGCCGGCATTTACTCATTCCTGCC
Organism: Xanthobacteraceae bacterium; assembly: GCA_035623195.1. Taxonomy (GTDB): domain Bacteria; phylum Pseudomonadota; class Alphaproteobacteria; order Rhizobiales; family Xanthobacteraceae; genus BOG-931. Next base: position 18,932 of record DASPTX010000090.1, on the reverse strand, counting down.
GCTCGGTTTCCGCACGCTCCAAAAGGTCTGCGCGATCGTGCGCGAGGAGCAAAACCGCTCGGGCGCCATTGAGCTTTTGATGCCGACGATCCAGTCGGCCGATCTATGGCGGGAGAGCGGCCGCTATGAGGCCTACGGCAAGGAAATGCTGCGCATTCGAGACCGCCACGAGCGCGAAATGCTTTATGGCCCGACCAACGAAGAAATGATCACCGCGATTTTCCGCAGCTACGTGCACTCGTACAAAGATTTGCCGCTGAACCTCTATCACATTCAGTGGAAGTTCCGCGACGAGGTGCGGCCGCGCTTCGGCCTTATGCGCGGGCGGGAATTTCTCATGAAAGACGCTTATTCGTTCGACCTCGATTTCGCCGGCGCCAAGCACGCCTATAACCGCATGTTCGTCGCCTATCTACGCACCTTTGCCCGCATGGGCTTGCAGTCGATCCCAATGGTCGCGGAGAGCGGACCGATCGGCGGCAACCTTTCGCACGAATTCATCATCCTGGCAGATACCGGGGAGAGCGAAGTGTTCTGCCACAGCCACTATCTCGGCTTCGAAGTCCCAGGGCCGGATGTCGATTTTTCCAACGTGCCCGGCTTGCAGGCGATCGTGGACAAATGGACGTCGCTCTATGCGGCCACCTCCGAGAAACACGATGGGGCAGTCTTCGCTAAACTCGGCGGCAAGGGTATTTCCGCGCGCGGCATTGAAGTCGGCCACATTTTCTATTTCGGCACGAAATATTCCGAGCCGATGAAGGCCGTGGTCGCCGGCCCGGACGGTGTGGAACGTCCGGTGCACATGGGTTCCTACGGCATCGGCCCGAGCCGGCTGGTCGCCGCTATCATTGAGGCGTTCCACGATGAGGCCGGGATCAAATGGCCCGAGGCGGTCGCGCCGTTCAAGGCCATGATCCTCAATCTCAAGCAAGGCGGGAGCGAAACCGATCCGGTCTGCGAAGGGTTGTATGCGGAGTTGACCGCCAAAGGCATCGACACGCTTTACGACGATCGCGATGAGCGTCCGGGGGCGAAATTCGCCACCGCCGATCTGATCGGCATTCCCTGGCAAATTCTCGTTGGTCCGCGGGGCCTTGCCGAAGGCAAGGTCGAATTGAAGCGCCGCGCCGACGGCGAGCGGGAACTCTTGTCGCCAGCCGACGCCCTAGCGCGGCTTTCCGCATGAAGCTGTGCGTGGTGACGGTTTGACGCGATTTCAGCGGCTTGAAACGGCCAGAATCGTGTGAAACTCGGAACATTGACGGGGAACTGACCGACATGGCGGAGCCGACCGGCACCCATCCTTTTTCCACGTTCGAGTGGATGCTGTCGCTGCGCTATCTGCGAGCGCGGCGCAAAGAGGGATTTATTTCCGTCATCGCCGGCTTCTCGTTTCTCGGCATCATGCTCGGCGTGGCGACGCTGATCATCGTCATGGCGGTCATGAACGGTTTCCGGCAGGAACTGCTGACGAAAATTTTGGGCCTCAACGGCCACCTGCTCATCCAGCCGCTGGAATCCCCGCTCACCGACTATGCCGCCGTGGCCGATCGCGTCGGCAAAGTCGACGGCATCTACCTCGCAGCGCCGCTCGTCGAGGGCCAGGCTCTCGCCTCGTCGCCGTTCAATGCCTCGGGCGTCGTCGTGCGCGGCATGCGCGGCGCCGACATCGCCAAGCTCTCGCAAATCGCCAAGAATATCAAACAAGGCACGCTTGACGGCTTCGACGACGGACAAGGGCTTGCGATCGGCAGCCGTCTCGCCGATCAGCTTTCGGTCCGCGCCGGCGACAATATTACGCTCGTGACGCCGCGCGGCGCTGTGACGCCGATGGGCACGACGCCGCGGATCAAGACTTACAAAATCGCCGCGGTGTTCGAGATCGGAATGTCCGAATACGATTCGGCATTCGTGTTCATGCCGCTGACTGAAGCCCAGGCTTATTTCAATCGCGCCGGCGACGTCACCGCGATTGAGGTCTATACCGACGATCCGGATCACATCGATGGCTTCCGTCAGCCGGTGACCGATGCCGCAGCGCGCCCGATTTACATGGTCGACTGGCGGCAGCGCAACGCGACCTTCTTCAACGCGCTCCAGGTCGAGCGCAACGTAATGTTCCTGATCCTGACATTGATCGTGCTGGTGGCGGCGCTCAACATCGTCTCCGGTCTGATCATGTTGGTGAAGGACAAAGGCAGCGACATCGCCATCTTGCGCACCATGGGCGCCACGCAAGGGGCGATGATGCGAGTCTTTCTCATCACCGGAGCCTCGATCGGCGTCGTGGGAACAATTGTCGGCTTTCTGCTCGGTACGGTCGTTTGTCTCTACATCGAGGAAATCCGGCACTTTTTGTCGTGGCTGACGAATACCGAACTGTTTTCGCCGGAGCTTTATTTCCTGTCGAAACTCCCAGCGGACATGAACCCGAAGGAAACGGCCGCTGTCGTTGTCATGGCGCTCGGCCTATCATTGCTGGCGACGCTCTATCCGTCTTGGCGGGCGGCGCGGCTCGATCCGGTCGAAGCTCTGCGCTACGAGTGATCAGGCGCGATGGACGACACCACAACCATTAGCCAGGCCACAATGGCAGCCGCCGACGCAGACCAGCCGCTTGTCTTCCTGCACGGCATAAGCCGGCAATTCCATCAGGGAGACGCTACGCTCGACGTTCTTAAGGGCGCTGAGTTCGCGGTCTGGGCCGGCCAGTCGGTGGCGCTGGTAGCGCCGTCGGGAGCCGGCAAGTCCACATTGCTGCATATCGCGGGCCTCCTCGAACAGCCGGACGCCGGCGAGGTCTATATCGATACGATCGCCACTTCGCATCTCACCGACATTCAGCGCACTCGGATCAGGCGGACGGAAATCGGATTCGTGTATCAGTTCCATCATCTGCTGCCGGAATTTTCCGCGATCGAAAACGTGATGTTGCCGCAAATGATCCGCGGCTTGTCGAAACGCGAAGCGAGCCGTCGCGCGATCGAGCTTCTCAGCTATCTCGGGCTCAAGGAGCGTTTAACCCATCGCCCGGCCGAGCTGTCCGGCGGCGAACAGCGGGTGGCCATTGCGCGTGCGGTCGCCAATGCGCCGCGCATCCTTTTGGCCGACGAGCCTACCGGCAACCTCGACATCCACACGGCCGATCACGTTTTCGCAACGCTCAATCAATTGGTGCGCGCGTCCGGGTTGGCCGCCGTCATCGCCACGCACAATCTCGACATCGCCGCGCAAATGGATCGCCGCGTCACAATCCGCGACGGACTCGTGGTCGAATTGTCCTGACGTCCATATGAGCGTTTCGCCCGCGGCGCGACGACTGATGGCGTGCGCCGGAGCGCGCGCCGTCTCGATTATCTTGCCGAAGCCAGTCCACCCCGGATCATTTTACCGGACGCAATACCGCTCCCGCCGCTCTCGCCCGAGCGCGCAGCGGCGGTTCTCAGTTGGTCAATTCAGAAAGTCGTTCGCGTTACCAGCAACGGGCGCACCAGCAGCGATACGGTCCGCAGCGCCGGGTGGTCCCCGGCGGACAATAGGGGCCAAAGCCACCGCAGGCGGCTTTCTTAATCGGCGTCGCATTCTGAATTTGAGCATGCAGCCCAGAAGCGCCGGGCGATTGGATTTGGGCATTGGCAGCGATGGCCGATGCTGCAAGAGCAAAAATGGCTGCGGTCAAAGTGATCGAGAGCTTGTGCATGGGTTTCTCCTTCGCTCCGCCGTTAGAGCTTGTTCACGCGGCGTAAGCGGTCCCGGTCGCATGTCGCCCACGGCCGCGAGGATGGCTCAGGAACGTCTGGATCGCAATAAAGGTTTGATGTCGAAATGTGACAGACACTTTAGCAATTGGTCGACTGTATAAGGCTTTGTCAGCACCCCTGAGCCGGGGACGAAGCGAGCTTTCATACCGTCGGTGATCGCCCTTCCGGTCGTGTAGAGGACTTTGAGCTTTGGCAGCACTCTAACCGCTTCGTCAGCGAGGCTGATGCCGGCATGAATGTCGCCCTTGAGGTCGAGATCCGTGAACAGCACGTCGACGCCGGGCGACCTGTGCAGGATCGCGAGTGCACCCGCAGACGTGCCCGCGGATAGAACTTGGTGCCCTTGCTCCTCCAGGTAGGACTCCGCCAACAGGCGAACCTGATCCTCATCCTCGACAAGCAGCACGATGGCCATGGCGCGCGGACTCCCGGTAGGTGCAATGACGCACTCCGGGCCGGGTTCCCGCGAAAACCGGTAAATTCAATAATGTTGGTTAGGATGTCTCTGCGCTGCAGTGGCAGACGAAGCGCTCGTCGGCGACGATCGGGAGGGTGTGCTGGATCGGCGATCCGCGGCGGTGATGAGCCGACGGAATGGCCAAACGACGCGAGGTGATGTCGGTCGATTTAGCCGAGCGCGTGGACCCGGTTCATGCTGGTTTTCTGCGCGGCGATTTGCGCCAAAGTACGCCAATGCTCCGCCAAGGCCAGGTAGAAAACCCTGATGTCCTCCTGGTCTTCAGTCCGCGCGATATCCTCGTATTGCGTCACTTTCTCCAGGCATTCCTCGGCTTTGAACACGGGTACTACTCCACGCAAACAAACGCGCACAACTCATGTTCAATGACATAAACACAGATTTTGGCGGCGATATTGCAAACCGATAACCGTTGGTGGGCATCATTACGGTCTTTGCGGTTTGAGGGGCGCTGGGCGCCCCTGGGGGTGGGACGGTGCGAGCCTTGACTGAGAACAAAAAGTGAACTATGTTCTCCTTCCATTCCAGCATGGAGCGTACCGATGATGAAGTCGGTTTGTGAGGAAGCCCTCGCTTTGGCATCCCTAAGCCTGTTTCTGGCGACCGTTGCGATATGGGCGCAAGTGCTTGGCGTTCTGTAACCGAAAGGGTTCGTAAGGCCCGGAGCTACCCCCGCGCGGGGCGTTTGTTCCGCCACCGTGCCGGAGCGAGCATATTGGGGAAAAGCTTAGTCCGGGCGCGCGAGGCGGCTGGCCGCCGTGGACAGACCCAACCGCCATCCGTCATGCTCGGTAAAATCGAGAATCGCAAAGCGCGCCGGCTAAGCGGCCGGCTCTGACGTCGTTCAGATGCGCTCGCCGCGCAGAGCCTGGACAATAAAGGCCGATCCCGCACTGGCTGACCCCGCAAAGGCAATGGCAAGCGAACCCGGTTTTGTGCACCTGCACGTTCATTCGTCCTATTCGCTCCTGGAAGGAGCGCTGACCATCGCGCGTCTGGCGGAGCTCGCGAAGAAGGACCGGCAGCCCGCGCTCGCGCTCACCGACACCGACAATATGTTCGGGGCGCTCGAATTCTCGGAAAAGCTCGCCGGCAGCGGCATTCAGCCGATCGTGGGTTGCGCTTTAGCGATCGATTTCGGCGATACGGACAATCGTAATGCAGCGGCCGATCAAATCTGGCCGCGCCTGGTTTTGCTTGCCGCTGACGAACGCGGCTATGGCAGCCTGATGCGGCTATGCTCGCGCGCCTATCTCGACACCGCGGCGCATGAACGGCCGCATATCAAAGCGCATTGGCTGACGGATGCGACGAAAGGCCTGATCGCGCTGTCCGGCGGGCCGGGTGGGCCGCTCGACCAGGCGATCGTCGCCGGACAGAACTCGGTCGCCTTGGCGCGCTGCGAAGCCCTGCAGCGCCTGTTCGACGATCGCTTCTACATCGAGCTGCAACGGCACGGCATGCCGGCCGAACGGATGGCCGAGCCGCGCCTGATCGATCTCGCTTATGCGCGCGGCGTGCCGCTGGTCGCGGCCAACGAACCTTTCTTCGCCGCGAGCGAGGATTACGAAGCCCACGATGCGCTCCTTTGCATCGCCGAAGGCAAGCTGATTGCGGATGCGGACCGCAGGCAGCTCACTGCCGAGCATCGCTTCAAATCGCGCGCCGAAATGGCGGCCTTATTCGCAGACCTGCCGGAGGCGCTCGCAGCCACGGTGGAAATCGCGCAGCGCTGCGTGTTCCGCCCGCGCTTACAGGCGCCGATCCTGCCGCGTTTTTCCGCCGGGCGCGGCGAGGCGCAAGCGAATGGGGACGAGGAAGCGCTAGAACTGCGCCGCGTGGCGCAAACCGGCCTCGAGAAGCGGCTCGCGCATTACGGCACCGCACCCGGTCACAGCGTTGAAGATTATCGCGAGCGCCTCGATTTCGAACTCGGCGTTATCGTGAATATGAAATATGCGGGTTATTTCCTGATCGTCGCCGATTTCATCCAATGGGCGAAAGCGCAGGGCATTCCGGTCGGACCCGGCCGCGGCTCGGGTGCGGGCTCGCTCGTGGCCTATGCGCTGACCATTACCGATCTCGATCCGATCCGCTTCGGTCTTCTGTTCGAGCGCTTCCTCAATCCGGAACGGATTTCGATGCCGGATTTCGATATCGACTTCTGCCAGGATCGCCGCGACGAAGTCATTCGCTACGTGCAGGAGAAGTACGGCCGCGATCAGGTCGCGCAGATTATCACCTTCGGCACGTTGCAAGCGCGCGGCGTGCTTCGTGACGTCGGCCGCGTCTTGCAGATGCCCTACGGCCAGGTCGATAAATTGTGCAAGCTCGTGCCGCAAAACGCGCTCAATCCGATCTCGCTGCCGCGGGCGATCGAGGATGAGCCGCGGCTCCAGGCGGCGCGCGACAGCGAGCCGGTCGTGCGGCGCGCCTTCGATATCGCGCAGAAACTCGAAGGACTGACGCGTCACGCGTCCACCCATGCCGCCGGCATCGTGATCGGCGACCGGCCACTCACTGAATTGGTGCCGCTCTATCGCGATCCGAAATCGCTGATGCCGGTGACGCAGTTCAATATGAAATGGGTCGAGCCGGCGGGGCTCGTGAAATTCGACTTTCTTGGCCTGAAAACTCTGACCGTGCTTGATCTCGCGACCAAGCTCGTGCGCCGGCGCGGCATCGATATCGACCTTTCAAATTTGCCGCTCGACGATGGGAAATCCTACGAGTTGATGGCGCATGGCGAGACTGTCGGCGTGTTCCAGGTGGAAAGCGCCGGCATGCGGCGCGCGCTGATCGACATGCGCCCCGATCGGTTCGAGGACATTATCGCGCTGGTCGCGCTGTATCGGCCGGGACCGATGGCCAATATCCCGACCTATTGCGCGCGCAAGCACGCCCTAGAACGCCCCGATTACATCCATCCCAAGCTTGAGCCGATCTTAAGAGAGACCTACGGCGTCATCATCTACCAGGAACAGGTGATGCAGATCGCGCAAGTGCTCGCCGGCTATTCGCTAGCGCAGGCCGATCAGCTGCGCCGCGCCATGGGCAAAAAGATCCGCAAGGAGATGGAGGCGCAGCGCAAGGATTTCGTCTCCGGCAGCGTTGCGCGCGGGGTCGATCCGGCGCAGGCGGAGGCGATCTTCGATCTGCTCGCGCGGTTCGCCGATTACGGCTTCAACAAGAGTCACGCCGCCGCTTACGCGCTCGTCGCCTATCAGACCGCCTATATGAAGGCGAATTTTCCGGTCGAGTTCCTGGCGGCGTCGATGACGCTCGAAATGGGCAATACCGACAAGCTCGCGGAATTCCGCGCCGAGGCCGAGCGGCTCGGCATCAAGGTCGAACCGCCCTCCATCAACCGCTCAAGCGTCGAATTCGAGGTGGCGGGCGGCACGATCCATTATGCCCTAGCAGCGCTGCGCGGCGTCGGCCGCCAGGCGGTGGAAGGCATCGTCGCCGCGCGCGGGGAACGTCCATTCACCGACCTTGCCGACTTCGGCCGCCGTATCAATCCGCGCAGCGTCAACAAAAGGGTGCTGGAAAGCCTCGCCGCCGCCGGCGCGTTCGACTCCATCGAGCCGAACCGCGCGCGCGCCTATGCCGCGGTCGATGCGCTACTGGCGACCGCCCAACGCACGCAAGACGATATCGCGCGCGGCCAGTCCGAACTCTTCGCCGGCGTTGCATCGCAGGCTCCCATCGCCGCGCCGGCGCTGGAGCCGTGGCTGCCGGCCGAGCGGCTGCAAAGGGAATATGAAGCGGTGGGATTTTTCCTCAGTGGGCATCCGCTCGATGACTATGCGGCGGCGCTCAAGCGGCTGCGCGTGCAGTCATGGATGGAATTCGCGCGCGCCGTCAAAAATGGGATGGGGGCAGGCCGCGTAGCCGGCACCGTCGTGGCGCGCACCGAGCGGCGGACCAAGAGCGGCAGCAAGATGGGCATTATTGGGCTGTCCGATCCCAGCGGCCATTATGAGGCCGTGCTGTTTGCGGAAGGCCTGGCGCAGTACCGCGACCTTTTGGAGCCGGGCACCGCGGTCCTGCTGTTTCTCACCGCTGAAGTGCAAGGCGACGAAGTGCGCGCCCGCATTCAGTCGGTCGAGCCGCTCGACGAGGCGGCGGCGAGGTTGCAGCACAGCCTGCGCGTCTTCCTGCGCGACGAGGCGCCCCTTGCCGGCGTCGCGCGCCGGCTCGAGCCGATGCCGAAGGCCGCAACCGGCAAAGCCGCCGCGGGCGACGGGGAAGTCAGCATGGTGCTCATGCTGCACAATGGCGGCGAGGTTGAAATCAAGCTCCCCGGCCGCTTTAAGGTCTCGCCGCAGATTGCCGGCGCCATCAAGGCGGTCTCCGGCGTGGTCACCGTCGAGGCGCTGTAACGGAGCAAGCGACCGTTGTTGCGCCGCGGCAAGGCACCCTATATAAGCGCCGTCTAACTCACACGCGGACCTTGGTTCGGGGCTAAACCTCAGAGCCGTCCGGTGTCCGGCCGACAAAGCCGGGCTCTCGGTCCGCGGCGGATCAACCGGAGAATATGCCATGTCGCTGCCAGATTTCAGCATGCGCCAGCTTTTGGAAGCTGGCGTGCATTTCGGCCATCAGGCCCATCGTTGGAACCCGAAGATGGCCGAGTACATCTTCGGTACGCGTAACAACATCCATATCGTCGATCTCACCCTTTCGGTGCCGATGCTGCATCGCGCTTTGCAGGCGATCAGCGACACGGTTGCGGAGGGCGGACGCATCCTGTTCGTTGGCACCAAGCGCCAGGCCCAGGATGCAATTGCGGAAGCCGCCAAGCGGTCGGCGCAGTATTACGTGAATTCGCGCTGGTTGGGCGGCACGCTCACCAACTGGAAGACCGTCTCCAATTCGATCAAGCGGCTGCGAGCGCTCGAGGAGATGCTCAGTTCCAACGAAGCGCAGGGTTACACCAAGAAAGAGCGCCTGACGCTGCAGCGCGAGCGCGACAAGCTCGATCGCTCGCTCGGCGGCATTAAGGACATGGGCGGGCTTCCCGATCTTGTTTTTGTCGTCGACACCAACAAAGAAGACATCGCGATCAAAGAAGCGCGCCGGCTCGGCGTCCCGGTTGCCGCCGTCGTCGACACTAATTGCGACCCTGACGGCATAACTTATGTCATTCCCGGCAACGACGATGCCAGCCGGGCCATCAGCCTTTATTGCGATCTCGCCGCGAAGGCCGCAATCGACGGTATTTCGCGAGCGCAGGGCGCGCACGGGATGGACATCGGCGGACAAGCCGAACCGGTGACCGAGGAGATTCCGCAAGAGGCCAACAAACTCGGCTTCGAGGCTCTATCGGGTCCGCGTGGCGTTGCCGACGATTTGAAGAAGCTGCCGGGCGTCTCGCCGGCGATCGAGAAGCAGCTCAACGACCTCGGTATTTTCCATTTCCAGCAAATCGCCGAACTCTCGGCCATCGCGGCGCATAAAGTCGGCGAGGAAGTCGGGCTTCCTGGACGCGTGGAAGGTTGGATTGCCAAGGCTAAAGAATTGACGGCTGAGGAAGTTTAGAGGCGTTCTGCAATGACGACGAATGTCAGCGCATCCATGGTGAAAGAGCTCCGCGAGCAGACCGGAGCTGGCATGATGGACTGCAAGGCGGCGCTCAGCGAGACCGGCGGCAATCTCGAAGCGGCCGTCGACTGGCTACGCAAAAAGGGCCTCTCGAAGGCCGCCAAGAAAGCGGGCCGCGTAGCGGCGGAGGGGCTGGTCGGCGTCACCGTGGCCGCGAGCAAGGGAATCGTGGTTGAAGTCAACTCGGAGACGGATTTCGTCGCGCGCAACGATCTGTTTCAGGGCCTGGTGAAGATGATCGCGAGTGCGGCGCTCGACGCAGGCTCGGACGTGGATAAGATTCTCGCCGCGAAGGCCGGCTCCGCAACCATCAGCGAAGCGATCGCGGAAACGATCGCCAAGGTGGGCGAGAACATGACGCTGCGCCGCGCGGCTGCGCTTTCGGTCGGCAAGGGCGCGATCGCAAGCTATGTGCACAATTCGGTGACAGACGGGCTGGGCCGGATCGGCGTGATCGTCGCGCTCGAATCCGACGGCAAGGCGGATGAACTGAAAGCTTTCGGACGCATGGTGGCGATGCATGTCGCTTCGGCCAATCCGCAGGCGATCGACCCCTCGGGACTGGATCCCGCGGCTATCGCGCGCGAGAAGGGCGTTCTTGCCGACAAGGCCAAAGCGCAAGGCAAGCCCGCCAATGTGATCGAGAAGATCGTCGAATCGGGGTTGAAGACTTTCTACAAGGAAGTCTGCCTCTTGGATCAGGGCTTTATCTTCGACGACAAGAAGAGCGTGGCGCAGGCGCTCAAGGAAGCCGAGGCCAAGGCCGGGACGCCCATCAAGATTGCCGGATTTGTGCGCTTTGCACTTGGCGAAGGCATTGAACGCCCGGGTGGGGATTTCGGCGGCGAGGTGGCATCGCTTGCCGGCAAGCATTAGCGCGTAATTGTCTCTGTTGGGTTTCGCCGGCAAATACGGTAGCCCTATCTTCTACGGAAATGGGCGGCGAGGGGTGGGATATCCCGATGGAGAAGCCGAAATACCGTCGCGTTATCGTCAAGCTCTCCGGTGAGGCCTTAAGCGGTCCCGAAAAGTTCGGCATTCATCAACCGACGATCGATCGCTTTGCCTCTGACCTCGTCACCGCGCACCGGCTCGGCATCGGGCTGGGCGTGGTGGTCGGCGGCGGCAATGTCTTGCGCGGCGCCAAGGTCTCCGAAGACGGTCTATCGCGTCCGACCGCGGACGCTATGGGGATGCTCGCGACGGTCATGAACGCGCTCGTCCTGGAGGCGGCGATCGAACGGGCAGGGGTGAGCGCCCGCGCGATGTCCGCTCTCACCATGCCGCAGGTTTGCGAAACCTATGAGCGCCAGCGGGCGTTGCGCCATCTTGAAGATAATCGGATCATCGTCTTTGCCGGCGGCACCGGCAATCCTTACTTCACGACGGACACGACGGCCATTTTGCGCGCCGCGGAAATGGAATGCGACGCGGTGCTTAAGGCGACCGACGTTGACGGCGTCTACACCGCCGACCCGAAGCGGGATCCCAAGGCGACGCGCTATAGCCATCTCGACCACCAGGAAGCGCTGGATCGGCGATTGAAAATCATGGACGCCACGGCGTTCGCGCTTGCTCAGGAAAACCGCATGCCTATCATCGTGTTTTCGATCCGTGAGCAAGGCGCGATCGCGAGCGTTTTGCGCGGTAAAGGGCACTTCACCACCGTCGGCTAGCGACCGATAGCGCCGTGCCTGCGTCAAGAAGGGCGCGAAAAGAAGGACGTAAGTGGCTCGGCGGATGAAGTGCCACGGAGGGTACCATGGCAGCGACGACATTCGACATGAACGATCTTAAACGCCGCATGCAGGGCGCGATTGCTTCTTTGAAGCAAGAGCTTTCGGGCTTGCGCACCGGACGGGCTTCGACGGCTCTGCTCGACCACGTTCAGGTCGAAGCCTACGGCACCCACATGCCGCTTAATCAGCTCGCCACGATCAGCGTCCCAGAGCCGCGGCTTCTCAATGTCCAGGTTTGGGATCGTTCGATGGTTCACGCCGTGGAAAAGGCGATATCGGCGGCCAATCTGGGATTGACGCCTTCGACCGAAGGTCAGGTCTTGCGACTGCGCATTCCGGAGCTCAATGAGGAGCGGCGGCGGGAGATCGTCAAGGTAGCGCACAAATACGCGGAAGGAGCGAGGGTGGCGGTGCGCCATGTACGCCGCGATGGCCTCGATCTGCTCAAAAAACTCGAAAAGGATCACAAGATCAGCGAAGACGAGCACAATCGGCAGGCCGACGAGGTGCAGAAAGCGACGGATTCGACCATTGCGGAAGTCGAAAGGCTTTTGGCCGGCAAGGAAAAGGAGATCATGACGGTTTGAGCGACGTGGCGACATCGAGGAGCAAAGCGACGCAGCCGTTGCGCGCGGAAAGCGGCGGCTTCGAAATGCCGCGGCACGTCGCGATCATCATGGACGGCAATGGACGCTGGGCAGCCGCGCGCGGGTTGCCGCGCGTGGAGGGTCACCGACGCGGCGTAGAGGCCTTGCGCAAAACGGTGCGCGCGGCGGGCGAGCTCGGCATTGCCGTTCTCACGATCTTCTCGTTCAGTTCGGAGAACTGGTCGCGGCCGCAGTCGGAAATCCGGGACCTGCTGTCGCTGCTGCGGCGTTTCATTCGCAACGATCTTGCCGAGCTGCACAAGAGCAATGTACGCGTGCGTGTCATCGGCGAGCGCGAGGGCTTGGCCTCCGAAATCCGCGGTCTTCTCGAAGAAGCGGAAAACCTCACGTGCCACAATGACGGTCTGACATTGGTCGTCGCTTTTAATTACGGTGCACGCCAAGAAATCGCTCGCGCCGCGCGGCGACTTGCGCTCGAAGTTGCCGCGGGGCGTTTGTCCGCTGGCGAAATCACCCCGGAGCTTATCGGGCGTCATCTCGATGCGCCTGATCTGCCCGATCCCGACTTAATCATCCGCACCAGCGGCGAGCAGCGCCTTTCGAATTTCTTGCTGTGGCAGGCGGCTTATAGCGAACTCATCTTTGTGCCGATCAATTGGCCAGACTTCGATCGATCGGCGCTTGAAGGCGCGATCGCGGAATATCGCCGGCGCGAACGGCGCTTCGGCGGGCTGGTTACCCAGATAGGATCGTGATCATTCCCAAGCGGCAGGATCCGCAACCCGGCGGGAAGGTGAGCATCTCCGAAGCAACGGAGAATTTTGCCCAGCGCGTGGCTTCGGCTTTGGTGCTCGGACCGGTCGCGATCCTGGTGGCCTATTTTGGCGGCTGGGTTTTCGTCGGTGCCTGCGCGATCGTGGCCGGCTTCGTTCTATGGGAATGGACTCTCCTCGTCTCCGGCAGTGCCGATTTGCGCATTCTCACTCCCGGCCTGACGGCTTTGCTCATGGCAGTGGTCGTGATCCGAGGGGGCGAACCTGCCGTCGCGATCGGAGCAATAGCGATCGGCGCATTATTAACCGGAGGCATTGTGGCGGTGCGGCCACGCGTTGACCAAGCCGGCAATCTGGCCCTCTGGGCCGCTGCCGGCGTCATTTACGCCGGGGTCGCGTTTATCGGGCCTGCGGTTTTGCGTAGCGACCCCGAAAAGGGGTTCGCGGCGCTCGTTTTCCTGTTCGCAACGGTTTGGGCCACCGACATTTTCGCCTATTTGGTTGGGCGGTCCGTTGGCGGTCCACTGCTGTGGCCGCGCCTTAGTCCTAAGAAGACCTGGGCAGGCGCGGTGGGCGGTCTTGCCGGGGGGGTTGCCGCCGGGTCCCTGGTCGCTTATGCGAGCGCCGGAACCAACCCCATCGTGGCAGGATTTTTAGCCTTGGTATTGTCGATTGCCGCCCAGGTTGGCGACCTGTTTGAGTCCTCGGTCAAGCGCCGGTTCGGTGCCAAAGACGCAGGCGTTCTCATTCCGGGTCATGGCGGCATGATGGACCGCGTCGATGGTTTTCTTGTCGCCGCCTTGCTGGCGGTCGTGATTGGGGCGTTGCACCTCGGCATGGCTGCATCCGCTCGGGGCTTACTGGTATGGTAGGCGGATTGTGAGTAGCCCGATGACGAAGAAGCCGGCGATGGCGAAGACCGAGCCGACGCGGGCGCCGCGCACCGTAACCTTGCTTGGCGCCACCGGGTCGATCGGCACGAGTACGGTCGATTTGTTGCGCCGTGCGCGCGACCGCTACACGGTCGAGGCAGTGACCGCGCATCGCAGCGCCGGCGCGCTGGCGCGCCTTGCGCGCGAGCTCGGCGCTCGCTTTGCCGCGATCGCCGATCCCGCCGCCTACGGCGAACTCAAAACCGAACTCGCGGGCTCTGGCATCGCGGTGGCGGCCGGGGAAGCCGCGATCGTCGAGGCCGCCGAGCGCCCGGCAGATTGGGTCATGGCGGCAATCACCGGCGCGGCAAGCCTTGCTCCCACTTTGGCGGCGGCCGAGCGAGGCGCCACGGTGGCGCTTGCCAACAAGGAATGTTTGGTTTGTGCAGGCGGGCTCTTCATGCGCCGGGCTGCGGCGAGCGGCGCTACGGTGTTGCCGGTCGATTCCGAGCACAACGCGATCTTCCAGGCGCTGGTCGCCGGGCGGCGGGAGGACGTCCGGCGCGTCATCCTGACGGCGTCGGGCGGTCCGTTTCGGACTTGGCCGGTCGAGGCCATCCGCAAAGTGACGGTCGAGCAGGCGTTGAAGCATCCGACCTGGTCGATGGGTCCGAAAGTGACCATCGATTCCGCCACACTTATGAACAAAGGTCTCGAACTCATCGAGGCGCATCACTTGTTCGCATTGGCGCCGGATGAACTGGATGTCGTCGTTCATCCCCAATCGATCGTTCATGGGCTCGTCGAATTCCGCGATGGTTCGGTGATCGCGCAACTGGGCTCGCCCGATATGCGAATTCCCATTTCGCATTGTCTGGCTTGGCCGGTCCGAATGGGGACGCCGGCGCCGCGGCTCGATCTGGCGCGCGTGGCGACGCTGAGCTTCGAGGAACCCGACATGGTGCGTTTCCCGGCGCTTGGGATTGCGCGGCGGGCACTTGCGGCCGGCGGCGCGGCACCCACGGTCCTCAACGCCGCGAACGAGATTGCGGTGCGCGAATTCGTCGCCGGGCGGCTGGACTTCGGCGGAATCCCGGCCTTGGTCGAGGCAACGTTAGAAAGCGCTCAACGTAGAGGTGAAATGGCGGAACCGCAGTCGGTTGAGGAAGCCCTTGATGTTGACCATAATGCGAGACAATTAGCGGCCAACCTCTTGCCCGAAATTGCCGCAATGGCATCCTAATTCAGGGACGGGACGGGGATAATTCGGGGGCGTTAGGCTCGTTATGGGCGCGTATCTTCTTTCGCATTTGCAGGCACTGGGCGGAGGGGTCGTCGGCTACGTCGTCCCCTTTCTGTTCGTGCTCAGTTTGGTCGTTTTCGTCCACGAACTAGGGCATTTTCTCGTTGCGCGCCTATGTGGGGTGCGGGTCTTGGTGTTTTCGATCGGATTTGGTCCGGAACTTGCGGGCTTCAACGATCGGCACGGCACCCGTTGGAAGATCGCGGCGATTCCGCTCGGCGGCTATGTGAAATTCTTCGGCGACGAGAATGCCGGCAGCGTTCCGGACAAGGACAGCTTGGAATCGATGGCCGCGGCTGACCGGCCCCTGAGCTTTCACTTTCAGCCGGTCATCAAACGCGCAGCGATCGTTGTGGCGGGTCCGCTCGCCAATTTTCTGCTCGCCATCATAATTTTCGCAGCGATTTTCGGGATTTATGGCAAACAAACCATGAGTGCCCGGGTAGACGCCGTGCAGGCGGGCAGCGCCGCCGCGACGGCGGGATTTCAAGAGGGCGACGTCGTCGTAGCGATCAATGGTCAGCCGATCGACAATTTCGCCGATATGCAACGCGTCGTCAGCGAGAGCGCCGGCGAAACTCTGAATATCAAGGTGGAGCGCAACGGTTCGCCGATCGTCTTGAGAGCGACGCCCGATCTCAAAGAAGTGAAGGACAGTTTCGGCAACGTGCATCGGATCGGGATTCTGGGCATTACCCGATCCATGACGCCGGGCGACGTGAAATACCAGCCGGTCTCGCCGATTCAAGCGATTTGGATGGGGCTGGATGAGACCTGGTTCGTGGTCGATCGCACGCTCAGCTATATTGGCGGCGTTATCGTGGGGCGCGAGGCCGCCGACCAGCTTGGCGGGCCGATACGGATCGCCCAGATTTCAGGCCAAGTCGCGACCATTGGATTTGTCGCGTTGATCCATCTTGCTGCCGTACTTTCGGTTTCGATCGGCCTACTTAACCTGTTTCCGATTCCCCTTCTCGATGGCGGTCACCTTTTGTTCTATGGTATCGAGGCTGTGCGGGGCCGTCCGCTGTCGGAAAGGGCCCAGGAGGTGGGCTTTCGCATCGGTCTCGCGATCGTCGTGATGTTGATGATATTTGCAACTTTCAACGACATCGTTCATCTGGCGACCTCCTAAGGGAGGAATCGGAAAACGGCGCCTCAATCGGGGTGATTGCAGTCGGGGATCAGAAGTGGCAGAAAAACCGAGAGAATTTCTATAGCGCGCAAGGAGAAGTACTGCGTTTTTGCCCGCCACTGGGGGCGGCCACGAGGGGGAATAAGGGCGCTTTGCGCATGGGCATTTGGGTGCGGAGTATACGGGGGCTGGTCGTGGCCGGCTTGCTCCTGGGAGCGGCCGTTTTTGGCCTATCGCCGGGCATCGTCGCCGCGGCGCCGGCCGAAACGGGCCTGGGCGCAACTACGATCGTCGTCGAAGGCAACCGCCGCGTCGAGGCCGACACGGTTCGCTCCTATTTCAAATTGGCGCCGGGCGAGCATTTGGACGCTGCCAAGATCGACGCCGCGCTTAAGGCGCTCTACGCGACCGGGCTCTTTCAAGACGTGCGAATTTCGCAATCAGGCAACAAATTGATTGTCACGGTGGTTGAGGCGCCGGTCATCAACAAAATCGCGTTTGAAGGCAATCATCGGCTCAAAGACGAGCAGTTGCTCCAGGAAATTCAGTCCAAGGAACGCGGTTCGCTGTCGCGCGCGGCGGTGCAGGCGGACGTGCAACGCATCATCGAAATCTATCAGCGCAACGGGCGGTTTGACGTTAGCGTGGTGCCGAAGATCATCGAGCGCCCGAATAACCGGGTCGATCTTGTTTTCGAGATCAACGAGGGCGAAAAAACCGGCATCAAATCCATCGTTTTCGTCGGTAACAAGGCTTATTCGGACTATCGGCTCAAGGAGGTCATTAAGACCGCCGAGACGACATTCTTGAGCTTTTTACAAACAACCGACGTCTACGATCCCGACCGCATCGAAGCCGACCGCGATCTGATCCGGCGGTTCTATTTGAAACATGGCTATGCCGACGTGCAGGTTGTTTCCGCTACCGGCGTCTACGACCCCGCCAAGAAAGGATTCATAGTTACCTTCACTATCGAGGAAGGACCGCTCTATCACTTCGGCGCCGTCGACATTCAATCGAACGTCCGCGCCGTCAATGCCGGTTCGCTACGGCCGACATTGCGGATGGCGGCCGGCCAGATTTACAACGGTGAGGCGGTGGAGAAGACCGTCGAAGATATGACGATCGAGCTTGCGCGCCGCGGCTACCCGTTCGGTCAAGTTAGGCCGCGCGGCGATCGCAATCCGACGACGAGAACGATCGGCGTGCTCTTTGTCGTGGACGAAGGCACGCGCGCTTATATTGAGCGCATCAATATCAGGGGCAATTACCGCACGCGCGACTATGTGATCCGGCGGGAATTCGACATCAACGAGGGCGATCCGTACAACCGGGCGCTGGTCGATCGCGCCGAACGACGCATCAAAAATCTTAACTTCTTCAAAAACGTGAAGATCACCAATGAGCCCGGCTCGGCCCCCGACCGCGTCGTCATCAACATCGATGTCGAGGAGCAACCGACCGGCGATTTCTCGGTCGAAGGCGGCTATTCCACAGCGAACGGCTGGCTGGCCGAAGTTTCGGTCACCGAGCGCAACCTGCTCGGAACCGGACGCTTCGCCAGGGGGTCGGTAACGTACGGACAATATGCACGCGGCGTCGAACTCAGCTATGCGGAGCCGTATTTTCTCGATTATCGCAGCAGCATGGGTGTCGATCTGTTTGCTAAACAGACGATTGCGAACAGCTACCTGTCATACGGGACGGAAACTTACGGCGGCACGCTGAAATGGGGACTGCCGCTCCGCGAGGACCTCGCTTTGCAATTGCGCTATTCGGCGTTCGAACAGAGTATCTCGCTGCCGACCACTTTGGACGATTGCAACAACCTCAATCCGGACCTCGTGACGACCTTTCCGACGCCGTCGGCGCAAGTGCCGGGATCGCCGTTTGCGCCGCCGGCCGTCGCTACGGCAACCGCTAACTGCTTCATGAACAGTCAGGCTTCACTGCCGGTGCGCGTCGAACTAGCCCAGGGAGCCTATCTGACATCCTCGGTCGGCTACGGGCTGGTCTATAATTCGCTCGACAACAACAAGCTCCCGACCAGCGGGCTCTACATCAATTTTGGTCAGGATTTCGCCGGCGCCGGCGGCGATGTGTCCTATTTGCGTTCAATCGTCGACGCGCGCGCCTATTACGAGGTCGTTTCCGACCTCATCGGCATTTTGCACTTGCAGGGCGGCGACATGCTCGGGTTCAACAACTGCCCGACCGCGAATACTTGCGTGTCGAACGACGGCTATGTCCGCATGCTCGACGACTTCAAGATGGGCCCGAATCTCGTGCGCGGCTTCCAGCCGGCGGGCATCGGTCCGCGCGACATCACGCCGGGAACGACCAACGACAATATCGGCGGCACGATGTACTGGGGCGCGAGCTTGGAATTCCAATATCCGTTCTATTTCTTGCCCAAGGACAGCGGTTTCCGCGGCGCCGTTTTCGTCGATTCCGGATCGGTGTGGGGCTACAGAGCTGAAACGCAAAACCCAGCCACCGGGGAAATCAACGGGACCATCACTTCGACGAATCCCAATGGCGGGTTACCTATTACCTCCACCTACGTCTGCCAGTGCGGCATGCAATATGCCGACAGCCCGGCCGTGCGAGCCTCGGTAGGCGCAAGCATCATCTGGGATTCGCCGTTCGGGCC
>DASPTX010000089.1:0-4218 GCA_035623195.1 Xanthobacteraceae bacterium | reverse complement strand
AGGATTTCAAAGAGGCGTTCGGCCGCGCCGGAGGCCTGAGCGATCTCCCCCCACACCTGACTAAGCTCACTGAGCCCTCCCGCAGCGAACACGGCATAGAGGACAAATTGCCCAAGGCGGCCGGCAGTAATGTTGCCGGCGAGCACATCCTGCGCGCCGATCCACAGCACCACCACCACGCTGGCAAAAACCAGAAAGATCGTGATCGCAGTCAGCACGGCGCGCGCTTTGGTGGCGTCGCGCGCCGCCGCATAGGCCTGCTCGACGGCGGCGGTAAAGCGAGATTGCGCCAGTTTTTCGTTGGTGAAAGCTTGCAGCGTACGCATCGCGCCGAGCAGTTCGTCTGCATATCCCGAAGCGTCGGCAAGTGTGTCCTGCGCGCTGCGGCCGCGCTTGCGCACCGCCCGGCCGAATCCGACCAGCGGCAGCACGATGACCGGGATCGCCGCAAGCACGAATAACGACAGCCGCGGGCTGGTTACGACCATCATGGTGGCGCCACCGAAGAAAAGAACCAGATTGCGCAATGCAATCGAAACGGAGGCGCCAACTGCGGCCTTGATCTGGGTGGTGTCGGCAGTAAGCCGCGAAACTATCTCGCCGGTTCGTGCGGCATCGAAGAACGACAAAGACAAGTGCGTCAGATGCGCAAACACGTCGGACCGCAGATCAGCGACGATGCGCTCGCCCAGTGTCGTTACCAGGTAGTAGCGCAGCGCGCTGGAAACCGCGAGTACGGCGACAACGAGGATCATGACCGCAAAGTAGCTGTCGATGAGCTGCACAGCCTTGTCGGAGAATCCGAAATCGATCATGCGCCGTACGGCGATCGGCACGATCAACGTCGTCAATGCAGCGACAATCAGCGCGGCGAGCGCGGCCAGGGCGCGTCCGCTATAGCGCGCGATATAAGGTGCGAGCCGGGCGAGCGGCTTGAGCTTCAACGTGCGGCGTTCATTGGGCGCGGGCGCGCTGGCCACATCGAGGCCCCGTCCATCGCTCGAAAAACTCATGCGACGCCTCTATCACGTCCCCTTAGCGCATCCTTAATGCCTTGCGAGCTTGGTTCTGGTCAATCGTCGCGGCTTGCCGCCGTCGCCCGGCTCCTGTATAGGAGCCGCCAAATTGAGCCCATTTTGCGCGTAGCGCGCCTTGACCGAAAGCGACAGACTATGAAGCAGGATACTCACCCCGAATACCACACCATCAAGGTGGTCATGACCGACGGAAGCGAATTCACCACGCGCTCGACCTGGGGCAAGCAAGGTGACGTCCTGCATCTCGACATTGACCCGAAATCACACCCGGCCTGGACCGGTGGCCAGCAGCAAATCGTCGACCGCGGTGGCCGCGTGTCGCGTTTCCAGAAAAAGTTCTCCGGTTTTCTGAAGGCCGACGAGAAGAAAGACGAAAAGAAATAAGCGCTTTTGCATCGCCAATAAAAACCCCCGCCGCCGCGGGGGTTTTTATTTCGCCTGACAGCTAGACTTTTTCGACGCCGAACGCGGCCTTCAACAGGCCGAGTTGATGTTCGACAGGGTTTCCTGCGGGCGCACGCTCAGCGGAAGGCTGATTGTAGATTGTCGCATCGAGACGGCGCACCTTGGCGTAGAGTTTCTGCTGCCGTTCGATCAGACCACGCAAGGCTACCGGTAACAGTCCGAGATTGTACGGATCGTGCGAGTCGGTTGCGGCCAGCTTCACTTTGCTTTTTTCCTTGCCGGCTTGTGCAAGGGACATCTCGCCTTCTTTCACCGCGCGGTGCAGCAGCAGCCACGAAGCAAGCTGCATCAATCGGGTGGTGAGCCGCATGCTCTCAGTCGCATAAGCAAGCGCCGCGGCGCGCTCGAGCTTCTTGGATTGCTGACGTCCGGGACCGTCGAGATAGGTTGCAGTCTCCTCGACCAGGGCCATGCCGTCACGAAACAGATCGGCAAACGTCTGCGAACTGGCAAGCCGTTCTCCGAACGAGACCGGCTGCGTTTCGCTCAACGGCTTCTCGGACATAACGCAACGCCTCACTACCCACCGACCCTGTATACGATTGAGTAAGCATGACGCGTACCCGCGGGTCATGTCCAGCCAGCGATATGGTTAACATGCCGATATAGTTGCCGCGCAAACCGCGGCACATCGAATACCGAAGCCACATTTGGCCCAAATTGGCACAAAAAAAGGAGCCGCCGTTGCCGGCGGCTCAAGGTGATAACAGGGAGGCGTCAAACAGAGTGGACAGGAGCCACTCAATGTCCACATGAAGATGGACGTGCCAGTAATGGTCGAGAAAGCTTAACGACACCTTAAGAAAGCGGGCGCAATGCCAATTATTTTTCGCGCGACGACACATCGCGATACCGCACGTCCGCGGCGAAGAGCGATCGGATTACCGCTTGAAAAACTGGTCGGCAGCGGAGCGCGAAGCGCGCTTCTGCGCCATGTCGGCCTCAAGGCGATTGATCTCATCATGCATCAACTGCACGCGCGCCCTGAGCTCTTCTACCGAGAGCAACGTGAGATCCTGTCCGATTTCATGCGCGACCTTCTTTTTCGGTTTGTCGTCCTCGTCGATCGCCGGCATGGTTTTTCTCCTGCACGTGAAATTTAGCGATAGCGGCGGCAGTTGTCACATGGATGGGGCGCGCCTAAAGAACACCGCGCGATTTCGATAAAAAAGAGGAACCGATGGCTGCACTTCCAACCCAAATGACCGCAGTGGGCATCAAGGCCGCGGGCGGCCCGGAGATGCTGGTGACCGAGCAACGCCCGGTGCCGACGCCGGCCGCTGGCGAGATTCTTGTGAAAGTTGCCGCAGCCGGCGTCAATCGTCCCGACGTCATGCAACGCATGGGTCTCTATCCGCCTCCCCCCGGTGCGCCGGACATTCCCGGGCTGGAGATCGCCGGTGAGATCGTCGCGTTGGGCACCGGCGTCAAGCGGTGGAAAGTCGGTGACCGTGTGATGGCGTTGGTCGTCGGGGGTGGCTACGCCGAATATTGTCTCGCGCACGAAAGTCACGCGCTTCCGGTCTCAGGCTTGTCGATGGTTGAGGCGGCGGCGATCCCGGAAACATTCTTTACTGTCTGGCACAATGCGTTCGAGCGTGGCGGCCTCAAAAGCGGCGAGACGTTGCTGGTGCACGGCGGCTCTTCGGGCATAGGCACCGCAGCGATACAATTGGCCAAGGCTTTAGGCGCGCGCGTGATCACCACCGCCGGTTCAGCCGAGAAATGCGAAGCTTGCCGCAAACTCGGCGCCGACGTCGCCGTCAACTATAAGACCGAGGACTTCGTTGCCGCGACCAAAGCCGCCACCGGTGACAAGGGGGCCGAGGTTATAATGGACATGGTCGGCGGGGACTACATCGGGCGCAACTACGAAGCCGCCGCCGTCGAGGGGCGAATCGTGCAAATCGCGTTTCAGGGTAGTCCAAAGGCGATGGTGGACTTCCGACGAATCATGCTCAAGCGCCTTCACCACACCGGCTCGACCCTGCGCGCACGCACGGTCGCCGACAAAGGCGCAATCGCGCGTGCGGTCGAGGACAATGTTCTGCCCTTGATCGCAAAAGGCACAGTAAAGCCGGTCATCTACAAGACGTTCCCATTGAAGGAAGCGGCTGCCGCCCACGCGCTTATGGAATCCAGCGCGCATATCGGCAAAATTGTGCTAACACTTTGACCGAACGTCCGTTTCCTGAAAAGCCGCGAAATCGGCGCAATGTCGGCCTTAAAAACGGAACAGGTTGCGATTGTCTGCAGATTTTAACCGTCGGCGAGGCCGGGAGCGCAGACCGCAAGGTTCTGCCGCGGGCGGGAGTTTCGTTTTGAACTTAAGTCGTTGTCTCACCGCAGGAGCGGTCGTGCTCGCCGCTTCGTTCCTGGCGGTCGCAACCGCACGCGCGGTCGAAGCGGTGAACGTCCGGCTCGACACCGCCGCAATCGATCTGACTGCCGCAACCGAAGTGCAAAAAACCGAAGGCGACCGCATCCAGGTGTCCACCGCGCCCGGCCCTGACGGCATCGTGCGCCGCATCGAAGTACGCGCGCGCGAGGCGAACAACAATTGGGCGATGTTCGCGCTCACCAACAACAGCGACGAGCAGATCGACCGGCTGATCGTCGTGCCGCACTACCGCATGGTCGGTTCCGGCCTGTTCTGGCCCGATCTCGGCCTGTCGCGCATCGCCTCCATCACGCCGTCGTCGGGCGATCGCCCGCT
>DASPTX010000088.1:0-6769 GCA_035623195.1 Xanthobacteraceae bacterium | reverse complement strand
CCGGACGCGTAACCGATCCTGATTTTCCCGCGATCACGCGGCGATTGCCTCGGACTATCCCCGGATTTAGCGGGATATTTCTCGGCATTGAACAATTCGGCGCAACGCTGCAGGCTCCGCGGCGATTTTGCCACGCCTTGCCATCCGAACGGCTCAGCGGCCGGCTTGCCCGACAACACGTCTTGATCGATTTCGGCAATGAGATCGTCGACGCCGTTCCAGGCACATGCTGACATTTTTTGATGGAGAAGGAGCCCCTTCATGAAAGGCCTCTGCGGATCTGTCTCAAGCACGTGGGCGTATGCGCGAGCCGCTTCCTCGTGTCGCTTGAGCCGAGCGAGCATCTCGCCGCAGCCGATCCATGCCTCGACCAGGTCTGGCTTTAATGCCGCAGCTCGCTCAAAGGCGGTCAGTGCCTCCTGATAACGCCTGAGTTCTTGAAACGCGTTGCCGCGGCCAAGCCAGCCTTCCGCAAGCTCCGCCTTCAGCGACAGCGCTCGCTCATAGGCGGCAAACGCATCGTCATACTGTTTGCGTTTGCAAAAGACGTTGCCGCGGCCAAGCCAGGCCTCGGCCAGATTGGGTCTGAGCGCCAGCGCTCTCTCAAAGGCAGAGGATGCTTCATCGAGCCGCTTGAGGAGGGTGAAAGACTTGCCTTTATTGAAAAAGGCCTCCGCGTATTCGGGGTCAAGCTGAATTGCTCTGTCAAAATCGCTGACGGCATCGTTATATCGTTTGAGGTCGTTGAAGACGGTGCCGCGATTGTTCCAAGTACTCGCAACCGACGGATTGATCGTTAGCGCTTGACTGAAACGTTCCAATGCCTCGGCTGGCCGCTTCAGAGCTTTGAGAATGAGTGCGTAGTTGTAAAGTGTGACGTCGGATGTTGCATTTTCATTCAGCGCGAGGCGTGCGTAACGTTCTGCCTCTTCAAAGCGGCCGAGCGAAATTAAGAGAACGGTGAACAAATTGAGGGCGCCGACATGTCTGGGCTGGAGTTCAAGGACGCCCCTGAATGCCTGCTCGGCGGCGGCAACGTCGCGCGCCTGCATCGCCGAGATGGCCTGACGAAAGATCTCGTCCCCGGAAAAGGTCATTCCAAATAACCGTTGCCTGGCAAGAGAGCTTCGACAATGTCCCAGCTTATTTTGATCCGAGCTACAGGCTATGGAATTGGATGATAGCATTCGGATCGCGGTAAGTGGCGTTTAATCGCCTGAGTGCCGGCGGCGGGTCACGGTAGTCGTGCCAGATCTTGATTGGTCCGAAAAAAGTCCGATAAAACAGCGGCCGAAAATTCCAGTTCATTGGTAGAATGAAGGGAGTCCGGTCCCATTCCGCGACCGCTTTGGCGAAACTACCCTGGTCATTAAAAGGCATGAGCTTCAGCTCGCCGTTTGGGCTTAGAAAATCCATCGCAGAGTCACCCACACTTGATAATTCCTTCCATCGCCGAAACAGCGGTTCGGCACCACGGGTGAAGAATAGAACACCGGTATTGTATTCGACGCCATCATCCTTCGGTAGGCCGTGGTACCGGCGCGACCACGGGCTTTCACAGATGCAGCACGCAACTCCAAACCGCAGCGCCTGGGCAAAGCCAAAATCCAACCGATCAAGCACAATGGTATCAGTGCGAGAAATCCATCATACTTGATTTTTCAAGGAAGCCCTTAAATTGGTCTGTATCCGGCGGTAGTCGCTTCACCTCGTAATCCAGTTCCGGGTGGAATGCCTTCAAAGAAAAAATTGATCGATCGATCACTGTATCGGCCCTACGGCCCCAGATGAGATAGAGGACCCCTCTAGACACGCAACACTCCGTTAACAAGCCGTCTCACGGCGCTCGCGTCGCCGAAATATCAGCCGAAACTTTACTAATCCACTTCCTGGCCTGTCCAGTAATCCATGCTTTTTTTGGCGGCGAGGCTCACATGCTCGAGAGACATGCCGCAGTCGACGTCCGACGCGGGATAGCGGAGCGGTTTTAACATGCCGGTCCGCGTGGACTTAGCTTGCAAAACCGAGATTGGCGTATCACGTCCGGCTCGCATTCCTTGACGAGGCCGGTCAGTTCGATTTCATCCCGAAACGTCGCCAATTTGACCCATTTCGATTGCTTCACTAGCAGAGATTGAGGCTTCGCGAGGCGATCGATCCCGGCAATGAACCGCAAACAAAGACGCGCTGCGGGAACTCGTGGCGCAGCAGCTCATGGAGCTCATGGAGCTCATGGAGCCCACGGCGCCAACCCGGGTTTTGCCGCTGCGGCGAGCGCGCCGCAAAGCGGCAAGCTCGCCGAACTGTTCGCTGCGGCGATTGCGCAACACCAAGCTGGAGCGGTCGCCGAGGCCGAGCGCGGTTATCGCCAGATCATTGCGCTTTTCCCGGCTTTTGCCGACGCGCACGGTCGGCTCGGCGCGTTGCTCTTGGCGCGAGGCAATGCGACCGAGGCGATCGGACATATCGAACGTGCTTTGGCGATGCGTCCCGACACGTTCGAAGCTTTGGGTAATCTCGCCCAAGCTTACATGTTTGCCGGACAGCCGGAACGAGCGGCCGGACCGGCAAGCCGCGCGCTTGAGCTGAGCGAAACGCCACGCACAAGGACGTTATTCGCTCACTGTCTCGGCGCCGCGCGCTTTGCGGAAAGCGATGGCCGCGTGCGCCCGTTTGCTTTGCGCGCCCTGTCGGAAGGATGGGGCCGGCCGCGCACGCTCACCGGCGCCTGCATAAGCCTGATCAGGCTCAATCCGATTATTGCCGACTGGATGGCGCGGTCGAATGCCGCCTGGCCCGACCGGCTCTCACCCGGCGCGCTTCTCAATTCCCCGTTGCCGTCGGCGCTGGCCGCGGACCGTCTCCTCATCGGCCTTCTCAAATGTGACCCCATGACCGATATCGGCCTCGAGCGATTGCTGACCAATATGCGCCACGCGCTGCTGCAAAGCGCCCTTTCGCAACAGTCCTCGCCGCCAAGCGCCGGCGCGCGCGACGGAGAGAAGGCGCATCTTGAATTCTCCTGCGCGCTCGCGAGCCAGTGCTTTATCAACGAATACGTCTTTTCCCATTCTGACAACGAAGCCGCAGCGGCGCAGCGACTTCGCGCCGCGCTTGAAGCGGCGCTGGCGGCGCAGGCTTCGGTACCGCCGTTGTGGCTGCCGATTGTGGCCGCCTACGCTCCGCTCCATAAACTTGCCGACGCGCAATCTTTCCTCGCGCGGGAATGGCTGCCGCCGTTGGACGCCTTGATCGCTCAGCAAGTGAAGGAACCGGCGCAGGAAAGCGAACTCGCATCGACGATACTGTCATTGACCGATATCGACGGCGAAGTCTCGCGCCTCGTACGCCAACAATACGAGGAAAGCCCCTATCCGCGTTGGGCCGCGGCGCGCAGATCGGAGCACGCCACCGTTGTTCCAGCGCCGAGGCGGATGCAAATTCGCGACGCCCTGGTCGCCGGCTGCGGCACCGGGCTTGGCGCAATCGAATTCGCGCGGGAGGCGCGCCACGTCTGCATTCTCGCGGTCGATTTAAGCATCGCGAGCCTCAGCTATGCGAAGCGCATGGCGCGCAGTCTTGGATTGACAAATATCGAATTTGCCCAGGCCGATATCAACGGACTGGGCTCGATCGGGCGAGATTTCGATTTCATCGACGCATCGGGCGTCCTGCACCATCTTGAAGATCCGTGGCGAGGCTGGCGGGTGCTGCTGTCGCTACTGCGTCCCGGCGGTACGATGCAGGTTGGTCTCTACAGCGCGCTGGCGCGCCGAGGCGTCGTTGCCGGACGGGCGCTTATTGCCGAGCAAGGCTACCGCCCGATTCCAGAAGACATCAGGCGTTGCCGGGAAGCGATCGTGGCGGCCGAGGACGGATCGCTCGTGAAATCGCTCAGCCACGCCGACGACTTTTTCTCGATGAGCGAGTGCCGCGACTTGCTCTTCCACGTGCAAGAGCACCGCCTTAGTTTGCCCGAGATCAAAACTTTCATCCAAGCCAACCGCTTGGAGTTCACCGGTTTCAATCTCGATGCGACCACCTTTCAGCGCTTCGCCAAACGCTTTCCCGACCCGGCGGCGCGGTTCAACCTCGACTGCTGGCATCGCTACGAGACCGAAGCGCCTGACACATTTCGCGGCATGTATCAGTTCTGGGTGCGAAAACCGGCCGGAGCGGCCCACGGGACGGGCGCTAGCGTGCGATCCGCCCCGAACTAGGCAATCGTGACCGCGTCGATTATCTTTCGGATATCTTTGCGAACTTGGCGAACACCAGTGAGAGCGAGGAGGCAATGATCAACCAGCGCAAAGCGGCACGCATAGTCTTGGCAGCGATTTTCGTTGCCGCGCTCGGTATGGCTGCGCCGGCCTTCGCCGCCGACGCCCTCGGCACCTGGTATACTGCGGACAAGGAAAGCCAGGTGAAAATCGTCAATTGCGGCGGCGCGCTGTGTGGCACGCTGGTCTGGCTTAAACAGCCGAACGACCCAGCGACCGGTCGTCCGAAAACCGACAAGAACAATGCCGACGCAACCAAGCAGGGCCGGCCGCTCTTGGGCGTGCCCATCGTGCTCGGAATGAAACCGAACGGCGTACCCAATCAATGGTCCGGCGACGTCTACAACGCCTCCGACGGCAAAACCTATAGCGGCTCATTCACGCTCACCAGTCCGAATACGGCCGATCTTAAGGGCTGCGTGATGAGCATTTTTTGCAAGTCGCAGACTTGGACTCGCACGAACTGATCGACATACGCAATTCATAATCAGCGGGCTCGCTGCCCGAACAGGATCGCGCGCACCTTCGGATCGTTGATATCGACCGCCGATGCCGCCTCGATGCGGATGGCGAATGCCCGCTTGACCGCCGGGCGCGCGCGAACCGTTTCGAACCACCGCTTCAGATGCCGAAATTGCGCCAGATCTTGGCCCTGTCGCTCGGCAAGACGAACCCAGCCGACGCAGGCCATATCGGCGATCGAGTAGCGCCCGGCCAGAAACTCATGCTTGGCCAGCCGCCTGTCCATCACCCCATAGAGCCGATTCACCTCGTCGGTATAGCGGGCGATCGCATAGTCGATCTGTGCCGGCGCGTAGCGCCGGAAGTGAATAGCTTGACCGGCCATGGGGCCAAGGCCGCCCATCTGCCAGAACAGCCACTCGTCAACGGCAACGCGCGCGCGCTCATCTTTCGGATAGAACTTGCCGGTCTTGCGGCCGAGATATTGCAGGATCGCGCCGGATTCGAACACCGAGATCGGCCGTCCGCCGGGACCGGCGGGATCGACGATAGCCGGTATGCGGTTGTTGGGCGAGATCGCCAAAAAATGCGCGGAGAATTGTTCGCCTTGCGAAATATCGACGGGGCGCACCGCATAGGGTAGCCCGCACTCTTCGAGCATGATGGAGATTTTCCAGCCGTTCGGCGTCGGCCAGTAATAAAGTTCGATCGGCTTCGCGCCGAGCGCTTTGCGCCGGTTCGCCGAACGCACGACATGTGTTTTGCCGTGTCCGCGCACCATACGAATTTACTCGAGCAGGATTTTCCAAAAAAGAAAACGGCGCCGCGGCTGAGCCTCGACGCCGATTGAAAGTTGGGAGGATACTGCCAACGCTACCTGCCAACACACCGAGGGCTTCGGCGAGATGACTCAAAGCGGGCTCGCCAGTGCGTAAGCCGGCGTAAATTTTCCGTCTACCCGCTTCGCTCTCGCGCTCAGCGAGCACGAGTTACGAAGCTCGCACTCGCATCTCGCCGGCGCCCTCTGTCGCCACCTGAGCCGGCCCGTCTCGGCGAACGATCGATCCACCTCGACGCCGGCCGGCCCGTGTGACGCGATCTTCGACATATGCGTTGCCGAAGACCGGTTGCGGCGTTGACTACTTCTTCTTCCGACGCTTCGTCGTCTTCTTCGCCGTTTTCGCTTTCGCTTTTCTCTTCTTCGCCATTGCTGCCCTCCTAGCCTGAGTGGATGGCGATATCAGTGCAGTGCAGTCGCGAATCGATCCGCACTGCAATCCGATTACTACAGCGGGAAAAAAATAACAGTGACTCCGCTTAATTTTGTGTGTAGGTGGCGCCGGTTGCGGCGGTCGCTCGCCGAAATTCATGCGCGCTGAAGCGACACCGCGCGCCAAAGATTTGCATTGACGGAATCCACGCGAAGATTTTCGCGTGTCACAAAAGTGCCGATAAAACCACGGTTTCCGTGATGCCGAATAGCTGTTCGCACGCGCAGCACGCGCTCGCGTCCGGCGCGCTCGTGGGCGCAAGTAAGGTCGCTGCGATAATCGAAGCGGCACATTTGCCGCCGCGAAAAAACTGTGCACCGGATGCCCCTTCGGGGCGGTCATAAGGGCCTCGTTTCGTGCAAAACGCGCGAATCACCGGTCGACCGATTCGCAAAAATGGCCTCTTCCGCCGCCAGCTGCGTCGGTTCCGTGCACCCTCCGCACGCGCGTCGCGCGCTTCTTCACGTTACTCGGACGCAACGCCAAAGCTTCGCGGTCCTTCGTCGCCTGGTAGATGTCCCACATGGTCGCTGCGTGCCGAACAAAGGTCTCGCAGGCGATTGCTCGCGAGTTTGTCCTTGATCGGCCAATCTTTGCGGATCCACTCGCCGGCGATTGCTTCTCGATAGGAAGGCAATACGAAACCGGCCTTCTTCCTGGGCAAGGCCGCCGCGCGCATCGCTAGACGGCGCCGCATTCAGCCGCCGACGTGTTTCTTGAGAAGCTCATTGACGGTCTGCGGGTTGGCTTTGCCGC
>DASPTX010000087.1:0-63311 GCA_035623195.1 Xanthobacteraceae bacterium | reverse complement strand
CAGACCTCGGGCTTCGCCCTGATTGCCAATGCGCTCGCGTCGCTGGTCATTCCCTATCAAATTCCGCTCGTCATGGTGATCTCCGAACGCGGCACGAGGGGGGAATTCAATATCGGGCAGTCTTTGGTCGCGCGCACCATGCGGCCCACCCTCGACACTCTCGGCATTGCGCATCACACCCTGATCGACGAGGCGAATCTGCCGTTCATCGTCGACTCCTCGATCAAACAGGCCTATTCGACGCAGGCGCCGGTCGCCTTCATCCTTTCGCCGCTCCTCACCGGCGGCAATCCCGCCGCCAAAGCCAAACTGAGAATTTGAGAGCAAGCGGCGTGAGCGATAACCGAAACCAAACGAAAGTGCTCAGCCGCACGGCTCTGACCAAGCTCCTGGTACAAAAGCTCCGGCATAACGAAGCGGTGATCGGCGGCATCGGCAACAGCAATTTCGATCTGTTCGCCGCCGGCCATCGGCCGCAAAATTTCTACATGCTCGGCAGCATGGGGCTCGCCTGCCCCATCGCGCTCGGCGTGGCGCTGGCACAGCCCGAACGCGGCGTCATCGCGCTCGAAGGCGACGGCTCGATCCTAATGGGGCTCGGCTGCCTCGCGACGATCGCCACCATGAAGCCGCGCAATCTCACCGTCATCATCTGGAACAATGGCCTCTACCAGATCACCGGCAAGCAGCGCGCCGCGACCGCCGAAGCGACCGACATCGTCGCGGTGGCGCGCGGCGCCGGCATCGCCAACAGCGCCTGGGTGCGCGACGAAGCGCATTTTGAAAAACTGATCGACCGCCGCTTCGAAGACGGCGGCCCCGTTTTGCTCGCGGCGAGGATCGACGACGCGCCGGGCAAGGGCCAGACGCCGCGCGACCCCGCGCTCATTCGCAGCCGCTTCATGAAAGGCCTCGGCACCGGGCGCAGCGCCGCGCTGGAGAGCTGAGGGCAGACAAAATCGGCATATCGTTCGACTACGCGCCTTTCCTCACGCCAATCAAAAAAGTCCAGAATGCCTTGGCTCTCGCTAAGGAGAACGCGGCAGGATCGCTATGAAGACGCTTGCGATTGGCATTGCCGCGATCGCCGCTTTGATCGCAGCCGACTGGCAGACCTCGATCGCCAGAGCAGAGCCCAAGCCCAAGGCGGTACGAATACCCGCTCCGGCTCGTATACGCGCGGCGCCCACGTTTATTGCGGGTCCGACAACCCCCACGTCTTTTGCAAGCCGCCCGGTCAGACCGCGCCGATCAATCCAAATACCTCTAAAACGAAAAAGCACAGCGGGACGTGATGGCCGTCCGGGAGGCGATGCCCGTTTGGCATGCGACGACAAGGACGACGCGCGGCCATACGTCACTTAGAGCGCAATCGTCTCTAACTGAATCGATTACGGTTCTAGATTTTGATGGGGCATGAACTTTTTCGGAAAACCGCTTTCACTTTTCCGGATCATGCCCTACTCGATCTGCGGAATACCGGCCTTGGTGATAATGTCGCGGTATTTCACAATCTCATCGGCGATAAATTTTTGCGATAGATCGAGCGGCAGATAGACCGTTTCGGCGCCCTGTTGTTGAAACCGGGCGCGCACGGCGGGATCCGCGACCGCCGCTTTCAATTCATTGTTGAGCCTACCGACGATCGCGGGCGGCGTGCCCTTCGGCGCCAACAGCGCAAACCAACCGGAGACGATGTACTGCGGCAGGCCGGCCTCTTTCGTCGTCGGCACGTCCGGGAGCGCTTCCAACCGGTTGTCGCCGGCGACCGCGAGCGCCTTTGCGCCCTTCGCGGCAAGCGCCGCGGAAATGTTCGGATACCATTGGAAGCCGAGCGGCACCTGGCCCGACATCAGGTCCGGCACGTATTGGCCGATATTGCGGTAGGGCACGTGGGTGATCTTTACGCCGGTGATTTGACTGAAATACTCGCCCGCGAGATGCTGCGAACTGCCGATCCCAACCGAGCCGTAGTTGAGTTCGCCGGGATGCGCTTTGGCATAGGCGATCAGCTCTTGCAGGTTCTGGACGGGCAACTTGTTGCTGGCCACCACGATAATCGTGAAAGAGACGAACGGCGAAATCGTCTCGAAGTCCTGCCGCGGATCGTAATCGAGGTGCTTGTACAGCGTGACATTGGCGGCCACCGGGCCTGAGCCGCCGCCGAGCAGCGTGTAGCCGTCCGGCGCCGCCTTGGCGGCGTCGGCGGTGCCGGTATTGCCGCCGGCGCCGGGCCGGTTTTCGACGACGATCGGCTGGCCCAAGGATTTCGACATGCGCTCGAACAGGATGCGGCTGACCACGTCGCTGGCGCTGCCGCCGGCAAACGGCACGATCGCCGTGATCGGCCGGGTCGGATAGTCTTCGGCCCACGCCGGCGCGGCTAGAAGACAAGCCAGAGCCAATCCGGCGCCGGCCAGAACTCTATTTCTGGAAAATGTCATTGCTGATTCACGCCCTCTAACGGCCGTAATCGTAACCGAGCGCCGAGGCCACGCAAGCGTGCGAAAGCAGGACTTTTCAGCGCAGCACGTTTGGCCGGCGGCAATCCTTCGCCGCAATTCGCCTTGTACGCCTCACAATGTGTCCAAAAAGTTGCCTCGTTAAAAGGCGATGAGCCAATCGGGTGTCTTGATTCTGAACGTCCGCGCGCTTGAGCGGCACCGTGGTTGCGGGGCCGTAAGGCCGCTTCTGTCGAGGGGACTTTCGTCATCACCGTATCGAGCGGCGCTTGTTAAGGCGTGATCCGGAAAAGTGGAAACCGGTTTTCCGAAAAGGCCATACCCCATCAAACACTCTGGGCGCCGTCGCCAATCTTCTGTGAGGGACAGGGATGCGACCGATACTGGTTTTTGTTGTCCTGCTGCTCGGGCTCGTCGGCGCCGCGCAACAAGAATATGCGCTCCCGGACAATGTGCCGTTGCCGGGCGACGAATTGCGCGTGGGCAATCCCGCCAGCGCGCTCGTCGAAATCGAGTCGTCGGTCGACCGCTCGGACCGCCTCAGCCTGGCGGCACTGCAGCCGCGCATCCTCCGCGTCGAGGTTTTCAAGCCGGATGACGGCTACGCGCTCCGACTGGCATCCGCCAGCGCCGACTTGGACATCCCCATCGACGTTAGCGCGCCGGAGAATACCGCGACAAATCAGGCGGGACAGGCGTCGCTCGACGACTTGTGCAACGCGCTGTTCACGTCGGCGCAGAATAACGATTTGCCGGTGCCGTTCTTCGCCAATCTGCTCTGGCAGGAGAGCCGGCTGCGCGCCGACGATGTGAGCAAAAAGGGCGCAAAGGGCATTGCGCAATTCATGCCGGAAGCGGCTGCGGAGACCGGGCTCGCGGACCCGTTCGATCCCATGCAGGCGATCCCAGCCTCGGCGCGGCTGTTGCAAAAGCTCCGCCTGCAATTCGGCAATCTCGGTTTCGTCGCCGCCGCCTACAATGCCGGTGCGCACCGCGTCATCGAATGGCTCGAGCACCGCGCCAGCCTGCCGCGCGAGACGCGGATTTACGTCGTGCGCGTGACCGGCCTGTCGGTCGATACCTGGAGGAATGCACCCGTTGACAATGATGCGCTGACCTTCGTGCGGCACTTGCCGTGCCGCAGCTTGCCGGCCTTTGCCAATGTCGAGCAAGAACAGATACAGCAGATGGGGCAGGTGCCGCAGATCCAGCCCGAAGACGCGAAAGCCCAGGACAAGTCCGATGAGGAGGCAGAGGACGCGGCTGACGAGACCGGAGCGGCAACCTCACCCGCGCATCGTGGGCGCAAACATGCAGGCGAAGACCGGCATGCCGGCGAAGGAAAACATGCCGGCGAGAGCAAACAAGCTGCGGAACGCAAGCGCGAACGCCTCGCCGAAGGCAAGCGCGAACACGTCGCCGAAGGCAAGCGCGAGCGCTCCCACGATGAAGCGCGCCGCGTCACGCACGATCGCCATCCCGTCGGGCCCGAGGCTTCTCATGCCCCGCATGGCGCGCGCGAGAAGCGCAAAAGCGCCTAGCAAACAGCGCGTCGTCTATTTCGCCGCGACACTTGGCGCGCCGCGCCTTATCCCGAGCGCCACAATCCGCTGCAAGAGATCGGGATAGCTAATGCCGACGTGACGGGCGGCGGTGGCGAATTCCTGGCTTTCCGCGATTTCGGGATTGGGATTGGCTTCCAGGAAATAGGGCGTGCCGTCCGCGGCGAGGCGGAAATCGATCCGGGCATAACCGTCGAGCTCCAGCGTCCGGTAGATCCTCTTCGCCATGTTCTGAATGCGCGCCGCCAATTCCGGGCTGAGATCTTTGGCGGGTCCATGCAGAATGCCGCGGCGTTCCTGATAGTCCGTATCGTGCTTGACCTTTTCGGTGGCGATGAGCCAATCGCCCTGCGCCATATTCTTGAATTCAAGCTCCCAGACCGGCAGCACCACCAGCCGTTCGTTGCCGACGATGCCGACGTAGATTTCGCGGCCCTCGATATATTGCTCGGCGATGGCGGCGGTGCCGATGCGTTCATGGATGAAATTGACGCGCTCGACGAGCTTATCGTCGCTGTCGACGACCGAGGCTTGCGAAATGCCGTAGGACGCGTCCTCGTTGACGCTCTTGACGATCAGCGGCAAAGCCAAGTGCGCCGGCCGTTTGACCTTGCGATGTTTGGCGAACACCGCGAAATCCGGCACCGGAATGCGATGATAGTTCACCAGCGTCTTGGATAGGTCCTTGCCGCGGGCCAACATCAAGCCGCGTGGATTGCATCCGGTATAAGGGACGCGCAGCAATTCAAGATAGCTGACGACGTTCTGATCGTAGATCGCCTCGCCGTGAAACTGTTCGAGCAGCGTGAAGACGACGTCCGGCTTCCACGCTTCGATTTCTTCGCGGATCGGTTTTAGCTCGTCGTGCACGCCGAGCGGCCGTAGCTCGTGGCCGGCGGCGCGCAGCGTCGTGACTACGTCGTATTCGGTTTTCCAAACGTTGATTTCCTGCTCGGTGTAACCCTCGCAAGATTCCGGTGGTATCAGGTCCGGGTGCACGAGCACCAGGACGCGAAGCGGTTTCATAACGCGATCCACTTACGCCGCGACGGACCAAACAATGCATGCATTGTTTTGGCGGTCAACAGCACCGTGAATTCCATGATGAGTTTGCGCTCCGGACCCACCGCGCGCAAGTCGAGCTCGCGGCAGCGCTGAATCATGTCGTCGAGCACGGCGTCGAAAGTGAGCTGATATTCGCCGGTCCACTTGGCGACCAACTCCCGCACATCGGCGCGATTGCGCCTAATGAATGCGGAGGCCGCTTCGCAGCGACGATGCTTCGGATCGGCGGAAAACAGGCGCCTTAAGTCGCGATCGTAGGTCTTGGGCGTATCGACGACGTAGAGCGCGCGCTTTCTCTTGTAATAGTCGCCAAGCGTCTGGGCCAGCGTGCCGAGCGGATCGACTTTTTCGCGATGGGTCAGCGCCGGCCGCTTGCCGGCGATCTCCTTCATCAGCTCGTCGACATATTCGAGCTTCTTGAGCGCCGGCCAATCGGCGTAACGCGCGCGCCAGTGCGAACGCGGGCGCAGCCACACCGCGAAAGTCTCGGCAAAATCCTCGTCCGGATGGCTCTGCGCATACCACAGCCGTAGATGCTGCACGTGATTGCGGCTTGCCGGATTCGGACGGTAATAGCGCGGGTAACGCTTCGACGAAGGACCGAACAATTGCTGCCAGCGGCGGCGGCGATAAAGCTGATAGGCGTGCGTCACCACGTGACCGCACTCATGGCGCAGGATCCGCATGCATTCGGACCAGGTGCCGCCCTCGACATCGAGGATCATCTTTTTTTCCAGACGCATCAGCCGCGGATGCGCGAGGTAGAACGGAATAGCGATGCCCGGCGTGCCCTCTGGGCTGAACCATTCGCTCGAAATCCAGGCATGCGGCCGCACGCGGATGCCGTGCTGGCTCAGTTCCCGATAAAGAGCGTGCAGGCACTTTTCGAGCCACGTCCCCTCGACGGTGACCTTGAGGTCCTTAAGGCGGACCTCGAGTAACTCGTCGTCGCTCAAAGAGGCCCAAGGATATTTCCGGCGATATTTCCGACGCGCCATGGCGATGCGAGACCCGCGACCCCACCCTCCATCCGATGGTGTCACGGCCGGCGCAGGGTCACAACCGCCAAGCGCGTGTAGGGCCTCGCTCGGGGCGGCCAACGACCGCTTTCGGGGGTAAAATTGACACCACGCAGACCTGGGCGAATGTCTGCTTATGACCCACAGCGGACATGATAGCGGTCCGCTTGGGTGTGCACCTTGATCCGATATTGCGGCAAACAAGAAATATCGTGACCTGGTCGCGGAGAAACACACGCGAGCTTTCAATTCGAGCGACAAACGAAATGATTGTAGGCTCACATTCATATCACCGTGGCGTGATAGCCTTGACTAAAATTCGTGTGCCTTTGTGAATTGCAGATGAACATTTCATCCTGGTACTCGGAGAAGCCACCAGGGAGGTAAAAATGCGAGTGCTCAAGCTTTCGCTTTCTTTGCTTACCGCAGCTGCGTTGCTTGCTCCGATCACATCGGATGCAAAAACGTCCAAAATGATGTCGGTCCAGACGTCCAGCGGAAAGACCGTGCAGCTACGAACTATGAAAGTCCGTGGCCAGATGATGATCTTGGTGCCCATGTCCATGGCGTGCGACGTGTTTCACGTCAATTGTTAACTGCGTAATTGTCCTTCGGTCCCGGTGCCGCCGGGACCACATTTTTCGTTGCCGAGGATCGGTGACTTTGAGGTCCTTGAGGCGGACCTCGAGTAACTCGTCGTCGCTCAAAGAGGCCCAAGGATATTTCCGGCGATATTTCCGACGCGCCATGGCGATGCGAGACCCGCGACCCACCCTCCATCCGATGGTGTCACGGCCGGCGCAGGGTCACAACCGCCAAGCCCGTGCGCGGCCTCAATCGGGGCGGCCAACGACCGCTTTCGGGGTTAAGCTGGCGTCACGCAGACCTCGAAGAATGTCCGCTTAGGACCCGAAGCGGACATAGAGGCGGCCCACTTGGGTATAACGGCCGATACAAATCTCGATCCAAAATGTGATATTCTTTTCATATCCGACGTGGGCCTCGGCGTGGGCGAAGCCATGAGGCGACGGGAATTCATCGTACTTGTTGGCGGCGCTGCGGTTACGCGGCCGCTTGGCGCGCGTGCGCAGCAGCGGATGATGCCGACTATTGGCTACCTGGGCAGCACGTCGCCGGAAGCGCGGGCGGGAGCTGTGCTCGCTGCCTTCAAGCGGGGTCTAGCAGAACAGGGCTATGTCGAGGGCCGCAATGTCGCGATCGAATACCGCTGGGCGGAGGAACAATACGACCTGCTACCGGCGCTCGCTCTGGAATTGACTCGACAACAGGTGGCGGTGATTGCCGCGCCGGGCAGCGTGGTCGCGGCCGCCGCGGCAAAGGCAGCGACGACGACCATACCGATCGTTTTCATGATCGGCTCTGACCCAGTCGAGCATGGCTTCGTCGCCAGCCTCAATCGTCCGGGCGGTAATCTAACGGGTATCGCCTACCTCAATATCGAAGTGGCTCCGAAGCGATTGGAATTACCGCATGAGCTGGTGCCGGCGGCCAAGTCGATCGCACTCATGGTCAATCCTGCTGACCAGATCAACACGGCTGATCAAACGACGGAGATGCGGGTTGCGGCCGCAAAGCTTGGACTAAATCTGATGGTGGTGAAAGCGAAGAACGGGACCGAGATAGAAGCTGCTTTTGCGCTATTGCTCCAAGAACACGTCGATGCACTGCAGATCGGCGTGGACCCTTTGTTTGGCAGCCACAGCGATCAAATTATAGCTTTATCCGCGCGCCATGAACTGCCCACAATATATCCCTGGCCGGAGTTCACGTCGCGCGGCGGATTGATGAACTATGGTGCTAGCATCCTCGACGAGTTTCGGGAGGTTGGAAACTATACCGGGAGAATCTTAAACGGCGCCAAGCCCGATGATTTGCCCGTGCAGCGGCCCACGAACTTAGTGCTAGGCATCAACCAGAAAACCGCAAAAACGCTTGGTCTCGCAATTCCGCCTGGATTGCTCGCCCGCGCCGACGAGGTGGTCGAATGAGACGCCGGGTGTTTCTCTGCATGCTCGGAGGCATGGCCACATGGCCGCTTATTGCGCTCGCTCAGCAGGCCACAATGCCCGTTGTCGGTTTTCTTGGTCCCGGTACGCCAGAATCCGATGCCTATCGAGTAACGGCATTTAAGCAAGGGCTAAAGGAAGCTGGCTTCGTTGATGGCCAGAACATCCGCATCGAATACCGCTGGGCCGAGAGCCGCTATGATCAACTACAGAAGTTAGCGGCTGAGTTGATTCAGGCGCGGGTAGCCGTGATCGCTACGTCGGGCACTCCAGCGGCCCTCGCGGCGAAGGCGGCCACAACGACTATTCCGATTGTCTTCGAAACGGCCGCAGACCCGGTCCAAATTGGGCTTGTCGCCAGCCTCAGCCGGCCAGGCGGTAACGTCACGGGCATAACCCAGACGTCGGAAGAATCAACGCCGAAACGGCTGGAGTTACTGCATGAGCTGCTTCCCACCGCACGTATCATGGCTTTGCTTGTCAACCCGACCGCTCCCATGCTCGCCGAACCCCAAGCGCGTCAGGTGCGCTCCGCGGCCGAAACGCTGGGATTGGAGCTCCACGTGCTTAATGCTAGTACCGAAAGCGAATTGGAGGCGGCATTTGCAAAAGTGATTGAATTACGCGCCAGCGGCCTTGTAATCGGTGGAGATGCATTTTTCACCAGCCATAGCAAACAGCTTGCTGCGCTCGCTGCTCGTTACAGAGTGCCTGCGGTCTATCAATGGCGTGAATTCGCTGCGGCGGGAGGCCTGATGAGCTACGGATCCAACGTCACTGAAACGCACCGCTTGATTGGTCTCTATGCAGGCCGAATCCTTAGTGGCGACAAGCCGGCCGATCTGCCGGTGCAACAAGCAACTAATATTGAGCTGTACATTAACCTGAAAACCGCGAAAGCGCTCGGCATCTCGGTCCCACTGCCACTGTCCGGCCGCGCCGATGAGTTGTTCGAATGAAAAGTGCGATGTCCGCATTTGGCGCAAAACGGACATTGCGGAAGAGAATTGTCAGACCATGCTCGTTGCAAGTTCACGCATTGCGAAGCATTAGCTCGGGAAAATGAGGCACGTCGTCGTACCGTGCGCGAGCAATCGGCCTCTGGCGTCGGTGACTCGGCCTTCTGCCGCGCCAACACGACGGCCACAGTTGAGGACTTTGCCCTCGGCCCTGATCTGGCCAGTCTCCAGCGTGATGGCTCGGACGAGCGAAATCTTGAATTCGAGCGTGGTGCTGCCGATGCCTTTATCGAGCATCGATTGGATGGCCAGGCCCATGCAGCTATCGAGAAGAGTTGCCGTGAGACCGCCATGTACCGTGCCCCATGGATTGAGGTGAGCGCCTGTTGGATACAGAGTGATGGCGACTCGACCGCTTTCTGCCTCGACCACGTCATAGCCTAACGTCCGGGCGAGCGTGTTAAGGGGTAGCACTCCGCTGGCAAGACCCTTGACGAACTCCAGCCCGCTCATCGCCTTCTGTTGCTCGGGACTCACTGTCCCGTAAGTCTTGGTGGCCATGTTTCTCAGCTTCGCCAACTGAGGACACCTAACGATAAGGTGGCGGCGAGAACCACCCGAAACCTGCTCGCGCGAGGAGGGCGGCACCGTGGGAATCTTTCGCCACCGCCTGACTGGCTCCCACTGTTTTGATATCTTGTGATTGGCCCCGGCTTGTGGGGATAAAATGCAATTCGATCGATCGATACGCCGCGAGTTCGTCACGCTCCTCGGCCGGGCGGCCGCGGTCCAATTGATCCTGTCGTGTAGTTGCGCGATGCTTCCGGCGCCGGCCTTGAGCGAGGACGCCGGCTTGAGTCCGCCGCCCGCGCTGGCACCAGGGCAAGCGCCGCCGCTGCCGCAAGCGAGCGCATTGGCGGAGCCGCGCACGTCGGATCAGGTCGGCTTTCCCAAGGTTTTGACCGAATATGTCATCTCGCCGGTCACGCCGCGATCTGCTATAGTTGCATTGGGTCAGAAGCTGTTCTTCGAGCCTAGACTCTCAGGTGACGGTACGGTCGCCTGCGCCACCTGCCACGATCCGGCTCGCGCTTTCACTGATGGTAGGCCAGTATCGGTCGGCATCCACGGCCGCGTCGGGCAACGCAACGCACCAACCGTTCTCAACGCCCTCTATAATAAACATCAGTTTTGGGACGGCCGAGTCACTACGCTGGAGCAGCAGGCGGCGCTGCCGATCACGAATCCTTTCGAGATGGGCTCGACCAGCATCGGCGATGCCGTGTCCAGGATCGCCAGCGACAAGGACTATCAGACCCGATTCACGCAGGCCTTCGGCCGGGATGTGAACGAGCAGGATTTGTTGAGCGCTATTGCAGCCTACGAACAGACGCTGACTTCGTTCGATTCCCCCTTCGACCATTTCATCGCAAGAGAGGTAAACGCCATCAGCGACTCGGCCAAACGCGGTTGGGAATTGTTCAATGACAAGGCCCGTTGTTTCCTTTGCCATGCTTTGGTGGATAACCAACGGGATGCAACCCTGTTTATTGACAACGATTTTCACAACATTGGCATCGGAATACTTCGGCACCGTGTCGGTCCCTTGGCGCAGCAGGCTGAACGGGAGTTGGCGCAGGGACAACTGCCGGATATCGATAGCGCGGCAATCACAAGTGAGCTGTCGGTTCTCGGGCGCTTCCTCATAACGAAGAAGCAAAGTGACATCGCATCATTCAAGACGCCGGGCCTGCGAAATCTCCTCGTGACCGGGCCCTACTTCCACGACGGGTCGATGGAGACGCTGTGGGACGTCATGGATCACTACAATAAGGGTGACGGCATCGCCGACCCGTGGCTCGACAGCGACATGCAGCCGTTGGCGCTGACGGAGCCGGAGATCGACGACGTGGTGGCGTTTCTTGCCTCACTGACTAGCCCACAATACAAGGAAGCCGGCGATCGGGAGTATGCACGCCAACTCGCGCTGTCCAAGGTGAACCGCCCGCAGCGGGACACCGAGCGGGCATTCGGACCAAAGCCGGAGCAGCCACCGCCTCCTCCGCTCTGATCGTTCGGCGAGAGAACCCCGCGATCCCAGGTTGGAGCCGAGGCGACAGCGACCAAGCGACATTTGATTTTCTCTACCGCGATGTGTTTCCTCGTCGGCCAATAACCTCAAAGCCTATTTCGGCCAGGGAGCACGTCATGCCGGAGGATAAGCAACCGGATCCCGCATTCCTTTATTTCCCGGACAATTATCGCTGGTCGATGGGGCTCTTGATCTGCCTGTCCGGCGCGCCGTGGACCGGCGTCGAGATCGACGAGGTCAACCGCGTCGGCCGCGCGCTTGCCGATAAGGTGGGCGACGACACGGCCTGGTTCGAGGAATGGGCGCGGATGGGTGACAAAATCGAGGCGCGCGGCCGCGACGCGTTGCGCGCCGGCCACAAGCTCACCGCCGCTTCCTGCTTTATGCGCGCCGCGCGCTATTACCAGACCGGCGAGCGGTTTATCCATCCGCGTTCGGCGCGGAGCATGGAGGTCTATGCGCGGTCGGTGAAAATCTTCAAGGAGGCGGTGGCCATGATCCGCCGCCCGCGCATCGAACCCGTCGAGGTGCCTTACGAGGACACGAGTTTGCCGGCGCTACTCGTGCATCCCGATCCCGAGGCGGCCGGAGCGCGGCCGGCGCCGGCCATGGTGTTTTTCGACGGCTTCGACGTGACCAAGGAGTTGCAATATGGCTATGGCGTTACCGATCTTGCCGCGCGCGGCGTCGGCTGCCTCATCGTCGACGGGCCGGGCAATGGCGAGAGCGTACGCTTTCGCAATCTGCCGCTGATCGCCGAGACCGAGCACTATGCGACGCCGGTTTATGAATATCTCGCCGGACGCCCCGAGTTCGATGAACGGCGCATCGGCGTGATGGCGCTATCGCTGGGCGGCTATTACGCGCCGCGCGCCGCCGCACTCGAGCCGCGCTTTGCCTGCTGCGTCGCCTGGGGGGCGCAATGGGACTATCACGAAATCTGGGCGCGCCGGCTCGAGGAGCTGGATTCCGGGAAAGTGCTGTCGCTGTCGGTACCGCCGGAACATTTGCAATGGGTGCTCGGCGTTTCCGACCGCCCCGCCGCGCTCAAGAAACTCGAAGGCTTCCGCTTGGACGGCATCGTGCAGAAGATGGCTTGCCCCTTCTTGCTGCTTCATGGCGCCGGCGACGAGCAGATTCCGCTCGAATTAGCGGAAAGGCTTTTCGAAGCCGCGGGCTCCAAACAAAAGGCGCTCAAGATTTTCAGCCGCGAAGAAGGCGGATTCCATCATTGTCAGGTCGATAACGTGACCATCGCCGTCCATACCATGTTCGATTGGATCGCCGACGTCTTGAACGCGGCGCGATGATCGGGAAGGAAGGGCGCGGCAATGAGCGGGCTCGCCGCGGGTTAAGCCGCGAGCATTTTCTGCACTTCGTTGACCAATTCGCGCAGATGAACCGGTTTGGACAGAACTTTGGCGTGCTTTGGCGCACTGGAGTCCGAGTTGAGAGCCACCGCCGCGAACCCGGTGATGAACATAATCTTAATATCCGGATCGAGTTCGGCGGCGCGGCGAGCGAGCTCGATGCCGTCCATTTCCGGCATCACGATATCGGTGAGCAGAAGCTCGAACGGTTCCTCGCGTAGCCGCTGATAGGCGGAGAGGCCGTTGTCGTAGGAAATGACCTCGAAACCTGCATTTTGCAGCGCCTTGACCAGGAAGCGCCGCATATCGATGTCGTCTTCGGCCAGCAGAATTTTGGACATTACGCAAACCCGGCTTTCGCCGGTCCCCTACATCCCATAAGCCGGATCGCTGGTAAACATGGAGTGAAAAAGCGCAGGACGGCAAAGGCTGGCGGGCGCCGAAAGGGTAGATTTCGCTGGGCGATCTTTTGGGAAAACCGGTTTCCACTTTTCCGGATCATGCCCTAATGTTCTTGGCAAATCGCGGTTCCTGTGGACAATAGTCTAAGGTCGCGCGGTTACGAATCCGGAGCAACCCGCCAGCGTCATGTCCGAAATGCAGGACGAATTCGACCCCCCGTTCGAGGCCCTTGAGCCGACGGAGTGCCGCGGCCCGTTGCTGTTCAACTCGCCCCATAGCGGACGGATTTACCCCCGGGAATTCTTGCTGACCTCGCGGCTGGATTTGGCGACGCTGCGCCGTTCTGAGGATTCCTTCGTCGGCGAATTGATCGAGGGCGTGGTCGCGCGCGGCCATCCGGTGGTGCGCGCTCATTTCCCGCGCTGTTATGTCGACGTC
The DNA here is from genome assembly GCA_035623195.1 of Xanthobacteraceae bacterium. GTDB lineage: Bacteria > Pseudomonadota > Alphaproteobacteria > Rhizobiales > Xanthobacteraceae > BOG-931. The sequence continues at coordinate 49,915 of DASPTX010000087.1, read as the reverse complement.
AATCGCGAACCCTATGAGCTGGATCCACGCATGTTCGAGGGCCGGCTGCCGTCATTTGCCAATACCCGTTCGATGCGGGTCGCAGGCGGGCTCGGCACCGTTGCGCGCGTGGTCGGCGACGCGCAAGAGATTTACGATCAACGCATTTCGGTTGCCGAGGCGTTGCGGCGCATTGACGGTCTCTACAAGCCGTATCATCGCGCGTTGCGACGTGTTTTTACGCGGCTGCAGCGGGATTTCGGCGCCGCGATCTTGATCGATTGCCATTCCATGCCGTCAAGTACGGGAAATCGCGACGAACGACCGCGGGCGGATCTCGTCCTCGGCGATCGTTACGGCACAAGCTGCGTCGGCATCGTGCCGGAAACGATCGAACAGTGCATGCGCGGTTTCGGCTACTCGGTGAGCCGCAACAAGCCCTATGCGGGCGGCTTCATTACCGAACATTACGGCAATCCGACAACCGGACTGCACGCCATTCAGCTTGAAATCAATCGCGCTCTCTATATGGACGAGCGCCGCTACGAGCGGTCGGCATCGTTCGTAAAGCTCGCCGCCGAGTTCGAGATATTGGCCGATCGCCTCGCCGAAATTCCGCTTGAGGAACTGCGGCCCTATCGCGCCGCGGCCGAATAACGGGACAAGTAAAACCGGCGGGTCGACAGAGGCCCGAATAAAAAGGGCCGCTCACCTTGCGGGAGCGGCCCAAGTCTAGGGAGGAAACGCCCAAGGAGGGCGACGGTAACGCGAGGATGCCTCGCGCTACCGCACTGCAACAACATACACTGCGCCGCACAAAATTCAAGGTTAAATACTCCTGGGGCAAAGACCTTTCCCCGCAATTTCCGCGCATTGTGCACAATGAGGCGGCGATATTTTCGAAAATGCTTCAGATACAATAGCTTATGCCCGAATGAGCCTTTGCTTAAATTTGCGCCATAATCCACAGATGCCGAGCTGCTATGCATCATTCGCGGACCCCGATCCATTCTCCAACCCCGTGGCCAACTCATAGGCTCGGTCAGATCCTCCAGGGAATTTGATGACAGCGATCGACTTTGCGGCCTTCGTCAACGAACTCGCCGCGATCTCCGGTGAAACCATAAAGCCGTTCTTTCGCAGCGCACTCGGTATCGAGAACAAAAGCCGGTCGGGTGGTTTCGACCCTGTGACGGCCGCCGATCGCGCCGCGGAAGCCGCCATGCGCACGCTCATCAAACGCACATTTCCCGAGCACGGCATCATCGGCGAGGAATTCGGTAACGAGCGCACCGACGCGGAATATGTTTGGGTGCTCGATCCGATCGACGGCACGAAATCCTTCATTTGCGGCATGCCGATGTGGGGCACGCTCATCGCGCTGACGCGGCGCGGCGAACCGATCTACGGCATGATGCACCAGCCCTTTACGCGGGAGCATTTTTCCGGCGATGGCCGCGGTGCGCACTATCGCGGTCCGGCCGGCGAGCGAACGCTAAGCGTGCGCGCCTGCGCCTCGCTGCAAGACGCGGTGATGTGCACGACCAGTCCGCTGTTGATGAACGCGGCCGACCGGCAACGTTTCCAGCGCGTCGAGCAGACCGTGCGGCTGTCCCGCTACGGCGGCGATTGCTATGCCTATTGCGTGCTCGCGGCCGGCCATATCGATCTCGTCATCGAGACCGAATTAAAGCCGCACGATGTCCTGCCGTTGATCCCCATCATCGAAGGCGCCGGTGGCATCGTCACGACATGGGAGGGCGGCCGGTCGCATAGCGGCGGCCGCATCGTCGCCGCCGGCGACAAACGCGTTCACGCGCAGGCGTTAGAATTGTTGAACGGCTGAATTCCGGGGCTATGCGCGCGATATTTTAATAAAGCGGCGTGCCCGGAACGAAGGCGTCGAAGGCCGCCCAAAACTGCGAGCGAAAACGGTCTTGTTCCATCAGGAGTTCGTGCTGCGCGCCGACGATGACGAGATGCGAACCGGCCCGCAGCATGCTGGCGAAATCCTCGATTGCGGCATTGGAGACCACCTGATCGTTGCCGCCGGCCACGATCAGCATGGGCTGGCGAATTCGCGCCGGGTAGCTGCGCTCGCGCAAGGCCCGCATGGAGCGGAACGCCGCGTCGCACCAGGCGACCGTCGGCGCGCCGAGCCCGAGCGCGGGCTCCGCTTCGAGCACGGCGGCGTTGCGGGCATAACGCACCGGATCGGACGTGAGAATGTTGCCCAGGAACGGCCGCGATTCGACGATCGTCGTATCGGCTCTTGGGACATACATGGCGCCAAAGCCCGTCAACCGCAGCGCCCGAACGATGGCCCATCCCGTTCCCATCGAATAATCGACGCCGCCGAGCGCGATCAGCGGAGCGATCAGCACCATGCGGTCGAACCAATGCCGGCCACGATGGGCCGCCCGGATGAGAACGCTGGCACCCGTGGAGTGCCCGATGGCAAAGATGGGCGGCGGGCAATCGGGCAAAACGATTTCGCGCATGAAAGTTTCAAGATCGGTGTCGTATTCGGAAAAATCGCGGATGTAGCCCTTGTGTCGATCGGACAAAGCGCGCTCGGAGAGACCCTGTCCGCGCCAGTCGAGCGCCGCGACGGCGAAGCCGCGCCCACGCAGATCACGCACGGTTTCGAAATATTTTTCGATCCATTCGGAGCGGCCTTGGAATATGCAAACCGTGCCGCGCCGTCCGGCCGGCGGCAGCCAGCGCGCGAAACGAAGCGCCACCCCGTCGGGCGTCTTTAGCGTACCCACGACGAAGTTGTCCGGAACGGGATTGGCGGGGATAGAAACGAGCTTCATGAAGGCTTTTCAGAACGAGCTGGAGATCTCGCTTATAACAGCCCGCGAATGCCGCTCAACTCGCTTGGCCTCGCGGCACGATGGCCCTTGAGCTTGGGTCCAAGGGGCGCGGGCATCGCGTGCGTGGCCGCCCGACATCGTATAAAATAGCAACCTAAAACAATGAGTTACGGCCATCTTGCGGGACCATTGGAACCATCCCATATCGCTTATGCGCCGGCCAATCACGGCGGCGCATTCCCGGCTCGGCCCATCAAGGGCGGGCCATCCGCATGTCGCTTCAGAAGGAGGATATGCCATGCGAACTTTCGACTTAGCACCCCTCTATCGTTCGACCGTCGGCTTTGACCGTTTGTTCTCGTTGCTCGATCAGGGCCTCGAGGGCGGCGCTCCGGGTTATCCGCCCTATAATATCGAGCGGACCGGTGAAAACGCCTATCGCGTTTCCGTCGCGGTTGCCGGTTTCAACGAGTCCGAGCTTTCGGTCGTAGCCAAAGAGAACACGCTGACCATCCGCGGCGAAAAAAGCGCCAAGGAGGAAGAGAAGCGCGGTGAGATGCTCTATCAGGGCATTGCGGCGCGGACCTTCGAGCGCGTGTTTCAGCTTGCCGATTTCGTCCAGGTGAAGGGCGCCAGCATCGAGAACGGTCTCCTGCATGTCGACTTGGTGCGCGAGATCCCCGAGGCGAAGAAGCCGCGTTCGATCCCAATCAACGGCAAGGCCAATGGCCCGACCGTTATCGAGAACCAAAAGGCTGCGTAATCGCCCTTGTTGCGTACGCGTCTGTGTCGAGCGCCCCGGTTTTTCCGGGGCGCTTTTTATTGTGCTCCCGTTGGGTCAGTCGTTGATCGCCGGCAGGCCGGATGCTTCGCCTGGCTTGGCAGACGAGGCAGCGGATCTTGGCGACGCCGGCGCTGCTGAAGCGGCCAGGTCGGGTTTGCCGTTTTCGGGCTGATCGTCCGGTACAGTTGCGGCCGCGGGTGCGTGTTGGGAAGGTTTGACGGCGACCAGTGTTGCCGGGCGCGGCCGAGGCAATGGCGGGCCGACAATGGAGCGCGAAGATTGCTGGTGCGGCGGCGCCACAATGTCCCGTTCCGTTGACGATGCCATGCCGGGAGCGCCAAGGCGCGGCCGCGGTCCGTCATTTGGCAGCATCGCCTCAGGCGGCTCGGGCAGCGACATGTCGTCCGCCGAGGCCTCGGCGGAGGGCGGCGCCGTTGCGAGCGGCCGAGCCACTTGCGGATCATAGTCGCGCGGTCCGTAAAGAGCCGGACCATAACCGCCCTGAAAATATCCGCTGGGGCCGTAAAGTCCCGGGCCCGGAACGATACGATTGGCATCGCGAATTGCGCCGGTGCGCGCATCGACGACGACGCGCATCAGAATGCCGCGGAAGTCCGTCGCGCGCAGCACATATGTGGTGCCCTCGCGCAATGGCGGCGCCAGAGGATCGAAACCGGCGGTACGCACGGTGCGCATGATTTCATAGGGCGGCACGAAGCCGGTAACGGGCGCTGGCGCAGACGACGCCTGAGACGCCAAGGCCGGCGGCGGGAGAGATTGAGCTTCGGCCGAATCGACAGCCAAGATCGGAAGCAAGATCGCAACCGCGACCGCGGATAGATCAGCGCCAAATCCCCAAAGACGCACGATGCAAGCCCTCGCCCTCATCCCGCACGACTGCCCGCCGCCAACGAGATTAACATGAATTGGGGCGGCGCTTGGGCGCGACTTAGAACTTTTTACAGAGGTTCACGAAGCGTTCGATGTCTTGCCCGCTCGTGGCAAATGAAGTGACGAGCCGGACCAGGACCTTGTCGGCGCCGACATCCAAACTCCGGCTGGAGCGCACGTAGTAATTGGCGCCGGCCGCCTTGAGCGTGGCGTCAAGCGCGCGCGGCAGCAGAACGAATACCAGATTGGCCTCGACGGCCCAGACCGGGTCGAGCCCGATCGCAACGAGCCCTTCGGCGAGCCTATCGGCCATGGCGTTGGCGTGGCGCGCCAGCTTAAGCCAGCGATCGTCGGCGAGGTAAGCCAGAAACTGCGCGGCGATAAAGCGATGCTTGGAAAGAAGGTGACCGCCGCGTTTGCGGCGTTCGCCGAAAAATGCCGCAGCATCGGGGTCGAAGAAGATCACGGCTTCGGCGGCGAGCGCGCCGCCCTTGGTGGCGCCGAACGACAGCACATCCACGCCGCAGCGCCATGTCATCTCGGCGGGCGTGGCGTTGAGCCGGACGAGCGCATTGGCGAAACGCGCGCCATCCATGTGCACGGCGAGCGAGCGCCGATGGGCTAGCTCGGCCAGCGTCGCGATTTCATTGGTTCGGTAAATGGTCCCGGCCTCGCCGGCTTGGGTGATCGACAGCGCCGACGGGACCATTTGATGAGGGCTGTGCCCGCCGTAGCCGGCGAGCGCGGCTTGCAGGACCTCTGGCGTGATTTTGCCGGCTTGTCCGCTCAGCCCTTCGAGCCTGAGACCGTGACCGAAAAATTCCGGCGCGCCGCATTCGTCGGTCGCGATGTGGGATTCGGCATGGCAGAGAACGACGCCCCACGGCGGCGAAACCTGCGCCAGCGCCAGCGCGTTCGCCGCGGTGCCGGTCGGCACCAAGAAGGCCGCCACGTCGCGCTCGAAAATCTCGCTGAGACGGCGCTCGACCAACCGGGTCCAGTCGTCATTGCCGTAGCCGCGGGCATAGCCGCGGCTTGCCTCCACGATGGCGTCGAGAATGTCCGGCGCGACCGGCGCCGTGTTGTCGCTGGCGAAATTCATTTGCCAAACCTAAGGCATGATCCGGAAAAGTGGAAACCGGCTTTCCGAAAAGACCATGCCTCATCAAACATCTAGAGCCGCAATCGATTCGGTTTGAAACGATTGCAGATCTGGGAGCTCTTGTGTTTGCGGGCCACGCCAAAATCTGGACCGGCACGGGAGGGTCGATGTTCCGACTATCGCTTAACGCCGCCAGGTTCGCATTGCACTCCTGCGCGTCCCATGATCCACTCAAAACGCGGAAAGCCATGCGAGCGAGACGTCGTTCAAATCGCCGAGCGCGCTTTTTCGCCGACTTTTGGGGCCGTACCGCTTGTCTTGGCGGTGGGAATTTGTCATGGTCTGCATAGGACAGCATTGCTGTCCCAATTAAGGATCCCAAAGTGCGCGGTCGGATTTAACTCCGACGAGACGCGCGGATCGGCTGCCGGGTGGCGAGGGCGCGCCGGACGGTGGCAAGAACTAGCAACCGGCGGCCGTTGAGCGGAACGAAGGTTGCCCCCAAGATGAGTGGCTCGCCCTGGCGCGGGACGGCGTGGTCCTGGGCGGGGTGAATTGCGCCGGACCCTCGATGCAGTGCGCTTCGGGGGCCTTTCGAGGAGCGCGTGGACGATGGATGCGTCTGGTTTCGGTTTGTTTGATCCGGCGCTGGAAAAGGATTCCTGCGGCGTCGGTTTTATTGCCGACATCAAAGGACGCAAATCGCACAAGACCATCGAAGACGCGCTGACGATCCTGCTCAATCTCGAACACCGCGGCGCGGTCGGCGCCGATCCGCGCGCCGGCGACGGCGCCGGCATTCTGGTGCAAACGCCCCACAAATTTCTCGCCAAGAAAGCGGCCGCGCTCGGGATCGAACTGCCGCCGCCCGGACACTATGCGGTCGGCGCGCTGTTCATGCCGCACGACAAAGCGTGGCGCCAAGAGATCATGGATACCTACGCCGCCGTAGCCGCGCAGGAAGGCATGACATTGCTGGGTTGGCGCGACGTGCCGACCGACAATTCGACGCTCGGCGAGTCGGTCAAGCCGACCGAGCCGGTGCATATGCAGGTTTTCCTCGGGCGCAGCCCGAAGGTGACGTCGGAAGACGAGTTCGAGCGCCGGCTTTACATTTTGCGGAAGACGATTTCGAGCACACTCTACGGCAAGCGCGCGCGCAACACCTCGAACTATTATCCGGTTTCGATTTCCTGCCGCACGCTCATCTACAAGGGAATGTTCCTCGCCGACCAGCTCGGCACCTATTATCCCGATCTGCACGATCCGGATTTCGAGAGCGCCTTGGCGCTCGTGCATCAGCGTTTCTCGACCAACACATTCCCGACTTGGTCGCTGGCGCACCCTTACCGCATGATCGCGCATAACGGCGAAATCAACACGCTGCGCGGCAACAACAACTGGATGGCGGCGCGGCAGGCCTCCGTGTCGTCGCCGAAATTCGGCGACGACATCGGCAAACTGTGGCCGATCTCCTACGAAGGCCAATCGGACACCGCCTGTTTCGACAACGCGCTCGAATTCCTGGTGATGGGCGGCTATTCGCTCGCGCACGCCATGATGATGATGATTCCGGAGGCCTGGGCCGGCAATCCGCTGATGAGCGAACAGCGCCGCGCCTTCTACGAATACAACGCCGCGCTGATGGAGCCTTGGGACGGTCCGGCCGCGATCGCGTTCACCAACGGCCGCCAGATCGGGGCGACGCTCGACCGCAACGGCCTGCGCCCGGCGCGTTATCTGGTCACCCGCGACGACCGCATCATCATGGCGTCGGAAACCGGCGTCCTGCCGGTTCCTGAAGTAGACATCGTCGTCAAATGGCGGCTGCAGCCGGGCAAGATGCTTTTGGTCGACCTCGACCAGGGCCGGCTCATTCCCGACGAAGAACTCAAATCGCAATTGGCGCGGAGCCACCCCTACAAGGAATGGCTGGAACGCACGCAAATCGTCCTCGAAGATTTGCCGCCCGCGCCCGAATCCGCGCCGATCTCGAACCTATCGCTGCTCGACCGGCAGCAATTGTTCGGCTACACACAGGAAGACCTGAAAATCCTGATGATGCCGATGGCGACGACCGGCGAAGAGCCGGTCGGCTCCATGGGCAACGACACGCCGATCTCGGCGCTGTCGGATCGGGCGAAGCTCCTGTTCACCTATTTCAAGCAGAATTTCGCCCAGGTCACCAATCCCCCGATCGATCCCATCCGCGAAGAGCTGGTGATGAGTCTCGTTTCCATCATCGGGCCGCGGCCGAACCTGTTCGATCTCGAAGGCACGTCGCGGAAAAAGCGGCTCGAAGTCCATCAGCCGATTCTCACCAACGCGAACCTGGAAAAGATCCGATCGATTTCCGACCTGGGCGATCATTTTAAGTCGCTCACGCTCGACGCGACCTGGCCGGCGGAGGCGGGCGCCGCGGGCATGGAAAGCGCGATCGGCGAACTGTGCGGAAAAGCCGAAGCCGCGGTGCGCGACGGCGTCAACATCATCATCCTGTCGGACCGCCGGGCCGGCGCGGACCGCATTCCAATCCCCTCTCTGCTTGCTTGCGCCGCGGTGCATCATCACCTCATTCGCGAGGGCTTACGCACCTCGGTCGGCCTCGTCGTGGAATCGGCCGAGCCGCGCGAGGTGCATCACTTCTGCTGTCTTGCCGGATACGGCGCCGAGGCGATCAATCCTTATCTCGCCTTCGAGACGCTGGTGGCGATGAAGAACGATCTGCCGCAGAAGCTCGAGGACAAGGAAATCATCAAGCGGTACATCAAATCGCTCGACAAGGGATTATTGAAGGTGATGTCGAAGATGGGCATCTCCACTTATCAATCCTATTGCGGTGCTCAGATTTTCGACGCCGTCGGCTTGAAGTCCGACTTCGTCGCCAAATATTTCACCGGCACCGCGACCAGGATCGAAGGCGTGGGGCTCGTCGAAATCGCGCAAGAGGCCGTGCAGCGGCACCGCGACGCCTTCGGCGATGCGCCGATCTACCGCTCCATGCTCGACGTCGGCGGCGAATATGCGTTCCGCGTGCGCGGCGAAGAGCATGTCTGGAATGCGGCGACGGTCGCGGCGCTGCAACACGCCGTGCGCGGCGATTCCTACGAGAAATATCGGCAGTTCGCCCGCTTCATCAACGAGCAGTCGACCCACCTCTACACGATCCGCGGCCTGTTCCGCATCAAGTCCGCCGCCGAGGACGGCCGGGCGCCGGTGCCGATCGAGGAGGTCGAACCGGCGAAGAATATCGTCAGGCGTTTCTCGACCGGCGCCATGTCGTTCGGATCGATTTCGCGCGAAGCGCACACCACGCTCGCCATCGCCATGAACCGCATTGGCGGCAAGTCGAATACCGGCGAGGGCGGCGAGGAAGCCGACCGTTTCAAGCCGCTGCCGAACGGCGATTCCATGCGCTCCGCGATCAAGCAGGTGGCCTCCGGCCGTTTCGGCGTGACCGCCGAATATCTCGTCAATTCCGACGTGATGCAGATCAAGATCGCCCAAGGCGCCAAGCCCGGCGAGGGCGGCCAATTGCCAGGGCACAAGGTCGACAAGATCATCGCCAAAGTCCGCCACTCGACGCCGGGCGTCGGCCTGATCTCGCCGCCGCCCCATCATGACATCTATTCGATCGAGGACCTGGCGCAGCTCATCTTCGATCTGAAAAACGTCAATCCGGATGGCGATGTCTCGGTGAAGCTCGTCTCCGAGGTCGGCGTCGGCACCGTCGCCGCCGGCGTTTCGAAGGCGCGCTCCGATCACGTCACCATCGCCGGTTACGAGGGCGGTACCGGCGCTTCGCCGCTCACCTCGATCAAACACGCCGGTTCGCCGTGGGAAATCGGGCTCGCCGAGACCCATCAAACGCTGGTGGCAAACCGGCTGCGCGGCCGAATCGCGGTGCAGGTCGACGGCGGCATTCGTACCGGGCGCGACGTCGCGGTCGGCGCGCTCCTCGGTGCCGACGAATTCGGGTTCGCCACCGCGCCGCTGATCGCGGCCGGCTGCATCATGATGCGCAAATGCCACCTCAATACCTGTCCGGTCGGCGTCGCCACCCAGGACCCGGTGCTCCGCAAGCGTTTCAGTGGCCAGCCCGAGCATGTCATCAATTATTTCTTCTTCGTCGCCGAGGAAGTGCGCGAATTGATGGCCGAGATGGGTTATCGGACTTTCAACGAGATGGTCGGACAAATGCAGATGCTCGATCGCCGCGAACTGATCGCGCATGCCAAGGCGAGCGGGCTCGATTTCTCCAAATTGTTCACGAAACCGGACGTTCCGGAAAGCGTGGCGATTTTCAATTGCGAGGAGCAGGATCATAAAATCCGCGACGTGCTCGATCGCAAGCTGATCGCGCAATCGCAAGCGGCGCTCGAACGCGGCGAGCCGGTGCGCATCTCGTTGCCGATCAAGAATACCGATCGCACCGCCGGCGCGATGCTGTCGGGCGAAGTCGCCAAACGCTACGGTCATGAGGGCCTGCCGCCCGACACCATCGTCGCGCGTTTCCAGGGCACGGCGGGACAGAGCTTCGGCGCGTTCCTCGCGCGCGGCGTGACCTTCGAGCTCGACGGCGACGCCAACGATTATGTCGGCAAGGGCTTGTCCGGCGGACGCATTGTGGTGCGGCCGCCCGCCAAGTCCAGCATCGTTCCGGAACAATCGATCATTATCGGCAATACCGTGCTGTACGGCGCCATCGCCGGCGAGTGCTATTTCCGCGGCGTCGCCGGCGAGCGGTTCGCCGTGCGCAATTCCGGCGCCATCGCGGTCATCGAAGGCGCCGGCGATCATTGCTGCGAATATATGACCGGCGGAGTGGTCGTGGTTCTGGGATATACCGGCCGCAATTTTGCCGCCGGCATGTCCGGCGGCGTCGCCTATGTGCTGGACGAAGACGGCAGCTTCAATTCACGATGCAATCTCACCATGGTCGATCTCGAGCCGATGCCGGACGAGGAAGACATCAACGCCAAGGTCTTCCACCACGCGCGCGATCTTGAGGCGCATGGGATGGTCGACATCATGTCGGATTTGAGCCGTTTCGACGGCCATCGGTTGCACCATTTGATTACGCGCCATGTGCGCTTCACCGGTTCGGCGATCGCGGCCAAGATATTGGCCGACTGGAAGAATTGGTACCCGAAATTCCGCAAAATCATGCCGGTCGAGTACCGTCGCGCTCTCAACGAACTCAAGGCCGCGGCAATCGCGGCGGAGTAAGCCACTTCAAAAATCGCTATAAAAAGCCTGCCAAGAGATAGAGAGCGCCTTTGGGCAAGATCACCGGCTTTCTCGAATACCCGCGCGAGGATCGTGATTACGAACCGGCCGCCGAACGCATTCGGCATTGGCGCGAATTCGTACTGCCGCTGCCGGAAAAGGATTACGTCACTCAGGCCGCGCGCTGCATGAATTGCGGCGTGCCCTATTGCCAGGGCACCGGCTCGCTTGCGCCCGGCTCGCCGGGCTGCCCGGTCAATAATCAAATTCCGGATTGGAACGACCTCGTCTATGCCGGCAATTGGGACGAAGCCGCCCGGAATTTGCACTCAACCAACAATTTTCCCGAAGTCACCGGGCGCGTCTGCCCGGCGCCGTGCGAAGCCTCGTGCACGCTCAACATCGACGAAAACCCCGTCACGATCAAATCGATCGAATGCGCCATTGCCGACCGGGCCATTGCCCAAGGCCTCAAGCCCGAACCGCCGGCGGCGCGAACCGGCAAGACGGTCGCGGTCGTCGGCTCGGGTCCGGCCGGACTTGCTTGCGCGCAACAGCTCGCGCGCGCCGGACACGAGGTTCACGTCTACGAGCGCTGGGCCAAGGCCGGCGGCCTCCTGCGTTACGGCATTCCCGACTTCAAGCTGGAGAAGTATCACGTTGACCGCCGCGTAACGCAAATGCAGGCGGAAGGCGTCGTGTTCCACTATGGCGCCCATGTCGGCGTCAACCTGCCCGCGGTCAAATTGCTTAAAGAGCACGACGCCGTCGTATTGACGGGCGGCGCCGAGAAGCCGCGCGACCTGCCGGTGCCCGGACGCGAGCTAAACGGCATCCATTTTGCGATGGAATTTCTGCCGCAGCAGAACAGGCGCGTCAGCGGCGAAAAAGCGCTCGACGGCGAACCGATTCTTGCGACCGGAAAGCATGTGATCGTCATCGGCGGCGGCGATACCGGATCGGACTGCATTGGCACGTCGTTCCGGCAAGGAGCGCTGTCGGTGACCAATTTCGAGATCATGCCGCAGCCGCCGCTGCACGAGAATAAAATGCTGACCTGGCCGGACTGGCCATTGAAGCTGCGCACATCGTCGAGCCACGAGGAAGGCGTCGAGCGCGATTTCGCTGTGATGACGACGAAATTTGCCGGCGACAACGGCACCGTGAAGAAGCTCCAGTGCGTGCGGGTAGACGCCAAGATGAAACCCGTCCCCGGCAGCGAATTCGAGATCACCGCCGATCTCGTTTTACTGGCGATGGGCTTCGTGCATCCGGTGCACGACGGCATGATCAAGAGCTTCGATCTGGCGCTCGATCAGCGCGGCAATGTGCGCGCTTCGACGGAGAATTACCGCACCTCGATCGACAAAGTCTTCGCCGCCGGCGATATGCGCCGTGGGCAATCGCTGGTCGTCTGGGCGATTCGCGAAGGTCGCCAGGCCGCGTACGCGGTCGATCAATATTTGATGGGATCGAGCCTGCTGCCGCGGTAAAGGCATTAGCGCGCAATCGTTTCAAACTGAACGATTGGGGCATGATCCTTTCGGAAAACAGGTTTCCACTTTTCCGGATAATATCCTAGCGCGACCCCACCGGGGCCGGCGGGATCGGCGCGCCGTCAAGATCCGCATTAGGCGGGCGGCGCGTTCTGGCAAGCGCCGGGTCCTTCGCAGTTTTGTTCTTCGTATCCTTGCCGGCATTTGCGTTCTTTCCGGCGCCGGCATCCTTCGCGGCCGTATCCTTGGCGGCCGTATCTTTGGCGGCCTCGGCCGGCTTCTTTGCATCATCGCCTTTTTTCACCGGCGAGGCCGGCGCCGCCGGCGTCAGCGCAACCGGCTGCGGCGAAGCCTGAGGCGTCGCATTTGCATCGTTGGCGGGGCGCGGCCAGGAGAAATCGTCGGCGCGCCCGGCGGGCGCGGTCACGGCATCGCCACGGCTTAAGACCTTTGTCGCGACCGGGTCGGCGGTCATCTGTGCTGGGCGGCCGGCGCCGGCAAGCTCGCCCGACTCCCCGCTGCCTGTCGCCAAGGGCAAGACAGGTCCGACTTCGGGTCTACCGCCGCCCGTGGCAGGCTTCGGCGGCGTCGTTTCCGGTCCCGGCAGCGCCACCGGCACGACATGGTTCGACAATACGCGGCGCAGATCGCGGTCCACAAAGCTTGCGAGCTTAACCGCTCCGGCCTTGGTGAAATGCACGCCGTCCGCGGTGCGCAGGCGCCGGATTTGGCCTTCGAGGTCGGGACCCTGCACGGCGTAGCGTCCTTGTTCATCGACGAAGCCGTCCCAGATATCGACGTAGACGATCCCGGCCTTTTCGGCGTGTTCGCGATAGAGCTCATCGAGATAGCTTATGTCGCCGCTCGACTTCGGGCCGCGGATCGCCGGCAGCCCCACCCAGACAATCGGCGCGGCTTTGCTCTTGAGCGCCGCGATCATCTCGTCGATGCGTTTGCCATAGAGCGTCGCCCATTGATCGGTATGGAAATCGTAGGACCCGCCCGGCGCCGGGCGCTGGGCGTCACCCGACGCAGCATTTGGCGGAGCTTCCGTATCCGCCGGCTCAACGGCCTTGTCTTGCGGCGGTTGGCTCGCCGGCTGGCTCGCGCCTTGATTGGTTGCTTGGCTGACGCCCTGGCCCGGTTTCGCGCCCGGCGGTGGCGGAGTTTTGTCGCGGAGCGGCGTCCGGTCGTTGAGGCCTAACATGATGACGATGGCGTCCGGCTTTTCGCCGGCAAGCGTATCCTTGATCGCCTGCGGCCAATCCAGCGTTTCATTCTTGGCGTCGTAACGGATCAGACCGGACGCCGCGCGGATCTTGCGATCCACGCCCATCTCCAGTTGATCGGCGTAAAGTTCATCGAGCCCATAGCCTAGCCAATCGGCCATGGAATCGCCGATGACGACGATGTTGGTGGTCGGGGGCGTTTCTAATTTGCGCGGTGGCGGCGCTTTGGTGGAGTCGACGACGGGCGGCGGCCGGTTGAAGTTGGAGAATGGGAAGAAGAAATCTCGTTGCTGGTAGTTGTAATTGCGGTAGCGATCGCCCCAGCGGCCATTGTCGCCCCAGCGGCCATTGTCGCCCCAATAGACCTGGGCGGCCGCAGGCCGCGTCACGGCGACGGCCGCAGCGATGATCGCCGTCGTCACCAGAAAGCGCCGGATTGGCAAGCGCCGCTTCCTGTAAAGCGTCGGGAACCGTCTCATGGATCGCCTATCCAAGCTCCATCGCAAGCGGCATTCTAAGCCGCCGGATGGAAAAAAGCTCTGGATTAAAATAAGCGAAAACGTGGCAACTTGAAGATGCCTGGCCGCTCAGGGCTGGCGCAAGCGATCGAGCACGTCGCTTGAGGCGAAACCATCGGGGGTTTGACCGATCGAAGCCTGAAAGTTGCGGATGGCTAGGCGGGTCCGCGGGCCCAACAAGCCGTCGGGCGCGCCGACCTCGAAACCGCGCCGGGCCAAAAGCTGCTGCATCTCAAAGCGTTCGTCGAGCGTGAGCACGCGCTGATCGCGCGGCCAAGTCTGGACGAAGGGTCCGCCGCCGCGCAACCGGTCGGCAAGATAGCCGATCGCCAGCGCATAAGCTTCCGCCGGGTTGTATTTCATGATGACGCTGAAATTTTGCAGCATCAGAAATGCCGGCCCGTGCGCGCCTGCAGGCAGGAGCAAATAGGCGCGGCTGTCGGGCTGCGGAAACGAGCCGCCTAACGCGCGCCTGACGCCCAGGTTTTGCCACTGCCGCAACGTCATCTGCCGCGAACGGTCGGCCAACAGATAATCGAAATTCGCCGGCAAGACGACCTCGTAGCCCCAGCTCTGTCCGCTGATCCAACCGTCCGTTTTCAGATTGTTGGCCGTCGACGCAATCACGTCCGGAACGGAATCGACCACATCTCGCCGCCCGTCGCCGTCGAAATCGACTGCATAACGCTTGAACGAGGTCGGCATGAATTGCGTCGGGCCGAAGGCGCCGGCCCACGACCCGACGAGATGATCGGCCGGTATGTCGCCGCGCTGCAGGATTTCGAGGGTGGACAGGAACTCCTCGCGGAAATAGTCGCGGCGGCGGCCGACGCAGGCGAGCGTTGCGGTGGAACGCAGGACCGATCGGTCGCCGCCGAGCGTGCCGTAGTTCGATTCGACGCCCCAGATCGCGGCAACGATGGCGGGATCCACGCCGTATGCGCGTTCGACGGCGGCAAAGACCGGCGCGTATTGGGTCAAAAGTTCGCGCCCGCGCGCGATGCGGTCGTCGCTCACCAACAGGTCGAGATAATCCCAGGTGGACTTGGTGAATTCGGGCTGGGCATCGAGCTTGTCCATGATGCTCAGATCGGGTGTCAAGCCGGCCGCAAAGCGCTCGAAAGTCGCCTGTGAAACGCCGCGCCGCTCGGCATCCGGCCACAAGCGCTCGATGCAGTTGCCGAAATCGGCGGCGGCCGCACGAATGGCGTCGGCGGTCATCAGCGGATTGCCGGACGCGCCTGACTGTCCGCTCCACCCGGACGCATCGTCGGGAACCGCCGGTCCCGGAACCGAGCCCACCGGCCGCGGTTGAAACAAGCGCGTCAACCAATTGTCGGCCTGTTGGGCCCCGGCGGCGGCCGCAAGACCGAGGACGAGGGGGGCGGCCGCGAGACCGCGAAGAACAAGCTTAATGATCATGAGCGCGCAAGTCCCGTATCAAGTCTCCCTATCGCATCCCTTATCGAGCCTCGCGTTCTGGCCGCATGCCCCGCCGCCTGCTAGTGTGCATCGAATCACTGATGGCGGGTTTTCGTAAGCCTTTGGCCAACTCTGCTCTGCCACAAACGGGTTAATCGGTGCAGCGATCGGATGCTGGCTCTAGGGCATGATCCGGAAAAAGCCTCCCCCGGGCACCGATCCGGGGGTGGGAACCGGTTTTCCGAAAAGATCATGCCCATCAAATAGCCAGAGCTGCAATCGATTCGACTTGAAACGATTGCGCTCTAGGCGGGACTTTGGACGATAATTTGGGCAAGAAAGCGCACCCTTTCGCACTTCCTTTGTTTCGGACGCTCCGCGGTATCCCATGAACTCCGTTCGCAAAGCCGTCTTCCCCGTGGCCGGGCTCGGCACCAGGTTCCTGCCCGCAACCAAGGCGATGCCTAAGGAAATGCTGCCCGTCGTCGATCGGCCGCTGATCCAGCACGTCGTCGATGAAGCGCGCGCGGCCGGCATCGAACATTTCATCTTCGTGACCGGCCGCAACAAAGGCGTCATTGAAGACCATTTCGACCGACAGTTCGAGCTCGAAAAAACGCTGCTCGAACGGCAAAAGCACAAAATTCTCGAATACCTCAACCAGGATTTGCCCGTGCCCGGCTCGACCAGTTTCACGCGGCAGCAGGAGCCGCTGGGACTCGGTCACGCCGTCTGGTGCGCGCGCGAATTGCTCGGTCGCGAACCCTTTGCGCTCTTGCTGCCGGACGTTCTGGTCCAACACGAGAAGGGCTGCCTCGCGCAGATGATCGAGGCGGCGCGCGAGCTGCCGGGCAACGCAAATATCGTCGCGGTCGAGAAAGTCCCCCACGACCGCGTCGATCAGTACGGCGTGGTCGGCGTCGGCGAGCGCCAAGGCAAGATGTTTTCCGTCACCAGCATGGTGGAAAAGCCGCCCAAGGACCGCGCACCCTCCGACCTCATCCTGACCGGCCGTTATATTTTGCAGCCTGAAATTCTCCAAATCCTCGCCAGCCAGGAGCGCGGCGCCGGCGGGGAGATCCAACTCACCGATGCGATGATCCAACTGGCGCGCACACAGCCTTTCTATGGACTGCAATTCGACGGCCGCAGTTTCGACTGCGGCTCGAAGATCGGCTTTCTAGCCGCCAATGTATCCTACGCGCTGGCGCGGCCGGACATCGCGCCGGGGTTCAGCGCGGAAATAAAAAAGATTCTCGGCGAATTCAACGGATAGTGACTGGCGCGGTGCGCCTAAGGCTTTCGTGCCGTCAGCCCGATCAAGGCCGACATGCCGGCATGCGACGCGCCTTCGTGGATTTCGCGCTCCTCTTCCACGATCCTTAAATCGTGAAAGTCGCCGAACGCCTGATCGAGCATGGCGCGCGTGTAGAGATTTTCCAGCTTTTTAGGTCCGCCGGTCCCGTATTCAAGCTGCTTCGGCGTATAGCCCTGGATCACGAGAAGGCCGCCGGATTTGAGCGCGCGCCGCATGCCGGCCCATTTCACGGCCCGCTCGGCGGGCGTGCTGAATTGCGCGAATATTTCGACCACGACGTCGAAAGCCGATTGCGGATAATCCCAGTCGTGCACGTCGACTTGGATAACGCCGATATCGACTCCCCGTTCGCTCGCCAAAGCACGGGCCTTCCTTTGCGCCGAAGGCGAGAAATCGATCGCCAGCACGTCGAGTCCCTGTTCTGCGAGCCAGACGCCGTTGCGTCCCTCTCCGTCGGCGACGGCGAGCGCCCGCCCGGATCGCGGCAGGAGGTTCTTGCACGATTTCAGAAATTCATTCGGCTCTTTGCCGAAGGCATAGTCCGGGACGGCAAAACGAGCCTCCCAGCGCTCGTATTCACTCAACTCGCGTTCACTCAAAATCAATCTCCTCGCGGATTTTTTGCGGAAACAACGGCCGGCCGTCGTGTCGGCGAGAAATCAGATTTTGCGTTCGTATCGCCGCCAGGCCGGAATCAAGATCGCGGCGAACACGGCAAAGGCTGCGACCTCCGCCGGCCACGGCCAGCGCGCCACCGAAGCGACGATGCCGACGAGGATGGCTGCAAATCCAAGCCACAGCGCAAACCGTCCGGGCCGGAGCGCCTCGATCGCAAACAGGACGAGCGCGAGCGAAAACCACGTCCAGGAAACCAGCGAGCCGTCTTGCATTGGCTCACACCCAACCGTCGAGCTCGCGCATCGCAAGCTGCCTGAGCAACGTCATCCCCACCTCGCTGTCATTGAGGCACGGAAGCGCCGCGAAGTGTTGCCCGCCGTGACGCTTGAATAGGCGCGCATTTTCGACGCTGATTTCCTCCAGCGTTTCGAGACAGTCGGCGGCAAATCCGGGCGTTGTGACGACGACATTTTTCACGCCCTTTCGCGCCAAGGCCTTCACCGTGTCGTTGGTGTAGGGCTTTAGCCACTGCGCCCGACCGAATCGGGACTGGAATGCCATCACAAGTTTATTTTCGTCGAAGCCGAGCTGCGCGCGCAAAAGCTCGGTCGTTCGCGCACATTGGCTTTGATAAGGATCGCCCTTTTCGACCGCCTCTTTGGGCATGCCATGATACGAGGCGATGATCACGTCGGGCGCAAACGACAGCGACGCCAGCCCCGCCTTGAGCGAGGCTGCCAATGCGTCGATGTAGCTCGGATCTTCGTAGTATGCCGGCAGAATTCGCAACGCCGGTTGACGACGCTGCCGCATCATGAATCGAAATACCTCGTCGCATACCGTCGCGGTGGTTGCGGCGGAGTATTGCGGATAGAGCGGCATGACCAAAATGCGCTCGCATCCCCAGGTGACGAGCACATCGAGCCGCGACGCAATCGAAGGGTTGGCGTAGCGCATGGCCCAATCGACGATCACGTGCTTACCGAGCGGTTCGAGGAGCACCCCGAGCTTTTCCGCCTGCGAACGGGTGATGGTCTTGATCGGCGACTCGTCCTTTTGGCGATTCCAGATTTTCTCGTAGTCGCGCGCTTTGCGTCGCGAGCGGAACGGCAAAATGAAGCCGTTGAGCGCCGTCTTCCAAAGAAGCGAATCTTTTTCGATCACGCGAGGGTCGGTGAGAAACTCTTTCAAGTAACGGCGCACGGCGGCCGGCGTCGACGCGTCGGGGGTGCCCAGGTTGACGATGAGCACGCCAATGCCGGACGTCGACGGCATCGCCGCGACGGCCGCGTCTTGGTCCGGGGGCGATTCGGCTGAAGACGAAGCGGCGAAAGCAGATGTCTCGTTGCCGCCACGCGCCCCCCCTGGCTCCGGCATCTGCTGGGGTGTGTCGGCGCTACCGGCCATGATGGGTCCGATATTCATGACTGACAGCATAGCCGAGGCCGCCATGACTTGCATGTCAGTACTTGCATGTGGGCAAGTTGCGCTTCGCGCCGCAATCGGGCCGCGTTGCGGAGCCGCCTAGGCAGAATTCTGCCTCGGATTATTCCGCCGCCTTCAGGAGCGGCGGCGCCCCGGCGCGGAATTGTTCGAACAAAGCGGCCTCGTCAGCCTTTGCCGCGACGAAGTGGCGTTGCTTGACGTGCCCGAAACCGCGGATCTTTTCCGGGATTGCGGCAAGACCGACCGCCAGATGATGGTTTTCGGGCGTCAACTTCGCGATCACCTCGTCGAGCATCGCCTTATAATCCTCGACCAGTTGCCTTTCGGTTCGACGCTCGATCGAATACCCGAACGGATCGAGCGCGGTGCCGCGCAAAAATCTCATCTTCGCCAAGAGCCGGAAGACCGGGAGCAGCCACGGCCCGAAATTCATCTTGCGTGGCAGGCCGGTCGTCTTATCCCGGCGGGCAAGCAGCGGCGGCGCAAGATGAAACTCGTAGCGAAGACGTTCGCCGTCGAATTGCGTCTTGACCTGCTTTTCGAATGCGCCATCGGTGTATAGGCGCGCGACCTCGTATTCGTCCTTGTAGGCCATAAGCTTGAAGAGATAACGCGCCACTGCATCGGCCAGGCCGCATTTGCCGGGAGCGCGCGCGGCCTCGGCTGCTTTGACCTTGTCGACCAGCGCTCGATATTGCCGCGCGTAAGCAGCATTCTGGTAATCGGCGAGAAATTTCACGCGCCGGTCGAGCATCTCGTCAAAGGATTCGGATAGATGTTCAGCGTCGTCGCGCTCGCCTGCCGCGGGTTTCGCCAGCGCTTCGACGGCGGCGCGATCGACGACCGCGCGGCGGCCCCAGTGAAAGGCCGCGCGGTTCATGGCGACCGCTTCGCCATTGAGTTCGATCGCGCGCTCGATGGCCGCTGCCGATAACGGAACGGCGCCGAGCTGATAGGCATAGCCGACGAGGAACATGTTGGCGCCGATCGACTGGCCGAACAGCGCGTCGGCGAGGCCGGTCGCGCCGATGAAGTGCGCATGGTCCGCCCCGGCGTCGGCGACGATGGCGCGCTTGAGCCGCTCGATCGGCAGCGAAAAATCGGCATTGCGGGTGAATTCGCCCGGTAAAAACTCATTGGTATTGATAACCATCTGCGTGGCGCCGTGTTTGACGGCCGCCAGCACTTTGCGCGTTCCGGCAACGACGATGTCGCCGCCGAGAACGAGGTCGGCGCGGCCGGCTGCGACCCGGATGGCGTGAATGTCCTGCGGCTTCTCGGCAAAGCGAATGTGGCTGAACACCGCGCCGCCCTTTTGCGCAAGCCCCGCCATATCGAGGACGCCGACGCCCCTGCCTTCGAGATGCGCGGCCATGCCCAGAATTCCACCGATCGTGACGACGCCGGTGCCGCCGATGCCGGTGACGATGATGTTGTAGGTCCGATCGATCGCCGGCAGTTTCGGCTCGGGCAATTGGGCAAGCTCTTGCCCGGCGGCGACGCCCGTTCCCTTCTTAAGCTTGGCGCCGTGGACGGTGACGAACGAGGGACAAAATCCCTTGATGCAGGAGAAGTCCTTGTTGCAGCTCGACTGATCGATGGTACGTTTTCGTCCCCACTCGGTTTCGAGCGGTTGCACCGAAACGCAGTTCGATTGCACGCCGCAGTCGCCACAGCCCTCGCAGACGAGTTCGTTGATGATGACGCGCTTGTCGGGATCGGGGAAAGTGTGGCGCTTGCGGCGGCGCCGCTTTTCGGCGGCGCAAGTCTGATCGTAGATCAAGACCGTGACACCGGAAATTTCGGCGAGCTCCTTCTGCACCGCATTGAGCTCGTCGCGATGATGGATCGTGAGCCCGGGCGGCCATTGCGTGTCGCGCGGATACTTATGCGGCTCGTCGGTCACCACAACGACGCGATTGGCGCCTTCGGCGGCGACTTGGCGCGCCACCTGCGGGACGGTGAGGCCGCCGTCATTGGGCTGGCCTCCGGTCATCGCCACCGCGTCGTTGAACAGGATTTTGTAGGTGATGTTGGTGTTCGAGGCGATCGCGGCGCGGATCGCCAAATAGCCGGAATGATTGTAAGTGCCGTCGCCGAGATTCTGGAAAACATGGCGGCGCTCGGAGAACGGTGCCTCGCCGATCCAGTTTGCGCCCTCCCCGCCCATCTGCGTGTAGCCTAGCGTCGAGCGGTCCATCCATTGCGCCATGTAGTGGCAGCCGATACCGGCATAGGCGCGCATGCCTTCCGGCACGACGGTCGACGTGTTGTGTGGGCAACCCGAACAGAAATACGGAATGCGTTGCGCCACGTCCGCCGTCTCCGCGGCGATGCGCTGGAATTCCCTAAGCCGCGCCACGCGCGCGACGATCTCGTCTTTGCGGTGATAGCTCAAAAGCCGCTCGCCGATGCAGATGGCGACCTCGTTCGGATCGAGCGCGCCCTTGACTGGGAACAGCCAGTTGCCGGCTTCGTCTTTCTTGCCTATGCAGACCGGTTGATTGGCGGTGCCGTAAAGTTCTTCGCGAACCTGCACTTCAATGAGCGAACGCTTTTCCTCGACCACAATGATGAGATCGAGCCCGTCGGCGAATTCCTTCAACTCGCGCTGACTGAGCGGCCAGACGCACGCGACTTTATAGAGGCGGATGCCGAACTCATTGCACTTGATTTCATCGATGCCGAGCTCGTCAAAGGCCTGCCGGACATCAAGATAACTCTTGCCGGTAGTAATGATGCCGATCTTCGGACTTCGGCCGCCCGAAGTAATGGTGCGATTGAGCTTGTTCGCGCGCACAAAGGCGAGCATCGCATCGCGCTTATAGTCGTGCAGCCGTGCTTCTTGCGCGAGAATCTGATCGTGCAGGCGGATATTGAGGCCGCCTTCGGGCATGCGGAAATCGTCGGGAACGACGATGTTGATTCGCTCCAAGCTCGCATCGATGGCGGCGGTGGATTCGATCGTCTCATGCATCGTCTTGAGCGCGGTCCACGCGCCGGTATAGCGCGACATCGCCCAGCCATAGAGGCCGTAATCGAGCACCTCCTGGACCCCCGCCGGATTGAGGATCGGGATCATCACATCGATGAAGTGATATTCCGACTGATGCGCGGTGGTCGAGGATTCGGCGGTGTGATCGTCGCCCATGAGCGCCAGCACGCCGCCGTGTCGGGCGGAACCGGCAAAATTGGCGTGACGAAATACGTCGCCGGTGCGGTCGACACCCGGACCTTTGCCGTACCACATGGCAAATACGCCGTCGTATTTGCCCTCGCCGCGCAGCTCCGCCTGTTGCGAACCCCAGACGGCGGTCGCGGCGAGGTCTTCGTTAATGCCGCCCTGGAAGCGGACATCGCTTTTTTCGAGGAACGGCCGGGCGCGCAAAAACTGGCTGTCGAGGTTGCCGAGCGGAGAGCCGCGATAGCCGGTCACGAAACCTGCGGTATGAAGGCCGTTGCGCCGGTCCAGCTCCTTCTGCATCAGGCAGAGCCGCACCAGGGCCTGGAAGCCGGTCACAAACACCTGGCGCTGGCCGAGGTCGAATTTGTCGTCGAGTTTGACGTCGCGCAGCGCCATTAGCACCCCTCCAGGCGGCAGTGTGCCCTTACGCGCCCGATATTTCCAGAGGACTTCGCTACGACCGGGAATATAGGACGAGGAGCCGACGGGACAACCTGGCGGGCCTAATAGCCGCAATCTTCGCCGCGCCGCGCTTGAATTGGAACCGGCTTATGCCGCCCGGATGTTGGGCCGCAATTGCCGAATCAGCGAAGGAATTTCGGCGACCGGAACGGCCTTGCTGAAGAGGAAGCCTTGCAGCTGCATGCAGCCTTCTTCGCGCAGGATTTCAACCTGCTCCTCGGTCTCGACGCCTTCCGCCGTCGTGATCATGCCAAGGCTCGAACCGAGCTGCATGACGGCGCGGATGATGGCGGCGCAATCGCTCTTCTTACCGAGCTCGCGCACGAAAGAGCGGTCGATCTTGATCTTGTCGAACGGAAAGCTGCGCAAATAACTCAGCGACGAATACCCGGTGCCGAAATCGTCCATACAGATGCGAACGCCAAGCTCGCGGAATTGATGCAAAACATCGAGCACGGCCTGATCGTCCTGCAGCAATACGCCTTCGGTGATCTCCAATTCCAGTCGCGCCGCCGCGAGCCCGGACTGGCCCAGCGCGGAAACCACCGAAAGCGCCAGCATCGGGTTGCGGAATTGCGCAGCCGAAAGATTGACCGCGACGGTGAGCTTGGCTGGCCATTGGGCGGCGTCGCGGCAGGCCTGTTTGAGCACCCAATCGCCGAGCGGCACGACCAAGCCGATTTCCTCGGCAACGGGAATAAAGTCGTCGGGACCGACGACGCCGCGTTCCGGATGATTCCAACGCAGCAGCGCTTCGAATCCGCAGACGTCGCGGCTCACGGCATCGATCAAGGGCTGGTAATAAAGCTCAAACTGATTCTCGAGCAGCGCCTTGCGTAGATCGAGTTCGAGCCTGCGGCGCTCCTGCATTTGCGCGTCCATCTCCGGCTGAAAGAAATGATAAGTGCCGCGCGCGTCGGCTTTGGCGCGATAAAGCGCCATGTCAGCGTTGCGCAAGAGCTGATCGGGAACTTTACCGTCAGTCGGCGCCATGGCGATGCCGATGCTGGTGCCGATGACCATTTGATGGCCGTGTACATCGAACGGCTCGACCAGAGCCTCGATGATTTTGCCGGCAAGTTCGCTGGCGCTGCCGGGGGTGGCATGGTTTTGCACGATCGCGAACTCGTCGCCGCCGAGCCGCGCCACCGTGTCGCCGACCGACACGACGCGTTGCAGCCGTTCCGTTACCGCGCATAAGAGGGCGTCACCCACGGAATGCCCCAGCGAATCGTTGACGCTCTTGAAGCGATCGAGATCGAGGAACATCACGGCAAGCCGATCGCCGCGGGAAAGCGCCTGTTCCATATTGTCCTGAAGCAGAACGCGATTCGGCAGATCAGTCAGCGCGTCGTGGCGGGCCATGTGGATGATCTTGGCCTCCGCTTGACGGCGTTCGGTGACATCCTCGTAGGTGGCGACCCAGCGGCCGTCCGCGGTCGGGCAATAGAGGCAGGCGACGACGCGGCCATTGTTGAGCTCGTAGAGGTGCGGTTTCGGCGGTTTCTCCCTGAGATACTCGGCCTGCTCCGCCAATATCTGCTCGACGCCTTTGCCGTGATGATTGTTGATACGGACACCGATTTCCAAGACATCCTTGTAGGGGATGCCGAGTTTGATCCGATCGGGCGGCAGTCTGAAGATTTCCAGGAACCGCCTGTTAAAGACCTCGAGCCTGTTGTGTGCATCGTACAGGCAGAGGCCCTGCGACATGTTCTCCAACGCGGCATCCAGCAGCAGGTTGGACTCCCGCAGCGACCATTCCTGCTTCTTCAAACGGCTTATATCGCCGCACAACATGATGAAGCCGCCGTCGCTGGTGGGACTGCGGCTCAAACGCAACCAGCGTCCGTCCGACATCAACGTTTCGCTGGTGGCGTGCAGATCCTTATCCCGCCGCATCAGCATATGGCAGACGTCGATCGCTTCGTGCAGCGCCGGCTGCAGCTCCGCCAGCGGCGTGCCCGGCTTGAGCAGTCGTGACGGCACGCCGAGGAAATCCATGGCCTGCGCGTTGGCGAGGACGACGACGTCGTTGGCGTCCACGACGATGACGCCGTCTTGAGAGCACTGCAACGCATCGGCTAGTCGCGCCTGCGCGCTGCGGCGCTGCTCGACCTCGCGGTCCATCATCGCTTTGATATTGTCGCGCATCACGCCCATGGCGGCGAGCAACGCCCCAAGCTCGTCGGCGCTGCCGCGAGGCACCGCGACGTCGAGTTTTCCCGCGGCGATGCGCTCGGCGACATTGGACGCGACCGCGACAGGCCCGACGATCCGGCGCGCCAGGGTCCCGGCGACGATTGCCGACAGGATCAGCGCCAAGGCCGTTCCGGCGATGTTGAGTTGCACGTCCCGCGCCACGGTGGCGCGCGCGCCTTGCCGGTAGAGGAAACCGTCGCCGGCCGTATAGTTGACCAAAAGATCGATCTGTTCGTCGACCTTGGCGGCGTAGCGGTCGAGCGTATCCCAATTCACATCGCCGGTTACGCCATTGATGAGCCGCTCGCAGATGAGCTTCCAAGCGTCCGCCGAGCGGCGCACGCTCTCGGCCGCCCGCATGGCGCGAACGGATTGGGAACGAGCGGCAGCTATCTGAAGGTCTTCGTCCAGGGAGCCGCTGAGCTTCTCGATTTGTCTGTCGAGCGCAGCGCGCATTTGCGGATCGGCGGCAATCCATTGCCGCGCGAACGCCGCCCGCATTGCGGCAAAATCGGCGGCCGCCGCGCGAGCGTAATTAATCGACATCAGCGATTCATCGAAAGTCTTGTCGACGAGAATGCCGGCATGCGTGATGCCGAGCGTCGCGTAGGCGCTCAGGGCGGCGGTAATCACGCTTATGACCAAAAACGCGATCAGGATGCGGCCGCGGATCGTCATGCACAGCGACGTCGCTCGCGCGACCGCGCCGCGCCAGAGATGCGCCAAGCCCAACACCAGGGAGGATAGTCGCCCGAGCCTCATGGAAAGCCCTAGATATCGGCTCCAGGCCTATACCGGCGGGCGTTAAGGGTGACGCAGCAACGGAGTCAATCTTGGTGGGTTCCTTAATGCCGGCTTATGAACGCGTTAACGGCGCCTTAACTAACGGCCCTCACCTTTGGGGATGAAGCGTTTGCCGCCGCCATTGGACGGACAAAGAGGCCTATCATGACCGTTAACGATGTGCTGTGGCGCATCCGCCGCCCGCTCGCCGTCCTCGCAGGCGCGTTCGTCTTGACCGCTTCGGGCGCGCTCGTGGGATTGGCTTTGCCGCGGTACACGATTTCACAAAAGGGCCGCGAATTCCATCCGGGAGAAATCAGCATCAAACGCGGCGAGACGCTGCAGATCGTCAACGACGACGCCGACCTGTTGCACCACGCCTATATTGATTCGCCGCAATTCTCGTTCGACTCCGGCGACCAGCAGCCCGGCAGCAGGACCGACATTACGTTTCCCGTAGCTGGTAATTTCGACGTGTTGTGCGCGATCCATCCCAAAATGCGGCTCGTGGTCCACGTTCAAGAGATCCGGCAATAGATCCGCATCCAAAACATCCACGTCTGAGAGCGGGCTATAGAATCTTTGTGCCGAACAATTCGGCATGGGCGACGTAATAGGTCGCCAAGAACGCAACAAGCGAGGCGGCATATCCAACCGGAACGAGCCAGCAGTCGCGCAACCGCACAGGCTTGCCGGCATCGTCGGCAACAACGGCGATCAGCGCCACCACGATCAGCGAATGCCCGATCAAATCGATCTTGCCGAATTCGAAAACCGCGCTGACAAACATCGCGGTGAGCATAATGGCGCCGACGCGGCGCACCAGCGGCGTCCACACTAACGAAAACGCCAGTGCAAATTCCACCGCGCCCGCCGCTCGCATGTAGAAGTCCGGCGTAAAGCCCATGCCCATCCCCGGATGCTGGATGAAGAGCGGATATGACCATTCCGGATAGGCCCATTTCTCGACCGAGGCCCACATCAAGGTGATGCCGGCGGCCCAGCGCAGGATATCGATGGGGCGATGGCCGAAGAAGTCGATCCGGCCGCCGGTAAGAGCGAGATAGGCGGCGACGCCGAGAAAAATCGGATAATCGGCAAGATGAAAGGGGTCGTATTGCCAAATGCCGATATTGAAAAGCGCGAAAATCCCGACAGCTGAGAGCGGCATCGTCCGCCGCGAAAGCATTCCTGCGGCGATCCCGAGTTGTATCGCGCCGACGAACAGCGAGTTGGTCTTTAGCTCGGGGGTGAGCAAAATGCCGCCGATTGCCCAAATCGAAATAAAGAAGAAAGCGCACGCAGCCCGGAAAATCGTTTCGATATTTTCGCGAATGGCGCCCGTCGCCCGGTCGAGCGCCCGCAGCATGGAATTTCCGACGACGGTGTTTTCCAGGATGCTGCCGGTCATGAGGCCGAGAATGGAAAGCCCGGTGAGAAATTCGAAGTCGGGACACAGCACATTTTCGAGGCCGACCGGCTGCCCGGCGACGTCATAGGCGCAAAACCATTTGACGTGCGCGCTGGCCGAACCGGCGATAACCGTGTCGATCAGGCACGCAAGCGGTAGCACGGCCGCGACATGCAGCCGGCTGGCCAGCCGGATCATTGGGGGGCCTCCTCGAAGCCACAGAGATGCGCTGCGCGCCGCCGCACACAGCGCCCTGATATGTTTAACTCTTTACCACAATCTTATGTGCTTAAACATAATTAAATTAGGTATTGGTTAACCATCGAGCGAAGCGCCACGAAATGCGGACAAATCGAATTATCCGCGCCAGATCGTCATAAGCTTTGGCCGCTAGACGCTAGCATTCAGCAAAGACTCCAAGCGCGATTGTAAGCCAAAATGTTCGTTGAAATCGGACTGCTCAGTATCCTGGCCGGCGCGGGCGTCGCCTGCGCGTCCGAACGATTTCCTTCCTATATGAAGCCGCTCGAAATCGGCGCGGGTATCCTCTTGATCCTCGGTTTCGCGCTGATCAGCCAAGCCTTGCCGGCGCTTTGAGGCGTCGTTACCGGATTAACGCGGCAAAGCGGGCACCGCGTAGGGCTTGGGCGTACCGCTCAGCGTATCGAGAAAAGCGATCAGATCGGCTTTCTCGCCTTGCTGCAGATTCAGCGGATGAATGCCGTTGTCTCGGCTAGGCCGCTCGATGCCGCCGCGGTCGTAATGGTCGATCACGCCTTCGAGGCTCGCGATCGAACCGTCGTGCATATAGGGGGCGCGGCGGGCAACGTCGCGCAATGTCGGCGTTTTGAACGCATGCTGAAGCTTAACCGAGGTGGGGAACAAGTGTCCCCGGCCGAGATCGCCCTCCTTGGCAAGGCCGATGTCATGGAAGGAGGCGTCGGTGAAAGCCCATCCGCTGTGACAACCCGCGCAATTTGCCTTGCCATTGAACAACGCGAAGCCGCGTTTTGCCGCAGCGCTGATGGCCATCTCGTCGCCACGGACCCACCGGTCGAATGGCGCGTCGGTCGACACGATGGAGCGTTCGAACGTGGCCAGCGATTGCTCGATCCTCACCCGGGTGACACCGCCTTTGCCGAATGCGGCGTCGAAGGCACTGACGTAAGCGGGGATTGCCGACAACCGGGCGATGAGTTCCGGCTCCGGTAAATTCATGTTGGCGGCCCCGGTGATCGGACCGAGCGCGACGCTTTCGAGATCGCGGAAGTGTCCATCCCAGCCGAGCTTGGGCGTCCAGGCGACATCGAGCAAGGTCGGGGTTCGCAACGGCAGCCGAAGCTGATTTTCCCCGATGGCGCGCGGCTCGCCGTCGCTCCAAGACAGACCCGGATTGTGACAGGTTGCACAGGACCGGACCTGCGCCCCGGACAGGATCGGATCGAAGAACAGAGTGCGGCCGAGCTCGAATTTCGCAGGCGTATAGGGGTCGTTCTTCGGATGAGGAATCGCGGCCGGCGGCCAATACAGGCGCTTGAAGGCCTGCAGGCCTATTTCGGGGGCGCCGAATAGCGTTCCGCCGGCGCCGACCAGGAGCACGGCGGCTGCGATCAACGCCAAGGCGCCCCTCATCGCATACGAGGGCCGGTTCGTTTCCATGGAATGGACGATTTATCGCCCGCGGTTGACGAACCGTTAAAATTTGGCCGCCAGCGCGCTTATGGCGCGCTCGTAAGTAATTCTTCGTTTCGTGATTGTTATGCGCCCCGAAGATTGTCCAGCGGCACGCAAGACCCTGTTTTAACTCTAAATCCTGTTACCGGCACTCCAGCTCCAGAAATCGCGGCCTTCCTCGCGCAGGAAACGCGCCAGAACCATGTTGTGGACTTCGGAGGCGCCATCGACCAGGCGGGCGGCGCGGGCGGCGCGGTAAATCCATTCCAGGATCGTATCCTTCGAATAACCCCGTGCGCCGTTGAGCTGGATGGCGGTGTCGCAGGCCTCGTGCAAGGCGTCCGCGACGTGGACCTTGGCCATCGATATTTCCTTGCGCGCGCGATCGCCGCGATCGAGTTTCCAGGCTGCGTGCATGGTCAAGAGGCGGCCGATTTGGATTCGATGGGCGACTTGGCCGAGTTTGATCTGCACGCTTTCGCGGTCGGCCAATTTGATGCCGAAGCCTTCGCGGGTGGCGACATAGTCCTGCGCGATCTCGATGCAGCGCTTGGCGAGACCGAGCCAGCGCATGCAATGCGTCAGCCGCGCTGGCCCGAGCCTGATCTGTGTCGCCTTAAGCCCGTCGCCGACGCCGAGCAGGACGTTGTCGTCGTCTACTTCAAGCCCGTCGAACTCGAGCTCGCAATGGCCGCCGTGTTCCTCCGGCCCCATGATGGCGATGCGCCTCACGATGCGCCAGCCGGGCTGGTCGCGGTGGTAGAGGAACGCAGTCAAGCCGCGCCGCTTGTCGTCCGAGGTTCTTGCGATGACGATGAAATGGACGGCGTCGGCGGCCCCGGTAATGAACCATTTGCGGCCGCTGATGACCCATTTGCCGTTCTTCTTTTCGGCGCGGGTGCGGATCATGCCGGGGTCCGAACCGCCGCCCGGCGCCGGCTCGGTCATCGCGAAAGCCGATTTCACCTTGCCCTCGACCACCGGCCGAAGCCACCATTCTTGCTGCGCCGGCGTGCCGGCGCGGGCAAGGAGATTCATGTTACCGTCGTCGGGCGCGGCGCAATTGATCGACAGCGGTCCGAATAGCGAGCGCGCCGCCTCCTCGTAGATGGCCGCCCAGGCGACGATCGGTAGCGCCATGCCGCCGAACTGCTTGGGCGATTGGGGCGCCCAGAGTCCCGCCTGCCTCGCTTTTTGCTGCACCGGGGCGAGCCGAGACAGCGGAATGTTCTCGTGCTCGGAAAAATTCTCCGGGTCCGATTCAAGCGGCAGAACGTGCTGCTCGACAAAGGCCCGCGTGCGCTGGCGCAAGTCCTCGATTTCCGGCGAAAGCGAAAAATCCATACCGGCGCGCCCCTCGTCACTTGATCTTCGTCAAAGTGAGACGTTTGCCTTTAAATAGGGTTATAGCCAAGCCAAGGCTGCGATGGAATTGCGATGACGCGCATATTGCTTGCGATTGCGACGGTGGGACTTCTTCTGTTCGAAAGCTCGCCCGGCCGCGCTGCCTATCTCGGCGTAGCGCCGTGGTGCGCGGTGATGGAAGTAGGGGCCGCCGACGTCGAATGGGATTGCGAATATGCCTCGGTCGAGGCCTGCGCGCCGAATGTCGTTGCCGGCAATCGGGGCTTTTGCGCGCTCAATCCGTACTATTCTCCGCCGCCCCGCTACGGGGCGACGCGTACCAAAGGCCATGCGCGACGGCACAGTCATACGCAGTGACGCCGCGCAGGCTCGTCAGCATATATTTCGGCTTCCTCAGGCGGTCGGACTCCCGCATTGCTGCGTGAAAACGGCAATGCGACAATAACCCGCTTTGCTCGGCCGCGAGACTGGACCGTTATGTTGGATTCCCTTCCGGGCGCGACGACACAATTCGCATTGGATGCGGATCAAATCGCGATTCGCGACATGGCCCGCGCATTTGCCGACGAAGTGATCGCCCCGCATGCGGTTGCGTGGGACGAGGCCAAGCATTTTCCCGTCGCCGAAATGCGTAGAGCCGCGGCGCTCGGCATGGGCGGGATTTGCATCGCCGAAGATGCCGGCGGATCCGGCCTGTCGCGCCTGACCGCGACCTTGATCTTCGAGGCGCTGGCGACGGGGTGCCCGACAATTTCCGCCTATATGTCGATCCACAACATGACGGCCGGGCTGATCGATACCTTCGGTTCGCAAGAGCAGCACCGGCGCTGGCTGCCCAAACTGTGCACGATGGAGCTTCTGGCGAGCTATTGCCTGAGCGAACCGGGCGCGGGCTCGGATGCCGCGGCGCTCGTGACGCGCGCGAACCGCCACGGCGATGATTACGTTCTCAACGGCCAGAAACAGTTCATTTCGGGCGCCGGCACGAGCGACCTTTATGTCGTCATGGCGCGAACCGGCGGCGAAGGGCCGTCCGGCATTTCCGCGCTGATCGTTCCCGGCGATACGCCGGGGCTCTCGTTCGGCGCCAACGAACGCAAGATGGGCTGGAACGCCCAGCCGACCCGCGCCGTCACGTTCCAGAACGCGTGCGTTCCGGCCGGCAACAGGCTCGGCGCGGAAGGAAGCGGTTTCAAGATCGCGATGGCCGGGCTCGATAGTGGGCGGCTCAATATCGCGGCCTGTTCGCTCGGCGGTGCGCAATGCGCGTTCGACAAGACGCTGGCCTATATGAAGGAGCGCAAGGCGTTCGGTAAAACGCTCGACGCATTTCAGGCGCTGCAATTTCGTCTCGCCGATATGGCGACCGGTCTTGAGGCCTCGCGGACATTATTATGGCATGCCGCGGCGGCGCTCGACCGCAAGGACCCGCAGGCCACGAGGTTGTCCGCCATGACCAAGCGCTTCGTCACCGACACGTGCTTCGATATCGCCAACCAGGCGCTGCAATTGCACGGCGGCTACGGCTATTTGTCCGAATACGGCATCGAGAAAATCGTGCGGGACCTGCGCGTGCATCAAATTCTCGAAGGCACCAACGAGATCATGCGTCTCATCGTGGCAAGAAGTCTCGTCGGCCGATGAGCGAGACGCTGCTGCGCGACGGCGATGTGCTGGTGCGAAGCTACGGCGCGCTGCGGCGGATCACGCTCAACCGGCCGAAAGCGTTGAACGCCATCACGCTCGACATGGCGGTCGCCATGACGTCGCTGTTGCGGGCCTGGGCGTCGGACCCCGCCGTCGGCGCGGTGCTGCTGGACGGCGCCGGCGAGCGCGGCTTCTGCGCCGGCGGCGATATCCGCGCGCTTTACGATGCGGCCAAGAAGGACCCCGTCATATCCGGCGATTCGCTGCCGGCCCGCTTCTGGGCGACGGAATACAAACTCAACGTCCTGATCGCGCACTATCCAAAACCGCTTGTCGCCGTCATGGATGGGCTGGTGATGGGCGGCGGCGTCGGACTTTCGGCGCATGCACCCTTTCGCGTCGTGACCGATCGCTCGGCGATCGCCATGCCGGAAGTGCAAATCGGATTCTTCCCCGACGTCGGCGCCTGCTATTTGCTGGCGGGCGCGCCGGGTTATGTCGGAACCTATTTGGCTCTGACCGGCGATCGCATCGGCGCCGGGGACGCGATCTATTGCAACCTTGCCGACGTCCATGTTGCCGCGGATCACCTGATCGCGCTCGCTCCGGCGCTTGCCGATTGCCGCGCCGACCAGGACGTGCGGATAAGGCTCAGCGAACTGTCGACCGCTCCGGCCCCCACTCGGCTGCCCATCGAACGGCCGTGGATCGACGGTTGTTATGGCGCCGCAACCGTCGAGGATATTTTCGCGCGATTGGATGCGTCGAGCGAAGGCAAAGCGCGCGCGGCGCTCGACACGATGCTTAAAGCTTCGCCGACCTCGCTAAAGGTCGCGTTGCGCAATCTGCGCTCGGCGGCGACTTTCAACCGTGTTGAGGAGAGCTTTGCGCAAGACTACCGTATCGCCTTGGCCTGCGCGGCGGGACATGATTTCATCGAGGGCATTCGCGCCACGATCGTCGACAAGGACCGCAATCCGCGCTGGCAGCCCGACAAAATCGGGGCGGTCACGCCGGATTTGGTCGATCGCCACTTCCGGCGTGTCGGGGCACTGGAACTCACGTTTGAAGATTAGGTCTTGCAAAGATTAGGAGATGGCTATGCCGAATATCGGATTCATCGGCCTTGGCAATATGGGCGCGCCGATGGCCGCGAATCTCGTGAAATCGGGCGACCTCGTCGCCGGTTTCGACGTCGTCGCGGCGTCGTGCCAAGCAACCGCTGGTGAAGGCGTCGCCATCGCCCCGAGTGCCAAGGCCGCGGTCGGCGAGGCGGACATCGTCATCACCATGCTGCCGGCGGGCGAACATGTCCGTGCGGTGTGGACCGACGTGCTGCCGTCGGCCAAACCCGGCGCGCTATTCATCGATTGCTCGACCATCGATGTGACGAGCGCGCGCGCCGCGCATGCGCTCGCCACCGCGCGCGGCATCGCGGCACTGGACGCACCGGTCTCCGGCGGCGTCGCCGGCGCCAAGGCCGCAACCCTGACCTTCATGGTCGGCGGCTCGGCGGAAGCATTCGCGCGCGGCAAGCCCGTTCTCGAACGCATGGGCAAGCGGGTCGTGCATTGCGGCGACGCCGGCAACGGACAGACCGCCAAGATTTGCAACAATATGATTCTCGGCGCCTCGATGATCGCCGTGAGTGAAGCCTTCGTGCTCGGCGAAAAACTCGGCCTGTCGCATCAAGCGCTGTTCGACGTGGCCTCGGCAAGCTCGGGCCAATGCTGGTCGCTGACGAGCTATTGCCCGGTGCCGGGACCGGTACCCGCGAGCCCCGCCAATAACGATTACAAACCGGGCTTCGCCGCTTCATTGATGCTCAAGGATCTCAAGCTCGCTCGCGAAGCCGCGCAAGCGGTGCATGTCGAGAACGCGCTCGGCGCGCATGCCGCCGACGTCTATGCGCAATTCGCGGCAGCCGGCCACAGCGGCGACGACTTTTCCGGGATCATCAATTTCGTGCGGGAGAGATCGAAGCGCGGCTGAGCGTCGCTATCCCGACCGAATTTCCAACGCGGCGATCTACCCCCGCAGCGCCACCATCTGCCCGCCGTCGGCGACGATGGTGGCGCCGGTGATGAAGCGGCCAGCGTCCGACACCAGGAGCAACAGCGGCCCGTCGAGATCGCGCTCCTCGCCGAAGCGGCCGATCGGGATTTCGCGCTTGAGCGCCGCGCCGCGCTCGCTCTGCAAATAGTCGCGATTGAGTTCGGTGACGATCCATCCCGGCGCGATAGCGTTGACCCGGATGCCCTTAAAGGCGAGTTCGAGCGCCAGCGCCTTGGTGAGCTGGATGACGCCCGCTTTCGCCGTCGCGTAGGCGATGACGCCTTTGTCCACGCCGAAGCCGAGGACGGAAGCGATATTGACGATGACGCCGCCGCTTTTCGCCGCGAGCATGCGGCGCGCCGCTTCCTGGGCGCAAAAGAACACGGCGTCGAGATCGGTCGCGAGCACGCGACGCCATTCCTCCTCGGCAAGCTCTACGGCGCGGCCGGCCTGCACCACGCCGGCATTGTTGACGAGGATCGTCACCGTGCCGAATTTCTTCTCGGCGGCGTCGAATGCCGACGCTATCGCCCGCCGATCGCGAACATCCGCCGCCGCGGCGATGGCTTGACCGCCGGACTTTTCGATCCGCGCCTGCAACGCCGCGAGCCGGTCCGCCCGGCGTGCCACCAGCACGACCGCTGTGCCGTTCTCGGCCAGAACTTCGGCGAAACGCGCGCCAAGACCGCTCGATGCGCCCGTCACCAGCGCCACTTTGCCGTGGAGATCGAAGATTTGCGCAGCCGACATAGTTTCTCCTTCCGCCGTCACTAACGCGCGGCTCTGCGGCCCGTCACGACCCATAAAGGCGATGCGGCAGCCAGGTCGCAAGCCCCGGCACGAACCATAGCGCAAGCAGCATGACGAGCTGAATGAGGACGAAGGGAATAATGCCGATATAAATATCTCGGGTCGTGACTTCGGGCGGCGCGACGCCGCGCAGATAGAACAAGGTCGGGCCGAGCGGCGGGTGCATGTAAGAGGTTTGCAAATTCACCGCCATCATCATGCCGAGCCAAACCGGATTGACGCCGGGCATCTGCAGCAGGACGGGCGCAACGATCGGCACGACGACGAAGATAATCTCGAAGGCGTCCATCACGAAGCCGAGGAGAAAAATCGCGGCCATGACCGCAAGCGTCGCGCCGGCGACCCCGCCCGGCAGATTGTTGAGCACGCGATGAACCAGACCATCGCCGCCGAGGCCGCGGAACACCAAGCTGAACACCGTCGCCCCGATCAGTATGACGAAGATCATGCTTACGATCTGCGTCGTGCGGACCATCACCGGAATGAGGAGACCCTTGGCGCCGGTTTTGCGCGCCGCAAGGAGGATCGCGCCGATCGCGCCGACCGACGCAGCCTCCGTCGGCGTCGCGACGCCACCGAGAATGGAACCGAGGACGGCGAGGATGAGCGCAATCGGCGCAACGAGAACGGCGAGCAGCCGGCGCGCCAGGGCAAAGCCTTTTGGCGCATGTGGATCGGGCGCAATCGCCGGGGATTTTCGCGGCGTCACGGCCGCCACGCCGATCAGATAAAGCATGTAGAAGAGGACCAGCACGAAGGCCGGAAATATCGCGCCGGCGAAGAGATCGGCGACGGTCACCGTCTGCGGCGCGAAATTGCCCTGCGCCAGTTGCGCCGCCTGGTAGGAATTGCTGAGCTGATCGCCGAGCAGCACGAGCACGGTCGCCGGCGGGAAGATTTGCGCCAGCGTCGCCGTGGCCGCGACCGTACCGGCCGCCAGCGCCTTGTCGTAACCGTGACGCAACATGGTCGGCAGCACGATCAATCCCATCGTCACGGTGGTGGCGCCGACCACGCCTTTGGCCGCGGCGAGCAGCACCCCGACGATGACGACCGAGAGGCCGAGACCGCCCGGCAAAACGCCGAACAGCCGGCCCATGGTTTCCAGAAGCTCCTCGGCGATGCGCGAGCGCTCCAGCATCACGCCCATGAAAATAAACAGCGGGATGGCGAGCAGCACGTCGTTGGTCATCACGCCGAAAATGCGTTCCGGCAGCGCGCCAAGAAGCGCGAAGTCCATGACGTCCGAAGCCGCGCCTATGGCGGCAAAGAAGAGCGAGACGCCCGCGAGCGTCAAGGCGACGGGATAGCCGACGAGCAGAAGTGCGCAGACCGCAAGCACCATCGCCACCGCAAGCGTCTCGCCCATGGTCGATCCGGCGATCAATGCGACGGTTGCCGGGGTGCGCCGCTCAAAACCAGTACGGCACGCATCGCCTGCGCCACGCCTTGCAGGCCAAGGAGAACGGCGAACAGCGGAATCAAGGTCTTGAGCACATAGACGAAGGGCAGGCCGCTCGGCTGCGGCGAGCCTTCGAGGATGGACCACGAACGCTCCACATAAGGCAGCGCCACGATCATGAGCGTCACGGTGAACGGCAAGAGAAAGAAAACCGCGCCGAGGAGGTCAATCAGCGCGCGGATGCGCGGCGTCGCGCGAATATAGAAAATGTCCACCCGGACATGGCCGTCTTCCTGAAAAGTCCAGGCTGCGGCCAGCATGAACAAAGCGGCATGCGCGTAGATCACCGATTCCTGCAGGCGGATGGAGCCGAGGCCCAACGCGTAGCGCATGACGACGACGGCGAATTCGGCAATCACGATGTAGAGCGAACACCCCACCGCCCAGCGTCCGACGCCCGCGGTGATGCGGTCGATTCCGTCGGCGAGGCGCGCGATCGTGTTTCGCATGGGTTTTGGCCATACTATAATGTTTTTTATAGCCTATTCGGGAACGGAAAACGGGCCATCTCGGGAAAAGCCAAATCGGAAAATCAAGTCGGACAACAATCATGCCGGAAGAACACGACCATCATCACGATCACGACGAGCACGGATCGGAGCTATCCGAAATGCAATTGCGCGTGCGGGCGCTGGAGACCGTACTGACCGAGAAGGGCTATATCGACCCGGCCGCGCTCGACCCTATTATCGAAGCCTACGAGACCAAGATCGGGCCGCATATCGGCGCGCGCGCCGTCGCCAAGGCGTGGAGCGATCCCTCGTTCAAGCGCGCTCTGCTCGACGACGCGACCAAGGCGGTGCTAACGCTCGGGGTCGTCAACCGTGTCGGCGATCACCTGATCGCGGTCGAGAACACGCCGAAACTGCACAACATGATCGTCTGCACGCTGTGCTCCTGCTATCCGTGGGAAGTGCTGGGACTGCCGCCGGTCTGGTACAAATCGTCGCCCTATCGGTCGCGCGCCGTCAACGATCCGCGCGGCGTGCTCGCCGACTTCGGCGTGACGCTGCCGGCCGATACGAAAATTCGCGTCTGGGACTCGACGGCCGAGACGCGCTTCATCGTGTTGCCGATGCGGCCTGCCGGCACCGAAGGCTGGAGCGAGGAAAAGCTCGCGAGCCTCGTGACGCGTGACAGCATGATCGGTACCGGACTGCCCAAAGCCCCCAGCGAGGTTTTGTGATGGACGGCGTTCACGACATGGGGGGCATGCACGGCTTCGGTAAAGTCGAGCCTGAAGCGAACGAGCCGGTCTTCCACAGCGACTGGGAAAGGCGCCTTTACGCGCTCTATCGCGCGATGAGTTACACGGGCGTCTGGACCATCGATCAATCCCGTTTCGCCCGCGAGCGACTGCCGCCCGATATTTATCTCGCCAGCTCGTATTACAAAAAGTGGGAATTGGGCATGGAAAAGCAGCTTGCCGAGACCGGCCTTGCCGGACCGGACGAGCTTGCGGCCGGCCATGCGTTGCGGCCCGGCAAGACGCTCAAGCGCAAACTGACGGCGACCGAGGTCCCCAACACGATCACGCGCGGCTCGTTCACCCGGCCGGCCAAAGCGCCGGCGCGGTTTAAGCCGGGCGACCGCGTGCACACCAAGAACATCCACCCCGCGTCGCATACCCGTCTGCCGCGTTACGCGCGCGGGCGCGTTGGCGTGGTCGAGGCGCTGCGCGGCTGCCATGTTTTTCCCGACACCGTCGCGATCGGCAAAGGCGAGGATCCGCAATGGCTTTACACCGTGCGGTTCGAAGGCCGCGAATTGTGGGGCGAAAGCGCGGAACCCTCGCTACAAGTGTCTATCGAGGCGTTCGAACCTTATTTGGAGCCGGCATGATTGCCGGCGTCGTTCCAGCCGAGTGAAACGAGAGCCGGAACCCGCAGCCGCCGAACCGAGAGGATCACGATTGTGGATTCCGGCTCTCGCTCGCTCCGCTCGCGCAGCCGCAATGACAGCCGCGCCGTCGTTCCGGCCGAGTGAACCGAGAGCCGGAACCCATAGTCACCGAACCAGGAGGGTCGCGATTATGGATTCCGGCTCTCCCTCGCTTCGCTCGCTCGGCCGGAATGACAGCCGCAAATGAATAAACAGTACTTCGTTTACATCTTGGCGAGCCGAAAGCATGGGACACTTTATGTGGGCGTTACGAGTGAGCTCATTCGGTGTGCTTATCAGCACAAGCTGAAAGCGGTTCGAGGCTTCACGAGGCGATACGATGTGCATAAGCTCGCCTATTTCGAGATCTTCGACGATCCTCTCTCGGCAATAGCCCGAGAGAAGCAGTTGAAGAAGTAGAGACGCGAATGGAAAATTCAGCTCATCGAAGGCAGAAATCCAGGCTGGGTTGATCTTTCACATACATTGATTTGAAAGGATCGCGATTATGGATTCCGGCTCTCGCTCGCTCCGCTCGCGCGGCCGCAATGACGACGTAAGCATTCCGCGCAACGAGCACGGCCCGGTTTTCCGCGCGCCGTGGGAGGCGGAGGCGTTCGCGCTCGCGGTCTCGCTCAATGAGCGGGGCCTATTCACGTGGAAGGAATGGGCCGCAACGCTCGGTGACGAAATCAAGAAGGCGCAAGCCGCGGGCGATCCTGACACCGGCGACACTTATTACCACCATTGGCTTGCGACACTCGAACGCATTCTCGCCGAAAAAGGCGTCACCGACCCGGCCGCGCTGGCGCGCACCCGCGATGCCTGGCAGCGGGCCTGCGCGCGCA
This sequence comes from Xanthobacteraceae bacterium, assembly GCA_035623195.1. Lineage (GTDB taxonomy): Bacteria > Pseudomonadota > Alphaproteobacteria > Rhizobiales > Xanthobacteraceae > BOG-931. The sequence continues at coordinate 11,280 of DASPTX010000087.1, read as the reverse complement.
CTCCGCACGGCACGCCAATCGAGCTGCGTCCCCAAGATTTCCAAGGATAACTAACTACTCACAACATCCCCAGCGCGTGCGGCAGCCACAGCGAAATGGCCGGGATGTAGGTGACCATCGCCAGGAAGATCAGCATGGTGACGAGCCACGGCAGCACGGCAATCGTAAGCTCGGTGATGCCCATCTTGGTAATTCCGGCGGCCACATAGAGATTGAGCCCGACCGGCGGGTGACACAGCCCGACCTCCATGTTCACGGCCATGAGGATGCCGAGGTGCACCGGATGCACGCCCAGCGCCGCTGCCATCGGAAACAGGATCGGCGCCATGATCAGCGTGATGGCGGCCGGATCCATGAAATTGCCGGCGGCGAGCAGCACGACATTGGTGACCAAAAGGAAAGCGACGATGCCGAAGCCTTGGGCGGTCATCCATTCGGCCATCGATTGTGGGATCTGCTCGGAGGTGAGCAGCCAGGAGAACACCGCGGCATTGGTGATGATGTAGAGGATCATCGCGCTCATCGACGCCGCCTTGAGCAGCACCGCCGGCACTTCCGAGAGCGGCAAGCCTTTGTAGACGAAGACCGAGATGACGAAGGCATAGACGGCGGCGACCGCGGCCGCCTCGGTCGGCGTGAACAGGCCCGAATAGATGCCGCCGAGCACCAGAAGGATGAGAAGCAGGCCCCAAACGCTTTCGCGAAACGTGCGCCAGCATTCACGCCAATCGGCGCGTTTCATCCGCGGATAGTCGTTGCGCCAGGCGCGATACCAGGTCGTGGCGCCGAGCATGGCCGAAAGAATGAGACCCGGCACCAAGGCGGCGATGAACAATTGGCCGATTGAAGCGGAATCGACCACGGCGCCGCCCGGGCCGCGCGGCTGCATGCCGCTTGTCGCCACCGCATAGATGACGAGATTGATCGAGGGCGGGAACAAAATGCCGAGCGCGCCGGAGGTCGCGATCACGCCCGCGGAAAAGCGCGGCGGATAGCCCTGCTGCATCAGCGCCGGAAGGATGATCGAGCCGATGCCGACCACGGTCGCGACCGAAGAGCCGGAGATCGCCGCAAAGAGCGCGCAAGCGACGACGCCGGCGAGTCCGAGGCCGCCGTACCAATGGCCGATCAGCGAGGTCGCGAAGTCGATCATCCGCCGCGCCACGCCGCCGGCGGTGAGAAAGTTTCCCGCCAGAATGAAGAACGGGATCGCCATGATCTCGAAACGGTCGATGCTGGTGAACAATTTCAGGCCGACCATCTTTGGGTCGACATCGGAAAGGATGAACAAATAGGTCAGCACGGACAGGCCGAGCGCGATCGAAATCGGCATTCCGGACGCCATCAGCCCGAGCAAGAGCGCGAACAACAGCTCGGCGCGCACGGTGTGCGACAGTTCGATAATGTGAAGCCGCGCGGCAAAGCAGACGAGCGCAAGCGCGATCGGAACGGCGACGATCAGAGTCGCGGTAATGGCGGCATTGACCGGACTCGGCGCTGCGGGCTTCGACGCATGCAACAGCGCGGTCATCGCGTGGCCTCCGGCGCCACAGCCGGCGCTGCGTCGTCCGGATGCTCGTAGTCGAGACCATGGCCTTGATGCGGCACGCGGCCGGTTTTAAGGAAGCGCCACATCACCTGCAAAAACCGGAAACACATCAGGTAGGAGCCGAGCGGGATGGCGAGATAAATCATCCAGCTCGGCCATTCGAGCTCCGGCGAGACCTCGTCCGGGTCGAGTTCGTATACATAAACCGCGCCAAGCGTGCCGATAACACCGGTGAAGAGCGCGCCGCAAAGCATCGCAAAGACGATCACGGGCTTGCGCGCCGCGGGCGTCAGTCTATTAACGAAGACATCGACGCCGACATGGATGCCGGTGCGCACGCCGAGCGCCGCGCCGAACTTCGCCATCCAGACAAACATGTAGGTGGCGAGCTCCTGCGCCCAGGAAAGATTGATCGAGGCGAGCCAGAAATAGACGGCATTGGCCGCGTCTTTGAGCAGCGAGAGGTGGTGCACGCCGGCCCACCTGGCGAGATTGGCTGAATTGCTGGCGCCGTAGCGATGAACCACCGCGACAAAGGTCAGAACCGTCGCCGCGCCGATCAGCGTGGCAATGATCCACTCTTCGAGCCGGTTCAGAATACGGTCGAGCACCCGGCGTCCCCCACGGGCCAGTCCCTTCCCGGACGCGGGAAGGGACTAAAGAGCTTTACGACTGCGGCGGTACGAAGCCCGATGCCTTGTAGATTCTGTCGATGAAGTCCTTGCCGAACCGGCTTTGCATTTCCTTGTGCACAGGCATCAGCTTGGCGATCCAGGCCTGCTTTTCGGTGTCGCTGAGAACATGCATCTGCACCTTGCCACTCGCCTTGATCTGTTCGAGCGCATCCGCATTGTCCTTGGCCGCGGTCTCGTTGAAGAAATCGGTCGATTCCTTGACCGCGCGATCGAGCCCCGGACGAACATCGGCCGGCAGCGAATCCCAGAATTTCTTGTTGGTGATGAGCGAATAGGTCAGACGGCCGTGGTGCGAGACGGTCAGATATTTTTGCACGTCGTAGAATTTCTGCGTCCAAATATTGGACGGCACGTTATCCTCGCCGTCGACGACGCCGGTCTGCAAGGCCTGATAGAGCTCGCCGAAGGCGATGATCTGCGGAATGGCGCCGAGTTCGCGCGCCACCGCGTCAAGCACCTTGCTGCCCTGGATTCGCATCTTCAGGCCGCGAAAATCGTCCGGCGCGATCAGCGGCACGTTGGCGGTGTAGACGTGGGCGCCGTTGTCCCAATAAGCGAGCGGTTCGACGCCTTTATCCTCCAGCTTCTTGTTGAGCTCGCCCATCATCGGGCTCGCCATCATCTGCCGGGCATGCGTATCGTCGCTCATCAGGAACGGCAGATCGAAGACGTCGAACTCCTTGACGCCAAGGGGGCCGAATTTGGAAATGGAGGGCGCCAAGAGCTGGACCGAGCCGAGCTGCAAGGCTTCGAGCTCCTCCTTGTCCTTGTAGAGGGACGAGTTCGGATAGACTTCGACCGTCACTTTGCCGTCGGTGTATTTTTCGGCGAGCTGCTTGAACAAGAGCGCCGCCTTGCCCTTGGGCGCGTCGGGTGAGACGACGTGGCTGAATTTGATGATGATCGGATCGGCCAATGCCGGCTTGCCCCAGGCGATGAGCAACATGCCGGCGAGCGCAAAGGCCAACCATTTGAGCGCTGGATACTTCATAAACTCCTCCCGTGCGGCCATGTTGGGCCGTCAGAACCAAGGTTTCTCTTGTTCTTTCCATAGCGCGAATGAAGGATCGGGCCAAGCAGGCCGGCGCGCGGGTCAAGGGGCCGCTTTGTCGGGGATCTCAGCTGAAAGCCGAAACCCCCGCAAGCGCCAAGACCAATGCCGGGGGCATCACAATGGCGCCAAGCTTCAAGAAGGTCCACCCATCGACGATCAATCCTTCCCGGCGCAGGGCGGCAAGCCACAAGATCGTGGCGAGCGATCCGGTTATTGAAAGGTTCGGCCCTAGATCGACGCCGATCAGTACGGCAGCGTGAACGTCACCCGGTGCGTGAGCCATCCCGAGAACGCTGCCGGCCAGCAAAGCCGCGGGCAAATTGTTCACGAGATTACAGCCGATACCGATCAAAATTCCAGAAAGCCATGCCGCAAGACTTGCCGAATGCTGGTTCAGCTGTTGGAGAGCATTCGCAAGCGCGATGCTGGCGCCGCTGTTTTCAAGTCCCGCGACCAGCACGAACAGGCCGGCGACCAGCGGAAGAATCCCCCACGGAATATTTCTGAGGGTTTCGAAAGGATGGCATGCCGGTCGCCAGAACACGATCAGCGCGGTGACCGCGCCCGCCAAAAATGTCGGCAATCCGAGTTGGAAGCCGAGCGCGGATACTGTGAGTAAGATGATCGTCGCGGCGGCGATGCCGGCAGCCGCAAGGCGCGCCCCGCCGTTCAAGGCGGGAACCGCGATTCTTGTGGCGAGTGTTTCCCGCAAGTGTTTGCGTTGGCTAAACCGTAGCGCGACATATGTTGCAGCGATCGCCAATACGGAAGCCGGCAAATAGCGCGGCAGCCATTGCAGGAGCCGCGGCATATGCGATCCGTAGATCACGAGATTGGCGGGATTGGAGATCGGCAATATGAAACTCGCGGCATTGGCGACGAAGGCGCAGATTAACAAGTACGGTAGCGGCTTTGCGGCGCCGGCGGCCTTGGCCACGGCGGCGACAGCCGGGGTGAGAACAACGGCGGTTGCGTCATTGGAAAGGAATGCCGTTACGACGATTCCGACGCCGAAAATCAACGCGAATAAGCGCAACGGGGAACCCCGGGCGAGGAGCGTGGCTTTGGCCGCCAGCCAATCGAATAAGCCTTCTTGCCGCGCGAGTTCGGCAAGCAGCATCATCCCCGTCAGGAAAAAATAAACGTCGATTCCCTTTGCCGCTCCGGCCAGTGCGTCGCGCCACGATAACAGGCCGCTTACGACGAGCAACACCGCTCCGGCGAGCGCCCAAATGGCCTCCGGCAGATGCCAGGGCCGAATGACAATTCCCGCCGTCGCCAACGCCGCAATAACCCAGGTTATGGCCGAGGCTGCGGTAATGGAGTTCATTCAACGGCGATTCCGGTCAATGCATTGCAATGTTAACGCGCGGCAGCAGCGCGCCGGGATGGCGAAGAACATCGGCGGCAAGCCGGTGCGCCGCGATCGCGGCCTGCGCCGGATCGCCGCCCGCGAGCCGTGCGGCGAGATAGCCGGCATTAAAGCCGTCGCCCGCCGCGGTCGGATCGACCGGAACCACCACTTCCGGCACCGGCACGAATTCCTGGATTCCCGGTCCGGCGACGAGCGCGCTGTTAGGACCGTTCTTGACCACGATCTCGCCGATGCCGAAGGCCTGCAGCCTCGCGACCGTGCTTTCGGGACTGGGATCGCCCCACAGCACGGCCTCGTCATCGTAAGTCGGCAGTGCGATGTCCACGCGCTTGAGCGCCTCCATGAAGACCGCGCGCGTGCGCGCCAGGTTTCCCTTCCAGCCGGCCGGCCGAAAATTGCCGTCGAAGGCGACCTTAGCGCCATGCTGGCGCGCGACTTCAAGGGCGGCGAAAAGGCGGCCGAGCCCGTTATTCGAGTAAAGCGAAAGCGTAATGCCTGAAAAATAAATAAGGCGCGCCGCGATCAGGCTTTCGGCAATTCGCACCCAATCGGGAAGCTCGAACAGTTCGCGCGCCGGCGCGGTTTCGTCCCAGCGGGTTACAACGCGTTCGCCGGATGGATTGCGCTCGATCAGACATAGTCCGGGGAGCCGGCCCGGAACGCGCAAGATCAGAGCGGAAGAGACTTGTTCGGCGGCCGCCAGCGCGACGATGCCGTCGGAATAGGGGTCGTTGCCGACCGCACTGGCAAAGCCGACATCGAGGCCGGCGCGGGCCAGATAGATGGCGGCGTTGAAAGCGTCGCCGCCACAGAACGGCGCGAAAAGGCCTTCCGCTCCACGCGTCAATTCGATCAAAACTTCGCCGACGCAGAGCACGCGCGGTTTTTGGTCGGTCATGTCAAAACCATATCAAGAAGAGCACGATGCTTGGCAATAGGCCGCGCGATTTGCCTTACGCACAGCGCCCGCCGTGCGCAACGACATACGATCCGGCGGCGGGTAGTGCACGGCGCGCATGATGTTATATTATAACATTGTCGGTAAGCTCTAATCGCCAAGCTCTCATCGCGCGTGACTTTTTCCATGAGCCACCACCACCATCATGAGGATACGCCACATCCGGCTTCGGTCATCGCGCCGTCGTTGTTGCGGCTTTCGGCGCCACAGCGGATTGCGGTGGCCGGCGTCCTGATTGCGCTGATCTGGACGGCATTCTGGTGGGCAACGCGCTGATCGCGGAGGAAGCGATGCCGGAAATGCAATTTCGCAACCTCACTCTGGGCTATGAACGTCATCCCGCCGTGCATCACCTCGACGGCGCCGTGAAAAATGGCGCGCTGATCGCGATCGTCGGCCCCAATGGCGCGGGCAAGTCGACTCTATTCAAGGGAATCGTCGGCATGCTCAAGCCGCTCGCCGGCTCGATCGAGCATGACGGCATCGATGTGCGCGATATCGCCTATCTGCCCCAGATCCCGGATATCGACCGGTCCTTTCCGATCAGCGTCTACGATATGGTGGCGATGGGACTGTGGCGCGCACGCGGCCTGTTCGGCGGCATCGGCGGCAATGATTATCACGCCATCGAGGCGGCGATCGCCGGGGTCGGCTTGACCGGCTTCGAAGGGCGCACGATCGGCACGCTGTCGGGGGGACAAATGCAGCGCATGCTGTTCGCACGCCTCTTAGTCCAGGACGCCCGCGTCATCGTGCTTGACGAGCCGTTCGCCGCGATCGATGCCAAGACCTCCACCGATCTCGTCGAACTGGTGCGGCGCTGGCACGGCGAGGGGCGCACCGTGCTCGCCGCCCTTCACGACATCGATCTCGTCAAGGCTGTCTTCCCGGAAACGTTGCTGCTCGCCCGCGAACCGGTTGCCTGGGGCCCGACGCACGAGGTGCTGACATCCGACAATCTGAGCAAAGCGCGCCGCATGTGCGAAGCCTTCGACGAGAGCGCCGTAGCTTGCGCGGTGGCTGCGGAGTAGACTTTTGCCCGGGCCGATGCTGTTCGACACCTTCATCACTCCGTTTTCGGATTTCGAATTCATGCGCCGCGCTTTGGTCGGCATGCTCGCGCTTGCCGTCGGCGCGCCGCCAATCGGCGTATTTCTGATGCTGCGTCGCATGAGCCTGATCGGCGACGCGATGGCGCATGCCATCCTGCCGGGCGCGGCGATCGGGTTTCTGCTCGCCGGATTGAGCCTGTTCGCCATGGCCGGCGGCGGGCTGATCGCGGGGTTTCTGATCGCGATTGGCGCCGGCTTGATCTCGCGATCGACGTCGTTGAAGGAGGACGCATCGCTTGCCGCCTTCTTTCTCATTTCGCTCGCGCTCGGCGTGACCATCGTCTCGCTCAAGGGCAGCAATATCGACCTGATGCATTTTCTGTTCGGCTCGGTGCTCGCCATCGACAACGCCGCGCTGCTCCTCGTTCTGGGAATCGCCTCGGTGTCCCTGATCGTGCTCGCGCTGATCTGGCGGCCGCTGGTTCTCGATTGCGTCGATCCCGGATTTCTGCGATCGGTCAGCCGCGCCGGCGGACCCGCGCATGCGGCCTTTCTCGGGCTTGTGGTTCTCAACCTCGTCGGCGGCTTTCAGGCGCTCGGCACGCTGCTCGCTGTCGGCATCATGATGCTGCCCGCGATCACGTCGCGGTTCTGGGCACGCGACGTGACCGGTATGATGGCGGTTGCGGTCGCGAGCGCGGCGATTTCCGGCTATGCCGGGCTCCTCCTCTCCTACCACGCGAATTTGCCGTCCGGACCGGCAATCATTCTCGCCGCAGGGTTCATCTATGCCTTGTCGGTCGCGTTCGGCCCCTTTGGCGGTCTGATTTGGCTCGCTTTGCCGCGGCGGCATCTTGAGGCTTAAACACCTCAACATGTCCGGGGTTTTGAGCGCGCGCAGGATCGCCTATATAGCCGGGCAGGAGGGCCCGCATGTCCGAACGATCTTCGTCCGAAAAAGTCCCCGTAACTGTGCTGACCGGCTATCTCGGCGCGGGCAAGACGACCTTGCTCAACCGCATCCTATCCGAGCCACACGGCAAGAAATACGCCGTGATTGTCAATGAATTCGGCGAGATCGGCATCGACAACGATCTCGTGGTGGGCGCCGACGAGGAAGTGTTCGAGATGAACAATGGCTGCATCTGCTGCACGGTGCGTGGCGACCTCGTGCGCATCCTGGATGGATTGATGCGGCGGCAGGGAAAATTCGATGCCATCATCGTCGAAACGACGGGACTGGCGGATCCCGCCCCGGTCGCCCAGACCTTCTTCGTGGACGAGAATGTCGGACGCAAGACCAAGCTTGACGCGGTCGTCACGGTCGCGGACGCCAAGTGGCTCAACGAACGGCTCAAAGATGCGCCGGAAGCGAAGAACCAAATTGCCTTTGCCGACGTAATCTTGATCAACAAGACCGATCTCGTCTCGCCCGAAGAATTAAGCGACATCGAAGCACGCATCCGCGGCATCAATCCTTATGCCAAGCTGCATAAAACCGAGCGCGCCCAGATTCCCTTGGATGCGGTTTTGGACCGCAACGCCTTCGATCTCGATCGGATTCTCGATCTGGAACCGGCATTTCTCGACGACGATGAACACGATCATCACCATGACCGTGAGCACGGTCACGAGCACGACCATCGTCACGATCACGACCATAAGCACGCGCATGCGCACGGCGGATTGAAGCATTACCACGACGAAGAGATGCAATCGATCTCGCTGCGCACCGACAGGCCGCTCGACCCCGACAAGTTTTTCCCCTGGGTTCAGGATCTCGTCCAGAAAGAAGGTCCGAATATTTTGCGCTGCAAGGGCATTCTCGCCTTCAAGAACGACGATCAGCGCTTTGTCTTTCAGGGCGTGCACATGATTCTCGACGGCGACCATCAGAGGGCGTGGGAAAAGAACGAGAAGCGCGAAAGCCGCATCGTTTTCATCGGCCGCAACCTGCCGGGCAAATTGATCACCGAAGGTTTCGACAACTGCATCGCCAAGTAATTTTGCGATCGCCCGCGTGACGCGGGACATCAGCCGCTGTCGCCCGGCATGACAGGGGAGCAATGACCGATGGCCGACAAAGGCGGCGATACGCCCTCCGTGGTCGAACGCACGCGGCCTTTCGCTGCCGGCGGCGGCATCGTCGGCGCGCATTTTCTCGGGCCCACTGCCGCTTTTGTTCTCGGTGACGAAGCAATCGTGCTCGCGGCGTGGGATGGCTCAACCCGGCGCGTCGCCGCCCATGGCGGCGCGATCCTCGCCAGCGCCGCCGACGGCGCGCGCATCGTTAGCGGCGGCGATGACGGCAAAGTCGCCGCCACCGATGCCAATGGCGAGACCCGCCTCTTGGCGAGCGATCCCAAACATCGCTGGATCGATCACATCGCGCTCGGCCCGGACGGCGCGATCGCGTGGTCCGCGGGCAAAAGCGCGTTCGTGCAGGCAAAGGAATTGCGCAGCTTCGAGGCGCCGTCCACGGTCGGCGGGCTCGCCTTCTTCCCGAAGGGATTCCGGCTTGCGATCGCGCATTACAACGGCGCCACGCTTTGGTTTCCCAACGCGTCCGGAGCGGCTCCGGAAAAGCTGGAATGGAAAGGCTCGCATCTGGGCGTGACCATAAGCCCCGACGGCCGTTTCCTGGTCACCGCCATGCAAGAGCCGATGCTGCACGGCTGGCGGCTGGCCGACGGCCAGCACATGCGCATGACCGGCTATGCCGCACGCGTCATGTCGCTGTCCTGGAGCGCGGGCGGCCAGTGGCTTGTCACCTCCGGAGCCGCGCAGCTCGTGCTGTGGCCGTTCCAGGCCAAGGACGGCCCGATGGGCAAGATGCCGCGCCTATTGACGCCGTCGGGACGACGCATCGAGGTGGTCGCCTGCCATCCCCGCAACGACATTGTCGCCGCGGGTTACGGCAACGGTCTCATTCTCCTGGCGCGGATCGACGACGGCGCGGAAATCTTAGCCAAGAGACCGGGCGACGCGCCCGTAACCGCGCTCGTCTGGAGCGCCGACGGACGATTGCTCGCTTGGGGCACGGAGGCGGGCGAGGCCGGCATCATCGACCTCGCCTGAGTTAGGGCATGATCCGCGGAAAAACCTGCGTCGGACACCGATCCAGGGTGGAAACCGGTTTTTCCGAAAAAGATCATGCCTCAAGGAAGACGCTCAGATCACGTATTGCCGAAGCGGCGGATAGCCGTTGAAGCCGACCGAGGAATAGGTGGCGGTATAGGCGCCCGCGGCCTCGATCAGCACCTTGTCGCCGATGGCGAGCGAAACCGGCAACGGATAGGGCGTCTTCTCGTAAAGCACGTCGACCGAGTCGCAGGTCGGGCCGGCGATGATGCAAGGCGCCATCTCGTCGCGATCGTGCGTGGTGCGAATCGGATAGCGGATCGATTCGCCGATGGTCTCGGCGAGCCCGTGGAACTTGCCGATATCGAGATAAACCCAGCGCACCTCGTCTTCGGGGCTGCGCTTGGCGATCAACACCACCTCGGCCTCGATGACGCCGGCATTGCCGACCAGGCCGCGACCGGGCTCCACGAATGTATTCGGCAGGTTGTTGCCGAAATGCTTGCGCAGCGCCTTGAAGATCGCCTTACCGTAGGATTCGAGCTTCGGCGTCTTGCGCACATAGCGCGCCGGGAAGCCGCCGCCGAGATTCACGATGGCAAGCCCGATGCCGCGCTCGGCGCAGGCGCGGAAAATCGCCGCCGCCGAAGCGAGCGCCCGGTCCCAGGCTTCGACATTGTGCTGCTGGGAGCCGACATGGAAGGAAATGCCGTGGGCGATGAGGCCGCTTTTGTGGGCGAGCTCCAAGATGTCGGCGGCATAGACGGGCTCGCAGCCGAATTTGCGCGATAGCGGCCATTCCGCACCGGATCCGTCGCAGTGGATGCGGCAGATCACCCGGCTCCCGGGCGCGGCGCGCGCGACCTTCTCGACCTCGGCCTCGCAGTCGACCGCGAATAGCGTGACGCCGAGCTTGAAGGCTTCGGCAATCTCGCGTTCCTTCTTGATGGTGTTGCCGTAGGAGATGCGGTCCGGCGTGGCGCCGGCGGCGAGCACCGCGTGGGTCTCGGCGATCGAGGCCACGTCGAAGAAGCAGCCGAGGCCAACCAAGAGTTTGAGGATTTCCGGCGCCGGATTGGCCTTCACGGCGTAGAACACCTTCGTGTCCGGCAGCGCCTTGGCGAAGTTTTGATAATTCTCGCGAACGACGTCGAGGTCGACGACGAGGCAGGGTCCGATATCGGTACGACGCTTGAGGAATTCGCGGATGCGTGCGGTCATTTCACCGAGCTCCTAATCCGGCCGGCGGCGTAGCCGCCGAGAGTGAACCTCCTGCGGCGCTTGCGGTGCCGCACCAGTGCGAGCACCTCGCGTCGCTGTGATTGCTGCCTCGGTCCGGATTAGGGAAACCCCGTTCCGCACTGTTGGCAAAGATGGACAAGCCCTTTCGGTGTCCCCGGCATTCGCGCCGGCAGTAACCAAAAAAGCCCTTCCGTCGTTGCTTTAAGCCGCGTCGCCCGTGGAGAGCGGGCATCGCCGGTTTCGCCTCCGGCTGCCGGTCGCGGGAGCAAGGAAG
>DASPTX010000086.1:0-30627 GCA_035623195.1 Xanthobacteraceae bacterium | reverse complement strand
CGGCGAACTTGCGCAGACGATAGACAATCTGCCCTGGCTCGAAGCTGGGGGAAAACTAGGGGACACGGCATCGACGAAAGTAGAATCAGCATGACTTTCGACAGCATCATGCGTATCGCATGCTACCTTGGTAAGGGAGATGTCGAAAGTTCAATCCTTTCCGGCAGCACCAGAAATCGAGTCTACGGCGCCGCTACGGCATTCGCCTTGTTCAATAAGGCTTCTGCCATCCGAATACTGGCGATGTCGATGAGCCTGCCGTCGAGCGACACCGCGCCTTTTCCTTCCTTCGCGGCCTCGTCCATTGCCTCCAATATCCGCCGCGCCTTGGTCAGTTCCGCTTTCGACGGCGTGAAGACCTGGTTCGCGAGCTCAATTTGCGATGGGTGGATCGCCCATTTACCTTCATAGCCGAGCACGGCCGCGCGTTTTGCCGCGGCGAGATACCCATCGGTATCCGAAAAGTCGCCGAACGGCCCATCGATCGGCCGCAAGCCGTACGCCCGGCAAGCGATCAGCATTCGCGTTTGGGCCGCGTGCCACTGGTCGGCCCAGAAGTAGCTTCGCCCTCCCTCGGAATCCTTGTCGGCCAAAACACCGTAATCGGGATTGACGCCGCCGATAACGGTGGTGCGTGCCCGCGTCGAGGCTGCATAATCGGCTACGCCGAATGACATCGCCTCAAGCCGCGGGCTTGATTTCGCGATGGCCTCCACATTGGCCATCCCCAGCGCGGTCTCGATCAGCACCTCAAACCCGATGTGCTTTTTGCGCTTTTTGGCGGTCTCGATCTGAGTCACAAGCATGTCGAGCGCATAGACGTCGGCGGGCACCCCAACTTTCGGGATGAGTATCATGTCGAGACGCGGACAGGCTTCGACGACGTCGACGACGTCACGGTACATATAATGCGTATCAAGACCATTGATGCGCAGCATCATGGTCTTGGTCCCCCATTCGACCTCGTTGAGCGCCGCGATGACATTGCGGCGCGCTTGCTCCTTGTCGCTGGGGGCTACGGCATCCTCGAGGTCGAGGAAGATGATATCGGCCCTGGATTTTGCCGATTTTTCAAAAAGAGATGGATTCGATCCAGGGACAGCCAGTTCCGAGCGATGCAGCCGCGGTCGCGCCTGCTCAACGAGGGTAAAACTCATGATAAACTCCTTCCCATGGATTCAGCCGGTGATGCCGAGGCCGGCGGCGATGCAGTTGATCGATAGCAGGAGGGCCGACTTCAATTCCTCCTTCGCTTGCTTATTTTGCGCAGCGCGGAAGCGACGCAGGAGTTCAACCTGCTGCCGATTGACCTGATTGATGATGGGTAATCGGCTGTTGAGCCGCTCACGATATTCTCGGAAGCGCTGCGCGATATCCTCGCCGCCGGTGATGCGCAGGATCGCGTCACGAGTCAGCATGTATTCGCTTTCAATCGCCGACAAGATCGCCCCGCGTAGCGCCTTATCGTCGACGAGACCCGCATACTGACCGGCGATGGAAAGATCGACGAGGGCCAGAGTCTTCTCCACCTCGTCGATGATGAGCCGGAACAGCCGCGATTCCATGAACATGCGGCCCAACAGCGCCCTTCCGCGCTCACCTCGAACTTCGACGAAGCTTGCTAGACCACTACCCACGCCGTACCACCCGGTAATCGCGTGGCGATTCTGTGCCCAAGCAAACACCCACGGGATAGCGCGCAGATCGGCCAAGCTTTGTCCGCCGAACCGGCTGGCCGGCCGAGACCCGATGTTGAGCAGTGAGATTTCCTCGAGCGGACTTGCCGCCTGAAAGTAAGCAACAAGATTAGGATCGCTCACGAGGCGGTGGTAAACGGCGTGGGAGGCGCCCGATATCGCTTCGATGGCATCGTCGAATTCGGCTTTCGGAATCAGCGCTTCTTCGCGTTCGGATTTCAGTGCATGCTCGAAAACGCTGCTGGCCAGGAGTTCGATCTGGTAGGCGGCGGTGCCGCGGTTGGCGTATTTGAATGAGACCACTTCGCCCTGTTCGGTAACGCGGAAACGGCCCCGGATCGATCCTGCGGGCTGCGCCGCGATCGCGCGGCCGGTCGGCGCGCCACCTCGGCTGACCGAACCGCCGCGGCCGTGAAAAAAAGCGATTGCAATCCCCGATTCCTCACCGAGCCGGGTTAACTTCGACTGCGCCTTGGCTAGTTCCCAGTTCGACGTCACAAAGCCGCCGTCCTTATTGGAATCGGAATATCCGATCATGACTTCCTGGACACCCCCCTGCCAGCGCGCGCTGCGTCTTACCAATGGGATCTCCAGGAGGGAGCGCATGATCGCGGGCGCCGCGCGAAGATCGGCGATGGTCTCGAACAAAGGCACAATCGGTACGGGACAGATTTCGACACCAGCGGCGTCGAGAAAGAGACCCGCCTCCTTGGCCAGCACATAGGCTCCAAGAATGTCGGAAACAGAACGCGTCATGCTCAGGATGAAACTACCGAAAGCTTCACGATCGAGCTTAAGACGCATCTCGCTAATCAGCCTGAACATCGCCAGCGTATCTTCGGCTTCGCGAGGCATTTCGGCGGGCGCGCGATCACCTTGACGCACGCGTGCAAGCTCGGCGAGCAGCCAAGCTTGCCATTCCTGAGAGCTGGGTTCCGGTGGTTCGCCGCCGTCTCGAGATGTCGCGCGCCATAGCGCCTGCAGAGCTTGCGTCGCACGAGTCGTATTTTCTCGCAAATCGAGACGCGCGGTGCCGAACCGGAAAATCTCGACCGCCCAGCGCGCCGGGCGCACAAGGTTGACGGCAAGCGACGAGCAATTTGAATCGAGCAAGGCCTTTTCCAGTATGCGCAACTCCACGATCAGCTCGTCAGCGTTGGTGTAACGCGGTCGCGCGTTCCCCCTGCCCTGTATTGATCGAATCGACTCGTCGAGTTTGTGGAGTGTGCAGGTCAAATATTGCCGGTAGGGCTCTCCGGGATTGCGGGCGCTAATCCCGGCCGGGTCTCCGCTGGCTTCGAGCTGACGATTGAGTTCGCTTCTAAAATCGTCCGGAATTGGTTGAAAGCGTTCGCTGATCGACAACGCACGCGCCAATTCGGCCAGCCGGCGCTTGTAGTAACACATCCCGGCAAGCGCGTGCTCGCGCAATGTGTTTCGCGTCACGGAATTGGTCACGAAGGGATTGCCATCGTGATCGCCGCCAATCCAGGAGCCAAATTGGAGGAACGGCGTCACTTCGAAACAACCTTCGGGATAGTATTGGCGGAGTGCCCGTTCGAAAGAGGAAAGCATTTCGGGGACGACATCAAATAAGGTCTCGTCAAAAAAATGCAGTCCCCAGGCGACCTCCTGTTCTACCGTGGATTTTTCAAGACGCAGTTCACCGGTTATCCATAGCAACTCAATCTGGTCTCGCAGCGCATCGACAAGGTTGCTGCGCTCCCGCGCCGTCCAGCGCGACGAGTCAAGCTCCCTGAGCAACAGATAAATTTTGCGATGCTTCTCAAGGACGGTGACGCGTTTTGCTTCGGTTGGATGCGCCGTGATCACCGGCCGAATGCGCAGAGTCGCGAGACGGGATTGGATTGCTTCAGCGGTAACGCCGGAGCGGGAGGCCTCGGCTAGCACATAGTCAAATGTCCCGCGCAGCCGGTCGCGACCGCGCGTGCCTTCGATTTGCCGGCGCTGGCGCATTGCCGCGACTTGCTCCGCGATCGAGAGGAGCTGAAACCAGATCCCCTGAGCCTGCAGAGCACGTCCCATAAGCGCCGGAGTGAAGTCGTTTGTCGTTGCAATACCGCGGAGCACCTCTTCGATCTCGGGCTGGTGGCGGCGGGCGACATCGAGGAGAAGATCGAATAGGAGGTCAGCCTCCCCTTTGACAATGGTCGCGGTCGGCGGCCTGTCCGATGGCCGCTCTGCGTCCAACGGCTCTGCGTCCGACAAATGCTCGACGGTCTGGATCATGGAATCGCTGCGCACCACGCCGGAATTGATTTCCTACGCCGGGATTAAGTGTGCTTTCCTCCCGCTCAACACCCGCATCATGGTCGAGCCAAATTCAGCGGGGCTCGGCGCCACTGTCAGGCCGTAGGAGCGCATGATTTCGGTTTTTTCCGCCGCACTGTCGCCGACGGCGGAAATTATCGCGCCGGCATGACCCATGCGCCGACCCTTTGGAGCGGTCAGCCCTGCCACAAAGCCCACGACCGGTTTGCTCATATTGTCCTTGATCCAGGCGGCGGCCTGCGCCTCTTGCGGCCCACCGATCTCGCCGATCATCAGAACCGCCTCGGTGTCGTCGTCCTGTTCAAAAAGCGCGAGATGATCGAGGAAAGAACTGCCATTGATTGGGTCGCCGCCGATGCCGACGCTCGTCGAAATGCCGCTGCCAACCGCTTTCATCTGCGATGCGGCTTCGTAGCCAAGCGTGCCTGAACGCGAAACGACCCCGACACGGCCGCGAATGTAAATATGCCCAGGCATAATCCCCAGCATTGCCTTTCCTGGGCTGATGATTCCCGCACAGTTGGGACCAACGAGCATGGTGCGCCGCTCTTTCGGGTAGCGCATCAGGTAACGTTTCACCCTGATCATGTCTTGTGCCGGAATCCCATCCGTGATCGAGCACACAAGCCGTATTCCGGCGTCGGCGGCTTCCATGACCGCGTCCGCCGCAAAGGCGGGCGCCACGAAGGTGATACTGGCCGTCGCTCCAGTCGCCTTCACCGCGTCCTTCATTGTATCGAAGACGGGCAAGCCGAGATGGGTTGTCCCCCCTTTGCCCGGTGTGACGCCGCCGACGACGTTGCTGCCGTAGCCGATCATCTCCTTGGTATGGAAAGTGCCTTTGTCGCCGGTGATTCCTTGAACGACGATCGGAGTTTTTTCATCAATGAGAATACTCATCGCTCGCTCCCCCGGATCATGTTGTCGTGGCCGCGAGCTTGCATGCGGCGACAGCCTTTTGCGCAGCATCGGCTAGAGTGTCGGCGCTGACGATCGGTATGCCACTCTCCGCGATGATCCTGCGACCGGCTTCGACATTAGTCCCGGCAAGACGCACCACGAGGGGAACGCCGATTGAAATTTCCCGACAGGCTTGCACGATGCCTTGAGCCACCCAATCACAGCGGTTGATTCCGGCGAAGATGTTGACAAGGACCACGCGCACGTTCCGGTCGGACAGCACGAGCCTGAAAGCGGACGCGACGCGGTCGGGAGAAGCGCCGCCGCCGACATCGAGAAAGTTGGCGGGACTACCGCCGGCATGTTTGATCATGTCCATCGTTGCCATCGCCAGCCCGGCTCCATTGACAATGCAGCCGATTTCGCCGTCGAGGCCGATATAATTCAAATTGCGCTCTGCGGCCTGTGCTTCGCGCGGGTCTTGCTGAGACGGATCGTGCAGGTCCGCCACGTTGTTCCGCCGGAACAGTGCGTTGTCATCGAATGACATCTTGGCATCGAGTGCGATGATGCGATCGTCCTTGGTGAGCACGAGCGGATTGATCTCGAGCATCGTCGCGTCGCAGTCGCGGAAGGCCCGGTAAGCGCTCATGATCGTCGCCACCGCGCGGGCCACCTGCTTAATATTGAGTCCGAGCTGAAACGCCAGTTCGCGCGCCTGAAACGCCTGCATTCCGACGGCGGGTTCGACAACGACCTGAAGGATGGCTCGCGGATCGGTCCTGGCGATCTCCTCGATTTCCATCCCGCCGTGACGGGACGCGATCACACGCACCCGCTCCACCTTTCGATCGAGGACATATCCCAGATAAAGCTCCCTCTCATAGGAATCGGCCACCTCGATATAGATGCGCTGAACGGGCTTTCCTTCGGGACCGGTCTGAGCCGTGACAAGACGTTTGCCGAGCAGAGCGCGCGCGGCTTCATGGACTTCGTGATAAGTCCTGCAGAGTTTGATCCCGCCAGCTTTGCCGCGGCCACCGGCGTGAATTTGCGCCTTCACCGCCCAGTGCCAACCACCCAACTCTGTTGCGGCGTAAACCGCTTGATCAGGGCTAAACGCGATAGCGCCACGTGGAATTGTCACGCCAAAATTGGCCAGTAGTTCTTTCGCCTGATATTCGTGGACGTCCATTTCATCCTCCTTCCACCGTCCGGCAGGCTCGCGATCAGCCCAGTTTCCACTTCGCGAAAATTCGCTCTTGCGCCGGCGAAAAAGTTCAAGGAAACGCTGCGTGGCGCGACATACGCGGCGGCAGCGGCAACTCGGGCGTGGCTGACGGCGTTACGATCGCTTTTTTTCGGCGGGTCGCCTGCCAAGGCTGATGACCGTGAGGCACGCGCAGCGGCAGCAGATCAGCGCGAAAAGCGTCGCTTGGATCGCCTGGGCGTGCGTTGCCGACAGATGTTCTCTGGATCATCGGCAGCCTCCTGTTTGGACCGTTTTCTTGCCCTTATGCCGCTGTTTGGCGTTTCTAGGCTCAGGACTACCATTAAAGATAGCGCAACTCTCAACTTTTCTGGTTCATGTGTTGTATGTTTCCATACTTGGATGCTATTTTTGTTAAGTTGTATTAAAAGGTAAGCGCGGCTTCGATCTCTCACCTTTGGACCCGAGATCGCTACGGCAGGCTGACGGCGAGGTGACGGATTCTGGCTCGCCGCCTTGATCGGACCCTGACGATGGCAGCCGAACCGTTCCGGATCTTCACGCTCACGTGCCCACGCACCTGTTCGCTTTTGCGCACCTGTGCGTGCACGCTCGTCACAGCGGTCGGAACATAAAAGCAATCGTCACGCCTGCCGCGAGCGCCAGGAACGACAGTGCCGCCATCACCGGCACTGGCGGCCGGGGCACCCCGCTCTCAATCATGGACATGGAAGGCTTGCCATTGGGCGCGCCACCCATGCCGTAGCGAGCCCATGAGCCTTGGAGCCGGAGGCGCGGGCGGCGTGAGCGGGTGCACTGGCAACCGCGTCTACCGGGCGCACGGTCATCATGCCGTGCTTGAGATGGTTCGCCATGAGCCACTCGGGCGCAATGCGCTCGGCCGCGTCCGCTTCCTCGCTCCGCGTCAATTCCGTTTCGCGCCTTGGACCGATCGGCGCAACAGCGCGTAAAGGCTGCCGCCCGTTGCCGCGCCGAGGACGTAGACGACGACCGCCAGGATCGCGAGCGGGGCGCGGATGCCGAACTGAAGGAAGGATACGGTGACGAAATCGCGGTTCTGAACGCAGAACACGGCGATAGCTGCTGCGAACAGAGCAATCACAAGCAGATAAACCCAGCGCATAACAGCCTCCCGTATTTTGGTGCTTGCTGCCGCAATAAACGAGGGCCCGATTATTGCATTGAATTCGCGCAACGAATTCCTAGATAGATGTGCAACAGGCCGCGCTGGGCGGCCATCCCCTCCCCAAATGACACCCCCTGGCCGCTCAGCTTAGAAGCCTCAGTGTGAGTGCCAAGCAAACTGCGAACAATCCCAAACGCGTACCGAGCTTGGGGTTCTTTTTTGTGGCGACCTAGGCATGATCCGGAAAAAGCCTGCCCCGAACGCCGATCCAGGGCGGCACCGATCTTCGAAAAGATCATGCCCAACAAACATCTAGACCGCGATTCAGTTTGAAACGATTACGCGGCAGCGGTGTCTCTAATCAAAATTATTGCGGCTAGTTCCCGATTCAATGCCATCCCGGCATTGAAAAAAGTAGCAGCGCAAACATCACGATAATCGTGGCGGCTCCCAGAGCAATGTCCGCAAGTTCCGGACTGCGCATGCTCCCCACCCCTTTGTAGACAACTTTCCAGACCAACATGCCCGGAATTGGCCAACCGCTATGTGACGCTTGTCACAGGAGTCGCCTTTGTCCACCGATATCCACATGGCCGCTGAAAAAAGAACCCGCCACACGGCGGTGTCCATTGGGGTGGGAGGGAAGGCGAGCATGAAACCTTTGAATAATGCTATCGCCGCCTTCTGGTCCGTTGCCCGTTTAATGGGTGGTTTGATTGCGCTTTATTCCTGCAACGATGGATGGGCACATCGTCTAAATCGCGGCGACCTTCGCGAAGCCACCGGAGCTACTGCGCAAAGTTAACTGACGCGGCTTCGCAGACCGTATCTAGTACACGTGCCGCCGATATACCCGACGCTCATGTCTCCGGGCGGCGCCGGCTACACTTCCCGGTGTTGCGGGTCTGCCAACTATGGCGAAAGCTTTGTCCTCCGACACGGACAAATTCTTGTCCGCCGACCACTTGACCGAAATTGGGGAGGCAGAGAGGATCACGGCGGCGATAATGGTCGCACCGATCAGAACGGATTTGCGCATAGCCGTTACTCCCAGCAAGCACAACGCAAAAAAAAGTCAACCATAGGGAACCAATCAGTGCTTTGATCAGAGTCAAATCGAACGAGCCGGACCGGATTGCTTGGCCTCAAAATCCCGCCTACTCCGCTCGTCAGAGCCGACAAGATCATCGAATAAATTACGACTCGGTCGGAACGACCTTGCAAGGCGTCGAGCGGCGGTCATCTTGACAGCGCGCGTCGGGCCTCACTCAATGCCGCCGCCGCAAGGGAAGCGAAAAGCATGAACATCAGACCGCCGCGCATCGGCCCGCAGCCGTGGGAGATCGTACGCAACAAGCTCGACCAGTCGCTGCCGTTCGCCAATATGCGCGACACGCCCTATTACCGCGACGCGGTGTGGGAGCAGTTCTCGCCGCAGGAATATGACCGCCGCTACCGCGCGCTCCGGACGAAAATGCGCGAACACAAACTCGACGCGCTCATCGTGCCGGGCGGCCCGAGCCATTGGAGCTTCGGCGGCGGCATGCTGTGGCTGACCGGCCATTGGGAATGGCACGCGCTCGCGAGCTACGTTCTGGTCCCGCTCGATGGCGAGCCGACATTGATTTATTCGATGGGCGGAACGCATGCCGAGGCGGTGCGCCGCCAAGTCGAGGTCGCGGTCAAGGACGTACGCCACAGCCGCAACGGCCGCTATGCCGATGTCATGGTGGAGCGTCTGCGCGAGCTCAAGCTCGAACGCGGCCGGATCGGACTGATGGAGATCGATCCGCGCCACGCGGATTACCTCCCGGTCAATCAATATAACGTGCTGCGCGAGAACCTGCCCGATGCCGAGCTTGTCTTCACGCAAGGCTTTCTGCACGAACTGCTTTCGATCCACAGCGCCGAAGAGCTCGATTGCATCCGCAAAGCCGGCAAGCTCTGCCAAAAAGCCATGGAGGCGATGGTCGCGCGCGCGCGGCCGGGCGTGAAGGAATATGAGTTGCGCGCAGCCGCCGGCGCCGCCATTCTCGAAGGCGGCGGCGACATCGATTTCCTGATCATCGGCTCGACCCCGATGGCTAATCCGGCGCTGATTTTCGGCAATCCGCGCCCGTCGGCGCGCGTTTTGCAAAAGGGCGACATCGTCAACATGGAGCTTGCCGCGGGCTATCGCGGCTACACCGCGCAAATCGGCTCGCCGATCTGTCTCGGCGAGCCGACCGGGATGGTGCGCAAATTCTGGGAAGAGATCACGCTGCCGGGCTACCGCCGCATCGTCGCCGAAATCGCGCCGGGCAAGCCGGCCGAAGCCATGCGCCGGGCTAGCAAATTTTTCCGCGACAACGGCTATCAGTCGCGCCCGACCCAGGTGCACGGCATCGATCTCGTCACCGACAAGCCGCATGTCGTGGCCGAACATGTTTCGGCGGAAAAATTCGAGGAAGTGCTCAGGCCGGGAATGGTGATCATGGCCGAGCCCAATCCGATCACCGCCGACGGCCTGTTCGGTATTTTCTTAGGCCACACTTTCATCGTGACCGAGAGCGGCCACGAAGTGGTCGACGATTTCCCGCTGGAAATCGCGGTGGCGGAGTGACTTTAGCGCTCGGCGCCGTCACATGAATGATCGAAATGACCGGGACAAGCCCGGCATGACGACTTGGATCATCGCGGCAGCAAGAACTTGAAATCGCAACCCTCGTCGGCGCCGAGAATCTGCTCGGCGAAAAGCTTCGCATAGCCGCGTTCGGGGATAACGGCCTTGGCGGCGGCGGCTGTAGCGCGCTTTTTCAGTTCGGCCTCGTCGACCAGAAGCTCGATGCGGCGCTTCTTGACTGAGAGCCGGATGCGGTCGCCGCTGCGCACCAGACCGAGCGGCCCGCCGGAAGCGGCGTCGGGCGTGACATGCAGCACGATGGTGCCGAAGGCGGTGCCGCTCATGCGCGCGTCGGAAATGCGGATCATGTCCTTGACCCCACGCTGCGCGAGCTTTTTCGGTATCGGCAGGTAGCCGGCCTCCGGCATGCAAGCCGGCGCATGCGGCCCGGCATTTTGCAACACCAAAATGTCCGCAGGTTCGACATCGAGCTTCGGATCGTCGATCCGCGCGGCGAGATCCTCGAGCGAGGAAAACACCACGGCGCGCCCCTCATGCTCGAACAGCTTCGCATCGGCCGCGGAACGCTTGAGGACGGCGCCCTTCGGCGCGAGATTGCCGAACAGCGCGACCAATCCGCCCTCGGCTTCGAGCGGTTTGGCGAAAGCCGCAATGATCGCGCGATCGACGTAATCGGCGTCCTCGTCGAGCCGTTCGCCGAGCGTTTCGCCGGTTACAGTCATGCAATCGAGATGCAGGAGCGGTTTCAATTCGCGAAGCAGCGCGCCCATCCCGCCGGCCGCGCAAAAATCTTCCATGTAACCGTTGCCGACCGGCTTGAGATTGACCAGCACCGGCGTCGAATCGGAAAGCGCGTTGAGCCGATCAAGCGAAACCTTGACGCCGGCGCGTCCGGCTATGGCCGTGAGATGAATGACCGCATTGGTCGAACCGCCGAGCGCGAGAAGAACGCGCATCGCGTTTTCGACCGATTTTTCATTGATGAATCGCGACGGCGTTCGTTGCGAACCGATCAGCTTCACGGCTGCGGCGCCGCTCGCCTCGGCGGCGCGCAAACGATCGGCGTGCACCGCCGGGATCGCGGCGGTACCGGGCAGACAGAGGCCGAGCGCTTCGACCAGGCACGCCATTGTCGAGGCCGTGCCCATGACGGCGCAGGTGCCGGCCGTCACGGCGAGCTGGCCTTCGACGGCCGAGATTTCGTCGGCATCGATTTCGCCGGCGCGGTAGCGCGCCCAAAACCGGCGGCAATCGGTGCAGGCGCCGAGCCGCTCGCCCCGATGCCGCCCGGTCATCATCGGCCCGGCGACGAGCGCGATCGCCGGACGATCGGCGGAAATCGCGCCCATCAGTTGCGCCGGGACGGTCTTGTCACAGCCGCCCATCAGCACCACCGCATCCATGGGCTGGGCGCGGATCATTTCTTCGGTGTCGATCGCCATCAGGTTGCGATATTTGAGGCTGGTCGGGGTGAGAAAGACTTCACCCAGCGAGATCGTCGGAAATTCGAGCGGCAGAGCGCCCGCGGCCAGCACGCCGCGCTTCACCGCGGCCAGGAGTTCGGGAAAGTGGCGGTGACAATTGTTGAAGTCCGAGGCCGTATAGGCGATGCCGACGACCGGTTTATCCAAAAACGCACGCGAATAACCCATCGATTGCGCGAACGAGCGGCGCAAGTAGCGCGAGAAATCGCGGTCGCCATAGTCGGTAAGGCCATGATTAAGGCCGGCAGTACGGTCGGTCATCGGTCCATCGCTTCATTGGTTTATTGCGGCTTAATGGCGCCGGGGGAGACACGGAAATCATAGCTTTTTTCGGCAAATTGACACGGATCAATCGCGCGGCAACCAAGCGCGGCTATATGGCCTCGACAAACACCCTGGAACGCTTCTAGAAGTCTTCCGCTGAAGTTCCAAGCGGAATGGACTGTGGACTGGAACATGGATTGAACCGGCGGGGTGCCGGAAGCGGTTGCCGATGGCCTATCCCAATAATCGCCCGGAAATAAACTATCACGGCTATTTCACCGCCGCGCTTGAGCGCCTGCACACGGAACGGCGGTACCGGGTATTCGCCGATCTGGAGCGCATTGCCGGGCGCTTCCCGCACGCGCTGTGGCATTCGCCGAATGGGGCGAGAAATGTCGTGATCTGGTGTTCCAACGACTATCTCGGCATGGGCCAGCACCCGAAAGTCGTCGGCGCCATGGTCGAGACCGCGACCCGCATGGGCACCGGCGCCGGCGGCACCCGAAACATCGCCGGCAACAATCATCCGCTGGTCGAGCTGGAGCGGGAACTCGCCGATCTGCACGGCAAACAAGCCGCGCTGGTCTTCACCTCCGGATATGTCTCGAACGAAACCGGCATTGCCACCATCGCGCGGCTGATGCCGAATTGCCTGATCCTGTCGGATGCCCGGAATCACAATTCCATGATCGAGGGCGTGCGCCAGGCGCATTGCGAGAAGCAAATCTTCCGCCACAACGACATGACGCATCTGGAAGAACTTCTGGCCGCGGCCGACCCGTCCCGGCCGAAGCTCATCGTGTTCGAAAGCCTCTATTCCATGGACGGCGACGTCGCGCCGGTGAAGCAGATCTGCGATCTCGCGGCGCGCTACGGCGCAATGACCTATATCGACGAGGTTCATGCGGTCGGCATGTACGGCCCGCGCGGGGGCGGAATTGCCGAGCGCGAAGACGTCATGGATCGCATCGACGTCATCGAGGGAACGCTCGCCAAGGCGTTCGGCTGCCTCGGCGGCTATATCGCCGGCTCAAACACGCTGATCGACGCCGTGCGCTCTTATGCCCCCGGCTTTATTTTCACCACCGCGCTGCCGCCGTCGGTTTGCGCGGCGGCGACGGCCGCGATCCGGCACCTGAAAAGCTCGAACTGGGAGCGCGAACGGCATCAGGAGCGCGCGGCGCGCACCAGGGCCGTGCTCGCCGCCGCGGCTTTGCCGGTGATGACCGGCTCAACACATATCGTGCCGGTCTTCGTCGGCGATCCGGAACTGTGCAAGCAGGCCAGCGATCTCCTGCTCGCCGAGCACGGCATTTACATCCAGCCGATCAATTACCCGACGGTGCCGAAGGGAACCGAGCGGCTGCGTATCACCCCGAGCCCCTATCACGACGATAGCTTGATCGACGCGCTGGCCGAGGCCTTGGTCGAGGTGTGGCAACGGCTGCGACTGCCGTTCAAGGAACGCGCGCTCGCGGCGGAGTAACCGCCGGCGCCATTTTCGGCTTCGCTTCCTCGAGCTTGCTTGCTTCGCTATGAGGCTCGCCATGGGACGCAGGGGCGATCCGCCGCGCCGCCACGGCGACCGAGAACGTCACCACTAAAAAACGCGCGAGATGGTGCGCCCCGACATAGACCGGATCGAGGTGCAGCGCGAGCGCCAGCACCATCATCGTATCCTGCGCGCCCGGTGAAAAGGCGATGACGATGTTGGCGATCGGAAACGCAAACAGCCGCGCGACAATTAGAATGAATACCGTTGCGACCGCCATCGACACCGCGAACGAACCGAACGCGGCGCCGAGATAGCCGACCAGCATCCGCGCGGTCGTGTTGGCAAATCGCGAGCCCACCAGCGCGCCGAGCGTGACGACCGATGTGCCGCCGAGCCACCACGGCAGCGCCGCGTGAATGAGGCCGGTCCCGTGCAACAGGCCGGACCCCGCCAGCGCGCCGAACAGCAATCCGCCGGGAAAGCGCAATCGCATGAATACGAGCGCGAATGTCGTTGCCACGCCGATCAGAAGGCTCATTTCGCCGATGACGGAAAATCCGGCCGGTCCGCGCGCGACCGGCATCGCCGGCACGACCAGACCGAACAGCGCCAATCCGTTCGGCAGGCCGAGGACCAGCAGGAGAACGCGCACCGTCTGGACGATGGCGATGGCGCGCAGATCGCCGCCGAGCTCGCTCGAGAGCGCGATGACCTGAGCCATCGAGCCCGGACTCGCGCCCAACAGGGCCGAGAGCGGGTCCCAGCGATGAACGACGCGCAGATAGGTCATCGTCGCGGCGATCATGCCGAGCGAGGCCAGCATCAACAAAGCGATGCTCACGGGCCAGACCGACACGCCGCGCAGCGTTTCCGGCGTGACCACCGTGCCAAGCAGCGTACCGACGACGACATAACAAATACGCGCGAGCGGCAGCGGCACGCGCATCGGACGTCCCAGCAGGGCCGCCGTCGCCACGGCCAGCACCGAGCCCGACACCAGCCCCGCCGGCAGACCCAAAAAAATGAATGCCAGCCCGCCGGCAAGCGCGAGCGTGATCGTTTCAGCGGTCTCGGTGAGCGTGCGGCGTGATGGGATGTTCATCATCGATCGGCCAAGTCCGACGATGAATGCCGACTGCGCCGCGAGCCGTCAACGTTGCATCGGAAATCGGCCTATCGAATCGTTGCCCGGAACAATCCCCCACTTTGCGCGGCCGATGGACACCCCGGTTAAAGTATGGTGACGTGACGCAAAGAGAGCGCTCGGACCCAAGGCGCCGGCACGTTCGTGCTTAGGGTAAGGTCATGCTGCAGGGCTGGGTCATCGTCGTCATTGCGCTCGCCTATATCGGGCTATTGTTCCTGGTTGCGAGCTACGGCGACCGCACGCGCGTCACCCGCGGCGGCGCGGCCCGGCTTTTCATCTATCCGCTGTCGCTCGCGATCTATTGCACCTCATGGACATTTTTCGGCTCGGTCGGTCTTGCCTCGCGCGCCGGCTTCGACTTTCTCACCATCTATGCCGGTCCGATGCTGATGGTCGGCCTCGGCTTTCCGCTGCTCATCCGCATCGTGCGGCTCGCCAAGGCCCAGAACATCACCTCGATCGCCGATTTCATCGCGGCGCGCTACGGCAAGAGCCAGTCCGTGGCCGCGACCGTGGCGCTGATCGCGATCGTCGGCATGATCCCGTATATCGCGCTGCAGCTCAAAGCGGTGTCGTCTTCGGTGTCCGCTATCCTGACCGAAGCCTCGGCCGGCGCCACGGCGCAGCCGCTGCTCGGCGACATCGCGCTCTTCGTCGCGCTGGCGATGGCGACGTTTGCCGTGCTGTTCGGCACCCGCCATATCGATGCGACCGAACATCAGGACGGCTTGATGCTGGCGATCGCGACCGAGTCGATCGTCAAACTTGTCGCTTTTCTCACCGTTGGCGTCTTCGTGACATTCTTCATGTTCCCGGGAC
Organism: Xanthobacteraceae bacterium; assembly: GCA_035623195.1. Classification (GTDB taxonomy): domain Bacteria; phylum Pseudomonadota; class Alphaproteobacteria; order Rhizobiales; family Xanthobacteraceae; genus BOG-931. The sequence goes on along the minus strand of DASPTX010000086.1, from coordinate 15,549 downwards.
CGCTGGCTTTGTTCGCGCATGCGCTCGACCGGCCGCAGACCGCGGCGGTGCTGACGCGCGCGCCGCAATTGGCACCGCTGTGCGCCATGACGGCGCTGTCGCTGTTCGCCATCGTGCTGTTGCCACGCCAATTCCACGTCACGGTCGTCGAGAATCGCAGCGAAGCCGAAATTCGCCGCGCGGCATGGCTTTTTCCGCTCTATTTGGTGCTCATCAATCTGTTCGTGCTGCCGGTCGCGATGGCGGGCCTGTTGACCTTCCCGGCCGGCCGCGTCGACAGCGACATGTTCGTGGTGGCGCTGCCGTTGGCGGCGCACTCCGAATCGATCACGCTCATCGCCTTCGTCGGCGGCCTCTCGGCGGCGACCGCGATGGTGATCGTCGAGACGGTCGCGCTTGCGATCATGGTCTCGAACGACATCGTGATGCCGCTCGTTCTTAAGCGGCGCGCGACGCTTGCCGGAGAACCGGCCGACGCCGGTGCGCAGCTCCTGACAGCGCGGCGCATTGCGATTTTCGTCATTCTGCTCTTTGCCTACATCTACTACCGCTCCGCCGGGGAAGCGCAGCTTGCCGCGATCGGGCTTTTGTCGTTTGCCGCCATTGCGCAATTGGCGCCGGCGTTTTTCGGCGGCCTCATCTGGCGGCGCGGCACGTCGTCCGGCGCCATCGCCGGGATGAGCGCGGGCATTCTAGTCTGGGGCTACACACTCTTGTTGCCGAGCATTTCCGCCGCCGGCATCATGGGTCCGAGCATATTGACCGACGGGCCGTGGGGCGCCGCCCTGCTGCGGCCCGAGGCGCTGTTCGGGATCGATCAGCCGCCGCTCGTGCACGGCGTGCTCTTCAGCCTCGCCGCCAATATCGCCTGCTACATCGGTTGCTCCCTGATCCGGCGTCCGACCGCAATCGAGCGGATGCAGGGCGATCTGTTCGCGCCGCCGTCGCTCGCGCCGATCCTCGGCCCCATGACCCCGAGCTTTCGGCTGCGCCGCGCTTCGGTCGCCGTCGAAGAGCTGATCGACACCGTGGCGCGTTATCTCGGCGAGGAGCGCACGCGCGGTTCCTTCGCCAGTTTCGCCGCGACGCGGCGCATCAGCCTCGAACCGGCGGCCGAAGCTGATTTTCAGCTCCTGCAATATGCTGAATATCTCCTCGCCTCCGCGATCGGAGCCGCCTCGTCGCGGCTTGTGCTCTCGCTGTTGTTGCGCAAGCGCACGGTCTCGACCAAAGCCGCGCTGAAGCTGCTCGACGACGCCAACGCCGCCATCCATTACAACAGGGAGATTTTGCAGACCGCGCTCGATCGCGTCCGCCAAGGGATCGCGGTGTTCGACAAGGAGCTGGCGCTGGTTTGCTGGAACCGGCAGTTCGGCGAAATCTTCGACCTGCCGCACGAACTCACCCGCGTCGGAATAGCGCTCCCCCAGATTTTGCGCCACATCGCGCAGCACGGCCAATGCAACGGCAGGAACGTCGACGAATTCATCGCCGATCGCATCGCCAAATATACGTCGGACGCCGAGCCTTTTCTCGAGCGCATCGCCGAGCGCAAGCTGGTCATCGAAGTTCGCGCCAACCGCATGCCCGACGGCGGCCTGGTGACCACGTTTACGGATATCACGCCAAGCGTGAAAGCCGCCGAGGCGCTGGAGCGCGCCAATGCGACGCTGGAACGACGCGTGCGCGAACGCACCGGGGAGCTGACGCGGCTTAATGCCGAGCTGGAACGCGCCAAGGCGCAAGCCGACGAGGCGAACGTCTCCAAGACGCGCTTCGTTGCCGCGGCGAGCCATGACATTTTGCAGCCGCTCAACGCCGCCCGGCTTTACGTCACAAGCCTGATTGAGCGCCAGCGCGCCGGCGAGGATACCGACCTCATCCAGAACATCGACGCCTCGCTCGAAGCGGTCGAGGAGATTTTCTCCGCGCTCCTCGATATTTCCCGCCTCGACACCGGCGCGATGAAACCGGAATTCGCCGATTTTCGCATTGACGAATTGTTGCACCGGCTCGAAGTCGAATTTACGCCGCTGGCGCGCGAAAAGGGCCTCAAACTCGTGTTCATGCCCTGTTCGCTCTACGTGCGTTCGGACCGACGCCTGTTGCGGCGGCTCCTGCAAAATCTCATTTCCAACGCGATCAAATATACGCCGAACGGCCGTGTCCTCGTCGGTTGCCGGCGCCGCGGCGAGCGGCTGCGCGTCGAGGTTTACGATACCGGCATCGGGATTCCGCAGACCAAACGCCGTGCCGTCTTCAGGGAGTTTCATCGCCTCGATCAGGGCGCGCGCGTCGCGCGTGGCGTCGGCTTGGGTCTCTCCATCGTCGAACGCATTGCGCGCGTGCTCGACTGCGAGGTCGCGCTGAAATCGCAGCTCGGCCGCGGCTCACGCTTTTCTGTGGAGGCGCCACGCGCCGCGGGCGATGTGGCCGCGTTAAAGCTTCGCGTCATGCCGCGCCTCGAAGCCGGGCGGCTCGACGGCGTGGTCGTGCTCTGCATCGACAACGAGCAGGCAATTCTCGACGGCATGGAGACGCTGCTCGGCGGCTGGGGCTGCCGCGTGATCAAGGCCGCCGACCTCGCCGAGGCGCTGGCGAGCCTCGACGCGCAAGGCCTTGAGCCGGATGGATTTCTGGTCGACTACCACCTCGACGATGGCAATGGCATCGCCGCCATTGCCGAACTACGCCGCCGCTACGGACGCCAAGACGGCCGCGATGTCCCGGCCATCGTGATCACCGCCGACCGCTCGCTCCACGTTCGTGAAGCGGCCCGCGCCGAAGGGGCGCATCTTCTGAACAAGCCGATAAAGCCTGCCTCCCTGCGCGCCCTGATGACGCAATGGCGGGTGCAGCGCGTCGCGGCGGAGTAATTCCGGGCAAGACCCATCACTCCTGCGGCGCCTGTCGCGGCCACTGTCCGGCTTCGATTTTACCCGCGGCGATGACGGCTTGTGTCCGGCTCTCGACCCCGAGTTTCTGCAGAATTGCCGAGACGTGAGCCTTCACGGTCGCTTCCGAAACGCCAAGCTCATAGGCGATTTGCTTGTTGAGCAGACCGCCGGAAAGCATCATCAGAACGCGAACCTGTTGCGGCGTCAGCGTCGAAAGCCGCCTGATCATGGCCGCGCTTTCGGCATCAGATCCGGCGGAAAGGTCGACATCCGGCGGAGTCCACAACTGCCCTTGCAGCACGTGCGCAATGGCCTGCCGCAGCGCCTCGACCCCGAGCGTCTTCGGCAAAAAGCCCGCGGCGCCGAATTCCATGCAGCGGCGGATCACGGCCGGATCGTCGTTTGCCGACACGATCGCGATCGGCAGGCTCGGATATTGCGCGCGCAAATACATCAGCCCGGAAAAGCCGCGCGCCCCCGGCATTCGTAGATCGAGCAGGATCAAATCCATGTCGCCGCCGCCGCGCTCGAGCCGCTCCACGACCTCTTCAAAAGTGCCGGCCTCGGCGACGTCGACGCGATCAAACAAACCGTTGACCGCTTCCCGCAGCGCCCCGCGAAACAGCGGATGATCGTCCGCGATGAGAAGATGAAATTCAGCCTCGCTCAATGGTTCGCCCCGGTCGATCGCGAAGGCCCGCACGCCATGTTAACGCCGCCGCGCGGGCATCGTCCACCGCTCTAGCGTTTTGCGCAGGATCCGCAGAATTGCAAAATCACTTCGCGCTGGTGCGCGGCGGCGCGGTGTTCCGCCAGATAAATTCCCTGCCAGGTGCCAAGCGCCACAACGCCGTGGCTGACTGGTAGCTGCAGCGACACTCCGTTAAGCATGGATTTGACATGAGCGGGCATATCGTCCGGACCTTCCACGCTATGGACCCAGCCGGCGTCGGCCGGCGCCAAGCGGCGTAATGCGGTAACGAGATCGGCGCGCACATCGGGATCCGCGTTCTCCTGGATCACGAGCGAAGCCGAGGTGTGTCTGAGATAAATGAGCACGGCGCCGTCGCGCGCGCCGATATCTTCGAGGAAACGCGCGACGTCCGCGGTAATTTCGAAAAAACCTTCGCCGGATGTCGCGACCGTCAGTCGCGCCGTCGCAAGCGTTTGCAGCGGCGCGGTGTGAATGGCGGACAAGCGATTCAAGGAAAGCCTAGCTCTTGTTGAGGACTTGCTTTTGCGCCCGCGCGATGGCGTCGACGAAACGCTCCCAGACCCGGCCGAAGAAGGCAATCACCCGATCGACGTCGGCGTCGCTCGGCAGACGAACGGACGGCGCGCCGCCTTGCGCGCCGGGCGGCTCCGGCGCCATGCCGGGCGGCAGCTCTAGACCGTGCGAAAGAAGTTCCCGCTTCAGCGCGGCATTCTCGTTTTGCAGCCGGGCGGCTTCGCTTTCCAGAAGGGCGCGGTCTTCCGGCGCCGTTTGGCACGCCCAGCCCACCGGCTGCTGGCTGCATAGCGCCACCGTGCCGGACTGGGTATCGAGGCGCAAATAGCCGTCCGCCTGTTTACTGAAGAGATATCGCCCGCCGGCGGTGTCCAGTGCCGCGTCGTCCGCCAGCGCGGGCGCAATCGACAATATCGCCGCGAAGACGATCGCGATGCCGGGCTTTATCATGATCAACTCCCCTCGCAAGAGGCCGCCAGCGGTCCGATATTAGATATCGGAGCGCCATTCGAGAACGCCTCCGGATTAAGTCCGGCATGACTTTGCGGCGCCGAATGGGCGGTGCAAAAGGCCTGGTGCGCATGCGATTTTCAGCATGCTTTCAAGGGATTAGGTGGAACTTGCGTTTTCTTGACTTGCCGAAACCCAATCAGTATGGTCCGCGCGGCTTCGAGGTGCGCGCGGGTCGCGATCGCTTAAAGCCGCGAGTGTCAGCATGAGCGACGCGCGCGAAAACGGCGACTGGGGCAAGCAGCAAACCGATGAGGCCGCTCTCTCCGCGAGACTCCAGCGGCTCAACGAAGGCCTCGGCCAAGCACTCGGCCAAGCACGCAATCCTGCAGGCAAGCCTTCGGACAGCTCTGGCGTGGACCGGGCAGCGACTGCATCAGGCTACGCCAAGGGCTTCCGGCTCTCCAGCGAACTCGTTGCAGGCGTCGTGGTCGGTGCCGGCATCGGCTGGCTCATCGATCGCTGGCTCGCAATCTCGCCGTGGGGGCTCATCGTTTTTCTCTTGCTCGGCTTTGCCGCGGGCGTACTCAACGTGATGCGCTCCGCGGGGCTCGTCGCGGGCACCGCGCTTGACGAAAGCACCCGGCATCGCCGGGACAGGTAATCCCGCGCAGCATCCGCTGCAAACGCAAAAGTCGATGGGACCATGCAGGTCGATCCGATCCATCAATTCGAGATCAAGAATTTGTGGCCGGTCTTCACCCTGGGCGGCCATGAAATCAATTTCACCAATTCCGCTTTGTTCATGTTCATCGTCGTCGGTTTGGCATCCGCTCTCCTGATCGGCGGAACGGCGCGCCGCGCCGTCGTGCCGGGCCGGCTCCAGTCGATCGCGGAAATATCCTATGAGTTTGTCGCCAATACCCTGCGCAGCTCCGCCGGAACGGAGGGGATGAAGTTCTTTCCCTTCGTTTTTACGCTGTTCATATTCGTGCTGTTCGCCAATTTCATCGGGCTTATTCCCTACTCGTTCACGGTCACGAGCCAGCTGATCATCACGGTCAGTTTGGCGCTGCTCGTATTCTTCATCGTGGTCGGTTACGGCTTCTGGAGGAACGGGCTGCACTTTCTCAATCTCTTCGTGCCGAAAGGCGTGCCGAAACTGATCCTCCCGGCGATCGTCGTCATCGAAATCTTGTCGTTCGTGTCGCGGCCGATTTCGCATAGCGTGCGACTGTTCGCCAATATGCTTGCCGGCCACATCACGTTGCAGGTCTTTGCCGGCTTCGTCATCATGCTGGCCAGCGCCGGGGTACTCGGCTGGTTCGGCGCCGTGCTGCCGTTCATCATGGTCGTTCTGCTGACAGCACTCGAACTCCTGGTGGCGTTCCTGCAAGCTTACGTCTTCGCCATTCTCACCTGCATCTATCTCAACGATGCGATTCACCCGGGCCACTAACGGCCGATTTGCTACAACCTTAGAACCAAGGAGTCTTCTCATGGATCCGACCGCCGCGAAATACATCGGAGCCGGCATTGCCTGCATCGGCATGGGCGGCGCCGGCGTCGGCGTGGGCATCATCTTCGGCAATTACCTCGCGGCGGCATTGCGCAATCCGTCGGCGGCTCAGGGCCAATTCGGCAACCTGATTTTCGGCTTCGCCATCACCGAGGCGCTCGGCATTTTCTCACTGCTGATTGCGCTGCTCCTGCTGTTCGCGCTCTAATTGCCGGTTTGGGCAGCCAAGGCCGCAATCATGGCCGAAACGACCGCTCATAGCGAAGTTCCCGCGGGACACGGCGGTTTTCCGCCGTTTCAGTCGGAGCACTTCCCCGCGCAGCTTGTTTGGCTCGCGATCAGCTTTGTGCTGCTTTACGTGCTGATGTCGCGGATCGCGCTGCCGCGCATCGGCGCGATCCTGGCGGAACGCAGCCGGCGCATAAGCGACGATCTCGCTGCGGCGGAACGGTTGAAAGAGCAGTCGAACACCGCGCATGTGGCTTACGAGAAGGCGCTCGCTGATGCCCGCACCCGCGCGCAGGCGATCGCGAGCGGCACGCGCGAGCAACAGGCGCGCGAGGCCGAAAACATGCACAAGCGGCTGGAGGCGCAGCTCCACGAACGGCTCGCCGCGGCGGAGCAATCGATCGCAAAGAGTCGCACCGCCGCCATGGGCAATGTCAATACGATCGCCAGCGAGACCGCGTCCGCGATCGTCGAGCGCCTGATCGGCCAGCGGCCACAGCCCGAGGAAATCGCCGCCGCTCTCCACGAGCGGGCGAAGAGCTGAGAGGACGCCAATGCAAGAAACCGAAAATTGGGTGGCGTTCGCCTTCCTCTGCTTTCTCGGGCTCCTCGCTTATCTCGGCGCTTATCGCAAGGTGATCGAAGCGCTCGATCAGCGTGGCGCGCGCATCAAGGGTGAACTCGAACAGGCGCGCCGCTTGCGCGAGGAGGCGCAGGCGCTGCTTGGCGAATTCGAAAGCAAGGCGCGCCAAGCCGAAACCGAAGCCGAAGCCATCATCGCCGGAGCGAAAGCGGAGGCCGAGCGCCTTGCCGCCGAGGCAAAAGCAAGAGCCGAAGATTTCGTCGCGCGGCGCACCAAGATGGCCGAAACCAAAATCGCCCAGGCCGAGGCTCAGGCGCTCGCGGACGTCCGCTCCGCCGCGGCCGACGCCGCCGTCGCCGCGGCCGAGAAAATCCTCGCCACGGCCGCCAAGGGCAAAGTCGCCGAAGATTTGCTGCTGCGCGGCATTACCGACATCAAACAGAAATTCAATTGATCGCGCGCAATTTCGAGCGCCGCAAGCGCGCCCAAAGCTGCAATCGTTTCAAACTGAATCGATTGCCGCTCGAGGTGTTTGATGAGGCATGATCTTTTTCGGAAAACCGGTCCCCGCCCCGGATCAAGTCCGGGGCGAGCTTTTTCCGGATCATGCCCCAACTATCCCGTAGGTTTGGGCTTCGGTTTATTGCCGACCGCGGGCTTAGGCTTCTGATCCTGCGCCGCGGCGCCGACGGGGTCGAAACCGATATAGACGATGTAGTCTTCGAGCTCGCCCGGCGGCGGCAGCGGGAAGCTCAGGCCTTCTTCGATGTGAGTAAAATCGGCATTGTCGTCGCTGGCGCCGATCATCACCGGAATGCGGATCAGCTTGGTGACGACGACTTTCGCGGCAGTCAGCGGCGCGGCGACGACCGCGATGCGCACTGGCACGTCGACCTGGCCCGGCCCGCCGGCAGGCCCGACGATAATGCGACCTTGGACGCCCACGCGCATCACCATCTGGCCGTTGACGACCGCGCAATCGCGGGCGGCGCGCACGAAGATGCCCTGATATTTTAGCGACATGGCTTCGTTAGCGCCGTCGGGAGACGGCGGCGGAATGGTTAGCGTCGATGCGCCTTGGCGAATGTCCAGGAACGGGCAGGTGATTTCCGGCTGCGCATTCGTGACCGGTTGCGGCTCCTTCTGCGTCGCGCCGGAGAAAAAGCTCGCGATTTTATCCTTAAGCGAAGGACTCGGCGGCGGCGCGGCCGGCGAAGGGGGCGCAGGCGAAGCAGTTGCGGGCGAAACAGTTGCAGGTGAAGTGGTCGCCGGCGGGGCGGACGATGCCGTCGTCGCCGGTCCGCCGAATCCGCCGCCGCTGCAGCCCGGCATCAGCAAGGCGCATGCGAGCAACGCCGCAGCCGGCGTTTGATCGCGCCAGCCAGTTTGCCGAATTTCGCGCAAATTTCCCCGCGTCATCGCAATTTTCGCGAGCCCTCGAACCATATAGCAAACCAACCGTGGCCTTCCCAAGGCGCCCCCAGCGGCTTGGTTAAAGGCCGCCTGATCGCGATTTGGCTCCGGGGGCATTGGAATCGTCGTTCAGCCTGCCATACAGCAGGTGATCCTGCCACGTTCCGTTGATGCACAGATATTCCCTGGCGTAGCCTTCGCGCACGAATCCGGTCTTTTCCAGAAGTCTGATCGAGCCGGCATTGGTCGGGATACATGCGGCTTCCAGGCGGTGCAGCCGCAGGCTGGCAAAAGCGAAGGGAATCACCGCGCGCACGGCAGCCGTCATGTAACCCCGGCGGATAAAGGGTAGGCCGATCCAATAGCCGATACTGCCAGCCTGGGCCACGCCGCGGCGAATATTGGCCAGCGTCAATCCGCCGACCAGCGCCCCATCCGCATAGTGCACGATGAGGAACGCGTAGCCCTGATCGCTACGCAGATCCTCGGCATAGCGCTTGATCCGCCGCCGGAAGGCACCGCGCGTCAGATCGTCTATCGGCCAGGTCGGCTCCCACGGCGTTAGAAACTCGCGGCTTAGTTCGCGCAGCGCCGCCCATTCCTCGAAGTCCGTCATCTGCGGCGTGCGCAGCACCACACCGTCGCCTTCGATGCTCGGCATCGGCTCGGTGAAGTTGATGGTGCGAAAGAACGCCATTGATATTTTCAGCGGGGCGAGGTCATGCGGCGCGGCGAGTTAGAGTCTCGGCAATCGCGGCCGCGCTTTCAAGTCCCGAACCCAGCCCGAGAACGGCGGTCGCGAGCTTGCCGCGCGCAATAAGCGCACGCCCGGCGGCGCGGGCGCTCTCGACCGTTACCGCATCGACCCTCGCGACCAGCTCGTCCAAGGGTATCGGGCGGCCGCGGGTGATCATCTGGCGCGCTAGCTGCTCGATGCGCGCGCCCGAACTTTCGAGCGCCATCAGCAATCCGGCCTTCATCTGCGCTTTGGCGCGCGCCACTTCCGACTCGGAAATCGTCTCGGCAGTGCTGGCGATCTCGTCGACGATGAGCCGCATCAATTCCGAAGTATCGGCTGCGTCGGTTCCGGCGTAAAGGCCGAACATGCCGATATCGGAATACGGCACGTGGAAAGTGTAGATCGAATAACATAGGCCACGCCGCTCGCGCGCTTCTTGAAACAGCCGCGAAGACATGCCGCCGCCGAGAACGTTGGTGTAGACCTGCAGACTATACAGCGCCGGATCGACGATAGAGACGCCCGGCAAACCCAGCGCGATATGCACCTGCTCGAGTTCACGCTTCTCGACATGGGAGCCGCCGCCGAAGCTCGCCGGCTCGGGCAACGGACCGGCCGGTCCGTTGAAGCCGGCAAAATTCTTTTCCACCTCCGCGAGCACGGCTTGGTGCTCGACGGCGCCGGCGGCGGCCACCACGATGTCCGGCGCGCGATAATTCCTCGCCAAATAGTCGCGCAGCTTGCCGCCATCGAAAGTTCGCACGGTTTTCGGCGTGCCGAGGATCGAGCGGCCGAGCGATTGTTCCGGGAACGCGATCACTTGCAGGTGTTCGAAAATGAGATCGTCGGGCGTATCGGCAACCGCGCCGATCTCCTGAATGATGACATTTTGCTCGCGAAGAAGCTCCTCGCGTTCGAAAGTCGGTTCGGACAGGATATCGGCAAGCACGTCGAGCGCCAGCGGCACGTCTGCCTTCAGCACGCGCGCGTAATAGGCGGTGCTCTCCGCCCCGGTCGCGGCGTTGAGATCGCCGCCGACGGCCTCGATCTCCTCGGCGATCTGACGCGCGTTGCGCCGGCGCGTGCCCTTGAACGCCATATGTTCGAGAAAGTGCGAAATGCCGTGTTCGTCGCGGCGCTCGTCGCGGCTGCCGGAGGCGATCCAAACGCCAAGCGAGGCGGTCTCCAGATGCGGCATCGCGTCGGTGACCACGTCGATGCCGGACTTCAAGGTGGTGACCTTGACGCTCATGCTGCCGCTCCTTCATGGGCGGCTCGGCTCGTCGCCAACACGAACCGTTCAACCGCGGACTGATCGGCCGGCAGCGCGGTGACCCGCTCCGGACGTTCACTGATAGACGTTAGCCACTCCGGAAGAGCGGGGCGCGCGCCGCAGGCCGCCTCCACGGCATCGGGAAATTTCGCCGCGTGCGCGGTGGAGAGCACGACCATCGGCACCGCGGGATCGCGCGTTTCCTTTTCCGCAACCGCGATCGCCACCGCGGTATGCGGATCGATGAAATTGCCGGTCTCGCGTTTGACCGTCCGCATCGTCGCCGCGACCTCGTCCTCGTCGGCGCGATCGGCGGTGAACAACGCCCGGATCGACGACAGCGCGCGCGCCGACAGCGTGAACCGCCGCCCCTGCGTAAGCGACGCCATCGCCGCGCGGATCGCGCCAGCGTCACGATCGTAGGCTTCGAACAACAGGCGCTCAAAATTGGACGAGACCTGGATATCCATCGACGGCGACGTCGTCGCAACGACCGCGCGCGGCTCGTAGGTTCCGGTCGCGAGCGTGCGAGTCAAAATGTCGTTGACGTTCGTCGCGATAATCAAACGGTCGATAGGCAACCCCATCCGCGCCGCCACATAGCCGGCATAGATATCGCCGAAATTCCCGGTCGGAACGGCAAAGGCGATTTTTCGCGCTGGCGCGCCAAGAGCGACAGCGGCGGTAAAATAATAAACGGCTTGTGCCACGATCCTCGCCCAATTGATGGAATTGACGCCGGAGAGCCGAACTCGTTCGCGAAAGCCGTGGTGATTGAACATGCCCTTCACGATCGCCTGGCAATCGTCGAAGGTGCCGTCGATCGCAACGGCGCTGACATTCGTGGCGTCCGAGGTCGTCATCATGCGGCGCTGCACGTCGGAAATGCGGCCCTGCGGGAATAAAACGACGAGGTCGACTTGGCGGCGGCCGCCGAAGGCCTCGACCGCGGCGCCGCCAGTGTCGCCCGAGGTCGCCACCACGATCGTGCGCCGTTCGCCGCGCGCCGCGAGCACGTGGTCGATCAGGCGCGCCAAGAGCTGCATCGCCAAATCCTTGAAGGCGAGCGTGGGACCGTGAAAGAGTTCGAGCAGGAACGTGTTGACGCCAAGTTGCGTCAGCGGCGCGACCGCCGGATGGCGAAAATTGCCGTAAGACTCGCGCGCCATACGCGCAAGGTCGGCTTCGGAGATCGCGCCGTCGGTGAAGCGTCCGACGATATCGACCGCGACCTCGGCATAGGATCGGCCGGCAAAACCGGCGATCGCCGCCGCGTCGAGGCGCGGCCAGTTGTCGGGCACGTAAAGTCCGCCATCGCGGGCAAGCCCGGCGAGCATGGCTTCGGAAAAGCCGAGCGAGGGAGCCTCGCCTCTGGTCGAGATATAGTGCACTCGTCGTTCCCGCTGCCGGCGGCGACCGGCAAGACATTAAACCGTTGATTCCAATAGATAATTTTCGACCCACGAGGGCCGCCGGCGGCCGCGACGCGCCGACCGTCCGGCACACTAATAGCAAATCGAATGGCTCCACAAGAAATCCGAACGGGGGCTCGGTTGAGGACCTTTACGCCGCGGTTTAGCGCCTATTGCTGCCGGGACGTGAATGTCCAGGCGCCGAAAACCCCGGCCAGGACGGCCGCTAGGCCGTACCAGGTCAACGCATATTGCAGATGGTTGTCGGGGAGAGCGACCTTCAGTCCCCCTGGCTGCGGCAAGCCCCCAGCCGGCACCGGAGTTTCCTGCTCGACATAAAACGGCGCCACGGGGTTTTCCGGCGAATTCAGGCCCTTGGCCGCGGCGATCGCCGCCGGATCGCGGGAAAACCAGAGGTTATGCGCCGGATCGTCGTTTGGCGTGAACCAGTGCCGGTCGTCGGGCCAGCGGAGCGCGCCCGTGATTGCGACCGGCCCTGCTATCGCGCCTTGCTGCCGCGTTTTTGGATCCTGCCGGCCGTCCGGCACAAAGCCGCGATTGACCATGACAATGCCGCCGCCCGCGAGCCGTGCCGGCGTAAAAACCCAATAGCCAGGCCCGGTAACGTCAGGGCGAAACGCCGACGGGGCGGCGAAAACAAGCGCTTCGCGGCCATTGTCGAACGTCGCGTCGAACTTGACCCGGCCGTATTCATCGCGGGTGCGGTCGAGCTTCAGCCAATCGGTAGGGAGTGGCAGTTCCGTCGCCGGCGCCGCGAGACGTTCCGTCAGCGCGGCGATCAGGTTTTCCTTCCAGGCTTTTCGCTGGATCTGCCAGGTGCCAAGCGCGATGAGGAGCGCAAAGACTAAAACCGCCGGAAAGAAAAGCCCGAGCCAAGACCGAAACCAGGATCGATTGGGTGCGCGCGGTCCGTCGTTTTGCGCAGCGACTCCCCTATCCGGCGGTACGCTCACGGTTCCTCGCCGTCGAACCGGCCCTCAGCCGCTTTGTGGTGGTATTGCAGCGCGATCATCAAGCCTTTCATTGGACGCAAGGGGCCGAGCGTCACCACGAGGATGAGCGGCAGCCACAACACCGCGTGCACCCAGTAAGGCGGGTGGAACAGGATCTCGGTGATCAAAGCAGCGCCGACGACGACCGCACCGGCCAAAAACATGATGAATACGGCTGGCCCATCTCCGGAATCGGCGAAGGCGTAGTCGAGACCGCAATGCTCGCAACGCGGCTGCAGCGTCAAAAAGCCCTGGAACAGCCTGCCTTTGCCGCAGCGTGGACACGAACAAGACAGGCCCGCGCCGATCGATCCGGATAGCGTCGTGATCGTTTGTTCCATCATGTTGAACGACCCGCCGAACAACGACCCGCGCGCAGGACCACGTTTGGCGTCGCCCGCGCGAGGATCATCCCGTCGCGTCAACGCGACGGGATGCGTTTGCCGAAGGCAGAGCCGCAATCGTTCATATCGAATCGATTGCGGCTCTAGTTTTTCGATAAAGCATGATCTTTTTCGGAAAACCGGTTTCCACCCGGATCAAGTCCGGGGCAGGCTTTTTCCGGATCATGCTCTAACCGGCGTGCGGACCGCCACCCCACACATAGATGCAGGCGAACAGAAACAGCCACACGACGTCGACGAAATGCCAATACCAGGCCGCGAATTCAAACCCGAGATGCTGCGTCGGCTTGAACTGCCCGGCCATGGCGCGGAACAGGCAGACGATCAGAAAGATCGAGCCGATGATGACGTGGGCGCCGTGGAATCCGGTCGCCATGAAGAACGTCGCACCGTAGATATTGCCCGAATAATGGAACATCGCGTGCATGTATTCCCAGGCTTGCACGCAGGTGAAGCTCAAGCCCAGCGCGATGGTCAGCGCCAGGCCCCACACGAGACCCTTGCGATCGTTTTCAAGAAGCGCGTGATGCGCCCAGGTTACCGTGGTGCCTGAGGTAAGCAGGATGAGCGTGTTCAGTAAGGGAAAATGCCACGGATCGAACGTTTCGACGCCCTTGGGCGGCCAGACGCCGCCGGTATAGGCGATCCGCGCGACGTCGCGGAATTCATCGGGGAATAAAGCGGTATTGAAGTAGGCCCAGAACCAGGCCACGAAGAACATCACTTCGGAGGCAATGAACAAAATCATTCCGTAGCGGTGCGATATTTGCACTACGCGTGAATGATCGCCCTCCACTTCGGCCTCGAAGATCACGTCGCGCCACCAACCGATCATCGTGTAAGCGATGCCGATGGCGCCGATGCCGAGAATGAGCGAGGCATACGGAACCATCTGGTGCATCCACAGGATTGCGCCGACCGCGGCGACGAAAGCCGACGTTGCACCCACCGCCGGCCACGGACTGGGATTGACCAAGTGGTAGTCGTGGTGCGGTTTGGCGTGCGCATTGGCCATTTTCATCTTCTCCACTTTGGCGCGGCCAAGTCTGGCATCCGCACCGTTGTCATTGTCGTCCTAGCAATCGTTGCAAACTGAAACGATTGCGGCTCTAGATATTCCATTAAGCGTGATCTTTTTCGGAAAACCGGTCTCCACTTTTGCGGATCATGCCTTAGATGTGCCCGGACTTTTCCGAACGGTCGCTCTCCGCGACACCCTGCTCCGCTTCGTGCACCGGATAAAATGTGTAGGAGAGCGTAATGTCATTCAACGAATCCTGTTCCGAATCCTTGGCGAGCTTGGCATCGACATAGAAAACCACCGCCATCTCGCGCTTCTCGCCCGGTTTCAACGTCTGCTGGGTGAAGCAGAAACAGTTGATCTTTTCGAAATACACCCCGATGGTCGGCGGGGTGACATTGTAGCCGGCCTGCCCCGTGGTCACACGGGCGGCTTCGTTGGTCACCGTGTAGTAGACCGTGACAACCTCGCCGAGCCGCACGTCGATGGTTCTGCGTTCGGGCTCGAACGACCATGGCAAGCCGGGCGCCACGTTGGAATCGAAACGCACCGTGACGGTCCGGCCGGACATCTGCGTCGGCGCCGATTTCGCCACCTGCGTGGTGCCGCCGAAGCCGGTGGTGCGGCAGAACCAGGAATAAAGCGGGACTGCGGCATACGAAACGCCGATCATGACGGCGACAAAGCCGCCGCAGGCGAAGGCGACGATGAGGTCGCGCGCTGGCTTACGCGGCGATTGCGGCCGATGCGCGCTCACACTTCACCTACGCTTGCATTATCGACGATGCGCCAGGTCATAGCGGCCGTTCCAAAACTCCCGGTCCCTTCACAAGCGTGACGATGTAGAACAGCAGCACGAGTAGGCCAAGGCACACCGCAATCGCGATTGATCGCGCGCGGCGCGCGCGCTGCTGCTGTTCGGTGAGCCGGATGCCGGTTTCCGGCTTTTGTGGATCGGTCGTCCCATTCATCGACGCATTCATGCTCCCGCCGCCAAATGGCCGGCCAGCGGGCCGAGCGACCCCGCCGCAAGCCGATCGACCAGCAACATGGCAAACAACAGGAAGAGGTACAGAATCGAAAAGCCGAACATTTGCTTGCTGGCCGCGTGACCGCGTTGTTCGCGGCGAACCCGCAATGCCAGCGCAATTAACGCCGCCCCGGCGAGCGCGGCAGCGGCTCCGTAAACCATGCCGGCATAGCCGAGCAGCCACGGCGCAATGCCGAGCGGCGCCAGCACCAGCGTATAGCGGAGGATTTGCCGGCGCGTTTCGGTCGCGCCGGCCACGACCGGAAGCATCGGCACGCCGGCGCGGGCGTAATCATCGGCGCGATACAGCGACAGCGCCCAGAAATGCGGCGGCGTCCA
>DASPTX010000085.1:0-28867 GCA_035623195.1 Xanthobacteraceae bacterium | reverse complement strand
CGAAGGTCGAGAAAATCGCGCCGACCTGCAGACGGCTGGTGCTCGGACGCTGAGCCGGTGCGACGACCGCGAGCAACACCCGTTCAGGCGTCATTGCGAGCCAACGGGTCCGGCCCGAAGTGGCCGGCCCGATGACAAGCTCCGCGAAGCAATCCAGGTCTGCGGCAAGCTATCTGGATTGCTTTGTCGGATTCGCTTCTCGCAATGACGCGACAAAAAGGCCCGGACGTTGTCCGGGCCTTCACATTTATGGTCTTGAATGGATTTTCTTAGAAATCCATTCCGCCACCACCCGGCGGCATTGCCGGCATTTCCTTCTTCTTCGGCAGTTCGGCTACCATCGCCTCGGTGGTGATGAGAAGCCCCGCGACCGAAGAAGCGCCTTGCAGCGCCTGACGCACGACCTTGGTCGGATCGATAATGCCCTTCTTGACCATGTCGACATATTCGCCGTCCTGCGCGTCGAAGCCATGGCCGTACTGATCCTTTTCCAGGATCTTGCCGACGACCACCGAGCCGTCCTCGCCTGAATTGATCACGATCTGGCGAGCCGGCGCGGAAAGCGCCTTGCGGACGATGTCGACGCCGTGCTTCTGGTCTTCGTTCTGCGTGCGCACCTTCTTGAGCGCTTCGGTGGCGCGCAGCAGCGCTACGCCGCCGCCGGGCAGGATGCCTTCTTCGACGGCCGCGCGGGTCGCATGCATCGCGTCGTCGACGCGATCCTTGCGCTCCTTCACCTCCACCTCGGTGGCGCCGCCGACGCGGATCACCGCGACCCCGCCCGCGAGCTTAGCGAGCCGCTCTTGCAGCTTCTCGCGGTCGTAGTCGGAGGTGGTCTCCTCGATCTGCGCCTTGATCTGGGTGATGCGGTCCTCGATGTCCTTCTTCTTGCCGGCGCCATTGACGATCGTGGTGTTCTCCTTGTCGATCATCACTTTCTTGGCCTTGCCGAGCATGTTCAGCGTGACGTTCTCAAGCTTGATGCCGAGATCCTCGCTGATGGCGGTGCCGCCGGTCAGGACGGCGATATCCTGCAGCATGGCCTTGCGCCGATCGCCGAAGCCGGGCGCCTTTACGGCCGCGACCTTCAACCCGCCGCGCAGCTTGTTGACCACAAGCGTCGCCAGCGCCTCGCCCTCGACGTCCTCGGCGACAATCAGAAGCGGCTTGCCAGTCTGCACCACCGCTTCGAGAAGCGGAAGGAGCTCGTTGAGCGCGGAGAGCTTTTTCTCGTTGATGAGGATGTAGGGATCCTCCATCTCCACGCGCATCTTGTCGGCGTTGGTGATGAAGTAGGGCGAGATATAGCCGCGGTCGAACTGCATGCCTTCGACTACGTCAAGTTCGGTCTCGAGACTCTTCGCCTCTTCGACCGTGATCACGCCTTCGTTGCCGACCTTCTTCATCGCCTCGGCGAGGAAGCGGCCGATCTCCTGATCGCCGTTGGCCGAAATCGTGCCGACCTGGGCGATCTCGTCGTTGGAGGTGACCTTCTTGGAGTTCTTCTTCAGTTCCTCGACCACGGTCTCGACCGCGATGTCGATGCCGCGCTTGAGGTCCATTGGGTTCATGCCGGCGGCAACGGCCTTGGCGCCTTCCTTGACGATCGCGGCGGCGAGCACGGTCGCCGTCGTGGTGCCGTCACCGGCGATGTCGGAGGTCTTGGACGCGACCTCGCGTACCATCTGCGCGCCCATATTCTCGAACTTGTCCTCGAGCTCGATTTCCTTGGCAACGGTGACGCCGTCCTTGGTGATGCGCGGGGCGCCGAACGACTTGTCCAGCACGACGTTGCGGCCCTTGGGGCCAAGCGTCACTCTCACCGCGTTGGCGAGAATGTCGACGCCACGCAACATCTTGTCGCGCGCCTCGACGGAGAATTTGACTTCTTTAGCAGCCATTTGTGTTCACTCCTGAAATCTACGGTTCGCTTTCCGGTCATCATCGCCGGGCTTGTCCCGGCGACCTCGATTTGCCTGGCGCACCGGCGCCCGCATCATCGGGATGGCCGGAACAGGTCCGCCATGACACGCGGGGTAGGGGGTTACGCAGCCTTCCTGCGGGCGGTGGTCTCGTCGAGCACGCCCATGATGTCGGACTCCTTCATGATCAGGAGCTCCTGGCCGTCGATCTTGACCTCGGTGCCCGACCATTTGCCGAACAGCACGCGATCGCCGACCTTCACATCGATGGGGATCAGCTTGCCCGCCTCGTCGCGGCCGCCCGGGCCGACGGCGATGACTTCGCCCTGCGAGGGCTTTTCCTTGGCGGTATCGGGGATGATGATGCCGCCGGCGGATTTCTCCTCGGCATCGATGCGCTTGACGACGACGCGGTCGTGAAGCGGACGAAACTTCATGGTGTCCTCCTAACACATTGAGAAGATTGCAAACTTACGTGGGGATAGGGCGGCCGCCCAAAAGGCTTGAGCGATGACTCGATACAGATTTCGATACAGACTTGACGTCCCCTCCGGATGACCGCTTGGCGCCGACATAAGGGCGTGGATTTTTGCCCGCAAGAGGCGGCGCAAAATTTTTTAGCACTCGCCGAAAGGGATTGCCAATATAATTGATTATGTTGCTGACAAATAAGGTAAATTTCGTCTGGCGCAATCCTGGAAGCTGGATCGTCAACGGGTGGGCTCGCCGCTTGCGCACGCCGGCGCGGAAAAGTATTCGGCGGCGGCCTGTGGGAGTTTCATTATCAGGGAGCTCGGCCCGTTTTCTGCGTAGATGACGCGTGCTGGCGCGCCAAGTTTAAATAGATAGGCTCCCACCGCTTTCGGCCGGGGTTTCGGCAGCACGATCCGTCGCGTGTCGCCGTTTTCTTTCACCACAAGGGTCGATGCGGTTTCCAAACTGAATTGCGCCGTAATGCCCGATCTCTTTAGACACTCGTCCGTAGCGCCGAGCGCGTCGCTCAGATGCCCGGTACCTTAGATAACGGCATCGTCGGGATCGTCATCTCCGAGTTGTTTGACGGGCGGAAAGAATCCAATGACGGCCGGGCCCTTCACCTCGATTGTCACGGCTCGGGTGGTCCGCGTTTGGGCGAAGGCGATGACCGGCAGAGCGATTAAGAGGAACGTGACGAAGACAATTGTTTTCATCTTTAAGGCTTTTCTCGCTTCTAAACGCGCTTGATTCCCAGCGCATGACCAAAATTTAGTGATGGCCCTGCGCAAAGCGTTTCCCAACGCCGGGCCGATCCCGCACGTAGGCACGGTCCCGTTGTTAGCAGGGATCATTAGTTGCTGCTAGTGCCTTGAAAATAAACAACTTCTTCATTTTTAAGGCTTGCAATGAAGGCGCGAGTCTCAAAACATTCCCAGTGGATGGGATGGAGGGGACCATGGTGTCGAAAGACTTCCAGCGGCAGCTCGAAGGCTATGGACTGACCACCGCCAACATTCTGTACCGGCGGCCGGATCATCCGTGGCTGCTGCAAAGCTATATCTGGCAGGATTATGATCTTTGCCCGGCATTTCCGGTGCTCAATAAATTCCTCAATTTCTGGCTGGAGACCCTGGAAGGCCCGCTGCATTCGGTGACGGTGGCGCATGCGCGGCTCATCAAGCCGGCGGAGATCCGCGCCATCGACGGCGAGTTTCGATTGCATTGAGCTACTCCACTCGTCATGCGCGGGCTTGACCCGCGCATCCATGCAGCGTTTCAGTTGCTCTCAATCCAAATGGATTGCCGGATCAAGTCCGGCAATGACGATGAGAGATGCACATGCGCATCCACTTCGATTTCGGCACGTTCACGCTCGACGCCGAGCTTCTCGATACGCCGACCGCGAAAGCGATCGCGGCGGCGCTGCCGATCACGGCGTCGGCGCTAACTTGGGGCGAGGAGGTTTATTTCGAAATTCCGGTCAAAGTCGCGCGCGAGGAGGATGCGCGCGCCGTCGTCGTGCCGGGCGAGATCGCTTACTGGCCGGACGGCCACGCCATCGCAATCGGCTTCGGCCGCACGCCGATTTCCAAAGGCGACGAGACACGATTGGCGAGCCCGTGCAACATCTGGGCGAAGGCGCTCGGCGACGTGAAGACACTGAGCAAAGTGCGTGGCGGCGCGAAGATCAAAGTAAGCGCCGTGGCATAGGCGGCGCGATCAGGTGCCGGAGCCTCGGCTTGCGATCCGGCGCGCAAAGGCGAGCAGCAGATCCCAGGCGTTGCGGATATTGATGACGAGAAGAAGCAGCAATGCGCCGGCCAGCACATCGGCGCCGAGAGGAAGCTCGGCGGCCGTGAGACCTGCCGCGGCTGCCATTGCAAGATAGGCCGCGAGCGGGAACACGCCGTAACCGAAACGGTCCGCCGTATTCGTAATCGATGCGCGCGCCAGGCCGACCAGCACGATCGTCGTATAGGCGAGGCCGGCGACCGCCACCGCGGCGATGCCGATCGCGAGCGAGGCCGGCGTGTGGCCGGGGATCAGCGCGATGAGGCTGAGCAGGAGAATGCTGCTGTAATGAAAAACGACCGGGCTCATGAAGGTGCTCGTGGCGGTGCTGCGGTCGGGGCTGATCAAACTTGCGCCAACCGATACCGCGACGAACAGAAGCGCCACTAGGGCCGCCGAAGCCGTGCCTAGCAAGATGTAAAAGTCATGCCAGTCGCCGGGCATGGACGAGATCATCCCCGCCCGACGAACGGCATCAGATTTGCCATCACCGTCATGAACAGCACATTGGTGTCGAGCGGCAGGCTCGCCATGTACACCACGGCGCGGCCGACGTCTTCGGCCGCCATGCGCGCTTCGATCATTTTGCGGCCGTCGGGTTGCAGCACGCCTTCGCCCTGCACCATGCGTTCGGTGAGCGGGGTCGCGGCATTGCCGATGTCGATCTGGCCGCAGCAAATGTCATGACCGCGGCAATCCAGCGCCGTTTGTTTGGTGAGCCCGGTGACGGCGTGTTTGGTCGCCGTATAAGGCGCCGCGCCGGGCCGCGGCGTATGCGCCGAGATCGAGCCGTTGTTGATGATGCGCCCGCCGCGCGGCTGTTGTGCTTTCATGATCTTGATGGCCTCCTGCGTACAGAGGAACAGGCCAGTGAGATTGGTGGCGACCACCGCCTGCCATTTGTCGAAGGGGATTTCTTCGATCGGCATTGCCGGCGCGCCGATGCCGGCATTGTTGAACAGAAGATCGAGCCGGCCGTAGGCTTCCTTGGCCTTGGCGAAGAGCGATTTGATCGAGGCGGGGTCGGCGACATCGGCGGCAACGACAAGCGCTTCGCCCGGCGTCTGCGCGCCTTCCTTGGCGACCGCTTCGAGCAGGTCCCTGCGGCGGCCGGCGAGTACGACCGCATAGCCTTCGCGCATCAACGCCAGCGTCACCGCCCGGCCCACGCCCGTACCGGCGCCCGTCACCAATGCAACTTTCCTTGCCGCCATCCCTGCCTCCCAATGTTCGTTGCGTGGCAGATGCTCGCTGCACGGGATAGTGACGAAGGCAATGCGCGGCGGCAATCCCCGTTCGTCGCTTGCGGAAATCGCGCGGCGATTGCCGGCGCGGCAGGCGTCAGCGGCGGTTCGCGTAGGGCGGGCGCGGTATGCCGATATGGGCGGCGCGCAAGGCTGCGGACCAGCGTTCGCGCAAGTCGGTGAAGTAAGGTTCGCCCGGCTCGATGCGATAGAGCAATTCCGGATCGCAGGTGTCGCGGCGCAACACCAAAATATCGATCGGCATGCCGACGGACAGGTTCGATCGCATGGTCGAATCGACCGAGACCAGCCCCACTTTCAGCGCGTCATAGATGTCCATTTCGTAGTTGATGGCGCGGTCGAGAACCGGCTTGCCGTATTTGTGTTCGCCGATTTGCAGATAGGGCGTGTCCACGGTGCATTCGATGAAATTGCCGGCCGAGTAGACCATGAACAAGCGCATACGCTCGCCTATGATCTGGCCGCCGAACAGAAACGAGACGTCGAAGGTGACGTCGGAGGCTTCGAGCACCTTGCCCTCGGTGGCGCGCAGCGTGCGCACGACGCGGCCGACGCGTTGCGCCGCCTGAAACATGGTCGGCGCGTTCATCAGGGTTTCGCGCTCCCCGGTATCCGGGTTGTCGTAACCCTCGGTCAAAATGCTGACCACCGATTGGCTGACCGAAAGGTTGCCGGCCGAAGCGATCGCCATGACCCGCTTTTTTGGGTCCTTGAAGACATGCAGTTTGCGGAAGGTCGAAATGTTGTCGACACCCGCATTGGTCCGCGTGTCGGCGAACATCACGAGGCCTTCACGCACCAGAATTCCGCCGCAATAGGTCATCGATTCGGCCGCTCCCCGTGCAGCCTGTATAGCATTCCTTCCGGCGTCTTGCGCCAATGCTTGAGCCACGCCGGGCGCCGCGCTAGAGGAAGGCCAGCACGGAGGTCGAACCATGGCCGACAGTACGGCCAAAACCGATGCGGTCGTCACGGCGGCCGTCGTCGCGGCGCCAGTCGTTGCGGCGCCAGTCGTCACGGCCGCCGTCCTGGTGATCGGCGACGAAATCCTTTCGGGCCGCACCAAGGACAAGAATGTCGGCTACCTCGCCGATTGTTTGACCGAGATCGGCATCGATCTGAAAGAGGTCCGCATCGTGCCCGACGAGGAGCCGGAGATCGTGGCGGCGCTGAACGCGCTGCGCACGCGCTACACTTACGTGTTCACCACCGGCGGCATCGGCCCGACCCATGACGACATTACCGCCGATTCGGTGGCCAAGGCGTTCGGCGTGCCGCTTGATTATCATCCGCGCGCGGTCGAAATCATGCGTGCGCGCCTTGCCCAGACCGGCGGCGTCATGAACGAAGCGCGCATGCGCATGACGCGCGTGCCTGCGGGCGCCTCGCTGGTTCTCAATAAAGTCTCGGCGGCGCCGGGATTTTGGATCGGCAACGTGATCGTAATGGCCGGCATTCCGAGTGTGATGCAGGCGATGTTCGAATTTGTGGCGCCGCAACTTAAGACCGGATCGAAAATGCTCTCGGAATCGGTTCGCGCCGACTGCCGCGAAGGCGATATCGGAACCGAGCTCGGTGCGCTTGCGAAGAATTACTCCGACGTGGTGTTTGGCTCCTATCCGTTCGTCGACGAAAGCAATTTCGCCAACACTAATGTCGTGGTGCGCTCGCGCGACCCGCAGAGACTCGCCGCCGCCAAGGCGGCGGTGGAAGCGATGCTTGTCCGCGTGAAAGCGGCTTTGGCAAAGGCCTAGCGCCGCAATCGTTTCAAACTAAAACGCTGCAGCTCCAGATATTTGATGAGACATGATCTTCTTCGGAAAATCGGTTTCTACCCCAGAGCGCGTCCGGGGCAGGCTTTTTCCGGATCATGCCTCTGGCGCTTGTCGCACGATCGCGACTGCTGCATCGTTCGTTTGTTACGTTTTCCGCATAGGCATGATCGCATGAATTGGCGCCGCGTCGTTGTTCTCGCCGTCACCGGTGCGCTTGCAATGCTCGCATTATTTGGCGCGCCGAAGCCCGGCGGCGCGGCGCCGGCTTCCGATTTGCACGGTTTGGGAATCGTCTATCTGCACGGCAAGGGCGGTTGGCCTGGCGCGCTCGACGGCGGAATCATTAGTTCCTTGAAAGACGAAGGCGCGCTTGCCGCTACGCCGGAAATGCCATGGTCGTTTCACCGCCGCTATGATGCGAGCTACGACCAGGCGATGGCAGAGATCGATGCGGCGGTCGCCGGTCTAAAAAAAAGTGGAGCGAAACGCATCGTTATTATCGGTCACTCATTGGGGGCCAATGCGGCGATTGGTTACGCGGCCCGTCATCCCGACATCGCCGGAGTAGCCGCGCTCGCGCCCGGACATCTGCCTGAGGTCGGCAATTTGCGCGAGTTCGTCGGCGATGCGGTGGCGCGCGCGAAAGCATTGGTGGCCGACGGAAAGGGCAACGTGCCGCAGACTTTTCCCGATATGGCCCAGGGAATCCCGATGACGGCTACGGCGACGCCGATTGTCTATCTCAGCTGGTTCGACCCGGACGGACCGGCGGTCATCCCCAAAAACGCCGCAGCCATGGGCGCCGCCGCGACGCCGGTGCCGTTGCTTTGGGTCGCGGGCAAGCTGGATCCGATCGACCAGCGTGGGCCCGAATATGCTTTCGACGCCGCCGCCAAGAATCCGAAGAGCAAATATGTCGAGGTTTTTGCCGGGCATCTCACGACGCCTTTGGTGGCCCATCAGCAAGTGGTCGATTGGATCAATTCACTGTGAGGCGGCGATAGGCGCAAGTCACACGCGCGTCACGGTGCACGCCTTGCCGCGGCGTCGGCGCGTGCTTAGCTAGGGCTTGATCCGGGTCAAATGCTTAGAGCGGCGAGCGGTTCAGTTTGAAAACGATAGCGGCTCTAAGGACGACCATAACGGCGCGAGCGGGATCAGGTGAGCGAGACGGAAGCCCTCTTCGACGTGTTGCGTCAATCGGCGGATCCCGATTGTGCCGCCGCCATCGAACGCGCGGTCGCGAAAGCGCCTGACCGCGAGCTGTGCCGAATCAATCCGGTTGCGTTTGCGACCAAGAACAATTTGAACGAGGAATTGACCGTCGCGGCGTTTCTGCACGCTGCGCGGCTCGGCCTTTTCGAATTGTCGTGGAATGTGCTGTGTCCCGACTGCGGCGGCGTGCTCGATGCCGGTACGACGCTCAAGACCGTCAGGCACGACGAATATGGCTGCACGCTATGCGCCGCGGACTACAAGCCTACTCTGGATGAAATGGTCGAGGTGACCTTCACAGTCGCTCCGCGCGTACGCGGCATTGCCGGCCACCATCCCGATACGCTGCCCGAGGCGGAATATTATCGTCAGATTTTCTGGAGCTCGGGCATGGATCTGCCCGACAATCTCGAAGCGAAGCTCGCGGAATTCACGATCGATTCCATCGAATTGCCGCCCGGCGCCAAAGGCGTTCTGTCGGTTCAGTTGCCGGAGGGATCCGTGATCGTGTTCGATCCGGTCACCCACGGCAGGCAGATCCTCGCCGTCGAGGGTGAGCCGACGCGCGAGCGGCAGGCGCTGTCGATCGTATTTAACAAAGTGGCAGCTTCGCTAGGCACGGTAGAGCTGCGACCGGGCCCATTGCGCTTGTCGCTTGAAAATCGCATCGACCGGCGCGTGCTGCCCGCGCTCTGGATTGCCGGCGATGCGCTCCATCAACTTCTCGGCAAGCGGCGGCCATTCCTGACCGCGAAACGGCTCCTAACCAACCAGACATTTCGCGATCTCTATCACACCGACACGCTCGATCCCGATCAGCGGCTCAAGATCACGAGCCTCACTTTTTTGTTCACCGACCTGAAAGGTTCGACGGCGCTCTACGAGCGCGTCGGCGATCTCGCCGCTTACGACCTCGTGCGCCAGCATTTCGGCGTGTTGTACGAGATCGTGGCGTCCGAGACGGGGGCGGTGGTCAAGACCATCGGCGATGCGGTCATGGCGACGTTCTCCACGCCGGACCGAGCCCTCGCGGCGGCGCTGCGCATGCGCGAGGCGATGACGCGGATCAACGCCGAGCGCGGCAACGAGGACCTCCTCCTTAAGATCGGCATTCACGAAGGACCGTGCCTCGCGGTGCGCCTCAACAACAACCAGGATTATTTCGGGCAGACGGTCAACATCGCCGCGCGGGTCCAGGGCCTTGCGTCCTCGCGCGCCATCTTCGTGACGCAGCCGGTGATGGAGGATCCAAACGCGGCGAAAATCCTGCATGGATTGAGCTTGCATCCGTCGATGCATCGCGCGGCGCTTCGCGGTATCGCCGACGAAACGATCGTGTACGAGATTCCGTGACGTTTTGACCGTTGAAGGTTTTACTGCTGTAACGAACCGGCGGCTCCGGCGATGCGGCGAAATTCCAATGCGACAGCCCGAAACGGACAGACCCCCCGATCCCGCAAAGATTTTCCCCGTGTCGTGGGACCAGTTCCATCGCGATTCCCGCGCGCTCGCGTGGCGGCTGAGCGGAGCGGGGCCGTTCGAGGCGATCGTCTGCATCACCCGCGGCGGTCTCGTGCCGGCGGCGATCGTGGCGCGCGAGCTCGGCATCAGGGTGATCGAGACGGTCTGCGTCGCGAGCTACGACCACACCCGCCAGACCGATTTGCAGGTGCTCAAGGGCGTAGCGGCGAATATCGTTGCGCAGGGTGGCGGGGAGGGCGCCGGAGTCCTGATCGTGGATGACCTAGTGGATACCGGTCAGACCGCGAAAGTAGTCCGCGGGATTCTTCCGCGCGCGCATTTTGCCACCGTCTATGCCAAGCCCATGGGCCGGCCGGTGGTGGATACGTTTATCACCGAAGTGTCGCAGGACACCTGGATTTATTTTCCCTGGGACACCGGGCTTGCCTTCCAGCCGCCGATCCGCGAGGGCGGCTTGTAGTAGGCCGGCCTGCGATCGGTTATTACGCAGCACGATTGGGGAATTGCCGCCAAGGAGGATCGCATGGATGCCGTGACGCCTAAATCCAGACATGAGACCGCCGACACGCATTCGCATCTCGTCCGCCCGGCCGAAATGGAATGGAAGAAAACTCGCTTTCCCGGTTGCGAGGTGAAGGGCCTTTTGTTCGACAAAGGGATGGGTCTGGTCACCGCGCTGATGAAGTTCGCTCCCGGGGCGACGCTGCCTGACCATGAACATGTCAAGATCGAGCAAACCTATGTTCTCGAAGGCAAGCTTGTCGACAAGGAAGGCCCGGCGCAAGGCCTTGCGGTCGGCCCGGGCGAGTTCGTTTGGCGCGAGGCCGGCAGCCGTCACGTTGCCTGGACGCCCGAGGGAGGGCTTATGCTTGCCATGTTCCAGGTGCCCAATAAGTTCTTTGAAAAGGATGGTCGCGTGACCGATATTTCGGGTACCGATTGGGATACGTTATGGGGGCATGTGTTCAAGGACTGATGCTCGCGACAACATAGGAGAGATGAAAAGATGGGCGCGGCGCGAAAGAAATTGACGCAAGCGAAATGGAGCAGGGTCATCCTGCTAGCCGCAGCGCTCGCTGTAGCGCTGGCGGCGCTCGCGATTCCGACTAGAAGCGCTTTCGCGCAGAGCAACCCTTTCATGCCGAAAATGTCTTTGGGCGGCAAAGATGAAAAAAAACCGCTGACGCCCGAGGAGCAGGAACGGCAAAAACGCCTCGACGACGCCTACAAGGCGGCGACCAACAAGATTCCGGATCAAACGGCAAGCGACCCTTGGGCTAGCGTACGGCCGGCGCCGGTTACTCCGGCACCAAAAAAGAAACCGCAATAATTCATTCTATTTCCATCTAGGCGTAGCGCGGCAGGCGATGTTGCGAGCGCGTGCGCGGGGATATCCGTAGGCGTCGGTTCCACGATCGTGCTATAGGGTATTCCTCCGCGGACGTGGCGAAATGGTAGACGCAAGGGACTTAAAATCCCTTGGGGGAAACCCTGTGCGGGTTCGAGTCCCGCCGTCCGCACCAAGAACCGCGCCGTATGAAAGCCGTATGACACGAGTCGTCAATGTTCACTCAAAGCCGCGCTGCGCACAGACTTAAGCGAGGCCCTTGAAGCCGGTCCGGGCGCCGTTCAATAATAGTTCGTGGGGGCACGAAGCCGCGTGACAGGCATTCGGAAAATCTAAGGGGGAATCCATGACTGGCGCTACTACAGAGCAGAAATTACTTTTTCCGGGGCTTGCCGGATTCTATGCGTCGTGGCGGGACATCGCCTATACGCTGGTGCGCGTGAGTATCGGCTACATTTTGTTCATGCACGGCTGGACCAAGCTCAATACCGGCATCGTCGGCGTTGCCGGATTCATGGCGAAGAACGGGCTTGAGCCGAGCCAACTCTTCGCGGGAGCGGCGATGTTTCTGGAAACCGTCGGCGCGGTTTGCATCATCTTGGGCCTGTTCACGCGCTTCTTTGCCGCCGCGCTCGCCGTCGAGCTCGGCATCGCTTTTCTTGTCGTACACCTGCCGAAGGGTTTCGCTGCGGCGCAGGGCGGCTACGAACATGTGTTGCTGTTAGGAATTGTGATGTTCGCAATCGCGATACGTGGCGGCGGCCCGTATTCGCTCGACCGCGCGATCGGCAAGGAACTATAAGTTTTGCAACGTCACCGAAGCGGCTAACTTTGGACGTGAAGACGGCCGCCTGTTAGGCGGCTGTCGCGCCCGCCATCGCGCTCTCGAAGCTGTCGATGAAGACCAAGCCGATGCCGCGGGTCAGCGCGCCTGCGGTGACGGCGGAAACGCCGAGGCCCCAGATCAGGCCGCCCGGAACGATCCACATCAGGGTCGAGCTCGCGGCGAGGCCCGCGCCGGTCGGCGCCGCGCCTGCGATCAATGCGATAACGAGCGCGCGCGTCCGATCCTGCTGAAACGGCGCTCCGTAAAGCTCGCTCAACTGTTTCACCATCCGCACGTTGATGGCGGCGATGCCGGCGATATTGGCGGCCGGCAACGGCACGAGTCCGCCGAGCGCCGCGTAGTTTTTGTGCCGCTCGACGATTTTTCGCGCCAGCGCGTGCCGCCGCGCGGCGAGCGGATCGGCTCGATCGGGTCTTCCGATCGGCGCGTTGCCCCCGGGCTGGTGCGGTGCCGCGGCGCTGCGGGTCGCGCCGTCTTTCTCAGCTGGCCCGGCTGAACTTTCAGGAAGAGGCTCCGGCTCAACCGCGTCGAATGTCATGGCGCGCCGCGGCACGCGACCTTGCTCGTCGGCGGCAAATCCCGCCGTAAGCCCGCGTAAATTGGCGATCGATCGCGTGATCGCCTTAGGCAGCGGCTTGCGGGTCATGCCGCCACCTGCTGAGCGCCGAGAACCATATCGACCTCATCGGCGATCGCCGCGATTTCGCGCGCCGCCGGTCCCTTCCAGCTGATGAGGCTCGGCGTTGCGCCCCACAGCGACGCTTCGGGATAGGCGACGCGGTTTGCCATCTCGTTGTGCAGAACCGGCAGACCGGCGGCCGCAAGCTCGGAACGGATGTGCTTGGCGATCACCGACTCGCGGGTCGTTTGCGTGAGCAGGCACCGGAACAGCGGCGTGCGGCCGTCGGCGCGATCGGTCAGGATGCTGAGCGTGTCCAGCATGCGATCGACGTCGAACGGCGACGGCTTGACCGGCACGAGCAAAAAGTCCGCCGCGGCAAGGCAGTCCAGCGTCGTCTTGGAACGAAAACCCGGCGTGTCGATGATCACCCATCCGCCGGTCGCGGCGATACGGCGCGCGGTGTTCGAGGCTTCCTCGGTTGCGTCTTCAATGACGGCGACGCCGCCGAGCGCCCGTTCGCGTGCGGCAAGCCGCATGATGGACCGCTGCGGATCGGCATCGATCAATGTCGGGCGCCGGCCTCGCAAATGCCAATGCACCGCAAGGCAGCTCGCCAGCGTGCTCTTGCCGCTGCCGCCTTTCATGGTTGCCACCGTGATGATCATGCCTGGCACCTCCACGGCCCTGGCAAAGGGCCCGCGCAGAGCGAATCAGCACGGAAACGGTATCGGATTCGTGGGAAACTGCCTATCGTTACGGCGCGCCGGCGTGTCCAGTCCGGTCGGCCGGCGGGCCGTCCGAGCGTGCCATGGCCAGCCGGCCGCCCAAGTGCGCCACACGATTCGCCGCCATGTCCTTATCGCGTCATTCGGGACGGACCGATCGGCACCGCGAGCGGCCGTCCGGCCGGTTTCAGCAACGGCCGGCGCACCCGATAGCGGGGCAGGAGATGCCGGACCAGGCCGAAACCGCCGAGCAACAAGCTCGCCCACACCGCGACGCTGAAATAAAGCGACATCCAAGGAATTTCGCCGCGCCATTGCGCAATACTGTGGGTGACGATCCAGCGGCTGGCCACATCCTGCAAGCCGGCAAGAACGCCGAGGATTTGGCGGCCGTCCGCGAGTTCCGCCTCCCAACGCGCAACGTACATCGGCACGTCGACCGTCGACATGAAGAGAACGTAGCCCGCGGCGCCCGCGGCGATTGCCGCGATGAAGAGCTGAACGACGCCACGGAAGCTTATCGCGAGCCGCGCAAGCGCCACGGCAACGAGCGCGAAAGTGACGGTCCACAGCGAATTTTCCAATACATTGCCCAGGAAATTCGTCGAGATCACCGCGTACCACGAACAAGTTTCCGCGAGCACGATGAGCGGCACGATCAGCCGGGAAATATTCCTCGCGGTGTCGGAGTGAGCGATCCGGCCCAATTCGCGCAGCACGATGGCCCATTGAATTACGAAGCAAAGTTCGGCCGCCGTCGCGATCGAGCGGCCGATCAAGACGCTGGAGAGCCAGGTATTGAAAAGGCAAATTCTCTGGACGTCGGCTCGCGGCAGAATGGAGCGAAAGGCGCAGCCGAAAACATAGACGGCGCTTAGAAGCGCGAGCGGCTCGATCGCAAAGATCGCCTTGGGTGCGCCGAAAGGGTTGACGCGGTAACAGGCCCGAAGGCCGACGAGAAGCAGAATGTTCAGAATGCTGACGGCGACAAGAAAGCTCCACCACAAAGCGACGGGGTTAGACCAATCCAACCAATCGAAACCCATCGGTTTTCACTCGGCAGGCGTCACCTCACCCTCATCGGAATGTAATAATATCGTCGACACATATGGCCAGACTGAGACCTGCCGCACATGTTATTTTGTGATGCGCCGATTGAACGGCGGCGAAGGGAGGTCGGATCGCTGGCGGCCTCGCTTTGCCGGGCATTGCCATATTTGCGGCGCGGGGGGCTGTCACACGATTTCGGAGGCTTGCCGGCGGTGGTCGAGTGGGAATGCGATGAGAAGCGGTGACGCGTGCGCCCAGGGACTCTCGCACTTGGCGGCCGGTCGTCGTCGACTGCTCGGCGCGTGGGGAGGCACGCTACTTAGCTTCGGCGTTGTCGCGCTGATGGGCGGCTGCGGCAGCGATGGCGCGGGCGCCATATTCGTCGATCCCGGCCGTTACAGCCTTTACCATTGTGACGATCTTGCCGCGCAGAAAAAAAAGCTTATCGACCGTGAAAATGAGCTGCGCGGCCTTATAGAAAAGGCCAACGAGAGTGTCGGAGGCGCAGTGGTCGGCTCGCTCGCTTATCGTAGCGACTACGAAGCGGTCCTCGCCGAGGAAAAGCTTCTGCAGCGGAAAGCGGCGGAAAAAAATTGCAGCTTTGCGTCGCCAACGCAGTTCCAAAGCGACCAGACGATCCGCTAGAGCCGCAATCGTTTCACTTTGAATCGATGCGACTCTAGCCATTTGATGGGGCGTGATCTTTTCGGAAAACCGGATTTCCACTTTTCCAGATCATGCCCTAAGCAAATCGTCGCACGATCTCCGCTATAACATCATGAGCGCAACGGCGGCGGCGGCGCCGACCACCGCAAGTCCGACGAGCGCGGCGGCGCTCGCGGCGGTCGCCTTGCCGCCGGCAAAGCAGGCGGCGTAGATCGCCTTCAAGATATTGTTGGAAGAGGCGGCAATCAGAATAGCGGCCGCGAGCGCGGCGTTTTCTATGCCGGCTACGCCACCTTGCGCCAGATTGAGAACGAATGGATCGATATCGGTAACGCCGATAATCGCCGCGAGCGCGTAAATGCCGGAGATTCCGAAATGCGACTTCGCCACGGTCGAAAGCAGTGAAGTAGCGACGAAGAGCAGCGCGAAGATGGCGGCGGCGCCAAGCTCGAGAGGGTTGGCGTTTGCGGCAAGCGGCATCGCTTCTCGCGCCTGTTCCTTGTTCGGCGCGCCGCTCCGATATTGCAGTCCGCAGATCAGGAAGCCGATGAGCGACAGCCCGCACAAGGGTAACGCCAAGATGCGCGCAAGCGCTAGATTGAAAATCCCGACGACCACCAGAAGGCGCAAATACATGATCGCCGTTGCGAGCGTGATGCCGGCTCGCGCTTGCCGTTTGAGCGCGGGCTCGGCTTTGGCCTGCCGGGCGAGAACCACGGTTGTCGCCGTGGATGAATAGAGGCCGCCGAGCGCCGCCATCCAAAGGCCGTGCGCCGCCGCCGCCCAATAGCGCTGGGCAAGATAACTCATATAGGACAGCGTCGAGACCACGACGAGCGCGAGCCAGACTTGGCGGGGTGTAATCGCCGTGAACGTCGTGACCGGCTCGTTAGGCAGGAGCGGCAGGACGATTCCAGTGAGAATCAAAAACTCGCCGGCAGTGACGATTTCCTTGATCTCGACCCGCCGCGCCAGCGCATGCAGCTGCTCGCGGCCGGTTAGGAGGAGAACCGACGCCACGGTCATCGTTACTGCTACCCATGGCGGCAACGCCAGCGCAACTGCGCCGAGCAGATAAGCATGGACATTGAGTATCGGGACGACAATTTCGACATTGGACTCATCATGCTCGTCCTCGGCACCGGCGTGCGCGCGATAGTAAACGACAAGCCAGGCCCCAAGCACGATAAGACCGCCGGTGAACGGGATGAAATGCGTGGGATCGAGCAGATAGAGGACTCCACCCCCGAGCGCGAGCATCGGGAAAGTGCGGATGCCGCCTGGCCGCCGTTCCCTGGATTGCGCAAAGAATTCCTCGAATGCCAGCCCGAGAAAGAAACTCAAGCCGAGAAGCAGCGCAACGCTGACCGGTGCCGGTGCTGTGCTCATGAGGCGCTTCGTAACAGTAAAGTCGGCTCGAAGATTGTGTTATTGTTTAATCGTGTCATTACTTATAGGGAAACACCAAGAAATGCGAGTGGAACGCTGCACACAGCCAGTGGGCGCACGGTCCCTTCGCCTCGGCGCTTCGCTTCGAGTATGCAAATCGTCCGGCAATAAGGCCGAGCAACGCCGCGGGCCGCTGCGTTGCTTGACGTCTTCTCAGGTCGTCGCCGATGAGGAAATCTAGACCGGCCGGCAAAAGAACGAACAAGCCGCGTTCGCGGCGAGCGCGCACCTCATCGATCGCGATAAAGCGCGCTTACGACCCGCCGGCGCCCCAAGACGGCTTGCGCATTCTGATCGACCGTCTTTGGCCGCGCGGCCTCTCCAAGACCAAGCTCAAACTCGATGCATGGCCGCGTGAATTGACGCCATCGACCGCGTTGCGCAAATGGTATGGGCATAAGCCGGAGCGCTTCGCCGAGTTTCGCCGCCGTTATCTTACGGAGCTTGCCCAGCAGCGGGATCGGCTTGACGATCTGCGCGCGATGGTCAAAGGCCGCTCCGCCACGCTGATCACCGCAACGCGCGAACTCCAACTGAGCCACGCCGAGGTGCTGCGTGGGCTGCTGCAACGGAAGAAGGGGTAGGCATTCCAACTTGTCGCGGTCTGTGGCCTTTCTTGCCGTTCGCCTGCCCGCCAGACCGTCAAGCTAACAGCCACGAACTTTGCGAAGTTGCCGTAGCCGTTGCGCAAAGCCTAACAACGGTACCGTTCGACGGCCGGACGACCTATGTGGCTTTTGTCGGGAATACTGCGATGAAAAACTGCGCTAGACTATTTTCGGCAACTGCCATCGAACGTATGGCAGTAGTATCCGGCATGACAGTAGTGCCAAACGCGCGAATTGCTGGCGTGGCACTCACAGGTCTTCACGGTCACAAGGCCGTCGCCGCAATGGGCGAAACGCTTGAACTTGACGGCGGCAAGCGTGTTCTGCGCAGGCAGGAACGTGGACGCGCACACAAGAGCGATGAACCACTTTTTCATGCATTCCCACCCATGCCTCAATGCGGCGCATTGTACAGCGGTGGTTTTCGGAGTCTATGAATTTTCAGCAACGGGCGCCGCCGATTTGGCAACTTGGCGTCTATTATGAGAATGAGTCGGGGCGACGAACTAGGAGGAGTAAAGAAGGGAAACATCATGCGGCAGACTGTCTGTGCATTCACAGTCGCAATGCTGATTAGCGCGACCACGTACGAAATGTGTCATGCCGCGCCATCGCATCGCTACCGGCACCCGTACATTGTCGTGCCGCTCACGCGCCATTATGGGTATAGCCCTTACTGGTGGCCTCCAGGCCAGTACCATTGGTCTCCCTTTGGCCTGGAACGCTGGGGGTATTGGTGTGAAGGAGCCGGTTCTCAGCGGCTAAGCTGCTGAAAGCGGCACGTTGCTGCCAACGTCGCCGAGTTGCCGGATCTATTGCTGAAGGATTGATGGCAGGCTCGCTACGCGGCTTTTTGACGCCATCGCGATGTCGGTTTGCTTTTATCCTCGCACTTTGCGCTTTCTTGCGGATACCGCCTCTAAATGGTCAATGCCATCAACCTACAAGCGCCGACAGCGAAACGCGAAGCTCTCGCGCTTGCTGCGGGGCGTCGTTGCGCGCCGGCGGCCGAAAGGCTCGGCATCGGCGCAGGCGGAAAGGTTCAGCCGAACTTTTTGCGGGCGAACGCCGCGCCGCGCGCGAGCGCGGCAAGCTTGGCGGCGGCAATGTCCTGGCGCATGGGCGCCATGCCGCAATTCGTGCAGGCGACGAGGTTTTCCGCGGGAACATATTGCGTCGCCGCCGTTATCACGTCGGCGATTTCTTCCGGCGTCTCGATCTTGTCGGTGGCGACATCGATGACCCCGATCAATACGTCCTTGCCCTGAAGCAGCTTGAGCACGTGCATTGGCACGTGGGAATGGATGCATTCAAGCGACACTTGATTGATCCGGCTTTTCGCCAATGCTGGGAAAAATTCTTCGTATTGGCGCCATTCGGAGCCGAGCGTCGCCTTCCATTGAATGTTCGCCGGGATTCCATAGCCGTAGCAGATGTGCACGGCCGTTTTGCATGAAACGCCGTCGATCGCGCGATGGAGCGCATCGATGCCCCACCCGGCGGCGGCTTCCATGTAGACATTGAAGGCGGGCTCATCGAACTGGATGACGTCAACGCCGTCGGCCGCAAGACCGCGCGCTTCCTCGTTGAGCAGCGCGGCAAAGGCCATGGCCATCCTAACCCGATCGCCGTAATGAGCATCGGCGACGGTGTCGACGATGGTCATTGGCCCGGGCAAGGTGAATTTCAATTTCTTCCCGGTATGCGCGCGCGCTAGCCGCGCTTCGCGGGCATGCACGCGCGCGCGCAAACGCAAAGGACCGACCACTGTCGGACACATCGCCTTGTAGCGGTCGTTGCGGATGCCCATTTCGATGCGTTTATCGAAATCGATGCCCTCGACCGCTTCGAGAAAGCCATGCACGAAGTGCTGGCGCGATTGTTCGCCGTCGCCGACAATGTCGATTCCGGCGTCCTCCTGAATCTTGATGGCCAAAATCGTCGCGTCGTCCTTGGCGGCGGCGAGTTCTTCGCCTTGCAGGCGCCATGGCGCCCAGAGCTTGTTGGGCTCGGCAAGCCAAGCCGGTTTGGGCAAGCTGCCGGCGACCGTCGTTGGAAATAAAGTTTCGCTTTTTGTCATTGTGAAAGAGATCGCGTCAATCAGGTGATCGATAGCGCCGTGGGCGGCCGCCAATCATACAGCCAATCGTAATGGTGCAAGAGTCGCTCGCCTCCGATCATGCGCATCGCCGTGTTTCGGAACATGGCGGCGATGCTGCCGAGGTGATAGCGCTCGCCGTTGCGCGCCGCCAGCTGCTGCACCCTGCGAGTGCGTCCGCGCCGAATGGCCGAATAGGTCTTCCACGCATTTTCGGGCTGGTCCGGCATGCGCGCGAGACATTGCGCCGCCACGGTTGCGTCTTCGATCGCCATGGCCGCACCCTGCGCCAGGAAAGGAAGCATCGGATGAGCGGCATCGCCAAGCAGCGCCGCGGCTCCGCGCGAGAAATTGGCGAGCGGGCGGCGGTCGTACAGCGCCCATTTCAGCCAAGCCTCCGGCGCGCGGATCAGGGAATGCGCCTGTGGCGCCCAGCGCGTCGCCGAAGCGCGCTGCAAGAGATCGATCCGGCTTGCCGCCTCGCTCCAGCCGGGCCCGCTCCAGGCGTCGGCAGTGATGACGACGAGGTTGATTAGTTTACCTCCCTTGATCGGGTAGTGGACGAAATGCGCATCGCGCGCGAGCCAAAGATGGATCATCGGTTCCCGGAACTCGGGCGCAACCTCACTCGCCGGAACGAGCGCCCGCCAGGCGGTGCGGCCAGAAAAACTTGGCTCACCGTTGAAGCCGACCCGCGCCCGCGAGGGTGACCACAATCCGTCGGCGGCGATCAGCGCTTGGCCGCGTTCGCTCCAAAGCCCGCCGCGCCCGCGCAGCGACACGGTGACGCCGTATGCATGAATAGCGAAATCTTCCAAAGCCATGCCGAGCCGAACCACGATATTGAGGTCCTGCATCGCGGCGGCGCTCAAGGCGGCCTGCAGGTCGCCGCGATGGATCATCCAATAGGGCGCGCCGTAACGCTGCGCCGCGTGTTCGCCAAGCGGGATGCGCACGATTTCGCGCCCGCTGCGCGCCCCGAGCACGCGTATCGCGGTCGGCGCTACGGCGTGAGGGCGTAGCCGATCGGCTAGTCCGAGACCAGTGAGGATGCGCATTGCATTGGGAGAGAGCTGAATGCCGGCCCCAGTCTCTTCCAGCCGCTCGGCCTGTTCGAAAACGAGCACGCGAAAGCCGTTGCGGGCGAGCGCGAGCGCAACCGTGAGTCCGCCAATGCCCGCGCCCGCGACGATGACTGTGCGCGAGGTCGGCGTCGGCATCGGAAGGCGTTCAGACCGGCTCGCTTTTCAAGGCGCAGGCCGGCGGTACGGCCTGGTTGGGCGCGAGCGCCTGATTGTATCGGTAGAGCGTCGAGCAATAAGGGCAAACGAATTCCGCGTCGCCGCCCATGTCGCAGAAGACGTGCGGATGGTCGAATGGGGGCAGGGCGCCAACGCACATGAATTCCTTGGCGCCGATCTCGATGACGGGAACCCCAAGATCGTTATGAAAATGCGGAACTATGCTCTCTGTCATGTGCGTATGCTGTCTCGATGTGCGCTTGCGTCGTTTGTGCGCTGTGGGACGGCCACACAATAGCGGCGCGAAATTGCGATTTCCACCGCTGTGTCATGAAAAAACCGCGTCGTGAAAAAAGCCGCAATCTGAGCTATGACAGGTCCACGCCAAGGCAGCAATGCCACAAGGCCATGATGCAAACCGCAAACCGCAAACGCCTTTTCGGCATCACATGCCACATGGCGCATCACGTGGCGCGCCACCCGGCGGCCGCGCTCATTGCCGGCGTTCTTTGCGCCGTTGCCGCAGGCATTTTCATTCAAGGCGGCATGACCGCGCGCGATCGATTGGCCGTGGCGGACGATCCGGTCAAGATCAGCGATCGTGCGCTGGCGGCGTCGTTTAATCGCGAAATCGCCGAACGCGAGATCCGCGCTGCGCTTGCTGCGGACGATGTCGATCTCGCGCAAAGCTTTGTCGCGCTTGCGGCCGAGCGCAACGTGCCCGTCGATCCTACGCTCGCCGCTGCGGTTGCGGAGGCCGGTAAGGCGCAGGGCTCCGTTACGTTTACGGCAGGACGCTTCGTGTACGGACTATGGACCGGCGAACCCGGCGATCTCGCAAGCCTCGCCGGAACCGCATTCGGCGACCTCTTCGTGTTCGGCGACATTCGCGACGCCGCGCGCGAAGGAACGCGGTATCTGACCGGACGGCGATACGATCCTTGGATTCTCGGCCTTGCCGGAGCGGGATTGGCAATCACCGCTCTGACCTACACCAGCGTTGGCGTCACGATGCCGGAGCGCGTCGGTCTTTCCCTTGTCAAAGGCGCTCGCCGTACCGGCCGCTTGAACCCGGTCCTTGCGGTGCGCGCCGCGCGCGAGGCCGTAAAAGTCGAACAAGCCGGCGGCCTCGTCGAGCTTGCGGAGAATGCGGGACGCGTCGAAGCCAGGGCGGGCACGCAAGCCGCTCTCGACACTCTTGCCATCGCGGAGGAGCCGCAGGATGTGTCGCGAATGGCGCGGCTCGCCGTTGCCAAGGGCGGCAAGACGCGCGCCATCGTCAAGCTTCTCGGCCGAGCCGCAATCGTGTTCGCCGCAAGTGCGCTCGACGTTGCATTGTGGATGTTGTGGGTGGCCATCGCCGTGATCGGCTTCTGCTCCTCGTGCAAAGCCGCAGTCGAGCGATTGACGCAGCGCGCGATCGACAAGCGCAAGCTGCGCTGCGCCTTGGCCTAAACGATTGCGGCTCTAGAGATCACCCCTTAACCAGCGGACAAGCGGGATTGCGCGGACCGAACGCCTGTTCTCCGGGGATGTGAGTGAGGACCGTGTAGTAGTCCCAAGGGTACTTCGATCTTCCGGTTTTTTGACCTGCGCCAGCAGCAGGTCGTGCACCATCAGCCCGTCCTCGCGCAGGTGACCGTTGCGCGCGAAGAAATCCTCAACCGGCATTTCGCGCATCCTTGCCGCCACTTTGAGCGGATCGTCGGTACCGGCGGCCTCGATCGCCTTGAGGTAATGCATCACTGACGAATAGACACCGGCCTGCCACATCGTCGGCATTCGGCCGATCTTGGCGAAGAAACGCTTCGACCATTCGCGCGTCTTGTCGTCCATGTCCCAATAGAACGAAGTGGTGAGGAGCAATCCTTGCGCCGCTTTGAGGCCCAGCGCGTCGACATCGGTGATCAGCACCAGAAGTCCGGCCATCTGCTGGCCGCCGCTGAAAACGCCGAACTCGCCGCCGAGCTTGATCGCGTTCACATTGTCGGGCGGACCGCTGGCGAGCCCGATGATCTTGGCCTTTGAGGCCTGCGCCTGGAGAATGAACGAGGACAAATCCGGCGTGGCGAACGGGTGCGCGACCGAGCCGGTCACCTTGCCGCCGTTCTGGACGATTACTTGCGTGGCGTCGTGCTCGAGCGAATGGCCGAATGCATAGTCGGCGGTGAGGAAGAACCATGTATCGCCGCCGCGCTTGACCACTTCCTGAGCCGTGCCAACGGCGAGCGCATGAGTGTCGAACACCCATTGCATCGTGTAAGGCGAGCAGAATTTGCCGTGGAAATCGGCCGTACCGGTCGAATGGTGATGAAGAGCTTCTTGCGGTCGTTCGCCACTTGTTGAACGGCCAGCCCCACGGCGGAGACCGGCACGTCGACGATCAGATCGACGTGATCGGCGTCGTACCATTGCCGCGCGATCCCTGCCGCGACATCGGGTTTGATCTGATGATCGGCGGAAATCACCGTGACAGGCTTGCCCAACACCTTGCCGCCGAAATCGTCGACCGCCATTTGCGCGGCGGCGACCGATCCGAGACCTGTCGCCGTCGGTGCCGGTCCGGACAGGTCGGTCAACACACCGATCTTCACTACGTCATCGGAAAGCTGGGCGAGCG
Organism: Xanthobacteraceae bacterium; assembly: GCA_035623195.1. GTDB lineage: Bacteria > Pseudomonadota > Alphaproteobacteria > Rhizobiales > Xanthobacteraceae > BOG-931. Next base: position 5,666 of record DASPTX010000085.1, on the reverse strand, counting down.
CAAGTCCGCTGGAAAGAACGATCGGAATTGCAAGGCAAGCGAGCCATACACGGCGCATGTGTTCCTCCCGCTGCGATTTACTTTAACCTAGCCCGATCCGCGGACGACATCACGAGACTTTCCTGCACCTTTCCCGCATGGGCGATCCGATCGTATTGTCTCGGCATGCCGCGGTTTACACATGACGGGGTCGAAATCGCTTTCTTGGACGAAGGGGAGGGCGAGCCGATTGTGCTCGTGCATGGCTTTGCGTCGAACAAGGAGGTGAATTGGGTCGCTCCCGGCTGGGTGACGACGCTCGTGCGCGCCGGACGCCGGGCCATCGCGCTCGACAATCGCGGCCATGGCGATTCCAGCAAGCTTTACGATCCGGCGGCCTACCACAGCGCGATCATGGCGGAGGATGTCCGGGCGCTGCTCGATCATCTTGCGCTCGACCGTACCGACGTCATTGGCTATTCGATGGGCGCGCGGATCGCCGCGTTCCTGGCGCTCAAGCATCCCGACCGGGCGCGTTCTGCGGTGCTCGGCGGCCTCGGCATAGGGCTGGTTGAAGGGATTGGTCTGCCGCAATCGATTGCGGCTGCGCTCGAGGCGCCATCGCTTGCCGATGTCACGGATCCGACAGCTTATATGTTCCGTGTCTTTGCCGAGCAGACGAAATCCGATCTGCATGCGCTGGCGGCCTGTATGCGCGGCTCACGCCAGACGCTCAGCCGCGCCGAAGTCGGGAGTATTGCGGTCCCTCTTCTGGTCGCGGTTGGCAGCGAGGATCGCATCGCGGGTTCGCCCGGAGAACTCGCCGCGCTTATTTCGGGGGCGCAGGCCCTTGTCATTCCGGGCCGGGACCACATGTTGGCCGTCGGTGACAAAGTCTTTAAGGCTGGCGTGCTGGAATTCCTGGCAAAGCGGCCATAACTGGGACATGACCCGTAAAAGTGGAAACCGGTTTTCTGAAAAAGATCACGTCTCATCAAGTACCTAGAGCGCAATTGATTCAACTTGAAACGATTTGCGCTCTAGGTCATTGGCCGAGAATAGCTAAGTCATTGGCCGATCATCCGTGTCTGCTCGTTTTGCCCTTTCCGGCGGCCGATATGATAGAAGATTCCGCTACTTCCGGGGAGATACTGTGATGGCGCAGCGTCAGGCGAAGCCGGTTCTCGACAAGCTCGATCCGGTCTGGGGGCGGATCCGCCGTGAAGCCGAGGAGATCGTGCGGCGCGAGCCGGAGCTCGCGACCTTCATCTACTCGGCCGTACTCCACCATGACACGCTCGAAGCATCGATTGTCTATCGGCTCGGCGCCCGGCTCGATCACCCGGCGTTGTCCGGCGAATTGATCCGCCAAGCCTATGCGGATGCCTTGGAGGACGTTCCGGCCATCGGCGAGGCCTTCCGCGCCGACATTATGGCGACCGCCGATCGCGACCCTGCGACCCATCGCCTGATCGAGCCTTTGCTGTATTACAAGGGCTTCCACGCCATTCAGACCTATCGCTTGGCGCACTGGCTGTGGAGCAAGGGCCGCCGCGACTTCGCGCTCTACCTGCAAAGCCGCGCGTCCGCGGTGTTTCAATGCGACATCCATCCCGCGGCGCGGATCGATCGCGGCATTTTCCTCGATCATGCCACGGGCCTTGTCGTCGGTGAGACGGCCGTGATCGAGGACGACGTGTCGATGTTGCACGACGTTACGCTCGGCGGCACTGGCAAGGAAGGCGGCGATCGTCATCCGAAAATCCGATATGGCGTTATGATCGGCGCCGGCGCCAAAATTCTCGGCAATATCGAAGTCGGTCATTGCGCCCGCATCGCGGCCGGTTCGGTCGTGATCAAGCCCGTGCCCAACAATGTCACCGTGGCCGGCGTGCCGGCCAAAGTGATCGGCGTTGCTGGCTGCCCGGAGCCCGCGCGATCGATGGATCAGATGTTTCAAGACGAGCCGTGACGACTGGATTGTTGCCGCCCGCCGCGCGTGCTATGCGGACGCGGAAATGTACCGTGGAAATCCCTTCCGAAGCTCTGATGGATTTCCGGATCGTCGGTTAGGAGAGGCGGCTGTGGACGTCCAGGAAGTTCGTAAGCTCGACGCGTATCTGAAAAAGCTATTCGGCAATACCCGTATCCGCGTCGTGCCGAGACCGAAGAAAGAAGATTCGGCCGAGGTTTATGTCGGGGATGAATTCATCGGCGTTTTGTTCGTCGACGATGAGGACGACGAGCGTTCCTACAATTTCCAGATGGCCATCCTCGGCGCTGATCTAGAGTAGCGCCGCTATCGCTTTTGGTCGGGATGTAACTGTTCCGTTAAGCGATCGAAGCTTGCGGCGACGTTGCGCCAGTCGACCAACCGGTCCCGCGGAAAGCGCATCGTGATTTCGGCCGCGTCGAGCGCGCGCTCGTTGATGCATGTTCCGGGCACGGCGCGGTCTTGGCGCGTGCAGCGCGCGAAAAACCGCTCGGGATCGGTTCCCCCATAGATCAGGTCTTCGCCCTCGTAGGGCGTGCCGCTGCGAAACGGCACAATGACCAGTCTGTCGGGACCGGCGGCTGCTTGCGCCTCGACGTAGCGGGGATAGATCGTTCGCAGCCGCTCAAGCGGAGGCAGTGCGCCATTGAGTCCCTCGATCGTCACGAATAGACGCTCGTTTTCGGGTTCGGCAGCGGCGGCGATCGCGGTATCGGCGCTCAGGGGCGGTTTCTTTTCGGACTTGTTTTCGACTGGCGGTGTCAGCGACGGCCAAGCGAACACGAGATCGACGCGTTCGTGCTGTCCGGGATGCCGCTGTACCGTCTCTCGGATCGCCGCAGGAGGAATTTGGAAGAGCATCCCGGCGACGGTGATCGGAAGTGCCGGCGCGTCGAGCGCAATCGGATCATCCGGCCAGGTCGGCCACAATGCATAGGAGACGAACGTCGTGGCAGCCGCGACGAGCAGCACGGCAAAAGAGAAAGGCCAAGTGAAAATAGCGCTTTTCCGGCGCACTCCGCGGTGGGTCTTGGCGCGAATCACGGCGCCAGTATGACATGCGCGGCGGCGTTGCTAAGGCTCACTGTGGCTTGGCGGGCGTCGGCGCGGTCGATTCCGGCGCGGCGCTGGGTTGTGCCGGCGCTGCGATTTGCGCCGCGAGGATCGCCGCGATTTTGGCGTGCGCCATCGCGTTAAAGTGAATGCCGTCCCATTGATAAAAATCGCGCGGGACCGGGTCAGGATCGTAGACGATAACGCGGATCCCGCGCGCGCGCAGATGCTGCACCATCGCCGCGATATTGGCCGTGCGCGCCTGCTTGGTGCCGAAGAAGCGAAGATCGTTGGCGCCGGGCTGCAAAATCACGATGTCGGTGCCTTTGGGAACGGCGGCGTCGAGCCGGCTGCGCATGCCGGCAGTAACATCGCCAAGACGCCCGGCATTGGTGACGTGGGCGTCGATCCCCTTTTTGCGCAGGAGGGCCTGGAGGAGCGCGGGATAGGCATTCTGTTCGCCAACGCCCAAGCCGGACGTATTGCTCGCTCCGATCGCAACGATGTTCAGCGCTTTCGCCTTGACGGGCAAAGCAAGGGTCAGAACAGTCGCAATCACCAGGCCCTTGAGCGCCAAGCTCTTGACGGTGAAGCCTTTGACGCGGAATGCCATCGATCGATCTCCGGCGAGGCGAGGGAATTTACCGCATTAACGTTTCTTTAATCATGTCGTAGCGGCGGCCGAGGTCCTCTGCAATGGCTTGCCCTTGCGGAGGTCGCCTATGCTCGCAGCTCTCCTGGCGCTGTCGCCAGAAACGATCGAGTCGCTGTTTTCGCTTGCCTTCGGTTTTGCGGTCGCGGGCCTTTGCGCGAGCGGATACCGGCTGTTCAGCCGGCATTTCCCGACCTTTCGCCTCCTTGAAGTGGGTCCCGTGCCGGCGCGGTTCGCCGCGATCCCGCTTTTGATGTTTTCCGCGCCGTTCATCATCATGCGCAATACCGTGCGCGGCCGGCGCGTTGATGGCCGGCGCGCCGAGATCGTCATGCTGGCGACGCTGATCGCGGGATTCTGGAGCCTGATGTCGGGAACGGTGGTCGTGCTCGCCCTCCAGGCGCTTCTCTAAGGCATGATCCGGGTGACGGCGGCTTGCGGGCGCGCCGCCGATTTCCGATCCTGTGCGTGTGGATGAGCGGGTCGAGGCCGCGAAAATTCGAACCCAGAAGCTCGCCCTGCATGTGGCAGAGAGACAGGCATGATTTACGAACTGGACGGAATGCGTCCGGAATTTCCGGAGGAGGGCCGCTATTGGATTGCGCCGACCGCGACGCTCATTGGGAAGGTACGGCTCAAGACAGATACGAGCGTTTGGTTCGGCGCGGTTCTGCGCGGCGATAATGAGTGGATCGAGCTCGGCGAGCGCTCGCAAATTCAGGATAACGCGACGCTGCACACCGATCCCGGTTTTCCCCTGACCATAGGACCGGATTGCGTCATCGGCCATAACGTCGTCCTGCACGGTTGCACGATCGGCGCCAACAGCCTGATCGGGATGGGCGCGATCGTGCTTAACGGGGCGCGTATCGGCGAAAATTGCCTCGTCGGCGCCGGCGCGCTGATCACCGAAGGCAAGACGTTTGCGGAAAAGTCGCTCATCGTCGGCGCGCCGGCGCGCGCCGTCCGCACGCTCGACGAGGCGGCCATCGAAGGAATTGCCGCGGGAGCGGATATTTATGTCCGTCGCCTCAAGCAATATGCGAGGGGACTCAAACCTCTTCGCTAAGCCGGAGTCTCCCGCTCACGATCTGATGCATCAAAAGCGATTCGCCGACGGAAGGATGGCCTCCCGTCGGCGAACGGATTTTTCAGACGCTGCGATCGGGCGAAACTAGAACTTCGATGTCAAGCGTAACATCGGGCCTTGGTAGTACCGATTGACGTCGGCGAGATTGCCGCTCGCGTTCACTGTTCTAATCGCATTGAAATAGCCGTCGAAGCGGTAGCTCGCCGTCATTTTCAAGTTTGGGTTAAACCAATAGGAGAGACCAACCTGGGCGTCCACATTGAAGACGGTGGCGTTGTCCGAATTGCTTTGGCTGATTGTGATCGCCGACGGGTTCTCGCTGATCGTCGCCGATAGATTGATCGTACGTTGACCAAATAGCGCAGCGGCTCCCGCCAGCCAGTCGAAGCTCCAGTTGCCGCCGAGTGGGGTTTCGCCGACAACACCTAATCGCGGACCGGCACCCAAAATGTGCTCTTTTGCTGGGCATTAGCCGCACCCGCAGTGGTGGTGCCGCCGCGCGCCGTGGCGTGCAGCGCGAAATTTCCGTTGATGTTCAATTCTGAACGAAGGTCGGCCACGCGCACGCCAAGTGTCCATTGAGCATTGCTGCCGTTGCCAAGCCCAAAGTCGCGGCCGACATTAAAGTCAACCAACCAATGATCTTCGCGGAGAGTCTCGTTAGCCGTCGCGGTGCCAGTGAAACCGATACCACTTTGGGCCGTGCCGTATCGGAACTGCGCGCTCAGGTGCCAAGGTGCAAAGGCAGTGCCTTGCCAATCGAAACCTATGGCGCCTTCACCGCCCCAGTTTGGCTTTATGCCAAGCCCCTGTACGCCAAAAGGAGCGCCGCCACTACCAATGCCGCCAGTTGTGAAAGCGCCGCCCTCGATCCACCAGCTCCAGGTGTCTTTCGCAAT
>DASPTX010000084.1:0-61988 GCA_035623195.1 Xanthobacteraceae bacterium | reverse complement strand
GAGCCTGACGGCTCCCAAGCCTCGCGTCTTTGACGGTGCGTGCCATTGCCCCCTCCGTGTCCGACGGTGTCCAACAGACTCTAAAAAAGTTTCCCAAAGGACACGGCGGTAACGGTCCTTGAATGTCCCGTGACGCTCGGTGTCCAACAAATGTCCAATATACGTACGAAAATACCTATAGACAAGCATATGCAGATATATGCTGAACCACCGGCATTAATTGACTTAGCGTGAACACGCGTGAACGCGCAAATACGCTTCTATGCCCCTTTCACGGCGGAAACACGGGTTCGATTCCCGTAGGGCGCGCCAGATTTTGCGAAGGTAATGTGCTGGCGCAACGGCGCCGCCGCTCACCGTGACATCGCGCAATCCACGTTGGCTTATCCGACGCGCGAATGCCTGCGATGCGGACCGGGCGGCGGCTGGTAGAGCGTGTTGCGCACGCAGAACCCGCCAATTCCGCTTACGGTGGCTAAGCATTGCTGGAAGCTGACAAAGCCGCAATTCATGGCGCCGCCCAGCGGCCCGCCGCTATATTGCGCGCACCAGGGATAATTTTGCGCCCGAACCGCGGTGCTCAGCGCTGGCATAGCAGCGAGAATTGCCAAGGCGGAAAGGATCGTTTTCATTTTCGCCGCTCCCCTTCGAGGTTCAACTGCACTTTCAAACGGGCCACTGGTGCGAGCATTGATCTCGATCAACAACCGGCGCGGCGCCGGTTTCAGCCGGCCCGGCGAGCAATTTGAAATAAATTATTGGACGAACAGTCGAAAAATTTCGGTGGAACTTCCAGCGCGTCGTCGCGAATCTGTCTTGCCGCCGCCACGGAATGCCTCTAGCCTCCTCCCCGGGGAGAGGGTGTGGTTCGCGGAGGAGGAATCATGGCTCTCCATGCCGAGTCGGCGGTACGGACGCGCTTGGCCAGCTACACAAAGAACAATTGCCCACAATGCGGCGAGTGGCTGCTCGCTCCCGACTGGTCCGAATATCGCAATGAACGCTGCGTGCGGCACATGTGGTCGTGCGAGATTTGCAACTATCAATTCGAGACGACGGTAATCTTCGCCCGGCGGGAAGACTAAAGCACGCGAAGACTGGTCAGTCGGCGGCGCGCTGCGGATAAGCGTGGCGTACGCCGTTGAAATCGGTGACCGACGCAACATCCGCGCTCAGATAATGCGGCCCGATCGGCGCTTTGCCGTGGCCACCGGGAATGTCGAGCACATAGCGGGGCTGACACAGGCCGGAGTAGCGGCCGTGCAGCGCGCGCATTAGGTCTTGGCCTTCGCCGATCGAGGTGCGGAAATGCGCCGTGCCGGGCGCGAGATCGGCATGGTGCAGGTAATAGGGCTTGATCCGGCATTCGACCAGCGCACGCATTAACGCTCCCAATGTCTCCGCATCATCGTTGACCCCCCGCAGCAGAACCGACTGCGACAGCATCGGAATGCCGGCGTCGACGATACGCGCGCAGGCGGTGCGCGCAGGCGCGGTAAGTTCGCGAAGATGATTGGCGTGCAATACGACAAATGTCGCTTTGGCGGTCTTCAACGCGCGCACCAGGGCATCTGAGATACGCTGCGGCGCCGCGACCGGTATGCGCGTGTGAATGCGGATCACTTTGACGTGGTCGATCGCGGCAAGCCGCGTCATCACGTCCTTGAGCCGGCGCGGCGGCAGCAAGAGCGGATCGCCGCCGGTCAAAATCACTTCCCAGATTTGGGCGTTGCGCGAAATGTAGTCGAAGGCTGCCGCGATTTTCGCGGGCGATAAGCCGCCCCGCCCCGGCCCGACCATTTCGCGGCGAAAGCAGAAGCGACAGTACACGGCGCAGGCGTTGACTAGCTTCAGAAGGACGCGATCCGGATAACGGTGAACGATACCCTCAACGGGACTATGCGTTTGGTCGCCGATCGGGTCCGGTCTTTCTTCGGGTCGGAGCTGAAGTTCCCGCTCGTCGGGAATGAATTGCCGCGCGATCGGATCGTCGGGGTCCGCAGCATCGATCAGATCGGCAAGGATGGGGGTGATCGCCACTGCATAGCGTGCGGCGACGTTTTGCAAACCGGCAAGCCGGTCGCGGCCGACGAGCCGCGCTTCGACAAGATCGGACGGTTGACGCAAGGATTTTCCGGATGCCGGCATGGCTGACCTCGCTTGTTAAATTCGCCTGATGTCTTTTTGCCGCTCTCGCCGGCGCAGCGTCGAGGGCATCGCTTTATTGCGTCGGATCGAGCGGAGTCCAGAGCACTTGATCGATGCGTGAGGCGCCCGTCGCCAGCATGACCAGCCGGTCAAGGCCGAGCGCAATGCCGCTCGCCGGCGGCATTTGCGCAAGGGCGGCGATAAAATCCTCGTCGATCGGATAGCGCTGGCCGTAGATGCGTTCCTTCTCGGCCATTTCGCGTTCTAGCCGCCCGCGCTGTTCGGCGGCATCAGTCAGTTCGCCGAAGCCGTTGGCAAGTTCGACGCCGCAAACGTAAAGCTCGAAACGCTCGGCGACGCGCGCGTCCCGCGCCGGCCGCGCCAAGGCCGAGAGCACGGCCGGATATTCGTCGAGGATCGTGGCGCGGCCGATGCCGAGATTGGGCTCGATCCGCTCCACCAGCACGCGGCTGAAAATATCGGCCCAGCGATCGTCCGCGGCGATCCGAATGCCGGCCGTCTCGGCGGCGCGCGCCAAGCTCGCGCGATCCGCCGCGCCGTCCGGAAGGCTCGCCAAGAGATCGATACCGGCAAAGCGCGCGAAAGCCTGCGCGACGGTGAGCCGTTCGGGTTCGGCGAATGGATCGGCACAGCGGCCGCGAAACGTCAATTGCCGAGTGTCTGCTGCGCGGGCCGCCTCGTGCAGCATCGCCGCGCAGTCGGTCATCAGCGCACTATAGGGTTCACCGGCGCGATACCATTCAACAAGGGTGAACTCCGGATGATGCAACGCGCCGCGCTCGCGATTACGAAACACTTTCGCGAATTCGACGACGCGCGTCTCGCCCGCCGCCAGCAGTTTCTTGCATGCGAATTCCGGGGAGGTCCGCAGATAGAGCGGCGTCGGCACGCCGTCCGTCGTCATCAGCGTCGTGGCGAAAGCATGCAGGTGGGTTTCATTGCCGGGGGAAATCCGCAAGGTTCCCGTCTCCACCTCGACGAATTCATGGCCGGCGAACCAGGCCCTCAATGCTGCCACGATCCGCCCCCGCGCCAAAAGAAAGGGACGGCGGTCAGCGTGAATATGGGCCGCCCAAAGCGGCGAGAGAGACGGCGGAAGGCGCGGCATGGTCCGGTCCGGGGACGGTAGAGAAATTGCTGGCGATAAGGTCCAGGATCAGTATGGTGCGGCCGGAATCGTAAAGCCATTCATGTTGAGGATGCCGTGAAAGTCATCGCCAGCTCGCTGCGGAAAGGCAATATCGTCGAAATCGACGGCAAACTCGGGGTCATCATGGCCGCCGAGAACATCCACCCCGGCAAGGGCACCCCAGTGACCCAGCTCGATGTCCGCCGCATCGCCGACGGCGTCAAGGTCTCGTTGCGCTACAAGACCACCGACCAAGTCGAGCGCGCATTCGTCGAGGACCGCAAGCATCAATACCTCTATCAAGACAGCGACGGCTTCCATTTCATGAATATGGAAAGCTACGACCAAGTCGCCGTGCCGGCAGACATTATCGGCGACCAGGCGGCTTATTTGCAGCCCGAGATGGAGGTGACCATCAGCCTGCACGAGGGCGTCCCGGTCGCGATCGAACTACCGCCCAAGGCGGTGCTCGAAGTAGTCGACACGGAACCTACGGTGAAAGGGCAAACGGCCGCCTCATCCTACAAGCCGGCGTTGCTGTCGAACGGGGTCCGCACAATGGTACCGCCATTTGTCACCACGGGTACCAAGATTGTCGTCATGACCGCTGACGGCAGCTACGTCGAACGTGCAAAGGACTGAGCACGCCCGCGTAGACATCCACGGCGTCCAGCGCTTCTTTCCTGAATATTTGTTCATCGCGCCGGCAATTACCGTGAAAAGCCGGCACAGCGCCGCTTGGCATGGCGGGCGGCGGACGCGATATTAGCAAGAGCCGAGTCCAATCGCGGGGACCGAAGCTTGCGTGCTTCGTGCAAGATTTACGACTGGCTGCTCGCAGCGGCGCTCGCTTGCCCGGTGGCCACCGCGTCGTGTGATGCAGTCTTTGCGGGCTGCAAGCCGGATCATTTCAAGCCGCCGTTTTTCGTCAAAAACATGGGAGCTTGTGCATTCGACCCCGAGACGCTCCGCTATGCCGGGACGCCGCTTCAACAAGCGATCTGCCTGATGCGCGGGATGGATGCGTCGAGGAATCTCGCGCCGCCCTTGCCGCGCTTGCCCGCTGCGCTCTCAAACCGCATCGGACAAACCACCGGACTGCCGTCGCGCGCAACGCTCAGCAATTATCTTGCCGAGCAAGGCCTCGAAGGCGATTTCGGCGACTATCTATGGCTGCCCGTGTCGCGCGCTCACGACAACGATCTCGAGGCGCCGATGGCGCGATATTTCGTCATCCACGATACCAGCGGACCAAATTACGGCCGTGCGTCTTTCCCGGACGACATCGACGAAAGTCCGAAGCTCAACGACTTACGCAATTTCGATTGCCCGGACGGATGGGGCAAAGCTCACGTTTTCATCAGCCGCACCGGCGAACTTCTGGTGGGTCACGACTACTCAATTCCGTGGCGCGAAACCAAATTCGAGCAAGCAGTAGAATTCGGCGGCGCGCTGCAAGGGCTGTTCCTGCACAACGAACTCATCCAGCCTCGGCGGAGCGCGCCCGGGCACGGCCGGCGCAATGACGCGCGATCGCCCGATCCCGCTTTTACCGCCGCTCAATACGATCGGCTGGCGCTCCTCTATGTCATCGCCAGCGTCCGGGCCGAACGATGGCTGGTCCCCGCGTTCCATGCCGCGATCGACGCGGATATCGCCAACGGCCACGACGATCCGTTAAATTTCGACATCGACAGTTTTGCGCGGAGCCTGGACGGCCTGATGGTGAACTTGGGAAGGCCCGATCAGATTCAGGCATCCCACCAATAAAGTGTTCCGGGAGGTCCCGTCCCCTGCTCGGTCCGAATTTCTTTGCCCGCGCAGTTGCAATTCGTCGATGAGCTCTGCGCTCGGGTCGTGTCAACTATGGCAATGATCGGCTCAAGACCGGCATTGAGCCGCCCGACGGCTATGGCGGCGCCGGTCTTCTCGCCCGGTTGCGCCAAGGCTCGTGATCCGGTTGGATGTGGCCGCCGCGGCTTCGCCAAGGGCTGAGCCGAGCCTTCAACGCTACAATGCAAGGAATACCCGTTATGACGCCGCCTCCTTCCGCAACCGCTCGCGCCAAATCCAACGAGGCCGATCCGGCCGTCGCCGGCATCGAACGCCCCACCCCGGCCGGCGCGAACGCACCGGGTTTCGGCAGCGATTTGATCGCGGATGCGTTGCGCTCGCTCGATATTCCCTACATCGCGCTCACGCCGGGGGCGAGCTATCGCGGGCTGCACGACAGCATCGTCAACTATCTCGGCAATACCAAGCCGCAAATGCTGCTTTGCCTGCATGAAGAAGCCGCCGTCGCCATCGCGCACGGCTACGCCAAGGTGACGGGAAAGGCGCTCGTCACCGCGGTGCATTCGAATGTCGGCCTGATGCACGCGACCATGGCGATGTTCAACGCCTGGTGCGACCGCATGCCGGTCGTCGTGCTCGGCGCCACCGGTCCGGTCGATGCCGTCAAGCGCCGGCCATGGATCGATTGGATTCACACCGCGCGCGATCAAGGCGCGCTAGTGCGCGAATACACCAAATGGGACGACCAACCGACCTCGCCGGGCGCCGCGCGCGAGGCGATTTTGCGCGGCACGTGGATCGCAAACACCGTGCCGCGCGGACCGGTCTACATCAATTTCGACGCCGAATTGCAGGAAGCGAAGATTTCCGAGCAGCTTTCGCCGATCGATGTGGCGCGTTATATGCCGCCGATTGCAACAGCGGCGCCGGCCGAGCTAGTGCGACAGGCAGCGGCCATTCTGAAGGATGCGAAGCAGGTTTTGATGCTCGCAGGCCGGACGTCGCGCAGTCCCAAGGTTTGGAATGCGCGCGTAGCGCTTGCCGAAGCGCTCAATGCGCGCGTTGTCACCGATCTCAAGATCGGCGCGAGCTTTCCGACCGACCATCCGCTCTATGCCGGTTCGCCGCGCGCGATCACCCCGGAAAGCGTCGATGGACTGAAGAACGTCGATGTCGTTCTCAGTCTCGACTGGGTCGACCCTGCCGGCGCGCTCCGCCATTTCGGACCCACTCCCTCGGTCAAGGTCATTCAAATCTCCCTCGACCATCGCATTCATAATGGCTGGAGCATGGATCATCAGGGGCTGCCGCCGGTCGATTTACTGTTATCGGCCGACCCCGATCTGGTATTGCCCGAGCTGGTTAGGGAAATCGGCAAGAGCGCAAAGCCCCACGCCGTGCCGTCGCCGCGCAAAACGCCGGACAAGGAGCCGACCGGCTTCACTAACGAACATATCGCGCGGGCGCTGCGCACCGTGATCGATGAGCGTCCGGTCACCTATACGCATTTACCGTTGTCGTGGGACGACAGCTGGCTCGTGTTCCGTCACCCGCTCGATTATGTCGGGTCCGACGGCGGCGGCGGCGTTGGCGGCGGCCCGGGCATTTCCGTGGGCGCGGCGCTGGCGCTGAAAGGATCGGGACGTTTGCCGGTCGCGATCTGCGGCGATGGCGATTTTCTCATGGGCGTCACTGCAGTGTGGACCGCCGTGCATTACAAGATTCCGCTTCTATTCGTGCTGGCCAATAACCGTTCGTTCTACAATGACGAATTGCATCAGGAACGCATGGCGCGGGCGCGCAATCGTCCGATCGAGAACAAATGGATCGGCCAGCGCATGTCGGAGCCCGAAGTGGATCTCGCCGCAATGGGCCGTGCACAAGGCGCGGTCGGATTTGGCCCCGTGACCAAGCCCGGCGATCTTGCTGGCGTCTTGGCAAAGGCCGTCGCAGCTGTGGAAGCGGGCCAGGTGGCCGTTGTCGACGTGCGTGTTGAGCCGGGTTACACCGCGGCGATGACCGCTGCCATGACGCGCGCCGGGAGTTAAAGCAACTTAACGCCGCCAGGTCTTACAATTTGAAGGTTTCGTAGGTCGCGGGGTGAAACAATTCATCCACCGTGAGGCGCCGTGACGAGAGACCTTCGCCGTGATGCTGCGCCAGGAAATAATCGAGGACCTTCCGGTTTGGGGTGACGCCGTATGACCAAAAATCGTCGCCCATCAGGCCGCGCGCCTCTCTAAGCCGCTCTTCGACAAACGGCAGCGTGACCTTCGTCGCCGAAGTGTCCGACAGTTTTTTCAGTCCCGCTTGCTTTGCCTGCTCAAAGGCCTTGAACACCGCGCCGGGCAGCCAGGGATGCCGCTCGGCAAGTTCGCGGCGGATGCCGACGACATGCATGATCGGGAAAAAGCCGGTGCGCTTGAAATAGTCCTTCGCCACCGCGGTCGGATCGGGAAACAGCCAGCCGACATGCGGATGGCCTCTTTCGATCAAAGTAGGCGGACGCGGCGCGATAAACCCGTCGATTTCGCCGGCTTCGAGCAGTCCGGAGATGGTTGAGCCTTCCGGCGCATTGTCGAGGCGCACGCCCGGCGGCAATTTCACCGCGATCTTTTCCGGCCGTCCCGCCTCCTCGATGCCGCCGCGGATCCAATGAACATCGGAGCGCTTGACGCCATAGTCGTCTTCGAGAAAGGCGCGCGCCCACACGTTCGCGGTCAACTGATATTCCGGAACGCCGACCTTGCGCCCCTTGAGATCCGCCGGCTTCTTGACGCGATCGGTGCGAACGTAGATGGAGGTGTGGCGAAAGGCACGCGAGACGAACGCGGGCACCGCGATATAGGGGCAATCGTTTTGCGCGGTCTTGACCGTGTAGCTCGACAGCGACAGCTCGCAAATATCGAATTCCGCGGCGCGAAAAGCACGAAAGAATATCTCTTCCGGAACGAGCGTCATATAGACAGGGTCGACGCCGTCGATTTGCACGCTGCCGTCGATCAAAGCCCTGGTGCGGTCGTAATCGCCCACGGCGACCGAGAGATTGAGTTTGGCCATTTGACTGCCCTGTATGCCCCTTGAAGCGACATTGCGCACCCAGATAGCCGCTCCTTGCCGTTCATGCCAAGATGGCCGCCAGATCGGCTGCCGCGACACGCGGCCTGGCGCAAGCGCGCACTTGTCGACAAGGTCTTAGATGAAACGGCACGGCATCCTGGCTTTCGCCATCTTTCTGGCCGGCACGGTCATAGCCCGCTGCGAAGGCGCGTCCGTTTATAGCGATGCCGGAAACATTTTCATCGATCGCGATGGGACCAAGACCAAGCTCACGACCTCCGAAATGGACGTCGATCCGGTCCTGTCGCCCAACGGCGCCTTCGTCGTCTATACGCGACAGGGCCGCGGCCGCACGCTGCGCGGCTATGACCCCGACCAGTTTTGCTCGACCGAGCCGCGGCCGGACGAGCTGCGCCGGATCAATGCCGACGGCACCGGCGATCGCCTGTTACTGTCGGGCCGCAAAGGACATCCCGAAGACCAACTTTGCGATTTCAAAAATAAGCAGTTCAGTTCGGACGGAAAACGCCTCTATTTCCTCACGCCGGGTTGGGCCACATCGGACGCGCTTCATGTGTTTGACATGCGCAGCGGCGAGGAACATTTCCTCCTGCCGGCCAATGATCTTTTGGTGTTGAGTTTTTGTTCGAATAAATACAAGGACAATCTCGTCGTGCTGTCTCACCGCTATTTCCTCTTCGGTGGCAGCTACGATTGGTACTGGCTTTTCGATCCGACTGGCAAAAAGGAGTTTGGACCGCTCGGCGAATTCGACAATCCCGAAGAGGTGGCCCGTCAAGCGCACGGCGCGTGGTGCGAAGACAAGTCGTGATATCCCACTAGCCTCATGTTAGCATATTTTCGATAGCTTGGTCCGTCCTCTCAAAGGGTGCCCGTTCAGGTCCGGCCGGCAGCCGGCTCGGCCGGCGCAATATCGGTTAGCCTGAACTGAACGCGTTCCTCGCCCTGCCAGCGGTCGAGCGCGAAACTGCCGGCGGCATGGACCCGACTGCCGCGACTGTTGCGCAGCGCGATCCCCAGCTTCTGTCCGGCGGCACGAAATGCGATCGCATTGACGGCGGCGCCGTCCGCCGATTTCAGGCGAAGGCGCATGTGCGCCTGGCCAACCTCCTCCGCATAAGTCACCGTGTGCGCCGGTAGCGCGATGACGGGCTCCGGATTGCCGGACCCGAACGGGCCGGCGCGGCCGATCATGGCGACAAGATCGGCGTCCGCGGCCGCCGCCGAAATGGCTCCGTCGATCAAAAGCCCGTTGGCGCGGCGCGCCCGCTCGACATCGGCGGCGAGCGTTTCCTCGAGAAACGCGCGCAGCGGCGCCAAAGCGCTCTTGCGCAAGGTCACGCCCGCCGCCATAGCGTGGCCGCCGCCCTTCAGCAAAAGCCCCTCGGCCACGGCACGCCGCACGGCGCGGCCGATATCCACGCCGACAATGGAGCGGCCCGAGCCGGTGCCGATCCCGCCCGGCTCTAGCGCGATGGCAAAAGCGGGGCGGGCGAATTTCTCTTTCAGTCGCGCGGCAACCAAGCCGACAATTCCGGGATGCCAGCCCTCCGCGGCGGTGACGACGACCGCGCCCTTCTCCTCGATCCCGAGCGCGGCGCTCGCTTCGGCCTCGGCCTGAGCCAAGGTCTCCAGCTCGATCGCCTGCCGTTCTCTGTTGAGCCGATCGAGTTCGGCGGCGATCTTAGCCGCTTCGATGGGATCCTCTTCGAGGAGAAGCCGCACGCCGAGATCGGCGCGGCCGATGCGGCCGCCGGCATTGATCCTCGGGCCGAGCAAAAAGCCGAGATGCCAAGCTTCCGGCGGGCCTGAAAGGCGCGCCGCGTCCATCAGGCTGACGTGCCCGGCGCGCTCGCGCCGCCGCAGCGCGATAAGCCCTTTGGCGACAAAGGCCCGATTGAGTCCGACGAGCGGCACCACATCGGCGACGGTGCCGAGCGCGACATCGTCAAGATAGGCGAGCAGATCGGGCTCGGGCCGGTCCGCATTCCAAAATCCGCGGCCGCGCAATACCCGATTGACGGCCACGACCGTCATGAAAGTCAGACCGGCGGCGGCGAGATGACCAAGTCCGGACAGATCGTCGCGCCGGTTCGGATTGACGATGGCCACAGCAGGCGGCAGCTCTTCGTCCGCTTGGTGGTGATCGATGACGATGACGTCGAGCCCCAGCGCCTTCGCCTCGGCGAGCGGTTCGATACTGGTCATGCCGCAATCGACGCAGACGAGAAGCGTTGCGCCGCGCTCGGCAAGCGCGCGCACGGCTTCGGTATTGGGCCCGTAGCCTTCGAACAAGCGATCGGGAATGTGAATGATCGGCTCGCTGCCGCATTGGCGGAGAAGACGCGCCAGCAAGGCGACGGAAGTCGCGCCGTCCACATCGTAATCGCCGAAGATCGCCACGGTCTCGCCACGCACCGCCGCATCGGCGATCCGCTCCGCGGCGTCTTTCATCGCGGTCAGCGCATGTGGATCGGGCATAGACCGCTTGATGGTCGGGTCGAGAAACGCATCGACGGCATCGGTTTCGATATCGCGGCCCGCCAGGATACGCGCGAGCAGCTCCGGCAGCGCATGATGTTGCGCGATCCCGAGTGCGCGCGCAGCCCCGCGATCGTCGAGCCGATCGCGCCAGACGCGCCCGGTCGCCGAATTCTCGACGCCAAGGAATAAGCGGCTCTCTGCCATTTTGGTCGTTCCGGCGCGCCACGCGGCGGCGTCCGCGACGACGCTATCCGATTCAACGCGTGGCATTCAACTTATCTAAACTTGTCGAGCTGGCGGTGCTCGGCTCTGATCCAGCGGATAGTTCCGCTTGTCGAGCGCATGACAACCGTTTCGGTTTCGATCGCGTCTCTGCCGAACTGCACACCGCGCAACATACGGCCATCGGTGACGCCGGTCGCCGCGAACAGGCAATCGCCCCTCACCATATCCTCTATCTCGTACCTCTTGCGCGGGTCCTTGATGCCCATTCTGGCGGCGCGTTCGCGCTTTTCCTCGGTATCGAGGACGAGCCGCGTCTGCATCTGGCCGCCGATGCAGCGCAGCGCCGCGGCGGCCAGCACGCCTTCCGGCGCGCCGCCGATACCGAGATAGATATCGACGCCAGTTTTGTCCGGATCGGCGGTGTGGATAACGCCGGCGACGTCGCCGTCGGTGATCAGACTGACCGCCGCTCCGGCTTTGCGCACGGCATTGATAAGCTCGGCGTGGCGTGGGCGATCCAGGATCATCGCGGTAATCGCGTGCGGTTGCACGCCTTTGGCCTTGGCCAGATTGAGAATGTTCTCTTCCGGCGGCGCGTCGAGATCGACGACGCCCATCGGATAGCCGGGACCGACCGCGACCTTGTCCATATAGATATCCGGCGCGTGCAGGAGCGTACCGTCCTCGGCCATCGCCAGCGTTGCGATGGCGCCCGGCATGTTCTTCGCGCACAGCGTCGTGCCCTCCAGCGGATCGACGGCAATATCGACCTTCGGACCCGCTTTGGTGCCAACTTTCTCGCCGATGAATAGCATCGGCGCTTCATCCATCTCCCCTTCCCCGATGACCACAGTCCCGTCGATGGCGAGGCTGGAGAGCTCGCGCCGCATCGCGTCAACGGCAGCCTGGTCCGAATTTTTCTCGGCGCCGCGGCCGCGCAGCCGCGCCGCGGCGACAGCCGCCCGCTCGGTCACCCGCACGATTTCGAGCGTCAGCACACGCTCAAGGCTCGATTGCAGGCGCACGGGCTTTAACGACATTCGGCAATCTCCAGGTCGTAACTCCAGGCCCCGATTATGCTCGCTCGATCCGGATGACCTGCGGCCGTCCGTAAACAACCCGATCCCGGCGCACCGCAGCAAGAGCCTTGTGGATAGCATCTTCGCTGGTGGCATAGGTGATCATGATCACGGGCACTGCTTCGCCGGAGCGCCCCGGCTGCAGCGCGCCAGGTGATCCGGCCTCGTGGCGCTGCACGATCGATTCGAGCGAGATTTTCTGCTGCGCCAGCCGACGCGCGATGGTTGCCGCCGTGCCCGGCCGGTCGCGCGCCAGGAGCCGAATATAGTAACCGCCTTCGTGATGCTGCATAGGCGCCTTGCGGATAGGGGTCATGCGTGCGGCGGGCCGTCCGAAGGGCGGCGTGCGCACCCCCCGCGCGATATCGGCGAGATCGGCGACGATGGCGGAGGCGGTTGCGGTGCCGCCGGCGCCGGGGCCGACCAGCGTGATAGGCGCAAGCCCTTCGGCATCGACCGTAACCGCGTTGGTGACACCCATAACTTGGGCAATGGCGGAATCCCTCGGCACCATCGTCGGATGCACACGCTGCTCGATGCCTTCTTCCGTTTTCACCGCCACGCCTAGAAGTTTGACCCGATAGCCGAGTTCGGCGGCAGCCTTAAGGTCAGCCGGCGTGATCGAGGAAATGCCTTCGGTATAGACGGCGCGCGGATCGACCTTGGTGCCGAACGCCAAGCTCGCCAGAATGGCAAGCTTTTGCGCGGTGTCGTGGCCCTCGACATCGAAACTGGGATCGGCCTCGGCATAACCGAGCCGCTGCGCTTCCTTAAGGCATTCGGCAAAGTCGAGCCGGTCCTGCTCCATGCGCGTGAGGATGTAGTTACAGGTGCCGTTGAGGATTCCATAGATACGCGCGAATGACGCGCCGTTGAGGCCTTCCCGCAGCGTTTTCACGATCGGAATGCCGCCGGCGACGGACGCCTCGAAATTGAGCGCCACGCTATGGCGTTCGGCGAGCGCCGCAAGCTTTTGCCCGTGCGCGGCAAGGAGCGCCTTGTTGGCGGTGACAACCGGTTTTCCGGCAGCAAGCGCGGTCTCGACGGCAAGCTTCGCAGGACCCGCCGCGCCACCGATGACCTCGACCAGCACGTCGATCGCGGGGTCACGCGCCAGCGCCACCGGATCGCCTACCCAGCGAAATTTGCGCAGATCGAAAGCGCGTTTTTTGCTGCGCGATCGCGCACTGATCGCGACAACCTCGATGCCGCGCCCGCAACGCGCCAGCAATTTGTCGTGTCCTTGTTCCAGTAGTTCGATGACGGCGCTGCCGACGGTGCCAAGCCCGGCAAGACCGACTCTTAGCGGTTTAGCCATAACGCGTCGTCCGAACTGCGGTGAATTAAGACGCGATCAGCGTCGCGTCGCCAGCGGAACGACGTTGTGCAGCATTTCCGGCCCTGTTTCAAGAAAGCGCCGGATATTGCGGGCCGCCTGACGAATACGCTGCTCGTTTTCAACGAGCGCAATACGCACATGGCCTTCGCCATGTTCGCCGAAGCCCGCGCCGGGCGACACTGCAACGCCCGCTTTCTCGACGAGCAGCGTCGAGAATTCGACGCTGCCCAGCGTTCGGAATGGATCCGGGATCGGCGCCCAGGCGAACATCGAAGCCGAAGGCGGCGGCACCCGCCAGCCGGCACGGCCGAACGAGTCGACCAGCGCCTCGCGCCGGCGCCGATAGGTCGATCGCATCTCGTGAATGCAATCGTCGGCACCGTTGAGCGCCGCCGTCGCAGCCACTTGAATGGGCGTGAACGCGCCATAGTCGAGGTACGACTTCACCCGTCCCAGGGCAGCGATGACACGTTCATTGCCGACGGCAAAGCCGATCCGCCAGCCCGGCATCGAATAGGTCTTAGACATCGAGGTGAATTCGACCGCAATATCCATCGCGCCCGGGACCTGCAATACCGAGGGCGGCGGGTTGTTGTCGAAATAGACCTCGGCATAGGCAAGATCGGACAGCACCAGAAGCGAGTGCTTTTTCGCAAACGCAATCAGTTCGCGATAAAAATCGAGGCTGGCCACACAAGCGGTCGGGTTCGACGGGTAGCACACCACAACTGCGATCGGTTTCGGAATGGAGAACAGGACAGCGCGCTCGAGCGCGCCGAAGAAGGCATCGTCGGCTTCGACCGGGACCGAGCGAATTGCACCGCCCGCCATGAGGAAGCCGAAAACGTGAATGGGATAGGTTGGATTGGGCACGACGATGATATCGCCTGGCGCAGTAATCGCCTGCGCCACATTGGCGAAGCCTTCCTTTGAGCCGAGCGTCGTTATGACTTGCGTCTCAGGATTGAGCTTTACGCCGAACCGGCGTGCATAATAGGCCGCTTGGGCGCGGCGTAAGCCTGCGATCCCGCGCGAAGCCGAATAGCGATCGGTGCGGGGCTTGCCGACCGTCTCTTTCAATTTTTCGACCACATGGGCGGGCGTCGGCAGGTCCGGATTGCCCATGCCGAGATCGATAATATCGGCGCCGCCGTTGCGGGCCGCCGCCTTGGCGCGATTGACCTGCTCGAACACATAAGGCGGAAGCCGGCGAATGCGATAAAACTCTTCCATGGATATTTCCGGCAAGTCGTTTTCTCGAACGCTCTCAATACACTATGGGCGGAATATTATCACTTAGTTTCGGCCCCCGCCGCCTGAGCAGTAGCGGCGGTCGGAGACGAATCCGCCGGGGTCTTTTTGGCGGCGGCGGCCGCATTGGCCGATTTCGCCGCGGGACCGGCCGAAGCCTTGCTCTGGGTACCCTGCGCTTCACTGTTTAAGCGATTACGATCGCTGATCAGATCTTCCGTCGCCTGCTGGACCTGCTGGGCGTCGAGCGGCGCCTCAGTGCGCGGCGGCGGCATATCGTGCACGGCGGGGAAAGCCGAAGGATAGTCTACGCCTGGGGAACAAGCCGATACGGCAAGGCAAGCGGCAGCCGCAAATATAAGCGCGGTAGACGCAGCAAAACTTACAGAGAGTCTTGCAGAAAGACTTGCACAAAGACTTGCAAGTTGACCAGCAAAGCCCGGCGCGATGCGGACGGTCGCACGCTTGCGCATGCCAGTCGTTGCCCTGCCGTCCGTTGCCGAACTGTTCGCCGTCATTCCGCTTCTCCGCCGTGGCCGTGCCCTAGCCGCGGCCGGTCCTTGGCCCGATGCCGTATGAGAAAGCACGTAGCCAGCCCCGCGTTGCGACGAAAATATATAGAGCCCCAATAATTTACGATAATCAACTGAGAGATCACCGAAAGATCACGCTAACCAGCTAATATGTCGAAACAAGGACCGGCCCGCCCAGGCGGATTACCGGGGTACGATTGTCTCGAAATGCAGCCCCGGGCACACTTGTAGGCTGCACGCGAACAGGCCATTTCAGGACCAGCGGACCGAAAAGTCGTCCCGGTCTCTAAAGGAAACGTCCCGTGAGAGCTCCGTCACAGGAATCGGTGCAGCAAAAATCTGCGGCGCAAGCAAAATCAAAGACGCCGCCGAAACAACAGCCTGCCCCACCGATTCCGGCCAAGATCGGGATTCTGGATATCGAGGAATTTTCACGCAATTTGGCGCGGCTCGTCGAGGAAGGCGGGCGAGCGCTGGCGGCTTATCTGAAGCCGCGCGAGGAACCCCGCGACGACAGCGAACTCGCCGACGAGGTCACCGAAGTCGTCAAGACGCTCGGCCAAGTCGGGGAATATTGGCTCGCCGACCCGCAGCGCACGATCGAACTCCAGACGAGCCTCGGCAAGGCCTATCTCGATCTATGGGCCTCCGCGGTGAAGCGGCTTGCCGGCGAGCCGGCGGCACCCGTAGCCACGCCCGCTCCTGGGGACAAGCGCTTCAACGACCCCGAATGGACGCAAAACCAGTTCTTCGATTTCCTGAAACAAGCCTACCTTCTGACCGCGCAATGGGCGGACAAATTGGTGGATGCCGCCGATCTCGATCCGCATACCAAGCAGAAGGCCGAATTTTACATGCGGCAGATCACCAATGCGCTGGCGCCGACCAATTTCGTGCTCACCAATCCCGAGCTCTTGCGCGAAACGCTGACCTCCAATGCCGACAACCTGGTGCGCGGCATGCACATGCTCGCCGAAGACATCGAGCGCGGGCGCGGACATTTGCGGATCCGCCAATCAGATTCTTCGATGTTCGAGGTCGGGCGCAATCTGGCGACAACGCCGGGCAAGGTTATCTTTCAGAACGAGCTCATGCAGCTCATTCAATATGCGCCCTCGACCGAGACCGTGCTGAAACGGCCGCTTTTGATCGTGCCGCCCTGGATCAACAAATATTACGTCCTGGACCTGACGCCGGATAAGTCGTTCATCAAATGGTGCGTCGATCAGGGCCTGACGGTCTTTTGCATTTCGTGGGCCAATCCCGACGCGCATCTCGCGCAGAAGACCTTCGACGACTACGTGCGGCAAGGACCTCTCGCCGCGCTCGACGCGATCAAGCAGGTAACCGGCGAGGACAAGGTCCATACCATGGGCTATTGCGTGGGCGGTACGCTGCTTGCGGTCACGCTTGCCGCCATGGCGGCTCGGCACGACAAGCGGATCGCTTCGGCGACCCTTTTTGCCGCTCAAGTCGATTTCACCTATGCGGGCGACCTGAAGGTTTTCGTCGATGAAGAGCAGGTGGCGACTCTCGAACATAGGATGGCCGAACGCGGCTACCTTGACAGCCGATCGATGGTGACGGTGTTCAACCTGTTGCGCTCGAACGATCTATTGTGGCCCTATGTCATCAACAACTATTTGAAAGGAAAGGCGCCCTTCCCGTTCGATCTGTTGTACTGGAATTCGGACGCGACGCGATTGCCGGCCGCCAACCATTCCTTCTACCTGCGCAATTGCTATCTCGATAACAAACTTTCGAAGGGCGGCGTGATCATCGACAACACGCCGATCGATCTGAAAGCGGTTACCGTGCCGATCTACAATTTGGCGACGCGCGAAGATCATATAGCACCGGCCAAGTCGGTGATGTTCGGCTCGAAATTCTTCGGCGGCGACGTCAGATTCGTCGTTTCCGGTTCGGGGCATATCGCGGGCGTGATCAACCCGCCGGCAAAGAAGAAATATCAGTACTGGACCGGGCCGAAGCCTCGCAGCGCCGATATCGAAGGCTGGCTTGCGAAAGCGAAGGAACATCCCGGCTCATGGTGGCCGGATTGGCTGCTATGGATCACCCGGCAAAGCCCGACCGAAGTGCCCGCGCGCATGCCGGGCGGTGGCGCGCTCAAGCCGATCGAAGATGCGCCGGGCAGCTACGTCAAAGTTCGCGACTAGACCTTGTGTCGATCGCGCGAAGGCAGTTCGCGCATTTTTGACCCGAACGTTATGCACAGGCCTTCCAAGCTTCGCCGTTAGCTGCGACAGTCGCGGCGCGGAAATTCCGCGACGCCGGGGAGGAACGACATGTCGAAGGAAATATTTTGGCTCGTGCTGACGGTAGCGATGACGGGCCTGTTCTGGGTGCCTTACATTCTCGACCGCATCATGGTGCGCGGGCTCATGGGTGCGATGGCTAATCCGAGCCCGAACGACAAGCAGCAATCGGCATGGGCGCGGCGGATGATGGCCGCCCATACCAACGCGGTAGAAAATCTCGTCATCTTCGCACCGCTTGTTTTGGTAACCCAAGCCTTGGGCATTACGACCGCAGTGACCGCTTTCGCCTGCGCGCTCTATTTCTGGTCGCGCCTTGTCCATGTCGTGGTTTACACGCTCGGCATCCCCGGGCTGCGCACGATCTCTTTTGCCGGCGGATTTGCGGCCCAGGCGCTGCTGGTGCTCGCGATCTTTAAGCTGATCTAAATTCTACTCTTTAGGGGAACAGCGCGACTTGCTCTAGTCCCAACGTCTCCGGAAAGCCGAGCATGACGTTCATGTTCTGCACCGCCTGACCGGAGGCCCCCTTGGTCAGATTGTCGAGCGTCGATCCGATAATGGCCCGGCCGGGAACACGATCGGCGACGACACCGATGAATGTCATATTGGAGCCGCGAACGTGCCGCGTCTGCGGCGTCGCGCCGAAGGGCAGCACGTGGACGAACGGCTCCCGTGCGTATGCCTCGGCGAGCAGCGCATGGAGATCCGGCGGCGCCGCCTTTACGCCGCGCACATAGATCGTGGAAAGAATGCCGCGATTCATGGGAACAAGGTGCGGGGTGAAACTCACCACCACGTCTCGGCCCGCCGCGTTCGAAAACTCCTGGTCTAGTTCGGCCATGTGGCGATGATGGCCCACGCCATAGGCATGGAAGCCTTCGGATACTTCCGAAAACAGCATCTCCTCGCGCGCCGCCCTGCCGGCTCCGGTCATGCCCGACTTCGCATCGATGACGATTTCGTCCGGATCGATGGCCTTGGCCTTCAAAAGCGGAATGAGCGCAAGCTCGGCGCAGGTCGTGTAGCAGCCCGGATTGGCCACGAGCCGCGCCGTCTTGATCTTGTCCCGATAAATCTCGGTGAGACCATAGACGGCGGCCTTTTGCTGTTCCGGCGCGGCATGCGGATGGCCGTACCAACGCGCGTAAGCTGCTTGATCGGCGAGACGGAAATCAGCCGACAAATCCACGACCCTGGTGCGCGCGGTGAGCGTCAACACATCCTTGACCACCTTTTGCGTCGTGCCGTGCGGCAGAGCGCAGAAAACGAGGTCAAGGTTCAGCGTTTTCCAATCGGCGTCCTCAAGCGAGGTCAGCGCCGGCAGCGCATAAGGCGAAAATTGCGGAAAGACGTCCGCGATGGACTTGCCGGCCCGCCGTTCGGCCGTCAAGAGCACAATTTCCACACGCGGATGGCGCAGCAGCAAGCGGACCAGTTCCGCTCCGGTATAGCCCGAAGCGCCGAGCACGCCGATTTTCACTTTGGGAGGATCGTTTATCACCGACTTAGCCATGATCCGGATCAACCTTTGCGCTCGAGAGACGCTAGGCCGAATCCGCACAGATTATCAAAGGAATGTGCCGCGGACCCGGCGGCACGAGAGGAAAAGTGTTACACGCGGGCGCGCGTCCGTGCCGGAAAGCGTGAAGTTTCGCGGCGGCGCAGTAAATACTCAAAAGAAGTAACGGCGGGTGACCTGTTCATGACGGCGATATAAAGCGCAATTCGCCAAGGGTCAATCGGACCGGCGCTCATGCTTTTGCCCCGTAAATGGCATAGTCGATTGCAGAGTCGGGCTTGATTCGCAGGCGTCTGCGTGGCCCGCTTCTCTTGTAAGCCGAGGAACTTGCAAGCCGAGGAACAAGGCTCCACATCGGATTTCAAACTGAGACTGCCCGTGGCAAAGACTGCCAAATCGCCGAAAATGCCCGACCTATTCGCCGATGCCCCGAAAGGCAGGCGGGACGGCGGCCGCCGCAGCGGCGCCGCTCCTCGCGGGGCCGGGGGCGATGCCGGCTATACCGCCAAGCACATCGAGGTTCTTGAAGGGCTAGAGCCGGTGCGTCGCCGGCCGGGCATGTATATCGGAGGCACCGACGAGAAGGCGCTGCATCACCTGTTCGCGGAAGTGATCGACAACGCCATGGACGAGGCGCTCGCGGGTCACGCCGATTGGATCGAAGTCGAGATGGCGGCGGATGGTTTTGTCACGGTGACCGACAACGGCCGCGGCATCCCAGTCGATCCTCATCCGAAGTTCAAGAACAAGTCCGCGCTCGAAGTGATCATGTGCACGCTGCACGCCGGCGGCAAATTCGATTCCAAGGTCTATGAAACTTCCGGCGGATTGCACGGCGTCGGCGTATCCGTGGCGAACGCGCTGTCCGAGCGCATGGAGGTTGAGGTTGCGCGCGGCCAGCGGCTTTACCGCATGGCCTTCGAACGCGGTAAGCCGAAGACGAAATTGCAGGATGCTGGCAAGGCGCCGAACCGGCGTGGCACCAAGGTACGTTTTCGGCCCGATCCGGAAATTTTCGGAGCCAAGGCCCATTTCAAGCCCGACCGCGTCTTCAAGATGACGCGCTCCAAAGCCTATCTGTTCGGCGGCGTCGAAATCCGCTGGTCCTGCGCCAAGGAACTGTTGCGCGGCACCGAAGACGTGCCGGAGCGGGCGACTTTCCATTTCGCCGACGGCCTGAAGGATTATCTGTCGGAAACGCTTGCGAGCGCGACGCTGGTCCATCCCGATATTTTCACCGGAAGCTCGGGCAAGATGGGCGCGCACGGCGCGGTTCAATGGGCGGTCGCCTGGACCGCCGACGCCGACGGCTTTCTCAATTCCTATTGCAACACCATCCCAACGCCCGACGGCGGCACTCACGAATCCGGGCTGCGCGCGGCGCTGACGCGCGGCTTGAAAGATCACGCCGAACGCGTCGGCCAGGGCAAGCGCGCCGCCGCGATCACGAGCGATGACGTCATGGTCGGCGCCGGCGCCATGCTCTCGGTGTTCATCCGCGAGCCCGAGTTTCAGGGTCAGACCAAGGATCGCCTCGCGACCGCGGAAGCGCAGCGGCTCGTCGAACAAGCGATCAAGGATCCGTTCGACCATTGGCTCGCCGGCCATCCGACCGCGGCCAACAAACTGTTCGACTTTGTCGTGGAGCGCGCCGAAGAGCGCGTCCGGCGCCGGCAGGAAAAAGAAATCGCGCGCAAATCCGCGGTGCGAAAGCTGCGGCTTCCCGGCAAGCTCGCCGACTGCACCAATACCGCGGCGGAAGGCGCGGAGATTTTCGTGGTCGAAGGCGACAGCGCCGGCGGCTCGGCCAAGCAGGCGCGCAATCGCGCCTCGCAGGCGGTGCTGCCGCTGCGCGGCAAAATCCTCAACGTCGCCTCCGCCGGCAAGGACAAGCTCGCCCAAAACCAGCAGCTCGCCGATCTCGTGCAGGCGCTGGGCTGCGGCACCGGCGTACATTATCGCGACGAGGACCTGCGCTACGGGCGGGTTATCATCATGACGGATGCCGACGTCGACGGCGCCCATATCGCATCGCTTCTTATCACGTTCTTCTATCGGCAGATGCCGCAGCTCATCGACAAAGGACACCTCTATCTCGCAGTACCGCCGCTCTACCGGCTCTCGCATGGCGGCAAGAATTTTTATGCGCGGGATGAAAAGCACCGCGATGAAATCCTGAAAAAGGAATTTCACGCTAATGCCAAGGTTGAAGTCAGCCGTTTCAAGGGGCTGGGGGAGATGATGGCGGCGCAGCTTAAAGAGACCACCATGGATCCGAACAAGCGCACGCTGCTTCGTGTCGTGCTGGTCGCCGAGGATCGCAAGGACACGGAAAAATCCGTCGAGCGGCTGATGGGCGCCAAAGCCGAAGCTCGCTTCGAATTCATTCAGGAGCGCGCGGAATTCGCCGACGACGCCGCGCTGGACGTGTAAGCAAGGCGCGCGCATTCGCTACGAGCGAACAATAGCCGCTACCCAGCCTCGTTGCCGCGCTCCTCGTGGTAGGAGGCAAATTTCCGATCGATTCCGCGACTGCCGGTCATGCCGAGCATTTGAGCCGGATAGCGATGGCAGAACGTAGTCCACCCGACAGTGTCGAAGTCGTCGGTATAGAGGACCTCGCCCCAAACATAGAGGTACCCGCTCAGTTCCGCAGTTTCGCGAGCCGCCGATTCGCCGGCGGGGAAAGTGCATCGATCGTAGGAGGAAAATTCCATCGCAGCTCCCGGCTGCAACACGGTGGGCGATACGCGCAGCTTTCCTATAGGAAAATGTCTTCTATGCCCGTCCCCGTCGAAGTCGATGGTGGAAAAGATCGAGAGACTTCTTGCCTGAACTTTTCCGAAATTACGGACGCAAAAGCGGCCGACCAAATCATTTTCGCCTCCGATCCGCTCTATTCCGTCGGGTTCGACGCCGACATAAGCCCGCAATTCGCTTTTCGGACCACGCTGGGCATTTTCCATGGTTGCGTGGCTCGCGCGCCAAAGTTTTTCGACGGACCGCCATAAGCGCGCCGTGACGATCACCAGAGAGGCAATGAAAATCGCCGTCAGCAGCGCGGCCCAGTGGTTGGCAAATTCGGCGATTTGCCACGCAGAATAAAGAACGATGTTGTAGTTCGTGCAGTTGTCCTTGGCCGCCGTATCGAGGCAGATCGGGCCTTCAAGCGGATATCCCGCCGACGCCCACCACCAAATCCAACAGGCGTAAAAGACGACCGCACCCCAAAGGACGACTTTGCGCCAGTCTCTCAGCATGCGCTCTTCGCCGCTCCGGACAATGTCAGGATTGAAGCGCTCCTAATATCGGAACTCAACTCGGCAAGATAACGGCTCTTTTTCCGCCGATTTGTGGAGCGCCCGTACGCTCAGGAGGTCGGGTGGAATCCCATGGGCCGCGATCGCCTTGCCCAGTGGTTCGCGGCAATCACTCCCTCTCAAACAGAGCATCCGTCGCGGCGATGAAACCCATATCGGGGTGCGCGGCGCAATAATCCCTAAGCTTTTTTGAATTGGCGAAGAAATCCTGCGTGTGGATGACCGGAGGATCGTCTTCGTCCTTGTAGTAGCCGTCGAGCCAAGCCAGGATGATATTAACGTCGGCGCTGTTGGCGTCGAGAAACCGCTTGCAGGTCCAGTTTGAGAGATCGATGTCGTCGGCACGCGCCGGCGCGGACCACGCCAGTGCGACAATAGCGAGCGCGGCTATAGAAAGTTTCATCGCACTCTCCCTCGATGGTCATTCCTCGAAATGCAGGTTCGCGGCCTTAACCAAGTCCTGGTATTTTGCGATCTCGGTCTCGATCATACGCCGGAAATCCGCCGCCGGTCCCCCGCCGGGGGTAACCGCCAGAGCCTTGAACTTGGCTGAAACATCCGGATCGTGAATCGAATCGTCCAAGGCCTTTTCCAGTTTGGCGACGACGGCCGCAGGCGTTGCTGCGGGCGCGAAAATTCCGCTCCATAGCCGGACATCCACACCGGGATAACCGGCTTCGACCATGCTCGGCACGTCCGGCAGCTCCGCCAAGCGCTCGTCGCCGGTTACGGCAAGCGCTTTCAATTTGCCGCCCTGCACTTGCGGCACCGCCGGCGGCGGATCGACGATCGAAGCCATAGTCTGGCCTTCGATCAAGCTGAAAACCATTTCATTGCTGCTTTTGTAGGGAATCATCACGCCCGGCATGCCAGTCTTCAGCTTCAACTGCTCCATCGCGATGACAAAGGCCGGCGAAGTACTCGGATAGTTCGCCTTATCCGGATGCTGCTTGGCCCACTCGACCAATTCTTTGACATTGCGCGACGGATTGTTCGCGCTGACGACCAGGATCAGCGGATATCCGCCCATCAATGCGAGCGGCGTGAGCGTCTTAGTCGGGTTATATTTCAGGTCCGCGTAAATGGCCGGCGCCATTGACATCGCACCGGTGGCCCCGACCAGCAACGTGTAACCGTCGGCGGGCTGGTTCGAGACATATTCGGCGGAAAGCCGGCCGCCGGCGCCCGGTCTGTTCTCGATCACCACCGGCTGTCCGACAATCTCGGAAAGCTTGCCGCCGACCAGACGCGCGAAAATATCGTTGCCGCCGCCGGCGGCGAAACCGACGACCAAATGGATCGGACGGTTGGGAAAATCGTCTTGCGCGCGCGCCGGCGCGCTTGCCGCCAATATTAGGCCGGCCATTGGCAAGGCGAGCGCGCACGATATCAGGCGGGGTGAGACATAACTCATAGCGCGTCCTCCTGCTGCGTTTGGTATCACGCTGACTGGAACCGTATCGTTAGCACAGAAGGGGCCAATACGCTTAGGCTCAAGCGCTCATCCGGGCCACCAAGGCCTCGGTGACCCGTTCCGGCTGTTCGAGCGTCGACAGGTGCCCGCTGTCGGCGATCACGACCAGTCGTGCGCCGGGAATGCCGGCGGCAATCTCGCGCGAAAGTTCGGGCGGCGTGGCCTGATCGTCATCGCCGACCAGGACCGGCGTCGGGCATTTGATGGCCGAAAGCCCGGGTCGCGAGTCCGGCCGGCTCATGATCGCTTGCTGTTGACGCAGGAATGCTTCCACGCCGGTTTCCTCCGCCATCGCGCGCACCAGCCGCTTCAAGGCCAAGTCTTGGCGACGGTTGCGATGGACGCAGATCGGAAAGGCGATGTCGGCCACTTCGGCGTAGCGGCCGGCCTCGGCAAGCGCGATGACCACCTTGCGCCGCTCGGGTCTGTTCGGGCGTTTCGTTGCGCGCACCGGTGTCGAGAAGAGCGAGCTTCGCAACCCGCTCCGGCGCTTGCCGCATGATTTCGAAAGCGATGTAGCCGCCCATCGACAGGCCTGCCAGTGCGAAACGCGGCGGAGCGGACGCCAAAATCCAGCGCGCGATCGCCGCCATGTTGTCGTCGCGCTTATGGTCGGCGATCATCACCGGCCCGAAGCGCCACAGCGCGGGAATTTGGTCGGCATAGAGCCGAGGCGAACAGGTAAGACCGGGAACAAGCACGACCGGCAACGGCTCTGACATTGCGGATGACATCGGGGGAACTTTCGATTGAAGCGCCAGCGAGATTACCGACCGCTAATAAAAAGTGAAGCAATGAGATAAACTTACCGCACCGGCGCGGGCCATTTAGGTTGACTTTCGCTCAATCGACCTTATGTTGCGGGCGTCGCCAAGGGTGGCAGATTCGACCTGAGGCAGATTCGACCGCCCGGGCGCGCTTATCCCTCCGCTTCAACCGATAAAGGTGCTGCCGGCGGTCCTTATTGAGGGTCTATGACGTTTTCACAACTCGGCTTGTCCGAAAAAGTCGTTTCCGCCGTTGCCGCGGCTGGTTACAAAGTTCCTACTCCCATTCAAGAACAAGCGATCCCTCACGTGCTCGCGCGGCGCGACGTGCTGGGCATCGCGCAGACCGGTACCGGCAAGACGGCTGCGTTCACGCTGCCGATGCTGACGGTTTTGGAACAGGGCCGCGCCCGTGCCCGCATGCCCCGTACGCTCATTCTCGAGCCGACGCGCGAACTTGCGGCGCAGGTCGAGGAGAGCTTCGCCCGATACGGCGCCAACCACAAACTAAACGTCGCGCTGCTCATCGGCGGCGTCTCGTTCGACGATCAGGACATTAAGCTGACGCGTGGCGTCGATGTGCTGATCGCGACGCCGGGGCGCTTGCTCGATCATTTCGAGCGCGGACGTCTTCTCCTTACCGGCGTCGAGCTTCTAGTGATCGACGAAGCCGACCGCATGCTCGACATGGGCTTTATCCCGGACATCGAGCGCATCTGCAAGCTCGTTCCGTTCACGCGGCAGACGCTGTTTTTCACCGCAACGATGCCGCCCGAGATTCGCCGTATTACCGAGCAGTTCCTGCACAACCCCGTCCGCGTCGAAGTCGCGAGACCGGCCACGACGGTCGCCACCACCACCCAGCTTCTCGCCAAATCGGGCCGCGAACCGCATGAAAAGCGCGACACGCTGCGCCGTCTGATCCGTTCCGCCGATGGGCTGAAGAACGCCATCATTTTTTGCAACCGCAAGCGCGACGTCGCCACGCTGTTCCGCTCGCTCTTGCGTCACGGCTTTTCGGTTCAGGCGCTCCACGGCGACATGGACCAGCCGGCGCGGATGGCGGCGCTGGAACAATTTCGCAAAGGCGACGTGACGCTGCTCGTTGCCTCCGACGTCGCTGCACGCGGCCTTGATATTTCGGATGTCAGCCACATTTACAATTTCGATGTGCCGTTCCATCCCGACGATTACGTTCACCGCATCGGCCGCACCGGCCGCGCCGGCCGAACCGGCACCGCGATCACCATCGTGGCGGGCGCCAATGACGCCAAAGCCGTCGCCGCGATCGAGAAGTTGATCGGGCAATCCATCCCCGTCATGGAAACGCTGCCCGGCGCCGCTGCCGCGCCGCAGCACCGGATCGGCGAACATTCGCGCGGCCGACAGCATACGCGGCGCTCGGGGTCGATTGCCCACATCGAAGATGCAAGATCGCGCCGGGCGACCTCCTCCCGGCCGCGATCGCGCAGCGAGGAAGCCGGCGACACATCGCATTTGCCGGCATTTCTCTTGCGGCCGGTGAAGGTATAGGCGGCGTTCGCACTTTTTCGGATGCGCCCGGCTATAGAGCCGGCAATTACTTCGCCCCTGATTTCCCGATCAGCGCACCGAGCAACGCCGCAAGCGTATCGATCTGCTTCGGCGACAGATGCGCCCCAACCGCGGCTTGAATGGCCGGACCGTAGACCGACCACATCCGCCGCCGCATGCTCTTGCCGGCGCTTGTGATCGCAATGACTTGGCCGCGGCGATCGTCCGCGTAGGCGCGCCGCTCGACATAGCCCGCTTTCTCGATCCGATCGATCAAACGCGACAGGTTGTACTGCGCCAGCAGCATTTCGCGCTCCAGCTCGAACGGGCGCAAGCTGCCGCCGGCGCGCTCCAGCTCGAGCAGCACATCGTACCAAGCCAGCGGTGGGAGCCTCGCTGCGCTTAGCCTATGTTCGACCGAGGTAAGCGCCTTCCGCTGCGCCTTGGTAAGCCGCGCCCAGGCCCGCACCACAGCTTCGCTCGGATATTCGCTCATGTCGGTCTTGTATCAGCCGGAATGCAAATGCATCAACCTTGACTATAGATGTACGTGCATCTAGTAAGATGCATATGCATTAACACGAGGTTGTTTCATGAAGCACGAGCTTTGCAAGGTCGTCGACGTTCCGGAGACCCGCAGCCGGATGAGAGAACTCCATGTCTACCGCGCTGGCGATCGCATTCGCGCCGTTGCCAATGTCTGCATGCATTTTGGCGGCCCGCTTGAATGCAAAGACGGCGAGTTCGTTTGCCCCTGGCACAATGCCGCGTTCGATATGGCCACGGGGGCGCGAATCGCGGGCCCGCGGCGAAGGACTCAAAGCTGATGTTCTTATCGACGCAGGTGCAAGGGGACGCGCTCTATTATGTCTGGGGCGAGTGATCGTGACACGGTTGACATTGATCAGTCTCACGTGCTGTGCCCCTACGTGCAGCGGGCCGTCATTTCGCTCACCGAAAAACGCGTACCATTCGAGCGTCTAGACGTCGATCTCGCCAATAAACCGGGATGGTTCACGGCTATTTCGCCGCTTGGCAAGACGCCGGTGCTCAAAGTCGGCGAGACCGCGATCTTCGAGAGCGCGGTGATTCTCGAATATCTTGAGGAGACGCAGCCTCATCCGCTGCATCCGGCCAATCCGTTGCGCCGCGCGGAACATCGGTCGTGGATTGAGTTCGGATCGGCCGTGCTCAACGATATCGCCGGATTTTACAGCGCTGACGACGAGGCCTCGTTCGCAAATAAGGCGGAAGCCTTGGCGGAAAAGTTCGATCGGCTCGAGAGGCGTCTCGGCGCAGGCCCCTACTTCGACGCCGAGCGCTTTTCGCTCGTCGATGCCGTGTTCGGTCCGGTCCTTCGCTATTTCGATGTGTTCGACCGTATAAACGATTTCGGCATCCTCGCCGCTAAACCCAAGATCCTGGCCTTTCGACAGGCGCTTTCGGCGCGCCCATCCGTACGCGCTGCCGTTTCGCTGGATTACAACGGCCGCCTGTGGAGATTTCTCGAGGCGAGAAACTCCTACCTGTCGCGGATCGTGGCGACGGCCAACCCTTAAATTGAAAAAATTATTGCGCGTCGCCGCGCGCCGGCTCGATCTGGACCGATTCGCCGCAGCCGCAGGCTGACGTCTGGTTCGGATTGTTGAACACGAACTGCGCAGAAAGCTTGTCAACCTTGTAGTCCATCTCGGTGCCGAGCAGAAACAGCACTGCCTTGGGATCGATGAGGATACGCACGCCCTTATCTTCGATCACTTCGTCGAGCGGTTCGATCTTGTCGGCATATTCCATAGTATAGGCCATGCCGGCGCAGCCGCCGTTCTTAACGCCGACGCGCACGGCCGCAATCGGGCGGTCGGCTTTGGCCATGACCGCCTTGATACGCTCGGCAGCGGCGTCGGTAAGCCGCATTACTTGAGGTTTCGGCCGAGGAGCAGTCATTACTGCAATCTCCGTGCGTCAGAGGGCTTTCGCGCCAACGCCGTCATTGTCCTTTCCGATAACCCAGAAATACTAATATATTCATCTCGTTGCGACTCAACTTTCATCTAATGCGGCGTAGTTTTATCCGCAATGCATGACTTTATCCTCACCACATATTGAGCACCGCGCGGGCCTCGTCCGACATCCGGCTCGGATCCCAGGGCGGGTCCCAGACGATGTTGACCTTGGCTTCGCGCACGCCGGGGACAGCGGCAACGGCATTTTCCACCTGCGCCGGTAATTCCGCAGCCGATGGGCAATTTGGCGTCGTCAGCGTCATTTCGATATTGACCATGCGGTCGTCGTTGATGTCGACCTTATAGATCAAGCCAAGCTCGTAGATGTCGGCCGGGATTTCCGGATCGAACACCGTCTTGAGCGCACCGACGATTTCATCGCTGAGCCGCGCCATTTCGTCCGCCGGAATCGCGGAGGGCGGCGCGCTTGCCTCTTCCGCGCCGAGACTGCCGGGATCGGTTTTGGTTTTTTCGGTCACGTCTTCGGTCATTTATTCAATCCGGCCAAGCTATCCCAGTAGACTTTGGGCCTTCAAAATCGCCCGCGCAAGGCAATCGACTTCCTCGTGCGTATTATACATCGCAAAGGAGGCGCGGCAGGTCGCGGTTACGCCGAAACGGGCGAGCAGCGGCATCACGCAATGGGTTCCGGCCCGCACGGCAACGCCCGAGCGATCGATGATCGTCGCCACGTCGTGCGGATGGGCGCCCTTGAGCTCGAAGGAGACGATGGGGCCTTTGTCCTTCGCAGCGCCAAAAATGCGCAGCGAATTGATCTCGCGCAGCCGCTCGTGCGCGTAAGCGGCAAGCCCTGCCTCGTGCGCGCGGATGCGAGCCTTGCCTACCGAGGACACGTAATCGATCGCCGCGCCAAGACCGATGGCCTGGACGATCGGCGGCGTACCGGCCTCGAATTTGTGCGGCGGATCGCCGTAGGTGATGCGATCTTCGAACACTTCGCGGATCATTTCGCCGCCGCCGTTGAACGGCGGCATGGCAGCGAGATGCTGGTATTTGCCGTAAAGCACGCCGATCCCGGTCGGACCGTACAGCTTGTGGCCGGTGAAGGCGTAAAAGTCGCAATCGATGTCGCGCACGTCGACGTCGAGATGCACCGCAGCTTGCGCGCCGTCAAACAGCACGGGAATGCCGCGGGCGTGGGCGATCCGCGCTACTTCCTTGGCCGGCACCGTCGTGCCAAGCATATTGGACATATGCGTCATCGCCACGAGCCTGGTGCGCGGCGTCAAAAGTTTTTCGAATTCGTCGAGCAGAAAACGGCCGTCGTCGTCGACCGGCGCCCATTTGATGACGGCGCCCTGCCGTTCGCGCAGGAAGTGCCAAGGCACAATATTGGAGTGATGCTCCATGATCGACAGCACAATTTCGTCGCCCGGCTTGATGCGCTCGCGCCCGAACGTATAGGCGACGAGATTGATCCCTTCCGTCGCGTTGCGCGTGAAAATAATCTCTTCCTTACGCCCGGCGTTGAGGAACGCGGCGACCTTTTCGCGCGCGTTCTCGTAAGCCTCGGTCGCCTCATTGGCGAGAAAATGCAGGCCACGATGCACATTGGCATATTGCGAGGTGTAGGCCGTATCGAGCCGATCGAGCACGGCGCGCGGCTTCTGCGCCGAGGCGGCGTTGTCGAGATAAACGAGCGGCTTGCCGTAGACCTGCATCGCCAGGATCGGAAAATCCTCCCGGATGCGGTTCACGTCGTAGGCGCCGCTCGTCATCGCGTCATGCATTTTCACCGCCGCCGTCAATTGCGTTCTCGCAGCCAATTTGCCATCGATTCCATCAAGGCCTCGCGCAAGCCGGCGTGTTCGATTCCCTCGATCGCTTCACCGACAAAGGCCTGGATCAACAGCGCTTCGGCCTCCGCCGCCGGAATGCCGCGCGCCATCAGGTAAAATTTGAGCTCGTCGTCGAGGGCGCCCGCGGTCGCGCCGTGGCCGCACTGCACGTCGTCGGCGAAGATTTCAAGCTCGGGCTTATTGTCGGATTCCGCGCGCTCGGACAAAAGCAGCGCCTGCGTCATCATCTTGGCGTCGGTCTTCTGCGCATGCGGGCGGACGATGATGCGGCCTTGGAATACGCCGTGAGCTTCGCCGTCGAGTACGGTCTTGAACACTTCGCGGCTCTGGCAATCGCGCGCGATGTGATCGGCGACGAGCGTCGTATCCGCGTGCTGACTGCTTTTCAGTAGCGTAGCACCGCGAATTCCGGCGACCGTGCCTTCCCCGTCGAACTTCAAGAACAACTGATTACGCACCACGGCGCCGCCCAGCGTAAACGTGAAGGAATTGAAGCGCGCATGCGCGCCGATGGCCGCGGCGAGCGTCGAAACGTGCAGTGCATCCGCGCCCTCGCCGATTATCTTGACGTGGTCGACATGGGCGCCGTCGCCGGCAAACAATTCGATCGCCGCGTTGATCTGATAGTCGCTGCCGGCAGGCCCCTCATGGCTTTCGATCAGCATGGCGCGGGCCCGCTCTTCGATCACGACGAGGGATCGCACGAACGTGGCGGCGGGTTTTTCGGAAACAGTGAAGAGCAGATGCAACGGCCGCTCGATGGTGGCGCCGGCAGCGATGCGAATCAGCGCGCCGTCGCCCATGAAGGCGGTGTTGAGCGCAACGGCGATATCGTTTGCCGGCGCGAGCTTGCCGAGATGCGCGTTAAGCGCGCCATCGCCGTCGGATAGCGCCTGCGCCAGCGAGGCGATGGTCAGGCCGGCTTCCAGATTGTCCAAGTCGGACAATTCCGCGACAAAGGCGCCGTCGACGAAAACAAGACGGCGCGCCTCGACGTCGCCGAGCAATCGACCCGCCTCTTTGGCTCGCGCCTTGGCCGCGGCATCGGGCGGCGCAGCGAGCGGCTTGGCATCGCGCATCAGCGCTCGCAAATCGGTATATTTCCATTCCTCGATACGCCGGTGCGGCAGACCTTGCTTGGCGAAGAGGTCGAACGCCGCTTCGCGCCGGGCGGCGATCGCTTCGTCGCCCGGCAGCCGGTCGCGCGCGCGGGAGAAAGCCTGCGCCAGGGCGGCTTCCGCGGCCGTCTTGATGGTTGCGACTTCGGCGTTCACGCCAAAACCTCTTCTTGATATTGCGCGTAACCGCTCGCTTCGAGCTCCAGCGCCAGTCCCTTGCCGCCGGTCTTGACGATGCGGCCCTGGGAGAGGACGTGCACCACGTCGGGAACGATGTAATTGAGCAGCCGCTGATAGTGCGTGATGACGACAAAGGAGCGGCTCGGCGCGCGTAGCCGGTTTACCCCCTCGGCGACGATCTTGAGCGCATCGATGTCGAGCCCGGAATCGGTTTCGTCGAGCACGGCCAAGCGCGGCTGCAGCAGCGCCATCTGCAGGATCTCGTTGCGCTTCTTCTCGCCGCCCGAAAAGCCGACATTGACGGCGCGGCGCAACATTTCCTGATCGATGCCGAGCTTGCCGGCCGCATCGCGGACCATCTTGAGGAAGTCCGGCGTCGAAAGTTCCGCTTCGCCGCGCTTCTTGCGCTGAGCGTTGAGCGCGGTGCGCAAAAAGGTCATGGTGGCGACGCCGGGAATCTCCAGCGGATATTGGAATGCGAGAAACAAACCTGCAGCAGCCCGCTCGTCCGGCTCCATGGCGAAAAGGTCGCGGCCCTCAAACAACACTTCGCCCGTGGTCGGCCGGTAGTCGTCCTTGCCGGCCAGCACGTAGGCGAGCGTGGACTTGCCCGAACCGTTCGGACCCATAATGGCGTGGACTTGACCCGCATCGACCGTAAGATCGAGACCTTTGAGAATCTCTTTGCCGTCGATCTCGACGTGCAAGTTCTTGATTTCCAGCAATGCCATTCGCGTACTTTCTCCAGTCGTCCTTCGGGCGGGCATTTCCCATGCAAAATGGGTCTTGCCGGCAATGGCGCCTATCTCCAGCCCTCCACGCGAAAGCCGGAACCCAGTTTTCGCAAAAGCCGGATTCCCGTTTTCGCGGGAATGAGCGAACGATAGCGATCGTCGCTCACCCGACGCTTCCCTCCAAACTGATCGAGATTAGTTTTTGCGCCTCGACTGCAAACTCCATGGGAAGCTGCTGCAACACGTCCTTGACGAAGCCGTTGACCACGAGCGCCACGGCCTCTTCCTCGGAAAGCCCGCGCTGCATGCAATAGAACAGCATGTCCTCGGAAATTTTCGAGGTGGTCGCTTCGTGTTCGAACACGGTCGAGGAATTCTTGGCCTCGATATAGGGCACGGTGTGGGCGCCGCATTTGTCGCCAATCAAAAGCGAATCGCAATTGGTGAAATTGCGCGCGCCGGTGGCACGGCGATGCGCGGTCACCAGTCCGCGATAGGTGTTGTTGGAATGGCCCGCGGCGATGCCCTTGGAAATGATGCGGCTCGTCGTGTTCTTGCCGAGATGCAGCATCTTGGTGCCGGAATCGACCTGCTGGTAGCCGTTTGAGATAGCGATCGAATAGAACTCGCCGCGGGCATTGTCGCCGCGCAGAATGCAGCTCGGATATTTCCAGGTGATCGCCGATCCGGTCTCGAGCTGGGTCCAGGAAATCTTGGCGTTCTTGCCGCGGCAATCGCCACGCTTGGTAACGAAATTGTAGACGCCGCCGCGGCCGTTGGCGTCGCCGGGATACCAATTCTGGATCGTCGAATATTTGATCTCGGCGTCGTCGAGCGCGACGAGTTCGACGACGGCGGCGTGCAACTGATTTTCATCGCGGACCGGCGCCGTGCAGCCTTCCAGATAGCTCACATAGGAGCCGCGATCGGCGATGATCAGCGTGCGCTCGAATTGGCCGGTATTACGTTCGTTGATGCGGAAATAGGTCGACAATTCCATCGGGCAGCGCACGCCCGGCGGCACATAGACGAAGGAGCCGTCGGAAAACACCGCCGAGTTGAGTGTGGCGAAGAAATTATCGCTAATCGGCACCACCGAGCCGAGATATTTCTTCACCAGCTCCGGATGCTGCTGCACCGCTTCCGAGATCGGCATGAACAAGACGCCGGCCTTGGCGAGCTCGGCCTTGAACGTGGTCGCGACCGAAACCGAGTCGAACACGGCATCGACCGCGACGCGGCCATAGCCGCTGCCGCCTTCGCCCTCCGCGCCGTCGCCATCGGCCTTCTGCACGCCGAGCAGCATTTCCCGCTCGCGCAGCGGAATGCCGAGTTTCTCGTAGGTGCGCAAAATCTCCGGATCGATTTCGTCGAGCGACTGCGGCCCGTCTTTCTTCTTCGGAGCGGCGTAGTAATAAATGTCTTGATAGTCGATCGGGCCGTATTCGACCTTCGCCCATTTCGGCTCGCGCATGGTCAGCCAGCGCTTATAGGCATCCAGCCGCCACGCCAGCATCCATTCCGGCTCGTTCTTCTTCGCCGAGATAAAGCGCACCGTCTCCTCGGACAGGCCTTTCGGGGCCTTTTCCGATTCGATCGGTGTCTCAAACCCGTATTTATATTGATCGACGTCGATGCGCCGGACCTGCTCGACGGTTTCTTGCACTGCCGGCATTCGTCCCTCCGCTCACGGTTTCAAGGACCGCGGGTTGGATTTAGTCGGTATGGTCAGGTGGGCCTTGCTTCGGGTCACCCCCATGGAGCCTTTTTCACGCAATTTCAGACGTTTAAAAGGCTATGCTTGATCCGTTGTGCAGCCGTCAGGCTGCAATGCCTCGCTGCTCCTTAGATAATGCAGTTACGAGCTTTCTCCAAGCGCTAAGGAGCTTTCCAACATCGGCGTCGGTGGTGTTCCAACCCAGGCTCACCCGTACGGCGCCGCGCCGCAGCGGCACCGGAACCGCCATGGCGGCGAGGACATGGGACGGTTGCACCTTGCCCGAGGAGCAGGCAGCGCCCGACGACACCGCCACGCCTTCGAGATCAAAGCCGATCACTGCGGTCTCGGCTTTCATGCCCTCAAGGGCGAAAAGCGTGGTGTTCGGTAGTCGCTCCACCGCGGGCGCGTCGCCGAAAATCACGGCCCGCGGCGAGACCGCCCGCAGGCCGGCCTCAAGCCGCTCTCGCAGCGCGGCCATGTGGGCGGCCTCCGCTTCACGGTTTGACCGCGCGGCGCCGGCAGCAGCCCCAAAAGCGGCAATGCCGGCGACGTTTTCCGTACCGGCGCGCAGCCCGCGTTCCTGTCCGCCGCCGCGAATGAGCGGATCGGAGAAATGGATATCGTCGCGCCCGCGAACGAGTGCGCCGACGCCCTTGGCCCCGCCGATTTTGTGGGCGGAAAGCGTCAACAGATCGGCGCCGAGCGTTGCCAGATCGCACGCGATCCGTCCGACGGCCTGCACGGCATCGACGTGAAGGAGGCCGCCGGCCGCGTGGACGATCGCGCAAGCTTCGGCGACCGGTTGCACGACGCCGGTCTCGTTATTGGCCAGCATCAGCGAAACCAACGGCCGCGGCGTGTTTGCGATCGCCGCGGCAAGCGCGCCAAGGTCGAGCCGGCCGTCCACGCCGACCGGCAATTCCTCGATCGCCTCGCGTGGAAACCGGCCGCCGCAGCGGACCGAGGCATGTTCGATGGCGGAAACGAACAGGCGCGAACGCGGCCGGCTTTCGCCAATCGTCTCGATCGCGGGCGTCAGCGCCAGCATATTGGCTTCGGTTCCGCTCGACGTGAAAAACACGTCGACCGGCTGCGCCCCGACGAGCGCGGCGACCTGTTCCCGGGCGGTTTCGATGAGCCTACGGGCGGCGCGGCCTTCGGCGTGGACCGAAGACGGGTTGCCGGCGAGCGTGAGCGCTTTGACGAAGGCCGCTTTCGCCTCGTCCCGCATGGGCGCGGTCGCATTCCAGTCCAAATAGCTGCGCTCGAACATGTTCGTTATGCTTGCTTTTTGACCCCCGGCCTGTGCTAGAAGTCGCGACCCATGCTGCCCGCCGGGCCAAGCTCATCATAAGTTCCGAAAATACCCTTTGGTTCTAGAGAGTTACGTACGACCGCCGGGAACGTCAAGCAAGCCCTTTTCGAGTCCCCTTTGATGCCGTTCGCGAAGGATCGAGGTTCGTAGGAATGCCCGAGGTCATTTTCACGGGACCCGCCGGCCGCATCGAAGGCCGCTATCATCCGGCGCGACAAAAGAATGCGCCGATCGGTATCGTGCTGCACCCGCATCCGCAGTTCGGCGGCACGATGAACCACCAGATCGTCTATCAGCTCTATTACGCCTTCGTGCATCGAAACTTTTCGGCGCTGCGCTTTAACTTCCGCGGCGTCGGACGAAGCCAGGGAAGTTTCGATCACGGCATCGGCGAATTGTCGGACGCCGCGGCCGCGCTCGATTGGGCGCAATCGGTCAATACCGAGGCGCGTAGCTGCTGGATCGCCGGCTTTTCCTTCGGCGCCTGGATCGGCATGCAGCTCTTGATGCGCCGGCCCGAAATCGAAGGCTTCATCTCCATCGCGCCGCCGGCCAATCTTTATGACTTTTCCTTCCTGGCTCCCTGCCCTTCATCCGGCCTCATCATCCATGGCGACAAGGACGCCGTGGTGCCGCATCGCGACGTGACCACGCTCGTGGAGAAGCTGAAAACCCAAAAGGGCATCGTGATCGAGCAGAAGATCGTTCCGGGCGCGAACCACTTCTTCGACGGCAAAGTCGAGCCACTGATGACGTCGGTCGGCGCCTATCTGGACAAGCGGCTCAAGGGCGGGCGGGCGACCACCGCGGCGTGAGGCAGTGCGCCGCGCCCGCGGCGACGGCTCATGCGCTTGCATTTACCCCGCGGCGGTCCTTCAATGAGCCTGAATCCACCGTCCAAAAAGCGAAACAATCGGGGAAACGATGCGCAGCACGATTGCCGTTACTGGGCTTCTCGCACTTGCGGCAACGGGAATTGCCGACCGCAGCGCCGCCGCCCAAGACACCGTCAAGATCGGCATCGTTATTCCAATGACCGGCACCTCGGCTGCGGTCGGGCGAGAAATCTCCGACGTCACCAAGCTCTATGTGGCGCAGCACGGCGATACGATTGCCGGCAAGAAGATCGAACTTATCATCAGAGACGATCAGAGCGTGCCGGATAACGCCAAGCGGCTGGCACAGGAATTGATCGTCAACGACAAGGTGAATTTCCTCGGCGCGGGCCTGACGCCGAGCGCGATGTCGATGGCGCCGATCGCGACCGAAGCCAAGGTCCCGACGATCGTGATGGTATCGGGCACCTCCGTCGTCACCGAACGCTCGCCCTATTACGTGCGCACGAGCTTCACGCTCGGGCAGCAGTCCGGCATCATCGCCGACTGGGCGATCAAGAACGGCAGCAAAAAGGCGGTGTCGGTCCTGTCCGATTGGGCGCCGGGCGCCGAGGCCGGCAAGGTTTTCGAAGCGAATTTCACCAAAGACGGCGGGCAAGTCCTCGACACGCTAAAAGTGCCGCTGGCCAATCCCGATTTCTCGCCGTTCCTGCAGCGCGCGCACGATCTGCAGCCCGACACTTTGTTTGTTTTCGTTCCGGCCGGACAAGCGGGAACATTCGCGCGGCAATTCGCCGAGCGCGGTCTCGACAAGTCGGGCATCAAGCTGATCGGCCCGGGCGACATCGTCGACGACGACGATCTGCCGACGACGGGCGACGCGCTTCTCGGCGTGGTCACCGCCGGCATGTATTCGGCGGCGCATCCGTCCCAGCTGAACAAAGATTATGTCGCCGCCTACAAGAAGGCGACTGGCCACCGCGCCAATTTCATTTCGGTCGGCGGCTATGACGGCATGAATCTCATGTACCGTGCGCTGCAAGAGACCAAGGGCAATACCGACGCCGATGCGGTGGTGGGCGTGATGAAGGGCATGAAATGGGAAAGCCCGCGGGGTCCGATCTCGATCGATCCGCGCACGCGCGACATCGTGCAGAACATTTACATCCGCAAAGTCCAGAAAGTGGACGGCGAGCCTTGGGCGATCGAATTTGAGACGTTCCCGGCGGTGAAGGATCCGCTCAAGGAAGCAGCGGCGCACTAGAGCGGCACCCCGACCGGTTCCGTGACTT
Organism: Xanthobacteraceae bacterium; assembly: GCA_035623195.1. Lineage (GTDB taxonomy): Bacteria > Pseudomonadota > Alphaproteobacteria > Rhizobiales > Xanthobacteraceae > BOG-931. Next base: position 24,994 of record DASPTX010000084.1, on the reverse strand, counting down.
TCGATGTGGACATCGGCGGCACCATCCAGACCGTGGCGTTCGTCAACCGCGCGGCAGCGTTCACCGCCTCGTTCCCCACAGCAAGCACCCACACCATCATCGTCACTTATGGCGGCGTCATGCTCTCGCTCACGGCTTCGCCACCACGCCGCCGGTCATGGGGCGCGGCACGCCAGTCGTTGACGGAAAGCTGATCGGCAAGCCGCGCAGGCTGCGCACGGCGAGAAACGCGAAGGCCTGCGCTTCGAGCGAGTCGATCGACCAGCCGACGGCGTGCGCGGTTTCGACGCGCGCGGGCTTAAGCCGTTCGGCGAGCATGCGCATCAAAGTCGGATTGCGGGCGCCGCCGCCGGCGACGATCCAGTTCGCGGGCGGGCGCGGCAGATGCGCGATAGCGCGCGCGACCGCGGCCGCGGTCAGTGCGGTGAGCGTCGCGGCGCCGTTTTCGATCCCGATTCCGTCGAGCGCTTCGCCGACCCAACCGCGAAACGCGTTCCGGTCGAGCGATTTCGGCGGCGGCAGCGCGAAGAACGGATGCCGCAGCAGGCGCTCCACCATCGCCTCCTCGACCTTGCCGGCCGCAGCGTTGCGGCCGTCGGTGTCGAGCGGATCGCTGGTGCGCTGGCGCAAGAAGTCGTCGAGTAGCGCGTTGCCCGGCCCGGTATCGCAGGCGATCAATCCGTCGCCGTCGATATAGGTCAGATTGGCCACGCCGCCGAGGTTGAGAACCGCAATCGGCGGATCGCGCTGCAATTGCCGAACCAGGGCGCGATGAAAGACCGGCGCGAGCGGCGCGCCCTGCCCGCCCGCCGCCACGTCGGCGGCGCGGAAATCATAGACGACTGGAATGCCGAGCCGCGCCGCCAGCCGGCGGCCGTCGCCGATTTGCAGCGTGAGGCCGCGCTCGGGCCGATGCAGCAGCGTCTGGCCGTGAAATCCGATCGCCGCCACATTGGCCGGCGTCAACGCGTTCGCGGTCAGAAAGGTTTCCACCGCTTCCGCATGCGCGTCGTTGATGAGCCGTTCCGCTTCCGCGACGATGCCGGGCCGCGCGGTTCGCTCAGTCAGATCGGCGGCAGCCTCGGTGGCGCGGCGAAGCAATGTCCGTTCGGCGCCGGTATAGGGCCGGCAGGCCGTCGGGCCGAGCTGCGCAATCGTTTCGCCGTCGGTATCGACCAAGGCGACGTCGACGCCGTCTTGCGACGTTCCGCTCATCAGCCCGACCGCCAAGACCGGAGTCGAGGCCGAAGTCGAGGCCGCCGTCGAAGTCAGATCAGATGCCATTTGCTCGGACATCGGGCAGGTATTGCAATGAGGCTTTTGAATGATCCGGGCTTTTGCATAAATTCCAAGACCTGTTAGAGACCTGTTTCGCCACAGGCGCCGCCGGTGGCATAGCAAGCCGGCAGCATAGCAAGCCGCCAAGCGATGAACATCGAGATGAACGCCTACAAGTCCGACTTTCTCAATGTGCTCGCCGCGCGGGGCTTCATTCACCAGGTGTCGGAGCCGGAAGCGCTCGATGCGCTGGCGCGCTCCTCGATGATCACCGGATATATCGGTTTCGACTGTACGGCGCCGTCGCTCCATGTCGGCTCGCTGTTGCCAATCATGCTGTTGTACTGGCTGCAGCAAACCGGACATCGCCCGATCGCCTTGATGGGTGGCGGCACCACGCGCGTCGGCGATCCATCCGGCAAGGACGAAAGCCGTCGCCTTCTGAGCGACGAGGCGATCGATGAAAATCTCAAAGGCATTCGCGCGATCTTTTCCCGCTTCCTGCGCTTCGGCGACGGCTCACCCGAGCGCGCGGCGAACGACGCCATCATGGCGAACAATGCCGATTGGCTCAATTCGCTCAACTATATCGAATTCTTGCGCGACGTCGGCCGGCACTTTTCGATCAATCGCATGCTCGCCTTCGACGCGGTGAAGCTGCGGCTCGAGCGCCAGCAGGAATTGTCCTTCCTCGAGTTCAACTACATGATCCTGCAAGCCTACGATTTCGTCGAACTCTATCGCCGTCACGGCTGCGTGCTGCAAATGGGCGGGTCCGACCAATGGGGCAATATCGTCAACGGCATCGATCTCGGCCGCCGTCTGCGTAATGCGCAGTTCTTCGCGCTCACCGCGCCGCTCATTACCACCTCCTCGGGAGCAAAAATGGGCAAGACCGCTTCAGGCGCGGTCTGGCTCAATACCGATCAAGTAGGCCCTTACGAATATTGGCAATATTGGCGCAATACCGACGACGGCGACGTCGCGCGTTTCTTGAAACTGTTCACGGTACTCCCGCTTGACGAGATCGATCGGCTGGCGGCGCTCAAGGGCTCCGAGATCAACGAAGCGAAGAAAGTTCTCGCCACCGAAGCCACCGCTCTCGTCCATGGCCGCGCCGCGGCGGAGCGGGCGTCGGCCACAGCGCGGACAACGTTCGAAGAAGGCGGCATGGGAAGCGAACTGCCGAGCGTAAGTGTCAAAACGGGTGAGAGTATTGTTAACGCTGTTACTCGGATCGGTTTCAGCAGTTCCAACGCGCAAGCTCGCCAGTTCGTTAGGGATGGCGCGGTGTACCTTGGCGATGTGAAGATTACAGACATCAGCACCAAAATAGAGCCGCAGTATTTTGGTCAGGATCGCCGCGCTGCGCTTCGGGTCGGGAAAAAGCGCGGAATTGCGACGCTCAAATCCGAATAGACGACGTCGGTTTTAGTGCGGGTACGTCGTGGCGGTATTGTCGTCGGCCGGCGCGCTGTCGTCGGCGGGCGGCGGCGCGTAAGGATTATTGGCCGGGAATTCGAACACCTTGCGCAACAGCCCCGGCGCCAGCGCCGAAAGCGGATTGACGTGAAGCACCGGGCCGCCCGGCCTGCCGACCACTTCATATGTGACGCCCAACAGTCCTTCCTTTTCGCCGCCAAGGAAGAGCCCCACGATCGGCAGCTGCCCGAGCAGGTTGTTGGCGCCGTAGAGCGGAATAAGCGTGCCGCGCAGATGCACTTCGTCGTCGGCATAGTCGATCACGCCGTCGATCGTGCCGCCGAGCACCGGCCCGCGGACCACGCCGTCGTGCAAAGCGAGGCGTCCGGGCGTCCGGGTGAAATCGACCTTCAGTCCGCTGAAGGGCATGGTGTTGCTCCGGTCGAACTGCCTGTCGTTGGCGACAGCGCGCTCGAGCTGCGACTCGTCGTGAACGGCAAAGTTGCGAACGCTTACGGTGCCGAGCTGGGCCGAATTGGCCGCCGACGGCGGGTCCACGAGCGTCGTCATCTCGCCGCCGGTCATGCGCGAATAAATGTCGGTGAAGCGGAAAAGCGCGCCGGCATCGCTCGATTCGAGGTCGACCACTTGGCGTGCGCCCGGTCGGCCTCGCAATTCACCGGTCAGCGTCCCGCTACGGCCGATCTTGGCAGTGAGACCGAGCGTGCGAATGTCGCCATTGCGGCGCGACATTCTGAGTTCGACGCTGCGCAAAGCCTCGCCGTTATAGCCGAGGACGGCGCCGAGTTTCATATCGAAGTCGACATCGGGCGCCGGCCGCTCGCTCGGCGCCTTGGCCGATCCGCTGGTCATGCCTTTGAGGAAGCCTCGGCCATCATAGGTATCGCCGCGCATGATCGCACGCAGCGTGCCGTCCGACATGCGCTCGACCTTGAGGCTCGCTTTATCGCCGTCGGAAAAGCCGTAGAACGGGAAATTGGCCGATTGCAGATCGCCCGAGCCGTCGAGCTCGACGACGCCCTTTACGCCACCGCCCGCGCCTTCGATGAGAAGATCGTCGATGCGGACCGATTGCGGCTTGGTCGTCACCGTGAACGTCGCGCGGGCCGGTTTGCCGGCTTGCTTGACCCAGCCTGGGAGGAACCCATCGATCTGCGCCGAAGTCAGGTCGGCCTGGACCGCAAACCGGCCGTCGCGTTCGGAGGAGGCGCCGACGCGGCCGTTGACGTCGATCGGAATTGTGCCGCCGATCGCGTTCGAGGGATCGATTCCGAGATTGCTGCGCGCCGTCTCATCGAGCATGCCCTGAATGTGCACGTCGGCGGTGTCGTCGCCGCGCAGTTTGCGGTATTCGAGGCTGGCCGGAGTACCGCCGATCTTGACATCGCCCTTAAGCGCGAAGCCCTGGTTATTAGCGCTGACTTTCAGATCGCCCGATTCGACCTTTTGCCCCATGATCATACGGTCGGCGGAAAAGTTCGTGGCGTCGACGGTGATCGCGTAACTGGTCGATCCGGGCGGCAGATCTGGCTTGAGCGGCATCGCCAAGGCGACGAGCGCGCTCATCGTCCCGTGGGTCGTCGCCGGGTCGAATGGCGCGCCCGACGCGTCGCGCAGCCGGTCCATCGCCAGCAATTCGACCGCGGCCGACACCGGACCGTCCAGCTTGAAATGTACGCGCGCCGGCGGCTCGTGCGGCGCGGTGTCGGGAACCTCGAACAATCCGGACGACATCACAAGCTTGCGGCCCGACGACAGATCGGCGGTCGCCCTGTTGAGCGAGATCTGCGCATCGCGTCCGACGATGTGGACCGTCAGGTCGGCGTCGTGCAGCGGTGGCAGACCGGCGACCGGGTGGACGACGCAATTCGTCGCCAAAGCATCGACCGTCAGCCCGTCGTCGGGCAGCGGCGCTCCGCTGGCCTTGAGCGTCTCGAATGGAGCGTTCACCGCGATCGTCAGGCGCTCAACATTGCCGCTGACAAGATGTTCGTTGAACCAATCGCGCACCTTGGGAGCGACGAATACCGGCCACAGCCGTTTGAGCGCATCGGCCGACATCTGGGTCGCGGCGACACCGGTCGCGAGGCGAAGGTTGCCGCTGGAATAATCCGCGCTGCCTGACACGGCGACGCTTAGATCCGCGTTGCCGATCTCGCCGTGGCCGACGACAAATTGCTTGTTGGCCGGGTCGAACCGGCCGGTGACCGCAATGCGGTTGAGAATGAGCGGCTCGCCTTGCGCCGACTGTGAGTTGAGCACGACGGTGCCGCCGCCGACCTTAAACGACCACTGCCCTGGGGCTTGTGCCGGCGCCTCCACCGCGCCGAGGAGCGTGATCCGGTCGTTTCCCGAAAGGATCTGAAACGGGACTTCAAGAATTCGGCTGGCGGCGTCCCAATTGATTTTGAACTCAGCGCGGTCGATGCTGATCTGTCCATCGCTGCTGTCACCGTCGTTGATCGAACCGGCCTCGACGACGACCCGGCCGTCGAGCGATTGCGGCACGCCATTCGGCCCGATCTCGCCGCGCAGGCTTGCTGAAAGCGGCAGATCGACCTGCAGCTTTCCGTCGCCGAGTCGCGAGGCCAAAAGCAAATCGTCGGCCATGACGTGGCGCGCTTCGAGCGCAATGCTCCGGTAGCCGTCAGCCGTGGGCTTGATCGAAGCCGTCAATCCCCACGGACGCTGCGCGTTCTCGGAGCCGATGGTAACGACCATGCCGCCGCCCCGCGGCCGCTCGAGGCTGAGCGTGATGTTTTGGAAGGTCCACCTTTTGCCGGTGCGTTCATCGTCCACGGTCAAATTGCCGTCCTTCAGCCCTAGCTCGCGCAAATCATGGCCGTCGAGCCCGGACTCCCCGATCCCGTCGAGCCACGTTAATAACGCGGCAATGCTGTCGGTGGTCGGCCGCGGCACCGCCGGAGCCACCCGCGCCGCGCCCAATGGAGCGGGCGCCGCAGGCGCTCCCTGCGCGGACTCCGATTTCTTCGTTATCGTCGGGTCCCGGCTAACCGGTGCGGCCACTAAAGACGAGCCGCTCGCTGTGGCAATGGGATGTTTATCGGAACCCGAGGCGAAAACGGTCACGTTGCCGTCCGGCTCAATGCGAACCGCAAGTCCGGCACCGACCAGATTGAGGCTCTCGGCGCGCATATGACCGCTGAGAAGACTCAAGCCCGAGACGCGGATCTCCGCCTTTGGCGCGCTTGCGACGACAGTGCCGTCGAGATCGCGCACGACGATGTTGCGCACGCGTACAGCCGCGCCGCCGTTTTCCGTGCGCTCGATTTGGGTACCCCCGACCTCGACGCGCTCGTGACTGCCGAAATTTTCCTCGATGGCCGAAACGAGCCACGGGCTGAACGCATCGAGCTGGATCGGCCCCGTGGCGAGCCGCCACCAAAGCCCAAGACATCCGAGCAGCAGCAGCCCGAAGGCCGCGCCGCAACCGATCACAACCCGCCTGATGAGGCGCCGATGGCGCGCTAAGAGCCGCCGATAAGCGGCCAAGTATCGGCCGTCGCCCCAGCCTGCGCCGCGGTGGTTGGCAAAGCCAGGCCGACGTCGTGCGTGAACGACGGCCTCGCCCCATCGCGGGGACGCTCCGATCTGCCTATCCTGGTTCGCCATGCCCGCTCGGGCGTCCCCTCAGTCCGTGGCGCCGTCACAAAGATGTAGCCGATAGGTCAAACACCCGCGGTCGACCACCCCCGCCCGCGGGCCTACTCTGGACCCAGAATGCCCCCGCGAAAGCGTCGAAAGGAAGGCACATGCCCCAATCCAAAATGTCCGGTTCTTCGCGTTCGACTACCATTCGCGACAAGGAGGCTCAGCCGGCCGCGGGCGCCAAAGCGCCGACCTTTACCTTACCTCGAGATGGTGGCGGAACCGTTTCGCTTGCCGATTTTGTCGGGCGCAAGCTTGTCCTCTACTTTTACCCGCGGGCCGACACATCGGGCTGTACCAGGGAGGCGATCGATTTTTCGGAGCTGAAGGCCGCGTTCTCGCGTGCCGGCACGGAGATTCTCGGCGTCTCGGCCGATCCCGTCGCGGCGCTTGATCGCTTCAGGACCAAGCACAAGCTCGCGATCGCACTGGCCTCCGACGAAGCGCACAAAGCCCTCGCTGCCTATGGCGTTTGGCGGCAAAAATCGCTTTATGGCAGGAAATTCATGGGCACCGTGCGAGCAACGTTCCTGATCGGCCCGGATCAGCGCATCGCGCGCATATGGCCAAAAGTAACCGTTGCCGGCCACGCCAAGGAGGTTCTCGAAGCGGCCAAGGACCTGTGAAAGGGCCGCTGTGACGGGCTGCGGTGAAAAAGCGTTTACCGAACCCGACAAAATGCCGGCAAAACCGCGGATGCGGTTTCCTGATTGTTAACCATAACGGTTTCAAATCCGTTCCCGGCTTGCATGGGAACCGCAATGTCGCAGTGGTCGGCCTCGCGATCGCAACAGACCGCGACGGCTCAACATCCCAAACATCCGCCGCAGGTTCGGGCGCCGCGTTCGGTCTACGACGAGACGCGCGGCCCCGGTACGCGCGAACGCGCCGCTAGCAACCTGCCGGGGCGGGCCGGTTACACCTTAGCCCATGCCGGAAGGCAGGTCAGGTTCGGGCCGGTCGTTTTTTGGATCGTGGTCGGCACGGTCGTGATCTTGGCCGGGTGGTCGATTGCGTCGGCGACCTACCTCGCCTTCCGCGACGACGTGCTGCGAACGCTCATCGCGCGCCAGGCGCAACAGCAATTTGCCTACGAGGATCGCATTGCCGAACTGCGCGCACAGATCGACCGCACCACCAGCCGGCAATTGCTCGATCAAGAACAATTCGAGCAGAAGCTCGACGAACTGATGCGCCGGCAGACGCTTCTGGAGTCGCGCGCCAGCGCGTTGAACGGCGGAATCGATCCGGCAACGACCGGCTCCATCCGGCCGGCCGCCAAACCGCTCGGCGAACCGCCGGCAACCGCGGGACACGGCGATCGCGGCAAGCAATCGAGCATCGGCGCCGCGCTCGAACGCCTGGAAGCCTCGCTCGATCGCGTGGAGCGCCGGCAGTCGCTTGCGATGAGCCAGATGGAAAATCGCTACGAAAGCAAGACGCAGCAGATCCGCAGCGTGCTCGCCCAGCTCGGGCTTAAGCCTGACTCCACGCCGCCGACCGGTGGTCCCTTTGTTCCCGTCAAACTGGCGTCCGACGACCAGTCATTCGGGCGTGCGCTTCTTCGCGTCAATCTCATGCGCGCCGAGGCCAATGCGCTCGGCAACACGCTTTTGAAGGTGCCGCTGCGAAAACCGGTGACCGGCGAAGTCGACGAGACATCGCCGTTCGGCGTTCGCATGGATCCTTTCGCGCATGAGGCAGCGATGCATACCGGAATCGACTTCCGCGGCGAGATCGGTGAACCCATCCACGCCACAGCCGGCGGCACGGTCACCATCGCCGGCTGGACAGGCGGCTACGGCAAGATGGTCGAGATCGATCACGGCAACGGGCTTGCGACGCGCTATGGCCATCTGTCCGAGATCGATGTCGAAGTCGGTCAGACGGTGCGATCCGGCGCGGTGATCGGCAAGCTCGGCTCCACCGGCCGTTCGACAGGTCCGCATTTGCATTACGAGACCCGCATCAACGGCGAGGCGGTCAATCCGCAAAAATTTCTCGATGCAGGCGATAGGCTGTTCGGCGGCTGATGAACGCGCGCGTTATTCCACGTCCTCGACGTGTTTCGGCCCGGTGCCGAAGGCCTTTTGCGCAAGAGCCGCTTGCGTGAACTGATCGATATCGCCGTCGAGCACCGCCGCCGTATTCGACGTTGACACGCCGGTGCGCAGATCCTTGACCATCTGGTAGGGCTGCAAGACATACGATCGGATCTGATGGCCCCAGCCGATATCGGTTTTTGCGGCTTGTTCGGCAGCGGCTTTCTCCTCGCGTTTTTTCAGTTCGAGCTCGTAGAGTTTCGCGCGCAGCATTTGCCACGCTTGCGCGCGATTGCGGTGTTGCGAGCGGTCGTTCTGGCAGACGACGACGATATTGGTCGGGATGTGGGTGAGCCGAATGGCCGATTCCGTCTTGTTGACGTGCTGGCCGCCAGCGCCCCCGGCGCGCATCGTATCGACACGTACGTCCGCTTCCTTGACGTCGATATTGATGCGATCGTCGACGACCGGATAGACAGTAACGCTGGCGAACGATGTATGGCGCCGCGCATTGGAATCGAACGGCGAAATGCGAACCAGCCGATGGACGCCGTTCTCGGTCTTCAGCCAGCCATAGGCGTTGCGCCCCTTGATTTCGATCGTCGCCGACTTGATGCCCGCCTCTTCGCCTTGTGTTTCCTCGATATAGTCGACCTTATAGCCGTGCTGTTCGGCCCAGCGCGCATACATGCGCAACAGCATATTGGCCCAATCTTGGCTTTCGGTGCCGCCGGCGCCGGCATGCACTTCGAGATAGGTATCGTTGGCGTCGGCCTCGCCTGACAAGAGCGCTTCTAGTTCGCGGCGCGACACTTCGTCTTTAAGCTTGCGCAGCGCGGCTTCGGCTTCGGTTATGACCTTTTGGTCGTTCTCGCCCTCGCCGAGTTCGATCAGTGTGACCTGGTCGTCCAGCTCCTGCTCGATCCGCGCCAATGCCGTGAGCTGCTCGTCGAGCGACGTGCGCTCCTGCATAAGCCGGCTCGCTCGCTGTGGATCGTTCCAGAGATTGGGATCTTCGGCTTGCCGGTTTAGCTCGGCAAGCCGTGCGCGCGCCTTGTCGACGTCAAAGATGCCTCCTTAGCAGCCCGACGGACTGCTTGATCTCCTCGACGATGGCCGTGATTTCAGCGCGCATATCGATTGTCAGATATCAAGTGCTGAAGACGCGCTGTCAATGGCCGGCGCGCGGGCCGGCCTTAACGCGCTATTTTGCGATCCGCGGAACCGCTGACCGAGCCGGGGCGGCCGGTCAGTACAACCCCCCTGTCCCGCTGCGCACGACGCCGCCAGTGTCCGGCGAAGCTTGCGTTGTCGGCACGCCGTTGGCGGTTTCGGAGCCGATCACCGAATAGCTGTCGGGCGGCGCGGTACCGGGCTTAAATGCTTCCAAAATCACCTTTGCGTCGCCCGGGGCGGCGCGCATGCCGGTTTTCGCATCCACCCGGATGAGCTTGATGCCGGGCGGCACACTGAACGGAATCGGCGGCTTATCGGTGAGCGCAACTTTGAGGAAATCCTTCACGATGGGCGCGGCGAGATGGCCGCCGGTCGCAAGCCGCGCGATGTGGCGCGGCTTGTCGTATCCCATATAGACGCCGCAGACGATGTCGGGCGAAAAGCCGATGAACCACACATCCTTCTCGTCGTTGGTGGTGCCGGTCTTGCCAGCAATCGGCTTGCCGACCTCGCGCACCACGGTGGCGGTGCCGCGCTGCACGACGCCCTCCATCAGAGAAGTGATCTGGTAGGCGGTCATGGGATCGATCACCTGCTCGCGGCGGTCGATCAGCGTCGGCTCGGGCTGGTTGTCCCACTTCGTGGCATCGCAGCCGACACATTCGCGCTGATCGTGCTTGTAGATGGTATGCCCGTAACGGTCTTGAATGCGGTCGATCAAGGTCGGGATCACGCGCCGGCCGCCATTGTCGAACATCGAATAGGCGGTCACCATCCGCATCACGGTCGTCTCGCCGGCTCCCAGCGCGTATGACAGATAAGGCGGCAATTCGTCGTAGACGCCGAAGCGCTTGGCATATTCCGCAATCAGGGGCATACCGATGTCCTGCGCGAGCCGTACCGTCATCACGTTGCGCGACTGTTCGAGACCGAACCGCAATGTCGACGGCCCGAAGAATTTCCCGCCGTAATTTTCCGGCTTCCAGATACCGCCGCCGGCCCCCATGTCGATTTCGATGGGCGCATCCATGACGATGGTCGACGGCGTGTAGCCGTTATCGAGCGCTGTTGCGTAGACGATCGGCTTGAACGACGATCCCGGCTGCCGCAAAGCCTGCGTGGCGCGGTTGAACTGGCTCTGATCGAACGAGAAGCCGCCGACCATCGCCAGCACGCGGCCGGTATGGGGATCCATGACGACCATGGCGCCGGAAATTTCGGGCACCTGGCGAAGCCGATATTGGCCTTGCTCCGCCGTCGGCGATACGTAGATGACGTCGCCGACCGACAGCACCTGGCTCACTTTCTGGATCGGTTTTGCCGGACCGTTCGCCGGCTTTGCCCACTTGACGCCGTCAAGCGGCACGATGCCAACGGCGCGATCCTTGACGACGGCGCCCCCCGGATCGCGAGCCGGCTGTAAGCCTATTCGCGCCGATTGATCGTCGACCTGCAGCACCACCGCCATCCGCCACGGCTCGATGTCGTCGAGCGACTTCACATCGGCGAGTTTGACGCCCCAGTCGCCGTTGACATCGATCGTAGCGACGGCGCCGCGGTAACCCTGGCTTTCGTCGAAATTGACGAGGCCGTTGATCATGGTCTGCCGCGCAACCTCCTGGAGCTTGGGATCGAGCGTGGTTCGCACCGACAACCCGCCCTCGTAGAGTTTCTTCTCGCCGTATTTGTCGTAAAGGTAGCGCCGTACTTCCTCGGCAAAATATTCCGCCGCGAAAATATGCGCGCCGGTCGGCCGCACGGTGACTTCGAGCGGCTGCTTTTTCGCTTTTTCGGCGTCGGCCGCCGTGATGTAGCCGTCCTCGGCCATGCGGTCGATCACGTAATTGCGTCGCGCCACCGCCTCGTCGTGACGGCGGAACGGATTGTAGTTGTTCGGTCCCTTTGGCAGCGCGGCGAGATAGGCGGCTTCCGCGATCGTCAGTTCATGCACCGATTTGTCGAAGTACAGAAGCGATGCGGCGGCGACCCCATAGGCACCGAAGCCGAGATAGATTTCATTGAGATAGAGTTCGAGAATCTTCTGCTTCGAATAGGTGCGCTCGATGCGTAACGCCAAGAGCGCTTCCTTGATCTTGCGCTGGAACGACACCTCGTTCGATAGCAAAAAGTTCTTGGCGACCTGTTGGGTAATGGTCGACGCGCCCTGCGGCCGCCGGCCGCTGCCGTAGTTTTCGACATAGAGCATGCCGGCGCGCATGATGCCGTAAATGTCAATGCCGGGATGTTGATAGAAGTTCTTGTCCTCGGCGGCCACGAAGGCGTTGGTGACGAGCTTCGGTATGGCCTGGATCGGCAAGTAGAGCCGACGCTCCTTGGCATATTCCGCCAACAGCGAGCCATCGGTGGCATGCACCCGCGTCATCACCGGCGGCTCGTAATCCTGGAGCTGCGAATAATCGGGCAAGTCTTTGGAAAAATGCCATAAAAGGCCGGCGGTCGCGGCGATGCCCACGACGAACAGGATCGTCCCGACCGTGAACAGGAAGCCAAAAAAGCGCAGGATCAATTTCACTGCGACACCAGTTTCATTGAGAATATTCCCCCGTCCGGCTCGCGACTCGAGTCCCCGCGAAGCGTTCCGTAAGCGCCCAGTGTGGCAGTATTGGCTTCACCCCGCTAGATCGTCCCCTTTTCGTTCACGTCGTCGCCCGGTTTTTTGTTCAAACTGAGGCCGTTGGCCCTCCGTCGAAGCACTTTTCCGGGTCATGCCCTAGTTGGCACCGGTGCGCGTGCCGACGAGGTGGGTGGAAAAATAGCTATCCACTGCCGACGCCATCGCGCTCGCGGTGTGGTCGCGCCATGCATCGGAAAGCAACGATTGCAAGTCCTCCTTGTTAGACACGTAGCCTAGCTCGACCAGCACCGAAGGAACGTCCGGGGCGCGCAAGACGCGAAAGCCGGCGGATTTGATTGGCTCCTTGTGCATCCGGGTCGCGTGTTTCATGGCGGCGACCAATTTATCGGCGAGTTGGACCGAAAAGGTCTTGGTCTCGCGTTGCGCAAGGTCGATCAGGATGCCGGCAACATCGTCCGGCTGGTCCTTGAGGTCCACGCCCGCGATGACGTCCGCTCGGTTTTCTTCCTCCGCCAGCCGCGCCGCCGCCGGATCGCTCGCTTTTTCCGAAAGAGTGTAGACGGTTGCGCCCTGCGCATCGCCCTCTTTGCGCGCCAGCCAATCGGCGTGAATCGACACGAACACGGCCGCGCCGGCTTCGCGCGCGATCCGTACCCTGTCGGCCAGCGGAACAAACGTGTCGTCGCTTCGCGTGAGCAGCACGCGATATTTGCCCAAAGCGTCAAGTCGTTCGCGCAACCGCTTGGCAAAATCGAGCACGATGTCCTTTTCCTGCTCGCCCCCCGGACCTTTGGTGCCAGTATCGATACCCCCATGTCCGGCATCCAGGACGACGAGCGGGCGGGAATCGCTGGAAGCGGTTTGCGGCTCGCGCGCCTGCGGCTCGGCGTTTGAAGTCTTCTCCTCTTGCGCCACCTTGCGTAAAAAGGTTTCGCGGTCGGTTGATGCCAGATCGAGCACCAGCCGAGCCGGCGCCCCATTGGCCGCGTCGACAACGAAGGCCCGTTCGATGCGCGCGGGCTTGACGAGATCGAAAACGATCCGCGAGCCGCCGGGCATGACCAGGCCGAAGCGGAACGCTTTCACCAAGCCGCGGCCAGCCTCGCCCACGTTTGCCGGAAGCCCAAAAGTGACTTGCGGAATGTCGACGACGATTCGGTAGGGATCCGCGAGCGTGAACACGCGAATGTCGATCTTGCGGCTTAAGTCCATGATGAAGCGCGTTTGCGCCTCATCGCCGGCCAGCCGCGTATCGGTGGCAAGCGGAATCGAGTCGGCCACGGGAGCCACCGCCGGCGCGGCGGCCGCCAAACCGATACCCGCGGCGAATATGCCGAAGAAAGCCCAGCGCACAGCCCGGACGACCATCGGCTCCAACCTCATCGAGCCCCTCCTACCCCAGTAGTCACGCGTAGTTAACTGAAACTTAATTGTCGGGCGAAATGGCCTCGGAAATTGGGCAAAACCCGGCGTGATCCCGCCGCATCGCACAGGCGACTTGCCAATTCGGCGCTCGGGGCCTTATGAAGGGCATGCTGACGGTAAACGGTTCCGGTTGCGTCGCGTTAGGGCGTCCGGCACGTGCGCCAGGAGTAGCTCCCCGGAAGGACGGCGGGAGTGAGGCGAACGCAAGCTTACGGTCCGCTCCGGTGCCAGATCGCTTGAAGAGACTTATATCTCAGGACAAAGGGCACCACGGCGACGTAAGCGATGCCAAGGCCCGTAAGGGGATGAGGACGGCCGGGGCTTCCTGTGCGAGGCGCCTATCGGCAGCGCTACAGCTGCTGGGACGGTGTCGTGCCGTATCGTGAGCGTCGAGCGAAATTGCGGCTGCGCCTCGCGCCGCCGCCCTCATCGCGGTTTGGAGTTCATGTTCGAGACGCAAGTAAGGATTGCCTTCGACGGGTTCGGCAGCGTTTACCCATTGCTTGCCGGCGGGCAGATCATTGACGCTTGCGGCGCTCGCGGCTTCCGAGCCGTTTCCATTCACCGAAAATCGAGCCGGCCTCCTCGCCTCTCGCCGATGCGGCGCGCAGCGAAGGGGCGGACCGGCCCATACGAGATTTGCCAATGGCCAACAAAATGCTCATCGACGCGGCTCATCCGGAAGAAACCCGGGTGGTCGTTTTGCGCGGCAATCGCGTCGAGGAATTCGACTTTGAGTCCGCGCACCGCAAACAACTAAGAGGCAATATTTATCTGGCGAAAGTGACGCGCGTGGAGCCCTCGCTCCAGGCCGCTTTCGTCGATTACGGCGGCAATCGCCACGGCTTTCTCGCGTTCAGCGAAATTCATCCGGACTATTATCAGATACCGGTCGCCGATCGGCAGGCGCTGATCGACGAGGAAGAGCGTGCGCAGCGGGCCGCCGACGATGAAGTCGACCGGCGCGCACGGCGGCACCGCCACCCAGGCTCCGCGCCCGCCGCCCGCCACCACGAAGTCGCGCGCGGCGAAGTCGCAGAAGGGGCCGCCGCCGATACGGCCGAAACCGAGCCGTCAGCGCCGCTTGAGCCTGGCGGACAGCCTGACCATGCCGACATCGCCATACCGAGCGAAGCCGCCGGGGCGAGAGCGCAGTCCGTCGCACCAGAGATCTCGGGAGCGTCCGCTCCTGTCGAAGCCAGCGATTCTGTCGATGAACGTCAAGCCGATACGACGCAGGAGGCGGATGCGGGGGACATTACAGAGCCCGCGGCTGAAGGCGGCGAGACGGATGCCGGCGCGTTCGGCGGACAGCCAGCCGGGCCGAGCGAAAGCGAAAATGGCGAAGCCACAGTCGGTGCCGAAGCGCGTGCCGCCGACGAAAACGAGGAAGAGGAAGCGGCTGAGGAAATCGTGGAATCGGTCGGCGGCGCGGACGCTCTCGAAGAGGTCCCCGATCGCGCACCGCGGTATCGGCGGCAATACAAAATCCAGGAAGTCATCAAACGCCGTCAAGTCATGCTGGTGCAGGTCGTCAAGGAGGAACGCGGCACCAAGGGCGCGGCGCTGACGACTTATCTTTCGCTCGCCGGACGTTATTCGGTGCTGATGCCGAATACTGCGCGCGGCGGCGGCATCAGCCGCAAGATTACCAATGCCGAGGATCGCGCGCGGCTGAAAGAAGCCGCGGCCGATCTCGAAGTGCCCGAGGGCATGGGCGTGATCCTGCGCACGGCCGGTGCCAGCCGTAGCAAGATCGAAATTAAACGCGATTTCGAATATTTGCTGCGGATGTGGGAGACCGTGCGCGATTTGACGCTCAAATCGACGGCGCCAAAACTCGTCTACGAGGAAGGCTCGCTGGTTAGACGTTCGCTCCGCGACCTCTACACCAAGGACATCGATGAGGTCATGGTCGCGGGCGCCGAAGCCTATCACGAGGCCAAGGAATTCATGCGCATGCTCATGCCGAGCCATGCCAAGAACGTAAAGCTTTACACGGATACGCAGCCGCTTCTGTCGCGCTACGGCGTCGAAAATCAGCTCGACGCCATGTTTTCGCCCGTCGTGCAGCTGCGCTCGGGCGGCTACATCGTGCTCAACCAGGCCGAGGCATTGGTCGCCATCGACGTCAATTCCGGACGCGCCACGCGCGAGCACCATATCGAGGATACCGCGTTCAAGACGAACTTGGAGGCCGCTGACGAAATCGCGCGGCAGCTTCGCTTGCGCGACCTTGCCGGCCTGATCGTCATCGATTTCATCGATATGGACGAGAAGCGCAACAACCGCACGGTCGAGCGGCGGCTCAAGGAATGCCTCAAACACGATCGCGCGCGAATCCAGGTGGGCCGCATCTCGCATTTCGGCCTGCTCGAAATGTCGCGCCAGCGCATCCGCACGAGCGTCCTAGAAAGCTCCACCGAAAAATGCCCGTATTGCGGCGGCAGCGGCCATGTCCGCTCCGTCTCCTCGCTGGCTTTGCAGGTTCTACGCGCGCTGGAAGAGCAGCTCATCAAAGGCGCAACGCACAATCTCATCGCCCGCACGCGGCCTGACGTCGCGCTTTATGTTCTCAACCAAAAGCGCGCCCATTTGCGCGGCCTGGAAGAACGGTTCGCTATCGCCATCACCGTGAGCGCCGACGAATCCGTGAAGGCGCCGCAGGCATTCATCATCGATCGCGGCGAACAGGTGCATTCAATCGAGGCGGCCAAGGCGCTTGCCGAGAGAGCGCAAGCGGTGGCCGCTCCGCTTGAGGAAGAGGACAATCTCGAGGATTTCGGCGTCGCAGCGGACGAAGAAGCGGAAGCGGATGTCGCCGCGACGCAAGAACAAGCCGAGGGCGGCTCGCGACGCCGGCGCCGCAAACGCCGCCGCGGCGGCCGCAATGGCGGCGAGCACGCGCAGCACGGCCAGCCTCACGAGCCTATCGAGCACATCGCGATTTCTGAATCGGCCGGCGATTTCGGCTCGCAGGATCATGCTGCACCGGCGGCCGAGGGCTTTGGTGAATCCATCGCCGAACCTCACGGTGAATCCGCTGGCGAATCTTACGGCGAGCGCGGTGGCGAAACTCTCGGCGATATCGCCCAGGAGGAGCATACTGAGCCGACCCAGGAGCGGCGCGAAGATCGGCGCCGCCGGCGCGGTCGGCGCGGTGGCCGACGCAACCGCCAGCGCGGCGGCGATACCGGCTATGCCGGCCGCGAGTCGCCCTACCGCGCCGAGCAAGACTCCGCCCCAGCCGAACAGCTCGTCGCGCCGCCCGTCACCGAACCGGAACTGAAAAACGCGGTCGCCGATCTCGACTTCGCGTCACAGCAGGCACCGGGCGCCGGCGAGCCGACTGCGACAATGGCGACCGAGCAGCAAATTCGCCGGCGCTCGACGGTGCGCGAGCGCGTTCCAATCGCCGGCAGCGGCAGCGAGGAGGTGCCGGAGAAGATCGAGCCGCAACCCGCTCCATCCGCGCCGGAGCCAATCGTCACGGAAACGGGTAACTCGTCCGAAGGCGAGCGGCCGCGTCGCAGCGGATGGTGGTCGCGCCGCTTCGCCGGCGGCTGAGGCGATGAAGAGCGGCTGGGTTGATCGCGACGCCGAAGCCATCGTGGCCGAGGGCGCCAAGGAAGGCGTCGATCGTGACTTGTCGCTGCGGATTTACTCAACGCGGCTTCTTGGCTGCGATACCAAGCTCGTCCTGCACGGCGGCGGCAATACGTCGCTGAAGACGAAAATGCGCGATCGCTTCGGCGAAAAGGTCGATGTGCTGCGCGTCAAATCCTCGGGCGCCGACATGGCGAGCATCGAAGCTTCCGCCTTTCCGGCCGTGCGGCTTTTGCCGATGCGCAAGCTGCGCGCTCTCGACGCGATCGAAGACGACGAGCTCGTCGGCATCGAGCGGGCCAATCTGATCGATCCGGCCGCGCCGAATCCCTCCGTCGAGATGATGTTGCACGCCTTCCTGCCGCATAAATTCGTCGACCATACGCACGCGACCGCGGTGCTGAGCGTCATCGACCAGCCCGAGGCGAAAAAACTTTGCGGCGAGATATTTGGCGGGCGGCTGGCGTTCGTTCCCTATCTGCGGCCGGGCTTCGGACTTGCCAAAAAGGCCATCGAGGTTTTCGAGCGTGCGCCTGATTGCGACGGTTTGATCTTAAACAGGCACGGCATCGTCACGTTCGGCGACAGCGCACGCGAAGCCTATGACCGCATGATCGCGATGGTGTCGCTTGCCGAGGATTTCATCGCGCGAAACCGGAAATCCGCCGCGGCGGGCGTTGCGCCCAAGGCAGTGGAGAAGACAGCACGGAAAGCAGCGGAGAAAAACCTAGAGACGGCGGCGCGGATTGCCCCGATCGTGCGCGGGGCGTGCAGCGAAAAGAACGAAGCGATTGAAGGCGCTTGGCGACGGCTCGTGCTTGAATTTCGCGCCGGCGATACCGTTTTGAATTTTGTGAACCGTGATGATCTGGCGCGCGTGAGCCAAGCTGGCGTGATTACCCCGGACCACACCATCCGCACCAAAAATTGGCCGCTGGTTCTGACCACGCCGCAAAGCGGCGGCCTCGCCGATTTCGCCGGCGCCGCGCGCGAGCGAAGCCAAGCCTTCACAAAGCATTATCGGCAGTATTTCGAGCGAAATAACAAACGCATCGGCGGCGGCAAGATCGCGCTTGATCCCCTGCCCCGCGTGGTTCTCGTGCCCGGCCTTGGCTTGTTCGGTCTGGGCCGCTCCAAGGTGGACGCCATCGTCGCGGCCGACATCGCCGAAACCTGGGCGAAAGGTGTGAGCGACGCCGAGGCCATCGGGACGTTCGAGTCCATTTCCGAAGCCGAGATGTTCGATTGCGAATATTGGCCTCTGGAGCAAGCCAAGCTTGGCAAAAGAAAAGAGCTTCCGCTTGCCAGCCAGATCGCCGCAATTACGGGGGCGGCCGGCGCCATCGGCGCCGCCACGGCCAAGGTATTCGCGGCCGCCGGCGCCGAGGTCGCTTTACTTGACGTCGATCGCGCCGCCGCGGGCGAACGGGCAAATGCGATCGGCGGCCATGTCTTGGCGCTTGCCTGCGACGTGACCGACGCGGGCTCGGTCAGCGCGGCCTTCGACAAGATCGCCGAACATTTCGGCGGCGTCGATATCGTCGTGTCCAATGCGGGCGCGGCCTGGCAGGGACGCATCGGCGATGTCGACGAGGAAACTTTACGGAAAAGCTTCGAGCTGAATTTCTACGGTCACCAGCGCGTCGCACAGGCGGGGGTGAGAATTATGCGCGCGCAGGGCACCGGCGGGTGCCTCCTGTTCAACATCTCCAAGCAAGCGGTCAATCCCGGGCCGAATTTCGGACCCTACGGAATACCGAAAGCGGCGGCGCTCGCGCTTATGCGCCAATACGCGCTCGATTACGGTGCCGACGGCATCCGCGCCAATGCGGTGAACGCCGACCGTATCCGTTCCGGTCTCTTGACGCCGGACATGATCGCAGCGCGCTCCAAGGCGCGCGGGGTGACCGAGAAGGATTACATGAGTGGCAATCTGTTGGGCCGCGAAGTCACGGCCGACGACGTCGCGCAGGCGTTCTTGCATCATGCGCTCGCTTTGAAGACCACGGCCGACGTCACCACGGTGGACGGCGGCAATATCGCGGCCGCGATGCGGTGACGAAAATAACACAGCGCCAATCATACATAGTTAGGGAACATTGCCGATTGCACTGCTTGTCCCCAATCGGGCCGGCGAGAATGAGTTCGTTGCCGAGGGTTACGGGATCGGCCGCCGCGACGGGATGTACAATGACTTCGTCGTCGTCAGATCGGCGAGCGACCCGGCTCATGTCCGTGGCCTCAAGGAGGTGCACAAGCCGTTCTCGCAAGTCGCAAGTATCGGCGCGATCTTTGCCACTCGCGGCGACTGATGTCCGCCTCGCCGACCCTCCCCACCGCTTCCGCGGGGGGAGGAAAAGGAGCCGTGCCGCGAGAACGGATTTTGTTTGTCTTTGCCTATCGCCTTGAATGTGATGAACTGCCCCGCGAAACGGGAGGGCACACGCTATGCCGGTCAGCAGGATCAACGGCGTCAATATCAATTGGCGCGTGGTGGGCGACCACGGGCCTTGGCTGGTCATGACCACCGGCGGCCGCCGCGGTCATGACGAATTCATTCCGCTTGCCGAAAAAATCGCGCGCCACGGCTTTCGCGTCATGTTGCACGACCGCCGCAATACCGGCGCGTCCGACATTTCGATCGAAGGTACGGAGGGCGAAGAAGTCATCTGGACGCGGGATATCCACACGCTCATGTCGGAGCACAATGCGCTGCCTGCTTTTTTCAGCGGCTCGTCGTCCGGTGCGCGGACCTCGATCCTGTTTTATTTGCGATATCCGCAAGCAGTGCGCGGGCTGCTCTTGCTGCGGGTCACCGGCGGCACGTTCGCGGCCGGGCGCCTGCCGGAACAATATTACGGGCAATATGTTCGTGCCGCCGAACGGGGCGGCATGGCCGCGATTTGCGCCATGGAACAGTGGCGCGAGCGGATCGAGGCTAATCCCGCCAATGGCGACTATCTCGCGCGGCTGCCGGCGCGCCAATTCATCGAAGTGCTGACGCGGTGGAACGAGATCTTCGTCGCCGGTGCGCACCATCCGGTCATGGGGGTCAGCCCTGACGAGCTGCGCGCCATCAAGGCGCCGACCATCATCATCCCCGGCAACGATAAAACGCATTCACTTGCCAGCGGTCTGGCGGCGCATCGGCTTATCGCGGGCAGCACGCTACACCAATTGCCGATTGAGGATCAGGACGAGCCGATAATTCCGTTTCCGCAGTGGAGTCCGTATGAGCCCGAAATCGCGGGCGTGTTCGCCGAATTCATGAAGCGAACCATCGCTGCGGAAAGCAAGGCTGCCTGATCGGCCGGTCTACCCCGCGCGCGAGTTCCGTTTCCTAGAGCGCCATCGTTTTCCAACCGAATCGATCGCGGCTCTCGCCGTTCGATAGGGGCATGGTCTTTCCGGAAAACCGGATTCCATCCCGGATCACCTCAGGGAAAGGCTTTTCCGGATCATGCCCTAATCCCAATTCGCCCGGCCCGAATAGGACCAATCGACAAGACGCCCGTCGCGGCGCGCCAATGCGGCGATCTCGGCCATTTCCTGCGAGCTCAACGCGAAATCGAAGATGGCTGCATTCTCCGAGAGCCGCTCGGTCTTGCTGGTGCGCGGAATGACCACGATGTTTTGCTGCACCAGAAAGCGCAAGCAGACCTGAGCGGCGGTTTTGTTGTGTGCGCCGCCGATCCGCGCGAGCACGCGGTCGCCGCTGGCCTTGCCTTGCGCGATCGGGCTATAGGCGACCACCGCCATGCCATGCTGGCGGCAGGCGGCGATCACTTTCGACTGGTCGAGGAAAGGATGACATTCGATCTGATCGCAAACCAGCGGTTCGGTGGCAAGCTGCAAGGCTTTGTCGATGAGCGCGACGGTGAAGTTGGAAAGCCCAATATGCCGGGTCAGCCCCTCGTGCTTGACCTTGCACAGCGCGCCGAGCGTATCCGCGAGCGAAATTCGCGGATTAGGCCAATGCAACAGCAGAAGATCGACTTCACGCAAACGCAGCCGCGACAAGGATTCGCGCGCCGCGCGTTCGAGCTCACGCGGCGCAAAATGATCGGGCCAAATTTTCGTGGTCACGAAGACGTCGCCGCGCTTAACGCCCGAGGCGTGCAAGCCTTCGCCGACTTCGCGCTCGTTGTCGTACATCTCGGCGGTATCGATGTGCCGATAGCCGAGACGCAAGGCCTGTTCGACGATGCGGGCGCAGGTGCGCCCGCGCAAGTCCCAGGTGCCGAGCCCCAGGAGCGGAATCTTGGCGCCGTGCGCCGCGACGCTCGGCACCGGGCCGATCGCGCTCATGTGTCCCACTTCGGCGCTTGCGGCGGACTGACGATGCGGGAATCCGGCCGGGTTAATTTGGCGATTTCCGCCATTTCCGGCGCGCTGAGCTGAAAGTCGAGGCTGCCGAGATTTTCGACAAGGCGCTCGCGCTTGGAAGTCCGCGGGATCGGGATGATGTTCTGTTGTTCGAGAAATCGCAAACTGACCTGCGCGGGCGATTTGCCGTGGGCGCGGCCGATGCGTTGCAGCGTCTCGTCGGCGGGAACCTTGCCTCGCGCCAGCGGACAATAGCCGACCACGGCCATGCCGTGGCGGCGCGCCGCGGCGATGACCCTGCTCTGGTCGAGATAGGGATGGGTTTCGATCTGCAGGACCGCGATCGGCTCGCTCGCCAGTTTGACCGCCTCGTCGATCATCGCCACGTTGAAATTCGCAACACCGATATTTTTGGCCAAGCCGGCTTTCTTGACCTTGCACAGCGAGGCGGTCGATTGAGCGAGCGGAACCTGAGCGTGCGGCCAATGAATCATCAACAGATCGACGGAGGGCAGCGCCAGCCGTTCCAGACTTTCGTCGACCGAGCGTTCGAAATCGCCGGCAGCGAGCCGCGTGAACCAGACTTTGGTGGTGAGGAAGATTTCCTCACGCGGGATACCGGACGCGCGCATGCCGGCCCCGACCTCGCGTTCGTTGCCGTACATTTGCGCGGTGTCGAGATGCCGGTAGCCGAGCTGCAAAGCGGCTTCGACCAATTGGACGCACAAATCCTCCTTCAGCGTCATGGTGCCGAATCCAAGGATCGGAATTCGCGCGCCACGACTTGCAATGACTTCCATGAACCGCTCCCAACCTTTCAATTACCCCAAACCGGCGCAAGCATTGACGATTGCCGGGGGGATTTCTAGACCGTTTGCGAAAAGGAAAAACCGCTCGGCGTCAGCGCCTCTTGCCAAGCACGGCGAAGGCGGCGTCGGGAGCTTGCTCGATCACTTTGAGTAGCGCGCGCGCCGGACCGCGCGGCGAGCGCTTGCCCTGCTCCCAATTGCGCACCGTTTCGACCGGCACGCCGATCCGCGCGGCAAAAGCGGCCTGAGTGAGGCCGGTCTGCCCCCGCACATTCCGGGCGTAGCTCGCTTCCTGCGCCCGCGCGGCATTGTGCGCGGCGGTCGCGATCGATTGAGGATCGCTCGCGAGAGGGCGTTCGCTGCCGTCAGGTAAGACCTCGACGATACGTCCGTCCGCTTTCAACCGCACGCGAAGCATAGCCTTCGCTCCAGCGCTAGTCCCGGATTGCCAGCGGGTGCCATGATAGCTGATTCGTCGTGGATTCAATGAGTTAGTGTGCCGGCCACCGCCCTGCACTGCGTCATTGGCGCATGAAGCAATGGCCTAGTCGGCCAATGGCCGCTATGCCTGCGAGCGATTGGCGGGCGTAACACGCCAGGCGCCCGCGAAAAATTCGCAAAAGGGATTCGCACTTGCACAATCTGCAGATCAACGCCCAGCGGTTATGGGACACGCTGATGGATACGGCGCAGATTGGCGCTACGCCCAAAGGCGGCATCTGCCGCCTAACTCTGACCGATCTCGACCGGCAGGTTCGCGACTGGTTCAAGGCGCAATGCGAAGCGCTAGGCTGCGCCGTTACGGTCGACGAGGTCGGCAGTATGTTCGCCCGCAGGCCGGGCAAAAACCCGGATTTGCCGCCGATCGTCATGGGCTCGCATCTCGATACTCAGCCGACCGGGGGCAAATTCGACGGCGCGCTCGGCGTCCTCGCCGCGCTCGAAGCCATTCGCACGCTGCACGAACTCGGCTACGAGACCAATGCGCCGATCGAGATCGTCAATTGGACGAACGAAGAAGGCGCGCGCTTCGGGCCGGCCATGCTCGCCTCCGGGGTGTTTGCCGGCGTCTTTACTCCCGGCTTCGCCTATGCGCGCGCCGACCGCGACGGCAAAAACTTCGGCGAAGAGTTGCAGCGCATAGGCTACAAAGGCGAGGCGAAAGCGGGCGGACGAAAGTTCGCCGCTCTGTTCGAGCTGCATATCGAGCAAGGCCCGATCCTCGAAAACGAAGGCCGGACGATCGGCGTCGTCCAGGGCGTCCAAGGCATCCGCTGGTACGACATCACGGTCACCGGCGAGGCCGCCCATACCGGCACGACGCCGATGGGCCCGCGCAAGAACGCGCTTCTTGGCGGGGCGCGCATGATCGAGCGCGTCGACGCGATCGCGAAGCAGTTTCCCAATGCCGTCGGCACCGTCGGCTTGATCGAGAACAGGCCGAACAGCCGCAACGTCATTCCCGGCGAAGTCTTTTTCAGCGTCGATTTTCGTCATCCTGAGCAAAACATCCTCGATACGATGGAAACGAAGCTACACGCGGCTCTCGCCGAGATTCTTACGCCGCTGAAGTTGACCTACGAGGCAACGCGAATTTTCGTGTCACCGCCGGTTAAATTCTCGCCCGAACTCATCGATTGCGTTCGTATCGCCGCGAAGAACGCGGGCTTCGCCGCGCGCGACATGATTTCCGGCGCCGGGCACGATGCCGCCTATATCGCGCGCGTGGCCCCGGCGACGATGATTTTCGTGCCTTGCCGTGGCGGCATTTCGCATAACGAAGCCGAGGCGACGAGTTTCGACGAATGCGCCGCCGGCGCGCAGATCCTGCTCAACGCGGTTCTGGAATACGATCGCCGCTTGGGGTGAGCCCAGTCAACTCTGCCCGATTACATGCGGCTGAAGAACCGAAGCAGCAACGCCCGGCGCGCCGTCTCGCGAGCGACGCATGCGCGCGCCATCGGGATCGCCATTGTACCCTGGATCTTGTCCCAGTAGAAATCACAGGTCGTGTCGCGGTAGGCGATCCAGGCACGCTGCATCGCGCGAAACTTCGTAGCCTGCTGATCGTCGAGCGTATCGAGTAGATTTTTGAAGTTCTCGTTGAGAAGACCGTCCCAGATCACCCCCTCAACGCGATAACAATCGGCCGTGCCGAGATTGGACGAACCTTCAGGCGTCTTGGTGCAAGGCGTTGCGACGAAATTGAACAGGCAGTTTCGCTCGCCCTCCTCTACGTCATCCTGGTATTTCGCGGCGCAGCTGCGAATAGCCGCGACCTCCTGGGCGGTGGGTTTGCGTTCATCTTGGGCATAGCCGGATCGCAACGGCAGAACCGACAACGCCATCGCCAAGCCCAGAGCGATCCGAAGCAGCATCCGTCACCGCGTCTTCTCGAAAATCTCGCGCCCGATCAACATGCGGCGAATTTCGCTGGTGCCGGCGCCGATTTCATAGAGCTTGGCGTCGCGCAGCAATCGTCCCGCCGGGTAGTCGTTGATATAGCCGTTGCCACCCAAGCATTGGATTGTCTCGAGCGCCATCCAGGTGGCGCGCTCGGCGGCGTAGAGGATGGCGCCGGCGGCGTCCTCACGCGTGGTTTCGGCGCGATCGCAGGCCTTGGC
>DASPTX010000083.1:0-22626 GCA_035623195.1 Xanthobacteraceae bacterium | reverse complement strand
CTACAATTGAAACGCCGGCAAGAAGATCATTGTTCGAAGAGATTCTCGGCTTTGTTCCGACCGACAAAGATCGAGACAAGATCACGGCGGCGCGTGCGCGCGTGCACCAGTATATTGCCGATTCAGTCGAGGGACTTACCTTCATCAAAACCCACCAGGCGATCGTCATCGACCGCGGCCATCCGACGATCAATTTTTCCGTTACGTCGGGTGCGATTTATATCGTCCGCAATCCGCTCGATGTCGCGATTTCCTACGCGCACCATCTTTCGCAATCGATCGAATCGACAATTGATTTTATGAACCTGAAGAACGCCGAGACGTCGAGCACGGGAAAACAAGTTTACGAGCTCTACGGATCGTGGAGCCAGCACGTCGTGAGCTGGACGCGAAAGCCGCATCCGGCGATCTATGTCATGCGCTACGAGGATATGCTCGGCGAGCCGGAAAAGACTTTCGGCGCATTAGCTCGGCATCTGTTGTTCAGGCCGACTGAAGGCGAGCTCGCCAATGCGATCAAGCGCTCGTCATTCGAGCAACTGAGAGAGCAAGAAGAAAAAGACGGCTTTCGCGAGCGTCCGGAAAATGCCGAAAGGTTTTTCCGCGAGGGCCGCGCCGGGCAGTGGAAAGAGGTTCTCACGCCCAAGCAGGTCAAACGTATCGTCGACGCCCATGGCGAGCAGATGGCGCGTTTTGGCTACATGCCGGAATGAAATTTCGGGGTTCTCGCCGCTCGATCGCGGCCGGCGATTCGCGCATTGTTACTCTGACATTCGCGAAAAAAGGCTTGCGGCCGACTCCTGGGGGAGAGCCGGCCGCCGCGAACCCGGTCTGGGGACGGGGAGGGGTGGGGACAGTGACCGGGAACGCGTGTCTCTTGTTTTCGTTGCCCTATCGCGATGTTGCAGTCGCAGGCGTTCCTCGTGGCTCGCCGAGCGAAACCCAAAGGTTCGGATCGGATTGCGACTGGCGCTTTACGAAGCGGTAGCCGGTGTCCGTCCACGGCAAGATTTCTTCGCTCTCGTTGTCGAGGATGTATTCGCCCTTGTCGGTTTTGACGGTGAGAACGGCATGGCCGTCGCCGTTTCGGTCGCGCACCACGGTCATTAAAAGCGCTTGGCGCGGCCAGCCCGCCTGCATCAGCATCTTGCGCTTCTGCAGAGCGTAGTCCTCGCAATCGCCGTAACCGTCGTCCGGATAGTTCCAGCGTTCCACGACGCCCCAATGATCCATGTCGGTCATCGGCTTGACGTGCGTGTTGACGAAACGATTGACGCGCTCGAGGTCCTTCCACGCCCGCGGCGACAACACGATGTCGCGCGGCGTCAATGGCGTGGTCTTGCATTCCGGATGGTATTCGACGCAGAACTCGGCCCAGCCGACGGGCGGGCGGGTGACGCCTCCGACGGTGATGAACGAGGAGCGCTCCTGCGCCGCGCTCACGGTCGGTGAGGCAAGCAGCGCCGCGATGGATGCCACGAGGACGGTCGCCGCTGCCGCGGCGCGCTGTCCGATTGTGGCTCCTGCAACCGAATTCATGGTGACCCCTTCCCGGTTTTTGTTGGGGTCACCTTTCCCACAAAGCTTTTGCAGGGCCGCTAAGTTGATCGATGCAATTTGAAGTAAAAGCGCTTCGAGCATCGGTTAGAACTTAGAAAAGCGATTAGATAAAATTCGAACGATTTGTCGTTTGGGGCATGATCCGGAAAAAGCCTGCCCCGGACCCGATCCGTCGTGGAAACCTCTAGAATCGCAATCGATTCAGTTTGAAACGATTGCGCTCTATCACAAATTTTACGGGCGCGGCGGCGTCATTCGCCGCGCCAGCGGCGCGTCGCCAATGCCAATCGCCGTTTGCGGATTTATTCGCCGGTAACGCTGTCTTCGAGGAAATCCGGATGCAAGAGGCGGGTAAATTCGATGGCAAATCCGTCCTCGAGATGGCGCACGACGCGCCCCTGCACCTTGCCTAGCGCGACGAGCGTGCCGATCGCCGGGCGTTCGCGCGTCGCGATGCCGGCTCCGGATTGCGACACGTCGATGACGCGGCAGGTGACACTGATTCCGTTCGGCATGATCAGGCGGCCGACCGGATTGCGTGGCACGATGCGGCCATGGCGGCGGTCTTCGGGCAAGCCGAGAATGTGGCGATTAGCAAGCCAGGTCAGTTGTGCGGCGAGCTTGTCGCGCTTGCGGACCGTGGCGGCAATGGTCATCGCAAAGCCGTTCTCAAACAGGCGCGCGATGGTGCCTTCAAGCCGGCCGAGGTGATCGACATAGGCAATCACGCGGTCGCCCATATTGCCAGCGACCGGAGCGATCACGGCCATGCCACCCGGCGACATGTCCACGACCTGGCAAGGAAATTCGCGGCGATCGACCAGCATGTACCGCCCGAGCAGACTCACCTTGACCCGCTGATGGCGGCGGCGGTTCTGGTTCAATGTACGCAGCGTTTGTCTTCGTTCGGCTAATCCCATTGAATGCCAGAGCTTTAATTGGGTGCGGGTATGTCCATAAACATAGGCGGGCGGTGTTAACGCCGCGTTAGTCGCCTCATCGTGCGGTCTGGCATTCGAGCGGCGCGCTAGGCACGGTCGCCCTCAACGACGATCAGGCGCCGTTGTCGCGGGGCCAGAAACCGCGGCAGCCGGCGCCTCTCGATCGAGGCGCCGATGTGACGGCGCGGACCCATTGTCAGCGAACCGATGGAGTTCGCGGCAAGCCACGGGGGTGTCGCGAACGGGGCCAGAATTCCGATGGTTCGCGCCAGGTTCGACCGGGCGGCGGCGAGCGGCAAAAGGAGAAGTTCGAGTTCGATGCAGCCTCCATTTGCCGTTTGACCCGTCACGCCGGCGACGGTGCCAACCTGTTCGTCTTCAAGCGCGGTCAGAAGATCCGACACGACGGGCTGACTTGCGCTCGTCCACAATTCAACAAAGCGTTCGCCTTTAAGCTCGCGGCCGAACAGGGCACACACGCGCGTGCCGGCAAGGCGGAACGGGTGTCCCGCCCTGCGGTCGAGTGCGAGAATGAATACATCGCCGAGCACTTGGCGAATGGGCCCGGGCTCGATCTCCGCGCGTTCCGGAGCCGGACGCTCGCCGCGCCGCTGTTGCCAATAAGCGTAAAGTTCCTGGCTGGCAGCGTGCTTCATGGACGCTCGCTCACGACGCGCCTGCACGCTTCAAAGCGGTCAATGCGATCGCCTGTCCCCGAATGGGACAGGCATGGCCGCGCAGGTCCATTCGGGCTGAGCCGGAGCATGGCGCGTGCCGAACTTCTGATTGGCGCTTTACGAGCCCCGCCCCCGCCAAATTAAACTTAATGAAACCTTGACGTTGGCTGAGATGCGCCTGACCGCATAGGGTGGATGAACTTGCCGGATACGGGAGGCGACGGGATGTGACCGGCGTCGCGCCGTGCGGTTAGGCACCAGAGATTGGCCGCGCGAGCTTCGGCGAGAGCGCTGGCAAAAGGGAGGATTTTCATCCTCCCTTTTGTTTTCGTCGCCATAAACTCAGGCTTTAAGCTCGCGCCTCGCTTGTTCTGACCGCAACACTCGCCTATCTGACGGCAATCAGGTGCGACTTGACCGAGCAGTCCCGGCCCAATTTCTCCGAGCCCATTTTCAACATTCCGGCGGTCGTGGTGGTGACTGTCGCTATCCTTGTGCTCGTCCATCTGGTGCGCGTCTACTTGCTGACCGACGAACAAGACCTCGCGTTCATCCTCAGTTTCGCATTCATTCCCGCGCGTTTTGGCGGCAGCGACGTCACTGTGAATGCCTTCCCCGGCGGCTTTGCCGGCGACCTGTGGACGTTTTTCACTTACGCCTTCATTCATGCCGACGCGATGCATCTAGGCTTCAACTTAGCCTGGCTGGTGCCGTTCGGCAGCGCCATTGCGCGCCGCTTCGGGGCCTGGCGCTATGTGGCGTTTATGCTGACGGTGGCGGCGATCGGCGCATTGACGCATCTGGTCACGCATATCGGCGCGCTGGAACCGATGATTGGCGCTTCGGCGGCCATCTCCGGCGCGATGGCTGCGTCCCTGCGCTTTGTTTTTCAGCGGGGAGGGCCGCTGGGGATGTTTCGCGATGACGGAACCGGCTATCGCGTCCCGGCGAGGCCGCTTCGTTCCACCCTTCGCGATCCTCGGTTTCTGCTGTTTCTTGCAGTGTGGCTCGGACTGAACGCGCTGTTCGGTTTTGGGACGATTTCATTTGGCGCGACGGCGGGGCAGGAAATCGCCTGGCAGGCGCATGTCGGAGGATTTTTTGCCGGGCTTTTCCTGTTCAACGCCTTCGATCCGGCTCCGACGCCCGCGGAGTTCAACAGCGAGTTAAGCGCCTAGCGCAACGCCGGAGCGCTATTTTGCCTGACGTGGTGCAGCGCAGCGTGCATGCCGCGACGATTTGTGGAACAATGCCGCGCTCAGAAACATTAGGGTCATTACCTCGCCCGTCGCCGACCGCCTCGAACGAACGGCGGGTAGGGTGGAGTCTAGGGAGGCTGCGATGACCATCAGCAAGATTCTCGCGGACAAAGGCCGCGAGGTCGTCAGCATTGAGCCCGCTGCGACGCTACAGTCAGCCGCGACGCTGCTTGCGGGAAAACGCATCGGTGCTGTCGTTATCCTGGGTGCCGACCGTCGCATTGCCGGCATACTTTCGGAGCGGGACATCGTGCGCGCCATCGGCGAACGCGGCGCTTCCGCGCTCGAGGAGCCGGTCAGCCAGACTATGACCCGCAAAGTGTCGACCTGCACCGAGAGTGAAACGCTCGTCAGCATCATGGAACAGATGACTGAAGGTAAATTCCGTCATGTTCCTGTCGTCGATCAGGGGCGTCTTAGCGGTATCGTGTCGATCGGCGATGTGGTCAAGCATCGCCTGCAGGAGATGGAGCGGGATTCCGCGGCGATGCGCGACTACATTCTCACCGCCTAGAACACAATCGTTTCAAACTGAATCGATTGCTGCTCTAGATGTTTGATGGGGCATGATCTTTTCGGAAAACCGGTTTCCACCCCGGATCGGTGTCCGGGGCAGGCTTTTTGCGGATCGTGCCCTAGCGCGCAACGGCCGCAATCGCTTGGGAATTGCGTCGCATTCCCTCGGGTTGTCGTTTGCCGCTATGATGGTCGACGCGATACGGGAGACGGTTATGCGGCGGGTGCCTATTCTGCTTGTCATCGTGCTTGGCGGATTTGCGATCGGCAATTGCAATTCCGCCGTAGCGAGTTCCGGAAAAATTCGTATCGCGCAAACTTCGGCCGTCACGAATTGCATGATGGCGTGCAATTCGCAGGCGGCAACGTGCCGGACGACTTGCCTGGTCCCGGGAACCGCGCCGACCAACGCCGCAACCACAACCGGCAACGCCAATCAAAATACAGTGTGCCAGGTCAACTGCTCGACGCAGCAGATCAATTGTCAGACGACCTGCGCGGCAACGTCGCCTTCGCAGTAACTCCGATCAGCCGAGAACGGCAACGGCTTCCGCAATCGAATCTATCGCTCTTTCGGTGGCAACCTTGCCAACGGCGATGGATTCGGCGGCGCGATGGAAATCGAGCCAGCCGATATGGTCGATGCGCGGAGTGATATGGACGTCCGGCGGGTCGCCAGCGAGCCGCATGCGGGTGAGACGATCCTGCATGATGTTGAAGGATTCGACCATGATCGTCGAGAAACTCGGCCGGCTTTCGCTGGAGATGATTTGGCGCTTGAGTGCGCGCTCGGCGCTGAACATGCCACGCAAACGCGCCAAGCCGTTACGCGAATGCCCGTTCGACGGAACCGGCGGGCCATCGCCCGGGGCCGATCCGTGGCTGGCTATGGTCGTGCCGCGGCCGAAGCGGTCGGCGTCCATATTGACTGCGATCACGACACGCGCGCCGAGCGCGCGCGCCGCCGAGACCGGGACCGGATTGACGAGCGCGCCGTCGACCAGCCAACGGCCGCCGAGATGCACGGGCGGAAAAATTCCGGGCAGCGCATAAGACGCGCGCACGGCAAGAGACAACGATCCACGTGTCAGCCACACTTCGTGGCCGGTGCCGATTTCGGTCGCGATCGCGGCGAAGCGGACCGCAAGATCTTCGATCGCGGTTTCGCCGATCGATTCCTGCAGCCGGTTGGCAAGTCGGCCTCCGCCGATGAGACCGGAACCGCCGATCCTGACGTCGAGATAGCCAATGATGCGCCGCATGGTCAGCGAGCGCGCCCAGTCCTCTAGCGTGTCAAGTTGATCGGTCGCATAGCAGCCGCCGACCAGCGCGCCCATCGACGTTCCGACAATGATATCCGGCCTGATCCCATGCGCTTGAAGGGCGCGCATGACGCCGATATGTGCGAAACCGCGCGCCGCTCCGCTGCCGAGCACAAGACCGATCGTCGGTCTGCCGCTTTTGACCGGGAGATGACCGCGATCAAGCGTTTGGTTCGGAATGTCGATGGTACTCAACTGAATCCTCGCACTCCGGCCATCGCCGCTTGCTGCGCGGTTTGGAATGATCCATCGACTGAACATATGGGGAAGATGCCCTAATTCGGCTATAGGCTGCTCCAATCGCCTTGCGCATTCCTTAACGCAGCGGCTGTGGCTTGAAATTGCCGCGATTGAGATCGAAAAAAAGCGCGATGGCTGGGCGGCATCTGAGCACGTTTTGGCGATGCACTATCGCGGCAGTCTTGATCGCGGTAGCGCTCGTCTTTCCGCCGGTGCGAGCCTCGGCGCAGATGCCGGCACAAACATCAGCCCAGACAGCCACCCAGGTGCAAAGCCTCGTCGCGCCCCAATCGCTGTCCGCCGCTCCGCTCGCCCCAGGTACCGGATATCCCGGCTCAACCATTGTCATGCCGGTGCCGGGTGGGTCGTCCGTAGTGCCGCCGGTCGCGCAAGCTGTCCCGGTGCCTGCCGTTCCGGCAGGTCATGTCGCGCTCGCGGTCGCCGCCCGCTACGGCCAAAACGCGCCGTCCATCAACGCAGGACTCATCTGGCGCGTCTATGCGGCAAAGCCAGACGAGTCCGGGGTGTTCCGTCTGATCAAGGAAGATCGCGGGGCGGCACCGACGTTCTTGCTGCCGCCAGGAAACTATGTCGTGCATGCGAGCCTCGGACTCGCAAGCGCCGCCAAGGCAGTGCAGCTACGATCGGAAGCGGTCCACGAAACCCTCGACATTCCGGCCGGCGGGATCAGGCTCGAAGGCAAGGTCGGCGACGTGCGCATCCCGGTCGGACAGATTTCGTTCGAGATCTATACCGGCAGCCAATTCGACACCAGCGATCGCCGGCCGATCGCGCAGAACGTGTTGACGGGCGACGTCGTGCTGCTTCCGGAAGGCACTTATTACATCGTTTCCAACTACGGCGATGGAAATTCGGTGGTCCGCTCCGACGTTCGCGTCGAGGCCGGCAAGCTGGCCGACATCGTCGTCACGCATCGCGCGGCGGTGATCACGCTCAAGCTCGTGAACAATCCCGGCGGCGAGGCGCTGGCGAATACGCAATGGACGGTGCTTACCCCGGGCGGCGACGTGATCAAAGAGTCCATCGGCGCTTTTCCGCGTCTCGTTCTGGGGGAAGGCGATTATCACGTCATCGCGCGCAACGAAGGAAAGACCTACCAGCGCGACTTCAAGGTTATCACCGGGGTCGACGGCGAAATCGAGGTGCTGGCACGTTGACCGCGCGAGACGAGGAGTCTAAGCGGCCTTTCTCATCCGCGCGATGTCCGGCGGCACGGCTTCTTGCGCCAAGGCCGCGAGCGCGGCGTCGAGCGCCATCGTTTGCTGAGCTTCGCTGCCGAGCCGGCGGATCGAAACGGTGCGGTCGGCGGCTTCTTTCCTGCCGACGACAAGAAGCACCGGCACTTTCGCCAGCGAGTGTTCGCGCACCTTGTAATTGATCTTCTCGTTACGCAGGTCGCCCTCGACACGTAGCCCCGCTCGGCGCGCCTTCTCGATCGCCTCGCGCGCATAGCCGTCGGCATCCGACGTGATCGTTGCGACGACGGCCTGCACCGGCGACAGCCAAAGCGGCAGATGCCCGGCGAAATGCTCGATCATAATTCCAGTGAAGCGCTCCAGCGAGCCGAACATCGCGCGGTGAAGCATCACCGGAGTGATCTTGTTGGAGTGCTCATCGATATAGAACGCCCCCAACCGGCCGGGCATGTTGAGATCGACTTGAACGGTGCCGCATTGCCAGTCCCGGCCGATCGCGTCGCGCAGTACATATTCGAGTTTCGGCCCATAGAACGCGCCTTCGCCCTTGTTGAGCGTCCACGGCCGGCCCGAGGCTTCGAGCGCCTTCATCAGCGCCGCTTCGGCCTTGTCCCACACGGCATCCTCGCCGATACGCTTCTCCGGCCGGTCCGAGAACTTGATGTGCACATCGTCGAAGCCGAAATCGCGGTAGATCGTCAGAATCAAGTCGTTGACCTTGATGACCTCTTCCGCGATCTGCTCCTCGGTGATGAAAATATGCGCGTCGTCTTGCGTGAAAGCGCGCACGCGCATCAGTCCGTGCAGCGCGCCGGACGGCTCGAAGCGGTGAACCTTGCCGAACTCGCAGATCTTGAACGGCAGATCGCGATAGGATTTCAGGCCGTTCTTGAATATCTGAATGTGGCCGGGGCAGTTCATCGGCTTGACCACGAAGGTGCGCTCGTCCTCCTCGCGCGGCTGCACGAGGAACATCGAATCGCGGAATGTCGCCATGTGACCCGATGCGACCCACAGCGACGAGTCGATGAGTTGCGGCGCGTTGACCTCGGCATAGCCGGCATCCTCCTGGCGGCGGCGGATGTAATTCTCCAGCGTCTGGAACAGAGTCCAGCCCTTAGGGTGCCAGAATACCGAGCCGGGCGCCTCTTCCTGGAAATGAAACAAGTCCATTTCGCGGCCCAGCTTGCGGTGATCGCGCTTCTCGGCTTCCTCGACCTGCTTAAGATATTCGTCGAGCTGTTCCTGCTTGGCGAAGGCGGTGCCGTAGATGCGGGAAAGCATCTCGCGGTTTGAATCGCCGCGCCAATAGGCGCCGGCGACTTTCATCAGCTTGAACGCATTGCCGACCTTGCCGGTCGACGTCATATGCGGGCCGCGGCAAAGGTCGAACCATTCGCCCTGTCTATAGATATTGATCGGCTGGTCCGCAGGAATCGCATCGATGAGTTCGACCTTGAACAGTTCGCCCTTGTCGCGAAAGACCTGCTTGGCTTTGGCGCGCGACCAGATTTCCTTGGTGAAGGGTTTGTCGCGCGCGATGATTTCGCGCATCTTTTTTTCGATGGCGGTAAAATCCTCCGGCGTGAAAGGCTCGTTACGGAAGAAATCGTAGTAGAAACCGGTGTCGATCACGGGCCCTATCGTAACTTGAGTTCCCGGCCACAATGTCTGCACCGCTTCGGCGAGAACGTGCGCGGCGTCGTGGCGAATGAGTTCCAGCACGCGCGGATCCTCGCGGGTGAGAAATTCGATCTTCGCGTCCCGCTCGATCGGCTCGGAAAGATCGGCAAGCTTGCCGTCGAGCGCCATCGCCACCGTGCGCTTGGCAAGCGAGGGCGAAATGCTCTTGGCGATATCGAGCCCGGTTGTCTTTTGCGGATAGTCCCGGCGTGCGCCGTCGGGAAAGGTCAGCGCGACCATCATCGACTCCTGTTGCTCACTCGCTGCCTACGGTGCGGCGTAAGCGGAAAGGCGCCTTTTCTCGTATTTTCTCGATGTCGTCAATCGCGGTTCATTCGCGAGATAATATGGCTTAGCGCCGAGGGTTTACATCGGAAGGATAGAGATCATGTGGGGCCTTGCACATCAGTGGCTTGTGGAGCCTTGGGGCTACGGCGGATACGGACCGTTTCACACGATCGTCTGGATCATCCTAGTCATCGCCCTTGTGGCCGGAGTCGCATGGCGCGTCGTGAGGGCGCAGCGTCACTCGCGTCATTAGGCCGGTAATCCCATGAAGAAACAATAGTGCCCGCGCGCGGACCTTCGCTCAAAAAGCCAGAGGCTCGAAGACCCAAAGAAAGCCGCGGATTTCCGAGCGGGGACCGCGCGCGTAGCTACTGATCGTCGGGCTTTAGCAAGGGCAGTTGGCTCGCCCCGCTCGTTATTTCGTCAACACGTCGGCGATCACTTTGTTGGATGGGTCCACGATCACGAGCTTGTGTCCGACCATCGCGAAATTGTATGGCCGCAGCGCAGGAATATCGGCCGCCGTCTTGCTTGGCATCGGCAAGATCTTCACCGTTTTCGGCAAGAAGGTGCCAATGGTGGCATCAAAGCCCGCGGCGTTTTGATTGGTCGCTTGCTTGTTGAGATCGTTCCACACGGCTCTTCGCTGCGCAGCCGATAGGATAACGGTATCGGAGGGATGCATTGCGGTCGCCGCCGATGCCGTTGCCATGCCGCACAGCAGCAGCGCAGCCGCTGATACGATAGCGGTTTGCTTCCTCATCGGATTTTCTCCTTGTTCTCGATGATAGTTCTCGCCCTGTACCGGAGAAACTCGCGGTCCAGGGTTTCGTCACAAATCGGTTCCGCGACCTAGAGTCGCGCCGGTTATGGTCGACTTGGCTTCACTTTCAGCACCGCCCCTTCAGCGTTTTCGGAAAGCAACGGAAAGCGGGACCAGTGGTAGGCGCGCGGCATTCGCCAGGTATTGTTTGGTGGCCGGAAGAGTCTTCCTGGCGCTATCGCGCCGCGTCCGGTCCGGCAGGGTGTGAAGGGGACGGCGTCGCATTAGTCCCGCGCCATCGCCCGTAGCGCCACGGCATATACCAGCGCGATTCTTCGGGCAGCGCCTCGGGCACGAAATCCAGGCCTGAAGTCCCCAAAGGGTGACAGCGCATCAGCCGCGCCAAGGTCATCCAGCCGCCAGCCCATAGGCCGAAACGATCGAGCGCCTCGTCGGCATATTCGGAACAGGTCGGCAGATGCCGGCAGCGAAAGCCGGTCAGCGACGCGAGCGTGTAGCGATAGACCGCGATCAAGCCGCGTCCGAAGCGGCGAGGGGCGTTGCGGCAGGCTTCGGCCAGCGGCGAAAAGGGCGGCGGCAAGTCGCTGCGCATTCACTGCGCTTGGGCTTTGGCGGCGCGCTTGGCCTCGATCTGGCCGATCGCATCGACGACGGCGTCAAAAGTCAGAAGTGTCGAGGCGTGCCGCGCCTTGAAGTCGCGCACCGGTTCGAGCACGGCGATGTCGGCCCATTTGCCGTTCGCAGGCGGAGCGCCGTTTTCTTTGAGCATTTTCCGCACGCTTTCGCGCAAGTCCCGCAATTCGCTTGCTTTGGAACCGATAATGTTGCGGGCCATGATCGACGAGGACGCCTGACCGAGCGCACAGGCCTTCACCTCATGCGCAAAATCGGTGACCGTGTCGCCCTCCATCGTCAAGTCGATCGTCACCGTCGAGCCGCACAGGCGGGAAACCGCGGTCGCGCTGGCATCCGGATGAGGCAGCCGTCCAATCCGCGGGATGTTGCCAGCAAGCTCGATGATCCGGCGGTTGTAGACCTCGTTGAGCATGGCTGACGGCGGATTGTCCCGACTTAACCGGGGTTTATTGAGTCTCCCTGACAATCCACTATATAGGCGCTGCCGCCTTTGATTTGAAGTTCCGGCAAAAACGCGAGGACACTTTGGCGGATCAATCACTATTTCCGGCACCCGTCGGCCCTGCCGATCTGGAAGAATCTTCGGCGCTGACGCCGAAATTCGACGCCGACGGTCTTGTCACCTGCGTCGCGACGGATGCGGCCTCCGGCGATGTGCTGATGGTCGCACATATGAATGCCGAGGCGCTGGCCAAGACCATCGCCACGGGCGAAGCCTGGTACTTCAGCCGCTCGCGCCACGCGCTGTGGAAAAAGGGCGAAACGTCCGGCCACGTCCAGCGGGTCGTCGAGATGCGCATCGATTGCGATCAGGACGCCGTATGGATCAAGGTCGAACAGGTCACGGCCGCCTGCCATACCGGCCGCCGTTCGTGCTTCTATCGCGTCGTGCCGCTCGGCGTGTCCGCTACTAAGACTGGAGAGATGAAACTCGAATTTCGCGATGAACGCGTCTTCGATCCCAAAGCGGCCTATCGGAAGGACTGATAAATCCGGGGCACGGTCCGGAAAAAGCCTGCGCCGCAGTCGATTCGATTTGAAAAGATTGTGCTCTAGGACCGAAACTTGCGACCGCTACCGTCTGACGCCAGGCGGGAAGGGTGATCGGGCGAGCAACAGCTTGGCGCGCGCCAAATGCGGCCGGTCGTACATGACGCCGCCGATGCCGACGACGCCTGCGCCAGGCGCCGCCGCGAAGGCATCGACAACCGATTGCGCACGCGCAATGGCTTCGGCCGAAGGCGTGAACACCTCGTTGATGATAGGCACTTGCGCGGGATGAATTGCCATCTTGCCGACGAAGCCGTCGCGGCAGGCCTCCTCGCATTCCCGGCGAAAGCCCGTGCCATCGCGGAAATCGACGAACACGGTATCGATCGCAGGCACGCCCGCAGCGCTTGCGCCGACAAGGCAGAGCGTGCGCGCGAGCCGATACGGATCGAGAAAGCGGCCTTCGGCATCGCGGTTTGCCAGTGCGCCGAGTTCGGCGGAGAGGTCCTCCGCGCCCCAGGTGAGACCCATCAGCCGCGTGCTCGCGCCCGCAAAGGTGCCGGCGACGAACATGGCGGCGGCGGTCTCGGTCGCGATCGGCAGAATTTTCACATGGCCGTCGGACAGTCCGCATTGTGCTTCGCGCACCGCGAGCTTCGCATCGGCGTGAATGACAGCGGCGCCACCTTCAGCTTTCGGCAGCATGATGGCATCGGGTTTTGCCGGCGCGATGGCATCGAGATCCGCGTCGGTAAGGCCGGTCTGCAGCCCATTCACGCGCACCATCAGCGAGGGTCGCTGCGCTGTCTTTACCGCGTCCCTGAGAAACGCCGCAGCGCTGTCGCGCGCTCGCATCTTTGCGTCGAGCGCGATCGAATCTTCGAGATCGACGATCAACGCATCGGCGCCGCTCGTCATCGCTTTATCGAGCTTCCTCGCGCTGTCGGCTGGAACGAAGAGAAGCGAGCGCATGCGGGAAATTACTTCGGCCGCATGCGCATGAAAGCCTGGCGGCGGCACTCGGCGACGAGTTTATTGTCCTGATTGTAGGCGCGGTGATGGAATTCGACGATACCGGCGCCGGGGCGCGACTTCGATTCGCGCTTGCCGATGACCTCACTCGTGCAATGCACGGTATCGCCTTCGAAGAGCGGGTGCGGGAATTTGACATCCGTCATGCCGAGATTGGCGATCGTGGTGCCGACCGTCATGTCCGAGACCTGGATGCCGATCATCAAGCCGAGCGTGAACAGCGAATTCATCAGCGGCTGGCCCCATTCGGTCTCCTGCTCGCAAAAGTGCCGATCGATATGAAGCGGCTGCGGATTGAGGGTCATGTTGGAGAACAACATGTTGTCCATTTGCGTGACGGTGCGGGTGTAGCGATGTTCGACGGTTTCGCCGACGACGAAGTCCTCGAAATACAGCCCGCCGCGCTTATGCCTCGTGGCCGCCTGTCGCGCCATTCTCGCCTCCTTACTCTCTAGCGCCCTGGTTCGGCGCCTCTGGCCTCGGCACTGGGCCTTTGAGGCGACATTTACCATAATTGTTAGCGATTCCAGCGCGTGGAATCCCGGATCGGTGCGCGGCAATGGGCTGGAAACAGGCGCGTTTGGCAGTTGTTGCCGGTAGGTGCTCTCGCCGCGATTGCGAATGTTTATGGTAAAGGATTTGTTAAGGACGGGATTCTAGCATTCAGAGCCGAAGCGCAATTAGGTGCGGCCTAAAACGATGATCGTCCGTGATTTCTTGCAGTGGGTGAGCCGAGCGCCGGCCGGCGAGCGCGCCGAGGCGACGTGCGCTCTCGCACGCGCATACCTTTATTCCGATTTGTCGTCCGACGATCTTGCGGCCACTGAAGGCGTCATGCTGATGCTGCTGGACGATCCTTCGCCGTTGGTCCGGCGCGCGCTCGCCGAAGCGTTGGCGGCAAGCCCGATCGCGCCGCCCGCGGTCATTATGGGTCTTGCGGCCGACCAGCCGCAGATCGCGGCGCTGGTCTACGCCGCGTCGCCGTTATTCGTCGACGCCGATCTGGTCGAGGCGGTCGCAAGCGGAGACAGCGAAATACAAGTTATCATTGCCGGTCGCGCCGCGCTGCCGCGCGCGGTTGCGGCTGCGCTAGCCGAGATGGGCGCCGAGCGGGCGTGTCGGATCTTGGTGCAAAATCGCGCCGCCGATATTGCGCCACTCTCGATCGATCGTATCGTCGAACGGTTCGGTCATCTTGCTCCAATTCGGGAGGCGTTGCTGACGCGCGACGATATTCCCGCGGCCACGCGCCAGACGCTGGTGACAAAACTTTCGGAGACATTGGCCGGTTTCGTTGTTGACCGCGCGTGGCTCAAGGCCGACCGCGCTCAGAAAATCGCGCGCGAGGCTTGCGAGAAAGCGACAATCACGATCGCGGCCGAGACCCCGCAGAGCGAATTGCGCTCGCTGATCCGCCATCTATGCGCCAGCGGTCAGCTCACGGCAGGGCTTATTTTGCGCGCGCTGCTGTCCGGAAACACTGCCTTGTTCGAAGACGCGCTCGCCGAG
The DNA here is from genome assembly GCA_035623195.1 of Xanthobacteraceae bacterium. Classification (GTDB taxonomy): domain Bacteria; phylum Pseudomonadota; class Alphaproteobacteria; order Rhizobiales; family Xanthobacteraceae; genus BOG-931. Next base: position 7,972 of record DASPTX010000083.1, on the reverse strand, counting down.
CTAACCGGCATGCCACTGGCGCGCATTTCGGGCATCGTGCACGGCCACGGCGAAGGAGGCTTGCATGCTTTGTTCGAAAAAGCACAGCTACCGGCCTCGACCCACGCCGCGTTCAAGGAGGCGATCCTGGCGATGCGCGAAGGGTTCGTCTACGACGCCCGAGGCGGCGCACGGCTCAAGCGCCGCATGATCGAGCGGGTTCTTACGCGTTGCGAGGAGGCGGATCTCGGCGACGTCACTCCGCTACTAACGCTTTTGCGTCGTTTCGCCACCGAGGCGGCGCGCGAAGAAGCGCGCCACTACTACAATGAACTGGTGAGCGAGGCGGCCGATATGACCGGCCATTCCGCCGCGGCTTGACCTCCTCGGCTTTAGTGGCCGAATTGCTCGCTGAGAATTCGCTCGTCGAGGCTGTGACCCGGATCGAACAGCATGTGCATGGCGGTCGAGTGATCCATCCTGATTTCGACCGAACGAACCGAACGTACCTCGTCGTGATCGGCGACAGCCGCCACCGGGCGCTTGCCCGGCTCCAGAACTTCGACCGTGACATGCGCGCGATCGGGTAAGAGCGCGCCGCGCCAGCGACGCGGCCGGAACGGGCTGATCGGCGTGAGCGCCAGAAGCGGCGCACCGATCGGGATGATCGGTCCTGCCGCCGAGAGATTGTAGGCAGTCGAGCCCGCCGGCGTCGCCAGCAAGATGCCGTCGGCGACGAGTTCAGCAAGCCGCTCTTTGCCGTCGACCAGGACGCGCAGCCGCGCCGCCTGGTAGGTTTGCCGGAATAGCGACACTTCGTTGATGGCGCGGTGGCGATGCACGCGGCCGGCGGCATCGCGCGCCCGCATCAAAAGCGGGTGGATCACCGTGACGTTGGCGGCCGCCAGGCGTTGGATGAGATCCCGCTCGCTGTATTCGTTCATGAGAAAACCGACCGTGCCGCGATGCATACCGTAGATCGGCTTGCCGGAATTCATGAACCGTTGCAGGGTCGCCAACATGAGACCGTCGCCGCCGAGCGCGACCACGACATCGGCGGTCTCGGGCCGCGCGTCGCCATAACGCTGGATCAGGCGCCGCCGAGCCCGCTGGGCCGCGGGCACATCGCTCGCGACGAAGGCGATATGCTTATACGGGGAGGAGGGGCGGCGAGCTTTCGGCATACGTGTCGCTTCAAAAACAGGCGGCGCAAGACGCGGCAGGAGATCAGTATGGACAATAACAATGAACGCGCGGTGTTCGTCTACACGGTCTTTCCATCCATTGTCGAGGCGGAGCGCGCCGGTCGCGGATTGGTCGAAGCCCGGTTGTGCGCATGCGTCAATATCCTGCCCGGCATGGTCTCGCTCTATTGGTGGCAAGGCGCGATTGAACGGGGCGAAGAGGTCGTCATGATCATAAAGACGCGCGCCGGGCTTGCCGAGGCGGTCAGTGCCGCGGTGAAGCGAATGCACTCCTATACGACCCCCGCCATTCTCGTGCTGCCGATCGAGCGGGTCGATCCGGACTACAATGCTTGGCTCATGGCCGAGACGAGAGGGGAGGCGGGTGTGTCCGAACCGGCGCGGGGCTCGATCCAAAAATGAAATATCCCACCCCCGTGTTCGGGGGTGGGATGGAGACGAAGATGAAATATTAGCTCAGTAAGTCCGCGTGCCGTCGATCACCTCTTTGAGCGCGACATAGGGACGGCATTGAGTATTGCCGCACAGCTGCCGCACTTTTTCGAGGTCATCGTTGGCCTTCAGCAGGTTGCCTTGCTCGGCGTACCACATGCCGTAATAGGACCAGGTCACTACGTGATTGGGATCGGCTGCAAGCGCCTTGTCGTACCAGTATTTGGCGTCGTCATAGCGGCCGAGCTTGCGGCTGGCATAGCCCATCAGCGTCGCCACATCGGCATTGTCGTCGTATCCCATCGCGCGTAGCGCCGCGATGCCGGCCTCATAATCCTCCTTGTCGTAGATGAGCGCATAGGCCGAATGATAGCGGGTCAAGAAATCCGCGGCCGAACTGCTTTTTTCCTTTTTGGTCTTCTGCTTGGTGCTCTTTGTGCCGGACGGCTCGCTGCTTTGCGGCGGCGTGGGATTGCTTTCCCCCATCGCGGCGGCGAATTGCGGGGCGCCCGAAATGACGCCGATGAGGATGGCGGCTGTAAGCCAATGTGTTTTGCGCATTAAGTCCTCCGGTTTTGGCCAGAGCGCGATCGTTTCAACCTGAATAGACTGCGGCCCTAGCTATTTGATAAGGCGTGATCTTTTCGGAAAAACCGGTTTCCACCCCGGATCGGTCTCCGGGGCAGGCTTTTTCCTGATCATGCCTGGTCGATCTTCCCGCACGGGGATTTTCCGGCTCGGGTTACCGTTAGTCTTGATCTGGGGCGCAGCTATTTATTCCCGTAGCTGGCTCCGATCCAAATCCTTAGAACACCGGCAACTTGGCGTTTCTTCCCGACCGGCCGTTAGGCGCGCTCCGGCGGCAACGTAGCGCTGGTTCCCCGGCATTACGGGAATTTCACGTAGGTGAACGCCGACCAATGCGCCACTTCAGGCCGCATTCAGTGGGCAGGCGGTAAATGTCTCCTCGACTATCGGCGCCGGCTCTTCATCGCGCCGTAGCACAAGGAGAACACGATGTTGACTAAATTCGCCGCCGCGCTGATCGCGACAAGCTTGCTCGCCGGCTCGGCCTTTGCCGCGCAACCGTCGGGAAATTCCGGCTCAGGGCTTTCGGCTCAGACCGGCCAAACGGCTGACGCCACGAAGACTCAAACGACCAAGACTCACGCCTCCAAGACCGCGACAACGCACGAAACGGCGAAGACGGCGAAAAATCGGTCGATGCATGCGCGTAAGCACCTTGCCAGCGGCAAAAGCCGCATGGCGCGTCACGCGCATCGTAACGTGCCGGCAAAAGCGCATCAGGCCGGCGCCGCCAAGAACAACAAGCATTCGTAAGTCAGGATCCGAAAAAAGCCTGCTCCCGGACTTGATCCAGGATAGACACCGGTTTTCGGACAAGATCATGCCTGAGCAAATCGAGATTGCCTGCGATCCGGAATGAGCACCCTATCGCGGTGCGAACTGAGGCCCGGACCGTACGCACCGGCTTGCGGTTGCCAGCGGCCCCCGTCTGGCCGCAAGCCGGAAATTAATCGTCCCGCAGCTCACAAAAAATCGAATTGCGTGGGATCGGGGAGGCCGGCGCAATGCCGGCCTTCTCAATTTTTCTAAAACTCCACTTGATCACAGCGTCGGTTGCCACTCGATGGGAACATGCTCGTACCCGGTCGCGGTCTTGATCAGGTGCCCGCAGGCCGGGAAGGGGAAGTGGTAGCCGGTCACCAGCATGCGGTCGGCCGCGGCGCGGTCGAAAATCTTTTTGCGCGTCGCTATCGCTTGGGCGCCGTCGATGTCGAACGCCGCCTGCCAATCCGGATGGCGCGCGAATATTGCCGGGTGTTGTGCCGTGTCGCTCAACACCAGCAACGATTGATCGCCGGAGTGAATGGCAAAGACCGTATGCCCCGGCGTGTGGCCGGGCGCCGGCAAGGTGACGATGCCCGGCGCGACTTCTTTGCCTGGCTGAAATTGCGTCACCTGCTTGGCGATGTCGGAAAAAATCCGTCGCTGATTGAGGAAGGTGATTTTCAGGTCGGCCGGTGCGGCGTTCAAATTGGCGTCGTCCATCCAATAGGCCCATTCCGGCGCCGGCACCATCAGCTCGGCATTAGGAAAAATCAGCGTATCGTCTTTGTCTTTGATGCCGTTGATGTGGTCGGGATGGAAATGCGAGATGACGATCTGATCGACGGCTTTCGGATCGATGCCGGCCGCGGCGAGATTGCCGCGCAACGCGCCGGCGGAAGGCGCGATTTGGCCGCCGGTCCCGGTATCGAGGAGCACGAGCTTCTTGCCGGTATTGACGATGAGCGTGGTGAACGGCGTCGCCAGTTTGTCGTGCGGCATGAAGGCCTGGTCGAGCGCTTGCTCGACCTCCGCGAACGGCGCGTTGCGGATGAATTTGTCGGTGATCGGCCGGTACCAGATGCCGTCGTAAAGCGCGGTGAGTTCGTAAGAGCCGATCTTGTAGCGGTAAATCCCCGGCGTCGCCTTATTCGCGGCGGGCGCTTCGGCGCCCGCGGGCGCGGGTTGGGTGGCGATCGCCGCTGCGGCGGAACCGGCAAGAAGACTTCGCCTGGTCACGTTCGACATTGCGAGTTCCCTTCCATTGTCGCTCCTTTGTCGCCGCCCCGCGGTCGCCTGTTGCGGATACTAACCGAAAATGGGCGCCGCTATTCCGGCGGCTTGTCGCGCCGAAATGCGGCCATGCAATGCGATCAAGCCGCGCGACGCTTGAACGCAGCGATAACCGTCATCATTTCGATGAGGCGAGGGGTCAAGCTTGCGCGCGGCCGCCAGTCATGGGTTGGCCATGGGTCGCGCCGAGATCTGTTCCATCCGGACCCTAGAGAGGCCAGCCGCAATTGTACCAACCCTGCGTGCAATAGAACCAAGTCGTGATTTTTCCCTCGGCGACGCTTGCCGCACGTTCCAGCGCGTCGTCTGGAAGATCGCACGCGAGAATGTCGTCGTCGCGTTCGGTTGGGCCATTTGTGTCGCGATCCATCATGATACGCATCCATACTGGAGGAATCCGACAAGACGATAGCGCACTTTCGAAACCGCAGTCAGTACCGTAGGTCACAGTGTCCGCAGGGGGACGTCCGGGAAATCCTTGGTTGGCAATCCGGTGGTAATTTCTTAAGTGATATGCGAAAAGTTCGAACAAGCCGGGTTAGCTCAGCGGTAGAGCAGCGGTTTTGTAAACCGTTGGTCGGGAGTTCAATCCTCTCACCCGGCACCATAAAATCAACGACTTAGCTGGGTGGCCTTGGTGGAAATGGCCGAATTGCCACCGAGTTGCCACCGAGTTCTTGCCGCAGCCACTTATCGATACCTTGGGCAGCGTCAGCTTGCATCGTCGGAACGAACGCAGCGTAGACCGACAGCGTGATGCTGACGTTGGCATGTCCCGCGCGTTCGCTCACGACCTTCACATGCACTCCATCCATTAGCTGATGCGAGATGTGCGTATGGCGCAGCCCATGAAATGTAATCCGTCTCACACCAGCCTCATGCACTAAGCGATCAAAAGCCTTCGTGAGGGTGTCAGGGTCCCACGGTATTCCATCGTGACTAAAGACAAGCTCGCCAGCACCAATCCGTGGCTCTGGAGAACGATGCTCGCGCAAGGCCTCGACCGTCAGCGCAGGGAGGGTAATCGTCCTGCGGCTGCCTGAAGTCTTGGGTGATTTAAAAGTCGTCTTGCCGCTCAGTCGCTCTAGTGACTGATTCACCGTGAGCCTCGCCGCTTTTAGATCAATGTCCGACCAGCGCAGCCCAAGCAACTCACCCCGGCGCATCCCAGTCGTTACAGCAACCAAGACCGGCAGATAAAGTTGCGTCCCTTCCGCCGCCCTTCGCGAGGGCTTTGGGCGTCGGTCTATCGACTCGCCAGACGGACGCGAGCTAGCCTTTTTCAATCGCGCTGAATTCACACCGCTGATCGTGGAAAAGCCGGAGATTGCCCTCGAAGGAACCTCCGGCTTCCATGCCCATCAACGACCTGTGATCGTCTTGGGGCGAATTCGAAAGGTACACGCTCTGTGTATTCCTTCAACCCCCAAGGCGATCCGATTAAGAGGTTATTTCCAAATGAAAGTAAGTGACGTGTTCCCGACGAACTACACCGCCAACGTGGTCGCATGCAAGCTGTGGGGCCTTGTTGCAAGCCCGACTGAGTTCATCTTGGCGCAGGCGATCTTCAATAAACTCGACGAATTATCCGACTGGAAATGTTGGCTATATTCGGCGGACGAATATCGGCAAACGGTAGTCGAGGCAGAGGATGCCAATTATCCAAGCCTGTTCGCTCTCGTTCCTGCGTTGCCAATCGATCGAGTTGGCGAAGTGGACTTGGCGATATTCATTCCGAGTTACCGCAAGCGTCGTCCCATAGTCATAGTCGAATGCGACGGCCATCAATTTCACGAGCGTACAGTCGAGCAAGCGAGCAATGATCGCAGACGTGACCGCGTGCTTGCGCGCTACGGCATCCCAGTGTTGAGGTTCACCGGCACCGACGTGTTGCGCGGCAGTGAGGAGTTCGCGCAGGAGATTGTGGACTTCATCAGCGACCGGCTTTCTCGCATTTCATTGCCGCAAAAGGTCCGGCAGCTTCGCCACGTTGGCCGCGATCCGCCGCGCGCTTAAATGCTGTGCCAAAACAGGGCAGAATTCGCTGGCACCAGCCTTGCTTTTTCCTGAATCGCGAGCCCGCATTTTCACGCTCAGGGAGAGAGCCATGTTAACTTTAACCGTTGCTCGAGCGCTTATTGCATCGTGCGCAGTCGGCGTTGGTGGCGCACTGTTGCTGTCGTCCCTGGCCGGCGGGCGGGGGTTGGTCGGCGCGCCGGGGCATGCCGTTCCGGTCATCTCGCCGCACAGAGGCGTTTTGTCGCCCGGCGCCACTCGTTTGGGCGTGCGGTCCGGCCGTCCATCGATCCAGCACGAGCCGGCACCAAGCCCGGAATTGGTACATGACGGCGGCGAACGGGAACCAGTGTCATTGAGAGACAGATGGATACCGTCCGGTGGCGCTTGGTACCCGACTACCGCAGTCGGTGAGGCCGCACTAGCGATGTTTTCCAACCCGCCACCGGAGGGCGCAGCCAACCAAGTGGGCGGCTGCATCGGCGATTACAACGCGGTGAACTGCGCGATGCAGTGGAGACCACCGGTCGATCCGTTTGTCAGGACTGTGCCGCAGCCGGCCGACGCGGCTGAACAGGCCGAGGCCACCACGCGCGATCGCAAGTGGGTGGCGTACTGCCAGCCGGTTGTCGTTCAAGACCGTTACGGCGTTTCGCGTTATCGCTACGCTCACGCGGGCTGCGAATTTGGCGCTGTCGGTAACTGAGATCCGAGAGGCCGAGGATCGCTGGCATTCGCGAAAGGTTCACCGCCGCCGGCTGAGCGCACCGGGTTTGTCAAACTGGATCTTACCACATCATGGTGTGACAGCCGTGTTGTGCAACACAGCAAATTCGGCTCGCCGATGTCGCCTTCGGGTCATTCGCGTCACCCGGCGCTTTAGTCGGATGGTCGGCTTTGCACCCAAGAACGGAATTGACTCACGCGCGGGCGTTGGCGCGACCTCCTCGACGGACCATGGCGGCGGGAAGCGGCGAGGGGGCATACAATTGTGAATTTCCAAACAATCCCGAAATCGATAGTGTTGCGTTCAACCGTTGAGGGTCCGGGGCGATCTGATTGAAGATCGACCCATGGCTGCAAGTCGCGTTGAACTGATCGGCCTAAGCGTCCTCGTTCTGACCGCTACCACTACTTTGTCGCTCGCACAGAATACGGGCGCTTCGATGCTGGGCGGAAATACTGTCAATCCGGTACTGAGCGGAAATAGTACGGTCCTCTCTGGACGGAGCGAACTTTCCGTTCCTCCTGCACTTCCCAATACTTTGATCCAGCCAACACTTGGAAGAAATTCGCTTAGCGGCCTACCCTGCACCGGGGTGGGCCAGCTGTCGGTAACGGCTACGGCTCCCGGCGCTACCGTCGCTCCCGGTGGAACTGGCACGGCTGTCTCGAATCCGAGTGGTGGAGCCTCCACGATACAGCAATTGCCATCGTTCCCAAGCCTCTTCAGCCCAACGGCAGCGTGTTGAGGAAGCGCCGATAATTGCTCGCTGTCATCTCATCGACTACCAGGGCGGCGGGAAGCGGCGAGCTATTCGATCACCTCGTCGGCGGTAACGAGCAGGGTGGTCGGCACACTCAACCCAAGCGCAGTTGCTGTGTTCTTGTTGATCTCAAGCTCGTATTTAATCGGCTGTTGGACGGGCAGATCACTCGGATTAGCGCCTTTCAGGATACGATCGGCGTATGATGCG
>DASPTX010000082.1:0-4119 GCA_035623195.1 Xanthobacteraceae bacterium | reverse complement strand
TCCATGTCGCGACCCAAGAGGCGCTCGACGGCAAGCACGTAAGCTGGATGGAGCACGTCAGCGACGAGCAATATACGGCCCCCCTCGGCGGCTGAGGCTCATGCGCTACGAGCTCTATTACTGGCCCACCATCCAGGGCCGCGGCGAATTCATCCGCCTCGCACTCGAAGAGGCCGGCGCAGACTACATCGATGTGGCGCGCCGACCGGGCAATCGCGGCGTGCCGGCGATGATGAAGCTCATGAACGATCGGCGCCTTGCGCACCCGCCTTATGCGCCGCCGTTTCTCAGGGCGGGCAAATTCATCGTCGCGCAGACCGCGAATATTTTATTTTTTCTAGGTCCCCGATTGGGCCTCGCACCGCGCGACGAAGCCGGCCGATCGTGGGCGCATCAGTTGCAGCTGACGATTTCCGATCTCGTCGTCGAAATTCACGATACGCACCATCCGGTCTCGGGCTGGCTCTATTTCGAGGAACAGCGGCCGGCGGCGCGGCGGCGCACCCAGGATTTCTGGCGCTACCGCGTTCCGAAATATTTGGGCTATTTCGAACGCGTGCTGCAGAACAACGGCGGCAAGTTTTGCGTCGGCCGGCGTCTGAGTTACGTCGACCTGTCGCTATTTCAAATCGTCGAAGGGCTGCGGTACGCGTTTCCGCAGCGCATGAAGCGGTTCGAAAGGAAAATTCCGGAGCTTGTCGCGCTGCATGACCGCGTGGCGAAACGTCCGCGGATCAAATCCTATCTCGCTTCGCCGCGGCGCATTCCGTTCAGCCAATGGGGCATCTACCGCTACTTCAAAGAGCTCGATGCGTGAGGCATGCCGAGGCATCGCGCGCTCGTTGGCAATCTCGTTGCGGTCAGGCTAAGGAAGATCGGCGCAAGGCTGGGGAGGACCATGTCGGATTATCTGCAGAATTTCGATCTCACGCACGGCATCAATATATTACGAATGATTTGCGGCCTATTTTTCATCCCACATATTTATGCGAAATTCATGGTGCCCGAGGCGCTCGGATTTTTCGTTGCCGCAAAGTTCAAGCCGCCGGCGGCGTGGATGTATACCGCCTGCGTCATCGAAATCTTCCTGGCGATCGGATTGATCTTTGCGATTTTTCCGGTCTTTGCCGGTGCGCTCGGTTTCGTGCATCTTCTGGTCGCCGGCGGTGCCGTGTGGAAGGTCACCAAGGGCAAGTGGCTGTGGAATATCGGCGGCAACGAATATTGCGTGTTCTGGGCTATCTGCTGCCTCGTCGTGGCGATGCATTATTACTATCGCTAGCCCCGCCTCGGTAAAGGAGTTCCGTCCATGATCAAGGCAGCCATTGTCGGACTTGGCTGGTGGGGCAAGACGCTCGTCGAGTCCGCCGACGATAGCGACGCGATTCGTTTCGTCGCCGGCGCAACCCGCACGATGACGCCCGAGGTCGAAGGGTTCGCCAAGAAGCACGGCTTTCGGCTCGCGGCAAATTACGAGGCCGTTCTCGCCGACGGCGACATCGATGCCGTGGTTCTCGCCACACCGCATTCGATGCATGGCGCGCAGGTGGCCGCCGCCGCGGCGGCGAAAAAGCACGTCTTTTGCGAAAAGCCCTTCACGCTCACCAAGCGCGAGGCCGAAGACGCGGTTGCGGCCGTCCGCAAAGCCGGCGTTACGCTCGCGCTCGGCTATAATCGCCGCATGCATCCGGAAATGATCAGGCTGCGCGAGATGATCCGCGCCGGCGAGTTAGGCACGATCCTGCATGTCGAAGCGACCATGACGTTTCCCAATGTGCTGTTCATCAATCCGAGTCATTGGCGCGCCGACAAGAAAGAGACGCCATTGGGCGGGCTGATGCCGATGGGCGTTCACGCCGTCGACGGCATGATCGATCTCTGCGGTCCGATCGATCACGTCTTTGCGCAAAGTTTCCGCCGTGCGGCGACGATCGACGCCGACGATACGACGTCGATTCTTTTTCGCATGAAAGAGGGAATGTCGGGCTATCTCGGCACGATGACGACGACCGGCCCTGGATTTAGCTTCCAGGTGTTCGGCTCCAAAGGCTGGCTGCGGCTCGAAGGCGTGACCCATGTCGCCGGCGCCTCTTCGGAAGAACGCCGCACGCGGCTGTTCGGCACCTGCAAGTTTCAGCCGGTGAAGGGCGAAGCGAAGACCTGGCAGGCCGCGACGATGGATATTTCGCGCGCCGCGCTCGAAGCCTTCGCCAAGGCGGCGACGGGTGGGCCGGCCTATCCGATCCCCTACGATCAGATGATCCACGGTGTGGCGGTGACCGAAGCCATCGTCCGCTCGGCGGGTTCGGGCAAGGTCGAGCGCGTGCAGTGATGCGACGCGAAGTTTCGCGTGAGGTAAAACCAAAAGCAGGAAACCGGCAATGGATCTCGGTAACGGCCTCGGTCATTTGACCTATTCGACGCTCGTGCATCCCGGCGACAACTGGGAGCAGATGTGGGCGAGCCTGAACACGTATCTGCCGAAAGTGAAGGCGAGATTTGCAGGCAACAGGCCGTTCGGCGTTTCGCTGCGGCTGTCGGCCGACTCCGCGCAGACGCTCGCCAACAGCAAGCCCGAGCGGGACAAGCTAAAGAAATTCCTCGGCGACCACGACATGTATCTCTACACCGTGAACGCCTTTCCCTACGGCGCGTTCAAGGGCACGGTGGTGAAGGAGCAGGTCTACGAGCCGGATTGGCGCTCGGAGGAGCGCACCCGCTACACGATGAATGTCGCCGACGTGCTCGCCGACGTTTGTTCCGCCGATATTGCGCCGTCGATCCAAAGCGCGCCGCTCGGCTTTAAGCCGCGCGTGACCGGCGCCGCCGTGGTCGCAAGCTTTACCGAACATGTCATGCGGGTGGTGGCGCACCTCGTCGCGCTCGAGGCGTGCAGCGGGCGCACCGTGACGCTCGCGCTCGAGCCGGAGCCCTATTGTTTCCTCGAGACGACCGACGAGACGGTGGACTATTTCACGGATCATCTTTATTCCGGCGCCGCCGCCGAGACGCTGGCTGGCTTCGCGCATATTCCGATCTCGGAAGCGCACGCCGCACTGCGCCGGCATCTCGGCGTGGTGTTCGATATCTGCCATCAGGCGGTGGAGTACGAAAATATCGCGGAGAATTTGCAAAAGCTCGTCGATGCCGGCATTCCGATCTTCAAGCTGCAGGAGGCCGCCGCACTGCATATGCCGCAGGTGACGCAATCGATCGTCGATACGCTCAAGCGCTACGCGAAGACGATCTACCTCACCCAGACGGTTGAAAAGAAGAACGGCAAGCTGACGCGCTTTCTCAATCTCGAAGACGCCTTCGCCGCCTGGGAGAAGGATCCCGGCCCGCGCGAATGGCGCACCCACTTTCACGTGCCTGTTTTCCTCGACGATCTCGGCCCGTTCCGCACCACGCGCTTTGCCATCGAGGAGGCGCTGCGGTTTCACAAGAAAAAGCCGCTGTCACGCCAGCTCGAAATTGAAACCTACACCTGGGACGTATTGCCGGAAAATCTGAAGACCGGCGATATTGTCGATTATGTCTGCCGCGAACTCGAATGGGTGCGCGGGCAATTACGCTGATCGAGGCAGTCCAGGAGATTCAAGATGAAGGCCGGATTCATCGGGCTCGGCCGTATGGGCCAAGCCATGGCGCGCCGCATTCTCGACGCCGGCCACCAGCTCGGCGTCTACAATCGCACCGCCGAGAAATTAAGGCCGTTGATCGATCTCGGCGCCGAGCCGCTCGGCTCGATCGACGCGGCCGCGAACTATGGCGAAGCCGTTTTCACGATGCTCGCCGACGACGCGGCCGTGACCGAAGTTGCAAGCAAGCCGGGCGGGCTTATTGAATCGCTGCCGCAGGGCGGCATTCATATCTGCGCCGGCACGCACAGCGTCGCCTGCATTGCGATACTCAAGGAACTGCACGGCAGTGCCGGTCAGGTGTTGCTGGCGACGCCGATGCTCGGCCGTCCGGAAGTGGTTCTCTCCGGCCAGGCGGGCATGGTACTTGCCGGCGCGGACAAGAGCCTCGATCGCTGCCGGCCTCTGTTCGACGCCATTGCGCGGCGCACCTTTGCGGCGGGCCGCGATCCCGTCGCCGCCGCCGCGATCAAGATCG
>DASPTX010000081.1:0-10593 GCA_035623195.1 Xanthobacteraceae bacterium | reverse complement strand
CGCACACCTCCCCATCTCGCAAGATTAGAAGGTGTTGCGTCGATCGGTTGAACTCGCCGTCATTAGCGGACATCGCGACACGTCCAATCAATGTCCGCTTTGCCCCCCAAAGCGGACATCACTCTCCACGTCCGCTATGTGCCAAACTGCGACATTGATTAGCCTTTTCGATCACCTCGTCCGCGCGTAGGAGAAGACCCTTCGGGACTTCGTGTCCAACATCCTTTGCCGTTGATGACGAGTTCAAACCGCGAGAAATTTGGGCTGATGCTGATCGGCATGTCCAAAGGAGGCGACATGAGAGATCCGCGCGATACCTACCAGAACCAGCTCGTCCCGATGGTGGTCGAGCAGACCAATCGTGGCGAGCGCGCCTACGACATCTATTCGCGGCTTATGAAGGAGCGCATCATCTTCATCACCGGCCCGATCAACGACGACATGGCTACACTGGTTGTCGCGCAGCTACTGTTCCTCGAAGCTGAGAATCCGAAGAAGGAAATCTCGATGTACATCAACTCCCCGGGCGGGCTGGTGACCTCGGGGCTCGCAATCTATGACACCATGCAGTTCGTGCGTCCGCAGGTGTCGACGATGTGTCTCGGGCAGGCGGCCTCAATGGGATCGCTGTTGCTCGCTGCGGGGCAGAAGGGCCTGCGTTTCGCGTTGCCAAATGCGCGCATCTTGGTGCATCAGCCCAAGGGCGGCTTCGAGGGCCAAGTGACAGACATCATGCTGCACGCCCAGGAGATTCTAAATCTCAAGAAACGGCTCAACGAGATCTACATGAAGCATACTGGCCAGCAGCTGCAGAAGATCGAAGAGGTGCTGGAGCGTGATTTTTTTATGACGGCAGAGACGGCCAAGGATTTCGGCTTAGTCGACAAGGTAATCGATCATCGGCCGGAGATACCACCGCCGCTTGCAGCCGTGTCCTGAACGGACATGCATCGTGGTTATCCCCTGCTGTGCAGGTTGTGCAGTGCAGCGAAACAGAAGCCAGGCTGTCCGCTAATGGGATGGTCCGGCCGTGCTCCTGCCCCGCCGGAGACGAATCTGGCAAGGGGCTCCAAAGACAAAGGAGCACGCCATGTCCCAGAACCTCAACAGCGCAGTTGCCGTGATCGGCATTGATATCGGCAAAAGTGGGCGCGCCAATCGCGGGCCTCGGTTACACAACCTTTAGTCCCTGATAACTCCCCTGTTAGCAGGCTATTGGCCCGAATCGTTTCAATTCGGGATGCAACTTGACGGCGTGAGGGTACGCAAACCCCCCGATTGCTGTGCGGGCAAGCATAGGATTGCTATTGTTATATGCTCGGCCTGAGGGGCCGCATCTCGAAAATGTTTTTCGCCCAATTCCACCATCGAGCGGGTAAATGCCGCTCCATGTTGCGGCGATAACCGGATGCTGATGCGCATAAACTGACAACAAGGCGTCTCGTTTTTAATAGGCGCAGCAATTGTTCTGATAATTGCGTTCGCATTAGGTATTTTTCCGACACACGTAAATTATTGCTATGAAAACGAGGCTGGCCACAAAGAATGCGCCGCCTACAACATAGCCTTGGTCGCGTTCTGGCAAATCGGAAAAGGACTTAATTGGATAGCTCCCGCTCTTGGTGCCATCGCTACTATTGCCGTCGCAATATTCACGCGCACCCTTTGGCTCTCCAGCGAAAAAATGTGGGAAGTAACCAAAAAGTCTGTCGATATTTCTGAACGATCCCTCACCGAATTGGAACGTCCCTACTTGTTCATTTTGGACTATAATTGGCTTCTCAAAAAGAGGGCTGAGGCCAATGGGATTAAATCTGGATTGATTTATTCCGTGATGAATGGGGGAAAACTCCCGGCCTTCGTCAGGAACGTCAAATTTGGACTTCGATTCGGCCAATCGATCCCTTCTATGGAAGACATGCCGCCAATCAATGAGCTGCTGACTGCGCCACTTGTTGGAAGCGGAGAAAAACGAGAGATTATTCAGGAGGCCGGTGACGAGAGTGGTGAGCCCGGTCGCGAATGCGAAATTAGAGGCGGGATAGCAATCATTCCCGCTAGCGCATTCATGTTTGAGCGCGTTATCGCAAAAATTTCCATTGAATATGATGGTCCTGTCACCACCGGACACACAACAACCGCCTGCTGGGAATGGCATCCGGTTAAATACGCATTCACTCAATACGGCGGCCCCGAGCACAATCAACGCACATAAAACCAATCGCCCCCAATAGGGGGCCTTTTTCTTGTCCCCAAATGGGAAGCGGCCTGTCACGCGCCTTTTCGTGGCGACCACATAATAGGCCGTCCCTTGCTCGTTGCGCGTCCGATCCGAATGGCAACCTGATCAGCAACTCGGATTACATTGGTGCGATGCCAACTTTTGAATTTCTCGCCCCATAGGTACAGGGGGACATAGCACTGCTTCATTAGGTCGGTAGTTGTTAGTGGCTTGCCACTGGACCACCAGAACGCAAAACGGATTTGACTTTTAAGCCGACCATTACGGGGGGCAGTGAAGGGCGCTCGGCGGGCGCGCATCTTAGCCATCCGAGCCTTATCGCCAGGTTTACCCATACGTACCTTTTTGCCTGCAATTAATTCGCGAAATGCCTGTTACCAGGTGGGGGCGTAGCGTGCCTGTCTGCATTCAGCTCGCGCAGAACGAGAGAGATAGCTGTGTTCTTGGCGCGCGAGAGGTTTGTCAAATCGCTCAACTTTCCATCGAACCGAACCCGCCACATTCCCGGCCAGTTAGCATCTGGCTCGATGGTAGCCAGCACGGGCCCACTCTTTGAGCCAAGGCGAAGCTCGTGACCGTCCCAGGCTAGATCATCCCTGCCGAAGCAATGGCCGGAGTTTGAAGGGCGAAGAAACCGGCCTAGAGGCCGCAGGGGTGCGTTCATTGGTGCCCCCGGCCAGGGGCCTGCCCCTCGGGCAGCGAACTGTGCGGGCAGGCTCGCGGTCGGTACGGCTTTCGTGCCGCTGATCGCTTAGCGTTCGTGTGCCGCCATGGCTGGACGAATTCCGCTTCGATGGCGTCACGCTCCAGCAGGCGAGAGAGACGTACACGGTCGCCACCATCCGGAAGACGGTGTGATCCGCGAACGCGCCCCCCGAGCATGTGAGGGCGCCTATAGCCGGCCTGCGGCGTGCGCTCCTTAGCGAGATATCCACGTACGAGGACGGCCCTGTCGGTGACGGGGCGAACGTCGATAAGCTCGCCAAATTGTTTAGAGCCCTTTAATCGGTGCCAGATTTCACGCGTGCCAATAAAGACGATGTGGGCGTGAAGGCCGTTTCGGCTCTCGAAGGTAATCACGCTGTATGGCGGCAAACGAGACGCGGTTTGTAATCGAGTGATCCGCTTCCAGATGTCGGCGATGAGTAGTTGAGAGGTAGACTTAGCTGTGGTCACCAGCCAGAGACCGCAACGACGACGCTGACAGTGCAGCTCCATGAAGCGGACTGCATTGTTGAGACGAGTGAGTTCCGGTCCTGTGATGCCGTGTGTTGCTGCGGTTCGTTTCAGTCTATCAACTGCTAATGAAGCCATATCGCTGGCAGGTTGCCGTTCTAAACGACTAAATCTTTGTTCTGTCGCCACTAAGGGGTTCGCGATTGTCGTTTTCAGTGGAACCAAAATTTCGTGGTGAGTTGATGCGGCACCACCTGGGTGAGTGAGAGCTGTCGATGAGAGGAGTAGAGAACGTGCGTCGAACACACCGCGCCGAAGGATTGTTTCCGGTTTGCCAGTTTGGCCAAAAAGCTGTGTGCTCCCATTAAGGATTTGATTGAGGTTTGCCAGCACAAGTGCTTGATTGATCGCGCGATCTGCGATTCTTACGGAAACGCAAATCGAACCGATGAAAAAGTCCCCGCAACCGTCCCGAAAAACAGCCGAAATACTGGCCGTTCAGGCCCTTGCCTTTATCGCCGAGGAGCCCGAGCGGCTCGGTCTATTCGTCTCGGCCACCGGTATCGCACCGGAGCAAATTCGCGATGCCGCGCGTGAGCCGGACTTTCTCCTGGGCGTGCTCGAGCATATGCTCGGCGACGAGAATCTCCTGGTGGCATTTGCCGGGAGCGCTGGAGTCGATCCGGCCGAAATCGCCCGGGCGCGCGACGTGCTTGGCAAAGCATGGGAGCGCGATCCGCCTTAAGGGGTTGCCGTGAGCACGAGCTTCTGCCGCGACTGCCTCGCCGATGCCGCGCCCGAAAGTCGGCGCTGCGGCGCCTGCGGCTCACCGCAATTGACGCGCCACAAAGAGCTTGCGGCACTCGCCGTCGCTCACATCGATTGTGACGCCTTCTACGCCACGATCGAGAAGCGCGACGATCCATCACTTGCGGCCGAACCGCTCATCGTGGGAGGCGGCAAGCGAGGGGTCGTTGCCGCCGCCTGCTATGTCGCCCGTACTTACGGCGTCAAATCGGCGATGCCGATGTTCGAAGCCTTGCGGCTGTGTCCGCACGCCAAAGTCATTCGGCCCAATATGGAAAAATATGCCAAAGCTGGGCGCGAGGTGCGCCGAATGATGCTCGCGCTTACGCCCCTGGTCGAGCCGCTATCGATCGATGAGGCCTTTCTCGATCTTTCCGGCACGACGCGGATCCACGGCATGTCGCCCGCCAAAGCGCTGGCGCGCTTTGCCGCCGACGTGGAAAACAAGCTGCGCATCACCGTTTCCATCGGGCTTTCCTGCAACAAATTCCTGGCGAAGATCGCTTCCGATCTCGACAAGCCGCGCGGCTTTGCCGTGCTCAGCGCAAGCGAAGCGGCGGAATTTTTAGCGCCCAAGCCGATCGGCTTCATCTTCGGCGTCGGCGCCGTCGGCGCGGCGCGCTATGCGCGCGACGGACTTCATCGTATCGCCGACCTGCAGCGGCTCGGCGAAATCGAGCTGATGCGACGCTATGGCGAAGAAGGTCGCCGTCTGTCGCGGCTGGCGCGCGGCATCGACGAGCGCAAGGTCAACGCCGCGCGCGAAACCAAAAGCGTTTCGTCCGAGACCACGTTCGAGCAGGACATTTCCGACCCGCGGACGCTCGAACGCGTGCTGTGGAGCCTGGCCGAGGAAGTTTCGGCGCGATTGAAGCACAAGGAATTGGCCGGCGCGACGGTGACGTTAAAGCTCAAAACGGCGGATTTTAAAATCCGCACGCGCGCGCGATCGCTCGAATCTCCTACCCAATTGGCCGGCCGCATCTTTGCCGCGGCGCGCGTCCTTCTCGAACGCGAAACCGACGGGACGCGCTTTCGCCTTCTCGGCGTCGGGATAAGCGCGCTTGCCGCGGCGACGGAAGCCGATCCTGCCGATTTCGTCGACGGCCGGGCCGCACTCGCCGAACATGCGGTCGATAGACTTCGCGCGCGGTTTGGCGATGGCGTCATGGTCCGCGGTCTTGCCTTCGATCCAGCCGAGAAATAGCAGCCCCGCTCAACCGGCTAGCGGCAAGGCTTGGCGTCTTTAATTTGTAGCGAAGTTAGCTTTCCAGTCACGACGAAATCGTTGTAGTCGAGCGACAAATTGCGGGAAATTCCATTGGCGTAAAGTTCGAACCCGATAGCGTAGTCCGGCGTTTTCTCCGCCCCGTCTTGCCCCTTGCCTCGCTCGAAATAACTGATGGTGACGGGCCAGCGCGGCACCGACGCAAGCTTTGGCTCCGTGCTGGCCGCATCATCGTGATCGCGCTCGCCGGACGCAATCTTGTGCCCGATCACTGTCAGCGTGTCGAAAACCTTGTCGCCAGTTTCGGAACCGTCATAGACCGGAAAATTAAGAATGCTCTGCCCCAACCGTGCGGCATTGATGACGCGCACCATATGCTCCGTCGGAAACACAACCCCGGCCTGGAAGTTGAGGCTTTTCCGCGCCGGTTTTTCGAGTGCCACGGCGGTCTTGGTCGCGTCGTGTTCGGCATGTCCGTCCACCGAGTCGACGAGGTTCTCGTCGACAAAATTCTGCGACGTGAATTTAAAGCTTTTGGCGTCGGCCCCTTCCCACGTCGTCGAGCGCAGATCGCTCGTGGAAATCTTGCCTTCGCCGGTATCGAGTTCCGAGACTTGGCGGAAGTCCAGCGAGTAGCCTTGGCATGTATTGCCGTCGAAGTCGTATAGGATTCGGCCGCGCACTCCGGCTACTTGCGAATCGCTGCGCGTGTCGCCGAGCGACAGATCGTAGACGGCGCGATGCGGAACGAGCGTCACCGGCGCATCGGATGCGTCGTCCCCATGGGCCACCGAATGGGCTACCGAGACGGCCGCGAGGAAGACCAAGCCGAAGCCAAACATTGCGGCGCGTGATGCCGATAGTTCATCCACGACCGTCACCCATCTCATGCCGTTCGTTTCCGCGATGGCCCCCTCGCCGTTCTCCCCCATTCCGTCTGGTTGCGCCAGCTTTTTCGGTGTCGTCGTTAAGAAGTCGATGAGAATAGGCAGCTCGCGCTTGGCTCGCAACACCGCGAACGCACCGCTTGCACACGCGACAACGATCCGCCAAGAAGGCACGCTGTGGGTTCATTGCGAAAGCTGCCATTGTGCGGGAAACCATTGTGGAGGGAACTATGGCCGGATCGGCGGAAAAGAAGTTGCAAGAGCTCGGCATCGCTTTGCCCAAGCCGCCGGCGCCGATTGCAAACTACGTTCCGTTCGTTCGCACCGGCAACTTTTTGACCGTTTCCGGTCAAGTTTGCTTCGATGCGGAGGGCAAGCTTGTCGCCAAGGGCCAACTCGGCGGTTCGGTCTCAATCGAAGACGGACAAAAGGCAGCGCGCGCCTGCGCCATCAACCTGCTGGCCCAGGTCAAAGTGGCGATCGGCGATCTCGACAGAGTGGTGCGCGTGGTGCGGCTCGGCGGTTTTATCAATTCGGCGGCCGGCTTCGGCGACGGACCGAAGGTGATGAACGGCGCTTCCGATCTCATGGTGGCCGTGCTCGGCGACAAGGGCAAACATGCCCGTTCCACCGTTGGGGTCGCCGCTTTGCCGGCGGATGCCGCTGTCGAGGTTGAGGGTCTTTTCGAAGTTTCCTGATCTGGCGCGCCAAGCCGTGTCGATCCATTTGGGCTGGCTTACGGCACAACCGATTGCGCATCGTGGGCTGCACGATGCCTCAAGCGGTCTCGTCGAAAACACCGCAGGCGCGGTGCGCGGCGCGATAGCGGCCGGCTACGGCATTGAGGTCGACGTACAAGTCAGCGGCGACGGCGAAGCCATGGTCTATCACGACGACGCTCTGGGCCGCCTGACCGAGGGTAACGACAGACTCGATCGTCTCGCTGCAACGGTACTGAGGCGGGTCGTTTTCCGGGGCAGCTCCGAGCACATGATGACGCTGCCGGATTTGTGCGATCTCGTCGCCGGGCGCACTACGATGGTCATCGAGTTGAAAAGCCGGTTCGACGGCGATGAGCGGCTTGCGAGCCGCGTGGCGAAGGTGCTCGCGGGTTACCGAGGTCCGGCGGCGCCCATGTCGTTCGATCCTCGCCAAATCCTGGTACTGCGGAAGAAAGCGCCCCACCTGCCCTGCGGAATCGTTGCAGCCAGATACCGGCCGCATCCATATTGGGATTTGATGCCATTTTGGATGCGCTATGGAATGGGTTATCTACTGACGGGCCTCATCGCGCGCCCGCAATTTGTGGCCTATGCAGTGGCTGATCTGCCGGCGCTTGCGCCCTCCTTCGCGCGGCGCGTATTGGGCTTGCCGGTGCTGGCATGGACCGTTCGGACCGAAGCCGAACGGCAACGCGCGGCGCGCTTCGCCGACCAGATGATTTTCGAGGGATTTCGGCCGTGAACGACGGGCAGCATTTACCGACTTCGGCAAACCGAGAATTGCGTTTGACCGTGGTGGAGTCGATCGGGGCCGTCGACGCGATCGATTGGGATTCGTGCGCCAATCCAAGGGCAAAAGCGGCGCGCGATCCATTGCAAACGCCGCAAGCCGCCGTCGCTCTCGATCGCGCCGAAAATGAAGATCTCAGCTATAGCCCTTTCACCTCGCATGGGTTTTTATCGGCGTTAGAGGAATCGAAATCGGTCGGCCCGCGCACCGGCTGGCAACCGCGGCATATTCTGGCGCGGACACCCGAAGGCCTCTTGCTCGCCGCCGCCCCTTGCTATTTCAAAAGCCACTCGCGCGGCGAATACGTCTTCGATCACGGCTGGGCCGAGGCTTATGAACGCGCCGGAGGAAGTTACTATCCCAAGCTGCAGATCGCCGTGCCGTTTACTCCGGCAACTGGCCGGCGCCTCTTGCTTCGCCCCGGCGCGCAGTCACCGGCCGTGGCGCGTGCGCTCGCGACGGGCTTGATCGAGATTTGCAAGATTTGCGGCGCGTCCGGCGTTCATGTGACTTTCGCCACCGAAGCGGAATTCCGCTTGCTCGGCGAACTCGGCTATCTGCAACGCACCGACCAGCAGTTTCATTGGGAAAATCGCGGCTTCGAAAGCTTCGACGATTTTCTTGCGGCCCTCACCGCACGCAAGCGCAAGACCATTCGCCGCGAGCGCCATGACGCTCTGGCAAACGGCATCAGCGTGCATTGGCTCACCGGCAGCGACCTCACCGAGGAGGTCTGGGATGCGTTTTTTCAATTCTACATGGAGACCGGTTCGCGCAAATGGGGCCGCCCCTATCTGACCCGTCCGTTCTACTCCCTCGTCGGCCAGACCATGCGCGAGCGCATTGTGCTGATCATGGCCAAGCGCGCCGGACGCTGGATCGCTGGCGCCATCAACTTTCTCGGCTCACGGACCCTGTTCGGCCGGCATTGGGGCGCGATCGAGCACCATCCGTTTCTGCATTTCGAGCTCTGCTACTACCAGGCGATCGATTACGCGATCGCCCACAAAGTGCCGCGCGTCGAGGCCGGTGCGCAGGGCGAGCACAAAATCGCGCGCGGCTATATGCCGGCGACAACCTATTCGGCGCATTACATTGCCGACCCTGCCTTGCGGCGAGCCATCGCCGAATATCTGCAGCGCGAACGCGCCTACATAGCCGCCGCGGGCGCCGAGCTTGCCACTCTGGCGCCGTTCCGCAAGAATTTCACCGCCGAACCGGAATAGTTCAGAGGTGGAGATCGCAATGCCGAGCTACGATCCAAACAATATATTCGCCAAGATTCTGCGGGGCGAGCTGCCGGCGCACAAGGTGTTCGAGGACGACAAGGTCTTCGCTTTTCTCGACATCATGCCGCGCGCCCCCGGGCATACGCTGGTCGTTCCCAAAAGCCCCGTGCGTACCATTCTCGACATTGCGCCGGATGATCTCGCCTATCTGATGAAGGCGACCCAGAAGGTTGCGCACGCCGCCGTCACGGTTTTTGCGGCCGACGGCCTCACCATCCAGCAATTCAACGAGCCGGCTGGTGGCCAGGTTGTATTTCACCTCCACGTCCACGTGATTCCGCGCAAAAACGGCGTGGCATTAAAACCACCGGCAAGCTTCAAGGAAGATCCCGCGGTGCTCTCCGACCACGCCTTGCGGCTTGCGGCCGCGCTGAGAAGCTGAGCTGCTCTTTAGTCCGACCGGCCGCGCGAAACTCGTTCGATTTCGGCGCGGATCAAGCGCTCGACCATCCTCGGCAGATTGTCGTCAAGCCAAGACTTCAGCAGTGGCCGGAGCATTTCTCGAACTAGATCTTCCAGTGTGCGGGCGTTATGAACCAGAACGGTTTTGGCGAGCGCGTTGAACGCCGAATCGACGGCGGCGCTGGTTTCCGGCGACATAAGCCGTTTGGGCTCCTCCCCGCCAGACGCGCCCTCCCCGAACGACGGCATCGGCAGTCGATCGTTTGTTTTGTCGGCATTAGCGCCGGTTTGGCGATCGGGAGCCTGCGGCTGCGGCGCAGCGCTGGTTTTTGGTTTCAAAACGGTCGCGGGCTCGGACGGCTGAGCCACGGGCGATGCCATCGATTCGGTGAGATCGAGAATGGCTGCGGATGTTTTTGCCGTGTCGTCCGCCTTCTGCGCTCCGAAGGCCTCCGAAATCGCAAGCGACTCGTAGCCAAACCGCCGCGTGGTGGTCGGCGGCGCGGAATCCGGCAATTGCGAAATCCCTGTG
Source organism: Xanthobacteraceae bacterium (assembly GCA_035623195.1). Taxonomy (GTDB): domain Bacteria; phylum Pseudomonadota; class Alphaproteobacteria; order Rhizobiales; family Xanthobacteraceae; genus BOG-931. Next base: position 518 of record DASPTX010000081.1, on the reverse strand, counting down.
GGAGAAGATACCGCCGCCACGGGCTTCGACTCTGCCTTCGTCAGGTCGGCCGGTTCCGGCGCCGAAGCGTTGGCGTCTTCGTCGGCGATGATACGGCGAATGGAGGCAAGAATTTCCTCCATCGACGGTTCCAGCGTCTTCCCTTCCGCTTTCGATTCTTGCGCTTTCGCCGATTGTGCCATGCGCACATCCTCGCTCGGCCGGGCTCTGTTTCCCGGCGTCCCGTAGATACGGCGCCGCTGTGCCTCCCAGCGCCGAATCACGGCATGCACACTATGCAAGCTTGCCGGTCGCCCTGTCACCCTGCAAGCAAAAGACAAACCCGCGTTCTAGACTTTCCGACGCCGCGTGGTCGGCCGCTCCCCTGCTATCGGCCATCCGGGGTGCGCACGCCGATCCATGCATCGCGCACTTGCTGGTAGTGGACCTGCGGATCGTAGATCATGACGTTAAGGCCCAAATGCTGCATCGATAACCCGCCGATGGCCGCAAGCAGCGTATAGGACGCCACAACCCTA
>DASPTX010000080.1:0-58080 GCA_035623195.1 Xanthobacteraceae bacterium | reverse complement strand
AAGGCGGCAGATCTTTCCAATATCGCTTTAACCCCTCAAAATCCGGCATAGGCCAAACCCTTATTATGGCAGGGAGAAGAGCGCCCTGCGGAAATTGGCGCAGTGAGTAGCATACCAGCCTTCATAAGGGCAAAAGGCCGGCGTGCGGCGCAGTTACGAACAGTTGTGGCTCTCTCTCGTCGTAATACCGCTTAACGACGCAATAAAATGTAGGGCCGCACTGCCTTCCGCGCGTCGTGTTCTTTTTTATTTTATGCTGGTCCATGGCCCGCAGCAGCAGAGACCATTCTTCGGCATACGTTCGACACGCGCGAGCGGACGTCGCTAATCCGATTCGGGCACACCACGAATCATCACCCGATTGGTGGGGCGACATCGTGGGTCAGCTTCGGCAGCGCTTCGTTATTACTGCCAGTACCAGCGCCGCGCGTAATAGCCGGGCGCGTAGGAATACAAATTCCGGTACGGCCAGTACCCGGTTGAGGCATAGCCGTAGCCATAGGCCGGAGCGGCCACAGCAGCGCCGTAGCCGTAGCCATAGCCCGGAGCGGCCACAGCAGCGCCGTAGCCGTAGGCCGGGACAGTCGGAACCGCCGCTACGGTCGGAACCGTCGGAACGGCCACAATCGCATAGCCATAGGTCGGAACGGCGGGAATCGCTCCATAGCCATAGACTGGCGCGGGCGGAACGGCGCCGTAGCCATAGGGTGAGACGGCGGGTGCATATCCGTAGGACGGATAATAATAATCACCTCCAACATACCCGCCGCCACCCCACTGGGCATTGGCGGTGCTCGCCGTTACGACCGTCGCAGCGGCAACGCTTGCCGCCGCAGCCAAAGCTGCAAAAGTCTTACTCATGACATCACCTCGAGTGGTTCCGTGCACCTGAAGCTTCCCCGCCTCTCGTGCTTTACGAAGCGCTGGAAACCTGTGGCCTCGGCCATTTTGGGGCAGATAAGGCTTCAGGGGCCACGAGCAATGCCAGAACGGAACCTCGATCCGGCAAGGCCTATACTTTAGTCGCTCCGGCTGTGGCGCTCGTTCTGCCTAGCAGAGCAGCGCTGCCGCCCGCGCAAGGGTTGTTTGATCCGCGGCCGGCACGGCATTTCGGCGGCAACGGCCCGCGCCACAATTGCGAACCCGTCCATAACCGGCTCGGCTCAGCCAAGGCAGACGGGAGTGAATTCGTGACGCGATACGTACTGTTCCTTAAGGACATCATCCTTAAGGACATCATCTTAATTTTAGCAACCATTCGTCTCACCTACGAATTCACGTGTTAACCGCGTGCATGTTCGACGATTTTAGCTGCTAGCAACGGGACCAAAGAGAAGACCAACCGCGCAAGTTTATTGAGTAACGTTTACCTCGTCTGAACTTCAGCATTGAACGACAAGCGAGCGTAGCCTCATCGTAAAGGGGGAGCCGTCATGGCAAAACGCAAACACCTTGCCCGCGCTGTCGGCGCAGCGCTGGTCGTGACCATAGCCGCAGCAGGGAGTGCCGCGGCGCAGTCGCAGGTGATTGCCGCATCCTACGCGCGCGAGAACGCCAGCATTCTTCGCGTGCCGGATTACAGCGCAAGCGACGAAAGCGGTGCCGCGACCGACCTACCCGCGCGCCTGCAGCGCCAAGTCGTCGACTATCGGTCCGTGGAGGCGCCAGGCACAATCATCATCGACACGCCCCACACCTATCTCTATTTCTTACTGGGTGGCGATAAAGCGATCCGCTACGGCATCGGCGTTGGTCGAGAAGGCTTCACCTGGTCGGGCGTCAAGACCATCGAGCGCAAAACCGAATGGCCGGATTGGATTCCGCCTGCGGACATGCTGGCGCGGCAACCTTATCTCCCACGCTTCATGGCCGGCGGCCCCGGCAATCCGCTCGGCGCACGCGCCATGTATCTCGCCGGAACCGTCTACCGCATTCACGGCACCAACGCGCCCGATACCATCGGTAAGCAGGTTTCGAGCGGCTGTATCCGTATGTTGAACCAGGATGTGATCGATCTCTACGAACGCGCCCACGTCGGGACCAAGGTCGTCGTTCTGCCGATGAACCACTTCGAGGCGGCGAGCATCAGTCGACCGCTGGAGCCGAATGTGCCTCATGCCATAACGACGAGTCGTTCTGTACTGCGTTAGCGCCGTTTCGGCTGCCAGTTCAGTGGCACCTTGCTATAAATGCCTACCCTCATGCTTTATTCCCAGCCCTACCTGCGATGAGGCGCGTAGGCTGAGTGTCGCCACTTTGGTCGCAATCTGACGCGCTTCTTCCCGCTTGAGCAGGTTGGCTGTCGGATTGTCCTCGCAATAGACATGAGCAATCGCTTGGCCGTTGCGATCTCGCACCAAAAAACAGGCTCCTGTTTCTTCGATGGCCCAAGGCGGCGGGAAACGGTGATGGTCGAGCATGCGCACCACGGCGCTCTCATAGAAGTCGTATTCTTTCATGAGCGAGAGGTTTCCCTACGACGGCCGCCCCACTACTAAAACCCTGGCTCGTTAAGTGAGCCATCAAGCCCTCCCAGCCAACCGAAACGCTTGCGACCTAGGCTCGGCACTATTCACGGCATCCAGAAGGGCTTCACGGTATCAAAATATCCCTTCTAGGAGGTTCGAGGTCAATTTCCTTTACCTTCTTGTCGCTCAGGTTCTCCAATTCGACCCGAGCGGAGTGACGCCAGCGAAGCAAGTAGACCGCAAACAATTCTGGAAACCGGGTAAGATCAAGCGGAAAGATGGTCATGGCACATCTTCGTCTCGCTTAGGGAAAATAGTGGGCAGTAGGGGAAAATCTGTGACCTAGGGCACAGAGCAATTTTGGTTGCTGTTTGGCTTTTAGCTCGGGCTTCCGATTAGATGAGGTGATCTCGCTGGCGAGGCTTTTTCAAGGACACGACCACCTCCATCGCACAATGTGATCGCTCGATCCGGATAATGCGCGCACATCGCCTGGTAAAGCCGGCGGGCCATATTGAGTCGATCATCGCGCCGCTCGCATTTAGAGGCGGTGTTTTCGCTGGTCTCATCGATCGGCTCGATGCGGTATTCAGTCTCGACTTTCGGATTGTGCTTCGTCTGAGCTGCCATTGCCTGTCCTCTTCCTCACCTGCCGCTCTTAATGGGGCGACACCGTCGCGCCGGTTAGGCGCGGACACCATTGCCGTCGACAGTAGTGTGAAGCGGTTTGGTTGCGTTCGCTGTGACCAGGGGCACAGTTCTCGCACGAGCAAGCGAATATGCTCAAAATTGCTCAGGTTGGTCCTCAGCAAGGCGGAGGAACTCCATGGAGCGGCGGGAATTCATCAAACTCGTTTGTAGCCTCGTTGGCGCATGGCCGATTGCTGCCTACGCGCAGCAAGTAGGGAAGCCACGACGCATTGGGGTACTTGGCGCGGATGCGACGGTCTGGCGTCCGTGGACGGCTGCTTTTGTCGCACACCTGCGGGAACTCGGTTGGGCTGAGGGAGACAATTTCACAATCGAATATCGCTGGTCTGAGGGGAGTTCCCAACGAGTCAGCGAAATCGCTGCTGAATTTCTGCGACGAGATATTGACGTCATCGTTACATATGGAGGTGCCGTTACGATCCTAAAGCAGGCGACAACGACCATTCCTATTGTCTTTGCCGTGGCGATTGATCCGGTCCGCAGCGGCTTGGTTCAAAGTTTGGAGCGCCCGGGCGGCAACGTTACCGGCATGTCGATCCAGCAGCCTGATCTTGTTGGCAAGCGGCTTGAAGTCTTGCGTAAGGCCATCCCCCAGCTCCACCGATTGGCGATCCTCGCTGACGCAGGCTACGCCGAGCCCATGCTTGAGGCTGACCGGGTCAAATCCATGGCTCAAGCGATGGGCCTCGAAGCAGCACGGCTGGGAATCTGGGGAGCGCAGGACATTGCGTCGGCGTTTGAGGCGCTCAGAAAGAAAGCGGACGCACTTTATGTCGTGTCGGATGCGCTCATTGCCGCCAACCGCGCCCGCATCATCAGGTTGGCGCTCAGCGCACATTTGCCGACGATTCTGAGCTACGACGATTATGTCGAGGCCGGTGGTCTCATCTCCTACGGACCGAGCTACACCGATCTGTTCCGGCGGGCTGCTGACATGGTTGATAAGATTCTGCATGGGACAAAGCCCGGCGACATCCCGGTTGAGCAGCCGACCAAGTTCGATTTCGCAATTAACATCAAGACGGCAACCGCGCTCGGCCTCACCATTCCCTCGACGTTGCTCGCCACTGCCGACGAAATCATCAAATGATGCGGCACAAACTCTCGAGTCACTCGTTAGCCGATGGCGCGTGCTCTTGACGTTTCTGAGAATTCAGACTTCGATCCGGCCGTCCGGAAATTCCAGCGCATCGTGATGAGCGGCAACTGCCTTTCTCGCGGATTTCGCGGTTGGGCGAAGTCCCCATTACTCATTCGACTAGCTCATCTGCGAGCTAAACCAATGATGCGCGGGGATTCCTCAGCAACGAAAAAAGAGGCCCCGGTGGCACCGGGACCGAAGGACAATGCCGCTTGCGATCGTCCACGACACGCTCACCGCCGTCTTAGAATATGCCGGCGTCACCGTTGCGGTGCGGCGGCGCGCTCGGCGCCTATCAGGGCGGGGTTTACCAGGCGCTGCATTGGGGACGAAGAACGACGGATCGGCCAGATATGCTAAGTGATTCCAATCGTTTAGAATCTTTCCATCTGCGGCGGGGGATGCGCTGAAGCAATAACACCGGCTTCGCAAAAGTCATAGGATATTGTGCTATCGTTCGTGAGCAAAACCGAGTCTTCCAGGGTAGAGCCGACGTTATTGGGCTCTCGGTCACCGATCGACTTGTGACCAGCAAAAACCTTTCGCAATGCCGTCGCCACTAGAGAATCACGAACCTGAAGTCCGTCAGATCACAGTGATGTTCTGTGATCTCATAGGGTCTACCGAGCTCTCGGAAAAATTGGATCCTGAAGATCTTCGGATGCTGATTGACGCATATCGAAAGGTCTGCAGCGCAGCGATCAGCCGATACGACGGTCAGGTCGCGAGCTATGCCGGCGATGGCGTAATGGCATTTTTTGGTTGGCCGCGCGCACATGAGGATGATGCGGTCCGTGCCGTGCACGCTGCCCTGGCAATCCTCTCTGAAATCACCAACATTCGCGGTGCAGCTACGCTTTCTTCGCGAGTGGGTATTTGCTCGGGTCGAGTTGTGGTCGGCCAGACCAGTGGTCCCGGGGGCTGGATGGAAGCCGTAGGCGAGACGCCGAACATCGCTGCTCGGCTGCAAACGCTCGCCGCGCCTAACACTCTGCTTGTGTCTGACTCTACGCAACGACTCGCATCGGGGGCTTTTGATTTTCAAGACCTTGGTTTTCGAGAGCTCAAAGGCATTACCAAGCCCCTTCGCGTGTATCGCGTACTTTCCGCGAAGCACAGTGCGACCCGTTTCGAGGCTGCGCATGTGAGCTCCCTCACTCCGCTGGTTGGTCGTTCAACTGAACTGAACCTATTGCTAGATCGGTGGCAAAAAATCAAAGAAGCTGACGGTCAAGTCGTACTACTTTCTGGTATTCCGGGAGTTGGTAAATCAAGACTCATCCATGAGCTGAAGGCAAACATCCAGAACGAGTCTTACTTTTTATTAAACTATCAGTGTTCTCCGTATCACAGCCAGAGCGCATTTTTTCCAGTTATCGAGCAAATAGAATTAGCCGCCCAACTAGCCGCAGCCGACTCCGATGCTGACAAATTTTCCAAGGTAAAGGCCTATCTTGCGGGATTGATGGATGACCCAGCCGAATCGGCTTCACTGATCGCTCGTCTACTGTCGATTTCAATAGAAGATCAGAGCGGTCTGTCCACACTTACTCCACAGCAAATAAAGAATAGGACAGTAGATAAGCTTCTAGAGCTGATTTTATCTCTGTCTGCCAAGCGCCCGACGCTGTGTATCTTCGAGGACGTGCATTGGATTGATCCGTCCACGCTTGAGCTGCTTGACCTGGCTATTAGCCGGATTGATCGCGCCCGCATTCTGCTTGTAGCTTCGTACAGACCTGAATTTCGCCACAACTGGTCGACCCTCGCCAACGTAACCCTGCACTCGCTCACCCGTTTATCGCGCAGCGAAGTGACAAGGATGATCAAAGAGCTTTTGAGAGAAGGCAGTTTATCCCAACAAATTCTCGATCAAATTATCGAAAAGGCGGACGGCGTGCCGCTTTTCATAGAGGAACTCACGACTAGCATTATCAACACACCGAAACAAAATAGACAGAAAAAAAACGATTCTGTCGAACCTACACCGCTCGCAGCGGCCAGAGTTCCCGAGACGCTACACGATGCTTTGATGGAGCGCCTCGATCGCGTTGCGCACGGCCGTAGACTGGCGCAAATCGCCGCCGTAATTGGCCGAGAGTTTTCCTACGATCTTTTGTCTGCCGCATCTCGAACTGACGAAACTGATCTCCGCTCCGCGCTCTCGCAACTTGAAGAGGCCGATGTAATCTATCGGACCGGCGTTTCGCCTTCCGTACGTTTTGCCTTCAAACATGTCTTATTGCGTGATGCGGTCTACAACTCTCTGCTCCGCGGGAAGCGACAGGAGATTCACGCGGATATCGCCGCAGTGTTGGAGACCCATTTTCATGAGGCAGTCGAAAATAGACCTGAGATCCTGGCCTATCATTATAGCCAGGCCGGGAATAACGAACTGGCTATCCGCTGCTGGCGTGAATCTGGTCGTCGCGCCCTTGCAAACTCAGCCAACGTAGAAGCCATTGGTCATTTTCGGAACGCGCTGCAGCTCTTGAAGGCATTGCCAGATACGCCCCAACATAACAAAGAAGAGATCGAAATTCAGTTGGCGCTGGGCATCCCACTGATCGCTGTTCAAGGGTATGCCGCTGCAGAAACTCGCGATGCGTTTGCGCGGGCGCGCACTTTGTGCCTCAAACTCGACAGGCCGCCCGAGTATTTCCAAGCACTCTTTGGGCTTTGGGGAAATTCCTGGATGGGCGGCAGAAATGACGAAGCACTCGCTATGGCCAGCGAGTTCCTATCAAGGTCAGAAGAAAGGTCTGATAACACTCTATTGATGGTAGCTCATCGAGTTATGGGAAGTACACTCCTGACCATCGGCGAGTTTCAAAGGTCGAGACGACACTTCGAGGAGTCGATCGCGCTTTCAAAAAGTGGGGGAAGGAAATCGGTTTACACCCTTTACATGGTAGAACCGCAAGTGGCTTCCTTATTACTGCTATCTTGGGACTTGTGGTTTCTTGGTTATCCAGACCAATCGTTAGCGCGCGTTTCCGAAGCCCTCGCCCTCGCACGGGATCTCGCACAGCCCTATAGCATCGCATTTGCCTATTACATGACGTCCGTGGTCCATCTTCTGCGCGGCGATCCGGCTCGCGCCCTCGAAAGTGCCGAGCGAAGCCTCGAGATGTCACACGAACAACGGTTCTCCTTGTACGTGCTTCTATCTACCATTTCCCGAGGTCGCGCACTTGGTGAACTTGGTCGACTTCAAGAAGCTGTGGCCCAGATACAAAAGGGAATTGCCGAAGGACGCCGTACGGGCGTCGGCTTCATGCTTCCGATGATGTATAGCTGGTTGGCCGACATGCACACTCGGTTCGGTGATAATGAGACTGCGGCGTCAATTGTTGCGCAAACATTGCGCGAGATCAGTGACGCGACAGGACGGTCGTGGGAAGCTGAGTTGCATCGCCAAAGAGCGGAGATTCTTCTCGCACTGAACCCAGCGGAAATTGCCGAAGCTGAGCTTTACTTCAAGAAAGCCATTGAAGTAGCACGCCGCCAAAATTCCAAATCTATGGAATTACGAGCAGCTACCAGCCTCGCAAAGCTATGGCGGCAACATGAAAGAACCGACGAGGCGCGAGTGCTGATTGAACCAATCTACCGTTGGTTCAACGAAGGAACAACAACGGCAGACCTCCGGCGTGCACGCGATTTTCTGACAGCTTTATACTAATAGGCTGCTCGGCTTACGTGCACCGAAGTGGATTCTCGATCATGCCGCGGGCCGAGCGTCGAGGTTTTTACCGTGTGAAGGGGCGATGCTGGGGAGCGGCTCTCCGACTGCCTGGCGAAGTTCCTTGAGCATCTCCGCCTCGGATTTGAGGAGCTCGTGATTATATCCCTCCGCCATGATCAGTGCCGATCGGTACGTCTCCTGAACCACGCTGATGCGGTCATTCGCAGGAAGGGACGCGACGAATTCGATCGTCTCTTCGACGTGACTGACCTCGCTTCCGAGGCAGCTGTGACTTCTGAGGAAGCGGGTCGCATCGACCCCATCGGGGCACAGCGCCTGAACCTTCTCGATATCGGTCTTCTGCTTGAGCGCGGCGATGCGCTCCAGGCAGTATGAATAGCCGATGCAGCCGATCGGATAGTCTTCGACGCAGAGGTCATCGAAGCGCTTGCAGAGCGGCTTGATGCCTTTCGGGATGAAGTTGGCGACGAGCCGTTCGCCAGGCACACCCAGCGCACGCAGATCCTTGAGTGCAAGCCGGTCGTGACCGGTCTCCTCGCGCGCGCGCACTTCAAGGTAGGCCGCGACCTCAGGCCTTCCCAGCTCCTGGAAGCGCTTGGCGGCGCGCCGGAGATTTCGAGGCGTGTCGACAGAGGTGTGATAGGCGCCGACCAAGGCGACAACATAGCCGGCGGGCGTCAGGTCCGGGCGCGCGAGGCGCTTTTCAATTCCGGCAAATCCCAGATTGATTGCACCGTCGAGCAGTCTGATCGTACTGCCCGTCGCGCCCCCACCCGTCATCGGGGTCGCGAACGGATCTACGCCCTCTTTTGTGTCGTTCCGGGTACGAAACCAAACCTCTCCTGACTCGCGAGCGATGATCGTAATATCGTTCGTGACATTGACCCACTCAGTTACCAGCCGTGCCATTCGAAACCTCCCACTTCCGAGCTGTTACCCGCATCGTTTCCCGGATGATGCGATCGACCTCGCTCAACCTAGTGACACGCCGCCTTCAGCTTAGACCGGGTCGCAACTGCGCTAGATTCCGTTCGGCGTCGTCGCCATCAGCAATTTGGCCGTCTCTAGAAGAGACTTGCCCGTCGGGTGAACGCTCACACGGTCTAGGTCCGGCAGCACAAAAACAACTTCATTGGGGGCTTGCTCGGTATAGTGATTATAGTATTCAGCTTCCGAGATCACGACGGCGCGCTCCAGATTGAAGCCGCATGAATTGACCGACTGAGTGGCTAGTTGCACAGCGGCGGGCGTCACGGTGATACCTGCGCGTTGCAATAGCGCAGCTTGGTAAGTTGGATCGACCCACGCGTCGACGATCATTTGTGCCAGGCAATCTGAGCTGTAGGTAAAGTCTGGCACCGGAAGATATGGGTCTGGGTTCGGGTTGTTAGTTAACGTTTTCTCTGCTGCGATTGCGTTAGGTGTCTTTTTCTGCCAAATGGCCATGGTCGCCCTCCCTCATGAACCAGGTCCGGCGTCTTGCCGTCCCACGCTGTTTCGTACTTTAGTTTTGGGATTTTGTGATGGCAAGCTAGACTTCGTACTGGCTAGATGGGCCAAATCCATCGTGCGGGTGCAAAAGGGCGGCGGTATGCTTGGATTTGGCTTGCCGCTACCAGCATGCCGGCCGTCGAAAACCTGATTGAGCAACCACTGCCACTGTGTTGTGCGTCACAGCAAATTTGGCTGCTCGACTTTCGCTCAGGGTCAAACCCGGTCTTCGGGCGACGTTTGCAGGATGTCCGCTCTCTGCCTAGAAGCGGACCATTGGTGCGCTGCATTCGATCACATAGCCGCTTACAAGATCCCAACGGCGATATGCCGCCCTACCCATTCCACCATGCGGTCGAACATGTCGCCGGTCTTTGAAAGGTCCGGCGCGTGGCCGGCGTGGCGATCCATGTCGAGATAGTGCAGCTCGATTTCGCCGCCGGCTTTGCGGTAGTTCGCAACGAAGCGTTGCGGCTCGTTGCCGGGAAAGTCCGAATCGGCATCCTTGTAGTCGTGCAGCGTATCGCCTCTGCCTTGAAACCATATCGCGGGTGGCGTCTGCACTTTCTCACTACGCTCGAGCGCCAGCATCGGATTGCCCTCGGCCATGTTGGCTTCCGAGCGCCAATATGAATCGTGGCGCGCGATGATCGATTTCGGCCATTCCGGCGCGTTGACGGCGGCGAGCGCGCGCCTGGCGTGCCGATAACGGCTGAGCGGATTGATCACCGGCCACGACATTACGACGGCGCGCACGGTTGCATCATGCGCTGCGCCGGACGGCAGCGCGATCGCGGCGTAGCGCGGATCGTACGGCCGCATGGCTGCGAGCATCGCCAGATGGCCGCCGCTCGATTGTCCGGACAGGCCGATCGATCGCGGCTGCGTCTTAAACTCTCTGGCGTGCAGCTTCAGAAACCGTACGGCGAAATTAATGTCCTGCAGCGATGCCGGATAAGGATCGGTTTCTCCGGAACGGAAGTCGAGCGCGAATGAAACGATTCCGCGAGAAGCCATGAATTCGTGGCGCAAATGCTCGGTCTTGCGATCGGAAAGGCACCAAGCGCCGCCATGAACCTCGACCAGCGCGGGAAATGGGCCGCTGCCGCGCGGCGTGAACACGCGGGCCAGGAGCGATTGATCGCCGTGGCGGAGATACTCGACATCCTGCGCATCGTAGTCCGTCGTCCTGGCCGCACGGTCTTGCACGTCCGGAGCTGTAGTTGTCATGGCCGGAGTCTCTCTTGGTTCAAGGCAAGCTAGCGTCGCGTGCGCTATTGTTTCGCCGGCGCCGCGGCGGGCGTGCCCGTAGCCGAACCGCGCGGATCGTTGCGGTTCGCCATGCACTTCTTCATGAAAGCGTCGCGCGCGGCGCCCTGCAGCTTTTGACCGTCAGCGCCGAACTTGCAGGTCTCCATCTTTTCCTTCGCGCTGACCGCAAAACACGGGCCCGTCGGCGCGATCGCAATGAGGGCGGCAGTTAAAAGCGTATATCGATACATCAATCGTCCCTTTCGACTGTCAGGCCGCTACAATAATACATTAGCATTGATCGCTACGCACCATCGGGCAATTTGGCGCTATAAGACGGCATGACCTCGCCTAGCGGCGGCAGCCCTCTCCTTGGTCGTGTCCTGCCCGGCCTCACCGGAACAGCGGAAATCGTCGTTGGCCCGGAACATACCGCTTCCTTCGTCGGCTCGGGACGGATCGCCGTCCTGGCGACGCCAGTCATGATCAATATTATCGAAGCCGCAGCGCTCGCCGCCGTTGAACAGCTTCTCCCGGCCGGTCACCAGAGCCTCGGCATTCAGCTCGATATCAGTCACACTGCGGCGACCCCGATCGGATTGCGCGTCACCGCAACGGCCGAGGTGACCGGAATCGAAGGCCGGACAATCACTTTCCGCGTTGCGGCGCGCGATGAGATCGAACGGATCGGCGGCGGCACGCATCAACGGGTTGTCGTCAGCGTCTCGCGGTTCGATGAACGCGTGCAGCGCAAACTGCTTGCAAAAAGATAGCCAGGCACGTAACCGACAGCGAGACACTGCGTCGGCAATGACCCGCGGCGGCGAATCCTAGGCTCGCGACCGCCCGACAATCCAGCCAACGATGACGAGCACGACCGCAGCGATCGCGGCGGCCAGGGCGTGTGTCGTGTGAATGTGCGAGGAGTCGGCCATATAGCCGGGCATGAATTCCGGCAACGAGCCTGCCGGGATCTTGTAGTACACCACCGCGACAACGGCGCAAACAATCGCCAAAAGATAAGCCAGTGTTTTCATCGAAATCTCTCTCCTCCGCACGGTGCGCGAACGCGCGCCAAATTTACCGTTTAGCATGGCATCGTAAGCGTGGGCGATGTCGGTTCGCTCGCCGGGGCGGCATGTGCCGCCTCACCGCTGGCAAGAGCCGCAAGAATGCGCTCGACCAGGGCGCGCGCGGAATCGGCGCTCAGTTCGATTGCGACGCGATCACGGCCGCCCTCGCCCTCATTGGTGAAGTCGATGGCGAGCACATGATCGAGCGTCGAGTAGTATGGATGGTCGAAATAAACATTCGCGGTGTCGATCCGCATCCAGCCTTTGCGGCCCTTTGCACTGCCGACCAGGGCCGTCTTTTCGACGATATAGGAGCACATGGCCTGATCCTTCGATTTTCGTCGGGTTATTCCGCGGCAATGTTTGCCGTTGACGTCGCGAGATACCGATTGAAAAAGGCGAAGACCTTCTTCCAACCGTCCAGTGCTTGCTCGGGCCGATAGGCATCGCGGTAGGTGTTGAAGAATGCGTGCCCTGCGCCATCGTAACGGTGGAACTCGTAGGTTTTTTTGAGGCGCTTGAGGACGGCCTCCGTCCTGTTCACTTGATCGGCGGTCGGATTGGCGTCGTCATTGCCGAATATGCCCAATAGCGGACAATTCAGTTTCTCCGTCAGATCGATCGGAGCCACCGGCCGTTTCGCATTAAGTTCCTTCGGATTATCGACAATCACGTTGCCGCCCCAGCAGTCGACCGCGGCGTCAATCCCCGACAGCGTGCAGGCCGCGAGATAGGTGTGGCGGCCGCCGGAGCAAAATCCAATCACGCCTATTTTGCCGTTCGCGTTGGGCTGCGCCCGCAGATACGCAATCGCGCCAGCGACGTCACCCATGACTTGTGCGTCGGCGACACCGCCGCCCGCACGCACGCGCGCCCCGAGATCGTCGGGGCTTTCGGAACCTTCGCGGAAGTATAAATGCGGCGAGATCGCCGCATAACCGTGATGAGCGAATTTGCGCACCACCTCGATGATCCACCCGTCCCACCCGGGAAGGTGGTGGATCACGACGATGCCGGGATACTTTCCGGCGACGGTCGGCCTTGCGTAATAGGCCTCACCCTGATCGCCGTTGTAGCCGCGAAACATCACCGACTCTGTCTGCAGGCCGCGATAGTGACTCATGCGCAGACTCCTCCGATAGGAACGCTCAAACAAAGTTCAATCACTGCGGACAGCGATAGAGCAGCGCCTTATACGTCATATCGCGATCGATGAATTCCACGGTGTTATCGGGACGAAGGGTAAAAGTGATATCGCCCATCAGCGGCCCGCCGGCGAATTTACATTCAACGTGGGCGGAGATGCTCTGGCCGTCCTTTTTCTTATCCAAGATTGTGCAAACTCCGACATTCGACACGATCTCTTCGGGCGAAATCGTGACTTTGGCGGCGGCAGGATCGCTGCCATCGCCCTTGCAGGCGACGTTCTGCGTATAATTGCCTGTGAGCGGAAAATCGTCGGCAGCCCGTGCCACGCTCGCCATTCCAGCCCCAGCGATCGCAAGCGCAACGCCTCCTGCGATCGGACGAACGATGTTGCGCACGCGCGTCTCTATCCATGTTGACGGCGCCTTCTCTGCGTCGGCGGCACCGCTGTCCTCGCCCCTGCGGACTATTTAGCGAAACTCACGCCGCGAGCCAATATCCACCGGTGCATGAAAACCGCAAACAATAAAGGCGGCGCCCATCCGGACGCCGCCTTTATCTGGTCTAATAGTGAGTTAGTGCGCGGTAAGGCCGGAAGAATCTTCCTCCACAACCGGCTCAGGAACATCGACGGGCTTGGCCGTGGCTTCCTCCCACACGATCGGCTCGGGCTTGCGCACCAAAGCGCGCGCCAAAACCTCATCCATCCGGGACACCGGAATGATATCGAGCCCGCTCTTGATGCTATCGTTGATCTCGACCAAATCCTTGGCATTTTCTTCGGGAATAAGCACTGTCTTGATGCCGCCCCGATGCGCCGCAAGGAGCTTTTCCTTGAGGCCGCCGATTGGCAGCACCCGGCCACGCAGCGTGATTTCGCCGGTCATCGCCACGTCGCGATGCACCGGGATACCGGTCATTACCGAGACGATAGCGGTGACCATGGCGACCCCCGCGGAGGGGCCGTCTTTCGGCGTTGCGCCTTCCGGCACGTGCACATGGATATCGCGCTTGTCGAATGACGGTGGCTCGATACCGAAGGCGACTGCGCGCATGCGGACATAGGAAGCCGCCGCGGAAATCGATTCCTTCATCACATCGCGCAGATTGCCGGTTACCGTCATCTTCCCCTTACCCGGCATCATGGCCGCTTCGATCGTGAGAAGCTCGCCGCCGACATCGGTCCAAGCGAGGCCGGTAACGACCCCGACCTGATCCTCGTCCTCCACCTCGCCGAAGCGGAATTTCGGCACGCCGAGATATTCCGCCAGGACTTTGTCGGTGACTTGGACCGACTCTTTCTTCGAAATCGTCAGTTCCTTTACCGCCTTGCGGATCAGCGTCGACAGTTCGCGCTCGAGATTGCGAACGCCCGCTTCGCGGGTGTAACGCCGAATGATCGTAAGCAGCGCGTCATCGTCGATCGACCACTCCTTCGGATCGAGTCCGTGCTTGACGATGGCGTGCGGGATGAGGTGCTTGCGGGCGATTTCGACCTTCTCGTCCTCGGTGTAACCGGCGATACGAATGATCTCCATCCGGTCCATCAGCGGCGGCGGAATGTTGAGCGTATTCGCCGTGGTGATGAACATCACATGGGACAGGTCGTAGTCGACTTCGAGATAGTGATCGTTGAAAGCGTGGTTCTGTTCGGGATCGAGCACTTCGAGCAGCGCCGATGACGGATCGCCGCGGAAATCGGCGCCCATTTTGTCGACTTCGTCGAGCAGGAACAGCGGATTCGAAGTCTTAGCCTTCCGCATGCACTGGATGATCTTGCCCGGCATCGAACCGATATAGGTCCGCCGATGGCCGCGAATCTCGGCCTCGTCGCGCACGCCGCCCAGCGACACGCGAACGAATTCGCGCCCGGTCGCTTTCGCGATCGACTTGCCGAGCGAGGTCTTGCCCACCCCCGGCGGGCCGACCAGGCACAGGATCGGTCCGGTCAGCTTGTTGGCGCGCTGCTGGACCGCGAGATACTCGACGATGCGCTCCTTGACCTTCTCGAGGCCGTAATGATCGGCGTCGAGGATCTGCTCAGCGAGCGTGAGATCCTTCTTGATCTTCGATTTCTTGTTCCACGGGATCGACAACAGCCAGTCGAGGTAGTTGCGCACGACGGTGGCTTCCGCCGACATCGGCGACATCTGACGCAGCTTCTTGATCTCGTGCTGCGCCTTTTCGCGCGCTTCCTTCGACAACTTGGTGTGTTTAATTTTCTCTTCGAGCTCGGCGAGTTCGTCCTTGCCGTCCTCGTCACCGAGCTCTTTTTGGATCGCCTTCATTTGCTCGTTGAGGTAGTACTCGCGCTGCGTCTTCTCCATCTGACGCTTGACCCGCGTGCGGATGCGCTTCTCGACCTGCAGCACGGAGATTTCGCTCTCCATCAGCCCGAGCACCTTCTCCAACCGCTCGGTGACGATGGGCGTCTCCAAGATCAATTGCTTGTCGGGAATCTTGACGGCGAGATGCGAAGCCACGGTATCGGCGAGCTTGGCATAGTCCTCGATTTGCTGAACCACGCCGATGACTTCGGGTGATACCTTCTTGTTCAGCTTTACATAGCCTTCAAATTCGTTGACGACCGACCGCGCCAGCGCCTCAGCCTCGACCTGATCGCCCGACGAATCCGCGATCACAACCGCCTCGGCTTCGAAATACTCGTCACGGTCGGTGTATTTTTTGACTTGCGCGCGCGCAGAACCCTCGACCAGCACCTTGACGGTGCCGTCCGGGAGCTTGAGCAGCTGCAGCACGCTCGCGAGCGTGCCAACCCCGTAAATGGCGTCGGTAGCCGGGTCGTCGTCGGATGCGTTCTTCTGTGTCGCCAGCAGAATGAACGTGTCCGAGCGCATGACTTCCTCAAGGGCCTTGATCGATTTCTCGCGGCCGACGAACAGCGGAACGATCATGTGCGGAAACACCACGATGTCCCGCAGCGGCAACACCGGGTAGGCCCGGCTTTCGTCGGTCGGGAGCGGCTTGGGTTTGGCGACGCTTGTCATAGCCCACTTCCTTTTTCTTTCGTCCGCCGCGGCGGTTCGCACACCGATCTGCCGCGACGGGCCGCCGAGTAACCCCCCGAACCTCGGCTGATCCGGATCCGAAGGACGCCTACGCAATTCGCCCAGTCTATCGCACGCGACTGCTCGTACGCGATCGTCGTTGGCACGCTATACGTGGGGCTGCGCCACAAGCGTGTCAAGAAAGCACGGCTTGCCGCGGCCCATTTGCCGCGGTGGCAGTTCGCGGACGGCCGCGCGAAGAAATCGGACCTGCGGGTTTCGCTCTTTCGTCAGGCGCTCGCACCGCCGGCGTCCCCCGCCCGGTCAGACCGGTCCGCATAGATATAGAGCGGCCTCGCGCTACCCTCGACCACCTCACGCGAGATTACGACTTCCTCCACTCCTTCCAGGCTCGGCAAATCGAACATCGTATCGAGCAGAATGCCCTCCATGATCGAACGCAGGCCGCGCGCGCCAGTCTTACGGTCAATCGCCTTGCGAGCGATAGCCGCGAGAGCCTCTTCGGCTAGCGTAAGGTCGACCGTCTCCATTTCGAACATGCGCTGATACTGTTTGACCAACGCGTTCTTCGGCTCGGTGAGGATGCGCTTAAGCGACGCCTCGTCGAGATCTTCCAGGGTTGCAACGACGGGAAGCCGGCCGACGAATTCCGGAATGAGGCCGTACTTCAGCAGATCCTCCGGCTCGACGTCGCGGAAAATTTCCCCCTGCTTGCGATCCTCCGGCGCCATCACCTTGGCGCCAAATCCGATCGACGTGGAGCGGCCGCGCGCCGAGATGATTTTTTCAAGGCCCGCGAAAGCTCCGCCGCAGACGAACAGGATATTCGTCGTGTCGACCTGGAGAAATTCCTGCTGCGGATGCTTGCGGCCTCCTTGGGGCGGCACGCTCGCGATCGTGCCCTCCATGATTTTCAAGAGAGCCTGTTGCACGCCCTCGCCCGACACATCACGCGTAATCGAGGGATTATCGGATTTACGCGAAATTTTGTCGATTTCGTCGATATAGACGATACCGCGCTGGGCGCGTTCGACATTGTAGTCCGCCGATTGCAGAAGCTTCAAAATGATATTCTCGACGTCTTCGCCGACGTAACCGGCTTCGGTCAGCGTCGTCGCGTCCGCCATGGTGAACGGCACATCGAGGATGCGCGCCAGGGTTTGCGCCAGCAGCGTCTTACCCGAACCGGTTGGTCCGATCAGCAATATATTCGATTTCGCGAGCTCGACGTCGTTATGCTTGCTCTGATGATTGAGCCGCTTGTAGTGATTGTGGACGGCGACCGAAAGGACCTTCTTGGCATGATCCTGGCCGATGACATAGTCATCGAGAACCTTGCGGATTTCACGCGGAGTGGGAATCCCGTCGCGCGACTTCACCAGCGAGGACTTGTTCTCCTCGCGAATGATGTCCATGCACAGTTCAACGCATTCGTCGCAGATAAAGACGGTCGGCCCGGCAATAAGCTTGCGCACCTCGTGCTGGCTCTTGCCGCAGAACGAGCAGTAAAGCGTATTCTTTGAATCGCCACCGCCAACTTTGCTCATTCCAATCTCCGTCTCGACCCGCACAATGCTTCAACAAGAAATCCTAAGAAGCACTGCACTAAACTAATATTCCGTGGCCTCCGTCGTCACCGCATCAAACCAGCTTGCCGGTAGATGCCAAGTGTGAACACCTTTCGCCCGGACACAAGCTGACATGCTAGCGGCGTGCCAATCAAGAATCCATTAACGATAACACGACTTTGACGCACTGTGTTTTCTGGATCACAGGGCCTAGAATACGCTTGACCCCATACGGAAACTACACTTTGTGGCCGGCGAATCGCTCGATTTCGAGGCACTAACGCGCGGTCAGCCAACCCCCTTGAGGATAGGCTCGGCCTTCAGACTGGGCTCCTCGGGCCGTTTCTCAATCACTTTGTCAATGAGGCCAAATTCCTTGGCCATTTCGGACGTTAGGAACATGTCGCGTTCCAATGCATCCTCGATCCTTTTGAGCGGCTGACCGCTATGCTTGACATAGATTTCGTTGAGCCGCCGCTTGAGGTTCAGGATCTCCTGGGCGTGCAGCATGATGTCGGTCGCCTGGCCTTGGAACCCGCCTGACGGCTGGTGCACCATGATCCGGGCATTGGGAAGCGCAAAGCGTAGATCCTTGGCGCCGGCGGCGAGCAACAGCGAACCCATCGATGCCGCCTGACCCGTGCAGAGCGTCGAGACGGCCGGCCGGATAAATTGCATGGTGTCGTAGATCGCCAGGCCGGAAGTCACCACGCCGCCCGGCGAATTGATGTACATCGAGACTTCCTTTTTCGGATTTTCAGCCTCGAGAAACAGCAGCTGCGCGACAACGAGCGACGCCATACCGTCTTCTACCGGACCGGTAATGAAGATGATCCGCTCTTTGAGCAGCCGCGAATAGATGTCGTAGGCCCGCTCCCCCCGATTGGTCTGTTCGACCACCATGGGGACCAGGTAGTTCATGTATGTGTCGTGGGGATCGCGCATCACTCACCTGACTTTGGGCCGCCTGACCCCGGGTCAGGCCGTAGGGCCTATCGGAAAGTCGCTTCACTCAATGTGGCTTGAGTCGGGGCGCCTTGTCGAAGCCGCCGTCGCCGTTACACACGACCGCACATTGGGCCGGCCCACTACCCAAGATAAGCGCAGATATTGCGCTGACAAGACGCAACACCCGCGAACGCCCCAGACGCACCCCGCCTCTAGTCGTCGTCTTCCTTGAACAGTTCGTCCCGAGAAACCGGCTTTTCCGTGACGTTGGCCAATTCGAGGAGGAAATCGACAACCTTGTCTTCGAACAGGGGGGCGCGCAAAGCGGCCAGCGCAGTAGGATTGTTGCGGTAATAGTCCCAAACCTGCTGCTCCTGCCCAGGCGCCATTCTGGCCTGAGCGACGATGGCTTGAGTGAGTTGTTCGTCGGTCACCTTGAGATTATTTTTCTCACCGATCTCCGCAAGAACCAGGCCCAGCCGCACCCGACGTTCGGCGATGGCGCGGTATTCCTCGCGGGCTTTTTCTTCGGTGGTTCCCTCATCGGCGAAAGTCCGCCCCTGTTGCCTGAGATCGTTTTCGATCGTCGTCCAAACGTTCTTGAACTCCTCCTCGACCAGAGTTGGCGGCGGCTCAAACTTGTGACCCGCGTCGAGTTGATCCAATAGCGCGCGCTTGATTTTTTGCCGCGTGGCGCCCGCGTGCTCTCGCTCGATCCGTTCGCGAACCGCTTCGCGGAGTTTCGCAAGCGACTCCAGTCCGAGGGATTTGGCAAAATCGTCGTCCAGCGCGACCGAACCGGGCGCTTCAACCTTCTTTGCCGTGACCGCGAAAACCGCGTCTTTGCCGGCCACCGCGACGGCCCGATAATTTTCGGGAAATTTGACATTCACGGTCCGGCTCTCGCCGGCTTTGACGCCAACCAGCTGCTCCTCGAAGCCGGGAATAAACTGGCCCGATCCCAGCACCAAGGCAATATCGTCGCCCGAGCCGCCCTCGAACGGGGTCCCGTCGACCGTGCCTTCGAACGAAATAGTTATGCGGTCTCCGTTTTCAGTCGGTGCATCCCCCTTGTCGAGGTAGGGCCGGTTTTGCTCGCCAAGCGTCTTCAGCGCTTCGTCGACCTCGGCATCTTCGACCGGCGCAGTGAGCCGTTCGAGTTTAATGGTCTTGAAATCGGCAAGCGTAATCGGTGGGACGATTTCCATCTCGACCGTGTAGGCAAGGTCCGCCTTGCCCGCGATGATGCCCTCGACGGCGCCCTCCTCCGGCGGCAGCACGACCTTGGGCTCGGTAGCCAACTTAAGCCCCCGATCGGTCACGATCTTGGAATTGGCCTCCCGCACCGCAGCCTCGATGGCCTCGGCCATGGCGGATTTGCCGTAAAGGCGCTTGAGGTGGGCGACCGGGACCTTGCCCGGGCGAAAACCCCTCAGTTGCACGCGGCCCTTGAGATCGTCGAGCCGCGCGTTCACCTTGGCCTCGAGATCGGTTGCTGGGACGACGACACGATATTCGCGCTTAAGACCCGCCGCGGCGGTTTCGGTCACTTCCATCGGCACTACTCTTCACGGCCCAATATCGCGGACCAAGATAATATCGCTCTCTGTTTGCGGTGTGTCCGCCAAGTTTTGGAGAAACCGCCCGGCTGGTGCGGGCGGAGGGGCTCGAACCCCCACGACTTTCGTCACGGGAACCTAAATCCCGCGCGTCTACCAATTCCGCCACGCCCGCGACGCGCAGGGCGGCCCGCTGGCCGCGCTTATATCATGAAGAGAGCGCGCGCCACTAATAAAATAGCCCGCAAACGCTTGGATTGGCCAGGAGTTTAGCCAAACAAGGCGCGGTAAACGCGCGGCAGCATATCCGGCAAGTCCTCAGATATCAGGCCAGGACCGAACGCCCTTGCGGCCTCGCCGTGAAGCCAGACCGCTGCGGCTGCGGCCTCAAATGCCGGCATATGCTGCGCCAGCAGGCCTGCAACGATGCCCGCGAGCACATCGCCGGCGCCCGCGGTCGCGAGAACGGCCGGCGCATTCGTCGCGATGCACGCGCGGCCGTCGGCAGCGGCAACCACCGTGTCAGGGCCTTTGATGAGAACTGTTGCGCTGGTCAGCTCCGCCGCTCGCCGCGCCCTATCGAGCTTTGACCCTACTTTGGTAAGCTTGTCCAAGCTATGGAAATATCTTGCAAACTCTCCCTCATGCGGCGTGAGAATCGTCGCACGGTCACCGCGTGACTTAAGAGCCGCCGCCAGGCGTTGCGGCGCATCGGCAAAGCTCGTCATCGCATCGGCGTCCAGCACGACCGCGCGCTCACCGGCGAGTGCCGCGAGAACGAGTTCGCAAGTCGCTTCGTTAACACCAATCCCCGGACCGATCGCCAGGGCATTGAGGCGGCGGTCGGCAAGAAAAGTGGACAAGTCGGTAGCGCCGTCGACCGGCCGCACCATCACGGCAAGACTGGCAGCCGCGTTGACGGCGAGCGCATCGCGGGGACTAGCGATTGTCACCAGACCGGCTCCCGCCCGTAGTGCGCCGCGCGCCGCAAGCCTCGCAGCGCCAGTCGACCACAATGGACCCGATACGATGACCGTATGGCCGCGATCGTATTTGTGGCCCGCAACGCGCGGCACTGGAAACGCATCTCGCCAAAGCTTAGGAACGTTCTCGAAAGTCTGTGGCCGAATGCGCCCCAGCACCGAGGCCGGAATGCCGATTTGAGCAATCGCGATCGCGCCGCAATGTGCGCGGCCCGGCATGAGGAGATGGCCCACCTTCTTGCGGAAGAACGTAACCGTCTGGGTGGCCTTCACCGCCACGCCCATCACGGCTCCGGATGTGCCGTTGATACCGCTCGGCAGGTCGACGGCCACGATCGGCGCCGCCTGAGCGTTCACGGCCTCGATCATTGTATGCGCGAATCCCTCGACCGGACGATCGAGGCCGGCACCGAACAGCGCATCGATGACGATGTCGGCCCCCTGCAACGCGTCGGGCTGCGCGGCGACAATTTGACCATTCCATTTTTTGGCGGCTGCCGCGGCGTCGCCCTTTAATTTCTCGGGATCGCCGACCAACAGAACTTTCACTGCATAGTGACGTTCGGCGAGGTGCCGGGCGGCAACGAAGCCATCGCCTCCATTATTGCCGGGTCCGGCAATCACGACAGCCCGGCTGCCTGGTGCCTGGCGCGCCGAAACGGCATCGGCAACCGCTTTGCCGGCGCTTTCCATCAGCGACAGGCCCGCAATACCTCCGTCAATCGTCAGCCGGTCGGCCTGCGCCATTTCGTCATTGGTGAGGACCTCGATCATCGACCCGCACAATATCCCAAGGTCTCGTTGCATAAAGACGGCACAACGCGCTATTCCACCGATGTTGACGAGTTTATAGGCAAGCTGCCTAGTTTGTTGGCTAGGGCTTGTTTCCGGACTCGCCGGCCACGGTTAAATCCTACTCTACCGCACTGATCGTATTTGGGATTTCACCCACGGCGAGCCCAGACCCGAGCCTTGGCACGGGACCTGCTAACCAAGGTGACAGTTCCACAAGGGATTCCACACGTCCGGAGCCGGGAGGACGGGACGAGATGAAAAAAATCGAGGCGATCATCAAGCCGTTCAAGCTCGACGAGGTGAAGGAAGCGCTGCAGGAGGTCGGCTTGCAAGGCATTACGGTCACCGAGGCCAAGGGATTCGGCCGCCAGAAGGGGCACACGGAACTGTATCGAGGGGCCGAGTACGTGGTCGATTTTCTACCCAAAGTGAAAATTGAGATTGTGCTCGGCGACGACATGGTTGAAAAGGCGATCGAGGCAATCCGTCGTGCCGCCCAAACCGGGCGGATCGGCGACGGCAAAATCTTCGTCTCAAATATCGAAGAAGCAATCCGGATCAGGACCGGGGAGTCCGGACTAGACGCCATCTAATGATGGTCCGACTACTTGCGCCGGCTGGTCGTGAGCGGAAATTGAGCCAGTAGGGCAATGCAATAAACAGCACCACCAGAAAGGGTACGCAGACCATGACGACGCCAAAGAATGTCATG
The DNA here is from genome assembly GCA_035623195.1 of Xanthobacteraceae bacterium. Lineage (GTDB taxonomy): Bacteria > Pseudomonadota > Alphaproteobacteria > Rhizobiales > Xanthobacteraceae > BOG-931. The sequence goes on along the minus strand of DASPTX010000080.1, from coordinate 35,496 downwards.
AAAATGATCAAGGACAACGACGTGAAATACGTCGATTTTCGGTTTACCGATCCGCGCGGCAAGTGGCAGCACGTTACGACCGACATAACGACCGTCGACGAGGATACCTTCGCCGAAGGCATCATGTTCGACGGCTCCTCGATCGCCGGATGGAAGGCGATTCACGAGTCAGACATGCAGCTGATGCCTGACCCCGAGAGCGCATGCATCGATCCGTTTTTCGCGGAGACAACCCTTGTCCTGGTATGCGATACGCTCGAGCCGCTCACCGGCGAGCCGTACAATCGCGATCCGCGCTCGATCTGCAAAAAAGCCGCTGGACTGGTGAAGTCGACGGGCGTCGGCGACACTGTCTTCTTTGGTCCGGAGGCCGAGTTCTTCATCTTCGATGACGTGAAATACGCCGTCACCCCCTATCACGTCGCCTATCGGGTCGACTCGGTCGAGTTCCCGACGAATTCCGACACGGAATATGAGGGCGGCAATCTCGGCCACCATATTGGTTTCAAGAAAGGATACTTCCCCGTACCGCCGCTCGATACGGCGCAAGACATGCGCTCGGAAATGCTCGCAGCCATGGCGAAGATGGGCGTCAAGGTGGAGAAGCATCACCACGAAGTCGGCTCGGCGCAGCACGAGCTCGGCATGCAGTTCGCGCCGATGGTGCGCATGGCCGACCAGATGCAGATCTACAAGTACTGCATCCAGCAGGTGGCGCAGGTCTACGGCAAGACCGCAACCTTCATGCCAAAGCCGGTCTATGGCGACAACGGCTCGGGCATGCACTGCCACCAATCGATTTGGAAGGGCGACAAGCCGCTGTTCGCCGGCAACAAATATGCCGATCTTTCCGAAACGGCGCTGCAATACATCGCCGGCATCCTGAAGCACGCGCGCGCGATCAACGCGTTCACGAATCCGACAACGAATTCCTACAAGCGGCTCGTCCCCGGTTTCGAAGCGCCGGTGTTGCTCGCCTATTCGGTTCGCAACCGTTCGGCCGGCTGCCGCATTCCGCTCGCTTCGTCCCCCAAGGCCAAGCGCGTCGAAGTGCGCTATCCCGACCCGCTTTGCAATCCTTATCTCGGCTTCGCCGCGATGCTGATGGCCGGCCTCGACGGCATTAAGAACAAGCTCAATCCTGGCGAGCCGACCGACAAGGATCTTTACGATTTGCCACCGAAAGAGCTGAAGAAGATTCCAACGGTGTGCGGCAGCCTACGCGAGGCGCTTGCCACTCTCGACAAGGATCGCGACTTCCTCAAAGCCGGCGGCGTGTTCGACGACGATTTCATCGACACTTACATGGACCTGAAGATGAGCGAGGTCATTCGCTTCGAGCACACTCCACACCCGGTCGAGTTCGAAATGTACTACTCGGCGTAAGTATCGTTGTAAGTATCCTCCCGGCATTGCAGTAGCGATGCAAACTTAAAAGGGCGCCGCTGGCGCCCTTTTTTACCGATCGCGGCAATTGCCATCTTCGTGCCACCGCGCGGTGGTGCCCATGCTTTCGATTTGCTAGTCGAAGGCGCGCGTAAATCCTATTGCGCCGAGCTCAACTTGTGGGAGGAGATTTTACGTAGTTTGCGGCGAAGAGCATGAATTTGATTCTTCGGTCTATTGCCTCGTCGGTCCGCTTCACTTCAGGTCTCCATGCACATAAATTAAATCGAAACGGGGAGTTTACTATGCCTCCGACTGCCGCACAGACTGTCGAACTCGACGTTGCACCGGACCATATCGAGGCCACGCTCAACTATATCGTTGACGACGGCAGCGAGGTCTTCACCATTGTCGCCAGTCCGGGCGGCAGCGACACGCGCTCCGGCGGTAAACCCGATCCGCGCCGCGTAACCATTCACAATGGCCGTCGGCATTCCGAGGATTTTGTGTTGGAGCGCCACGGCTTTCGCTTCATCCGCCACGACACCAAAGTTAAGGACTTCTATGACGAGGATGAAATCCGACGCGCCTATTATCCGGAGATGGAGGCGCTGATCAAAGCTGAGAGCGGCGCCAAGCGCGTAGTCGTATTCGACCACACGCTGCGCACCGCCGATGACGAATTGCGCGAGTCGAAGAAGATACGAGAGGTCGTCCGCCGCGTCCACAACGACTACACTGAATGGTCGGCGCCCCAGCGCGTGCGTGACATTCTCCCCAACGAAGCGGAGCAATTGTTGCAGCGGCGCTTCGCCATCATCCAGGTTTGGCGTCCGATCCGCTATCCCGTAGAGACTTATCCGCTTGCTATGGCGGACGCGCAAACGCTATCGCCGAAGGATATGATTGTCTCAGAACGGCGCGCGCCCGGCCGCATCGGCCAGACCTATGCGATCAAATACAATCCGGCGCACAAATGGTATTGGTTTCCGCGCATGCGGCGCGACGAAGCCTACGTATTCAAAGTGTTCGATTCCATGAAGGACGGCCGTGCGCGCTGGACCGCGCACACCGCCTTCGCGGATCCGACTACCCCGCCGCAGGCGCGGCCGCGCGAGAGCATCGAAATCCGCACAATGGCCTTTTTCTGAAGCTTAGCGCTTCGAGAACTGGAAGCTGCGGCGCGCCTTGGCCCGACCGTACTTCTTGCGTTCGACCACGCGTGAATCGCGGGTAAGGAATCCGCCGCGTTTGAGAACGGCGCGCAATTCCGGCTCATGCCGCATCAGCGCCTTGGACAGGCCGTGACGAACGGCGCCGGCCTGACCCGACAATCCGCCGCCGGAAACCGTGCAGACGACGTCATATTGGCCTTGCCGGTTCGAGGCGACGAGCGGCTGCTGAATCAGCATGCGCAACACTGGACGCGCGAAATAGGTTTCTACCGGCCGGTCGTTTATGACGATTTTGCCGGCGCCCATTTTGATCCAAACGCGCGCCACGGCATCCTTGCGTTTGCCGGTAGCGTATGCGCGGCCCTGTTTGTCGAGCTTTTGAACGTATTTGGGCGGCTGTGGCGCCGCCGCGGGCTTGAGCGAAGACAGCTCCTCGAGCGTCTGTATCGTCTCGGCCATTACGCGGTCCTCTTATTCTTGCGGTTCATCGCGGCAATATCGAGCGTTTCCGGCTGCTGCGCTTGGTGCGGGTGCTCGGCGTTCGGATAAACGCGCAGATTGCCGAGCTGACGGCGGCCGAGCGGCCCGTGCGGCAGCATGCGCTCCACCGCTTTTTCAACGATCCGCTCGGGAAAGCGGCCGGCCAGAATTGCCTTGGCGCTTCGTTCCTTGATGCCGCCGATATAGCCGGTGTGCTTGTGATAGATTTTCTGCTGCACCTTGCGCCCGGTAAGCACCACTTTGGCCGCATTGATGACGATGACGTTGTCGCCGCAGTCGACATGCGGCGTGAATGTCGGCTTGTGTTTGCCGCGCAGCCGCAATGCCACAAGCGATGCGAGGCGGCCGACCACGAGGCCGTCGGCATCGATCATCACCCACTTCTTGTCGACCTCGGCGGACTTTGCCGAAAAGGTTTTCATGTTCACATCCATCCGGGCGTCGCGCCTTGGCCGACCGGCCCGCGCGGGTATCTATCCGGGACCGCCGCCCAGGTCAACCGAAAATTCTCATCAAGTTCAATATGTTGGTTATGCGGTATTATTATACCACTATACCGGAATTGAATAGGTCGAGGTCACATGCGCGACGAGGTCGTCCTCGCCGTCCGAATGAATGGCGACTTCGCCGACCGCGAGCCGCTTACCGAGCTTGATCAGGCGCGCCTCAGCCAGCAGGTCGCGCGCCGCTGGTTTTTTTAGAAAGTTAATTGTCAGGTTGGTGGTAACCGCGAGTGGCACCCAGCCGATCGCCGACAGCACCGCGACATACATGGCGAAGTCGCCCAGCGACATCATGGCCGCGCCTACCAGCGTGCCGCCCGGCCGCAGAGCTCGCCTGTCGTAGCGGAGCCTCAGTCGGCAGCCGCCATGCCAGACATCTTCGATCTCGTAGTCCCCGATTGCGTGGCTCGCCTCCGGGAACTCCAGACGCAATCGCTCGATGAGCTCCTTGCGCGTCAATTTCGGCGCCGCCATGTTTTTATCGACTTGCCGTTGCGCGTCAGTCATGACCCATGCGCGCCTCCATGTAGTTCGATACAATGGCCCGGTCCGATGAGAAAAGTGAAGCCCTTGGATAGCCAGATGAACGCACAATCAGCCGCCGCAACCGCCGCCTCCTCACTGATTTTGCTACGCGAAGATAAAGGCGGGGTCGCCATCCTCACGCTCAACCGCCCGCAAGCCCGCAACAGCCTATCGGAGGAGCTCTTGGAGGCGCTCAGCGACTCGCTCGAAGCGATCGCACACGACCGCTCGGTCCGTGTGGTCGTTCTCGCCGCGAACGGTCCCGCCTTCTCCGCAGGACATGACCTCAAGGAGCTCAATGCGCACCGCTCCGATCACGACCGCGGTCGCGCCTATTTCAAACACGTTATGGCGCTGTGCAGCGCCGTCATGCAGCAGATCGTCACCTTGCCACAGCCGGTGATCGCCGCCGTTCAAGCCACGGCGACGGCAGCGGGCTGTCAACTTGTCGCGAGCTGTGATCTGGCGATTGCCGCGGACACCGCGAAATTCGCAACGCCCGGCGTCAATATCGGGTTGTTCTGCTCGACGCCAATGGTAGCTCTGTCGCGCAACGTTTCGCGCAAGCACGCCATGGCGATGCTCTTGACTGGCGATTTGATCTCCGCCCATGAGGCCGCACGCATCGGCCTCGTCAACCATGTGGTGGCGGCCGGACACGAGCGAGCGGAGGCGCTTAAGCTTGCGGAAAAAATTGTCGGCAAATCGGCGCTTACCCTCAAGATCGGCAAGGAAGCGTTCTACCGGCAGGTTGAGATGACGCTTGCCGAAGCTTACGACTACGCTTCCGCGGTCATGGTTGAGAACATGATGGCGCGAGACGCAGAAGAAGGCATCAGTGCCTTCATCGACAAGCGCGAAGCGAAATGGCAGGACCGCTGACGGCACCGGAAGGTTTCGAGCATCGGCGATGACCCATGACGCTTATCCGGACGATTATATTCGCGGCATCCTCAATACCGTGAAAACGATCGCCATGGTCGGCGCCTCGGAGAAACAAAATCGTCCGAGCTATTTCGCATTCAAATATTTGCTCGAACGCGGCTATCGCATGATTCCCGTCAATCCCGGGCATGCCGGTGAAATCATGCTCGGCCAGAAAATCTATGCGCGATTGGCCGACATTCCGGAACCAGTCGACATGGTCGATATTTTCCGCAGTTCGCAGCACGCGTTGCCGATCGTTCAACAGGCACTGTCGCTCAAGCCGCGCCCCCGCGTGATCTGGATGCAGCTCGGCGTGCGCAATGACGAGACGGCGGCGCTTGCGGAGGCGAACGGATTGAAAGTGATCATGAATCGTTGCCCGAAAATCGAGTACGGTCGCCTGTCATCCGAAATTGCGTGGATGGGCGTCAATACACGCACGCTAAGCTCAAGGAAGGGGGCAATCGGGGGCGTCCAGCGCATGTCGCTCAACCGCACCAGCACCCCCGGCGGCGCGACCGAGGCCGCGGACCGCGCGCAGCACCACGAGGGCGGCCAATAGTCTTTCGCGTCGGCGAAGCTTCCGCGCGAAGCCTTTTCCATCCCCGCCCAACAAGGCAACATTTGCCGCGCCTTGACGGCTCAGGCCGGTCCTATAAACCGGATGGCTACTTTCGATAGGGTCGGTCTTTTGAGGGAGACACCATGACCGAACGCATCCCGGGTTTTTCAACGCTTGCCGTTCACGCTGGCGCCCAGCCCGACCCGACGACGGGCGCGCGCGCTACTCCGATCTATCAGACCACGTCCTATGTATTCGAAAGCGTCGATCACGCCGCTTCTTTGTTTGGCCTGCAAACGTTCGGCAATATTTACACGCGCATCGGCAACCCGACCACCGCCGTGCTTGAGGAACGCGTCGCCGCACTCGAAGGCGGCACTGCCGGTCTGGCGGCGGCATCGGGTCATGCCGCGCAGGTTTTGATCTTCCACTGCTTGCTGCAGCCGGGCGACGAATTTGTCGCATCGAAGAAGCTCTACGGCGGATCGATCAATCAGTTCAACCACGCGTTCAAGAATTTCGGCTGGAACGTCGTTTGGGCCGATCCCGACGATATTTCATCCTTTGAGAAAGCGGTCAGTCCAAAGACAAAGGCGATTTTCACCGAGTCGATCGCTAATCCAGGCGGCGTAATTACCGACATGGCGGCGGTGGCGCAGATCGCCCGCCGCGCCGGCGTCCCCTATATCGTCGACAACACACTGGCGACGCCCTATTTGTGCAAGCCCATCGATTACGGCGCCGATATCGTCGTGCACTCGCTGACGAAATTCTTAGGCGGGCACGGCAACTCGATCGGCGGCATGATCGTCGACGGCGGCACCTTCAATTGGTCGCGCGAGCGGCGCTATCCGATGCTCTGCGAGCCGCGGCCGGAATATCACGGCATCGTACTGCACGAGACCTTCGGCAATTTCGCCTTTGCCATCGCCTGCCGCGTGCTGGCGCTGCGCGACATTGGTTCGGCGCTTTCGCCGTTCAACGCCTTCCTGATCCTTACCGGTATCGAGACTTTGCCTTTGCGCATGCAAAAACATTGCGCGAACACACAGGCGGTCGCCGAGTGGATCGCCGCGCATCCGAAAGTCGCGTGGGTCAGCTATCCCGGACTGCCGGGCGACCGCTATTACAATCTCGCCAAGAAATATTGCCCGAACGGCGCCGGCGCCGTCTTCACATTCGGGCTGAAGGGCGGTTACGACGCCGGAGTTACGCTCGTTTCGAACGTACGGTTGCTCTCGCATCTTGCCAATATCGGCGACACGCGCTCGCTGATTATCCACCCGGCCTCGACGACGCACCGGCAGTTGACCGACGCGCAGAAGGTGCAGGCCGGTGCAGGGCCCGATGTTGTGCGGCTATCGATTGGCATCGAAGACAAAGAAGACATCATCGCCGATCTCGACCAGGCGCTGGCGTCGGCTTAACCGAATAGGCCGGCTGCTAAGGCGTGATCCGGAAAAAGCCTGCCCCGCACGCCGATCGGAGGGAGGCCGGTTTTCCGAAAGAGAGACCATGCCTTATCAAAATTCTTGGACGCTTTGCCAGTGAGCCAGACGACCAGAATTCGTCGGCTCCTACGGCGATGACAATGCCATACGCATCGACGGAGCGTTTCGGGGGGTCACGTCTGACGCGTGAATGACGGTAAGTGTCAGCGTCACCATCGCCATCGCCTGATGCATCAGTGCCAGCGATAGCGGCACGACCGTCAGCAGCGCCCAGATGCCGAGCGCCGCTTGCAAGGTTACGGCGAGAATAACGAGCACGGCGCCGGTGAGCACCGGACCCTTCTTCGTGACCCGGGCAACGTTGAATCCGTGCAAGACGGCGAGTGTCCAGATTGCGTAAGCGAGCATGCGATGATCGAATTGCACCGTCAGCGGATTTTCAAAAAAATTGCGCCAGAGCGGAACGTCGAAGAATAGCCGCGATGCTTGCGGTACCAGCGCGCCGTCGATCAACGGCCATGTATTATAGGCGTGGCCCGCCCGCAGGCCGGCGACCAAAGCGCCGAGATAGATTTGGAGCAATATCAAGACGAGAAGCGCGACGGCGCCGGCGCGCACGACTGCCCATCGACCGGCTTCCAGCGCTTTCGCAAGAGGCGGTCGCGGCAATTGCCCGTCTCCCCACCGCCGTGCCGTCCAAACGATGGCAACGTAGATGAAGCAGGCAAGCACGAGATGCGCGGCCAAACGATATTGCGACACCTCGACGCGATCCGCCAGGCCGGAGGCTACCATCCACCATCCAACCGCACCCTGCAGCGCGCCCAGGCCGAAGATCGTCCACAGCGGCGCGCGCCGTCCCGGCGGTATCCAGCCGCGCCACAGGAACCAGAGCAACGGTAGCAGGAACGAGAGGCCAATGGTGCGCCCGATAATCCGGTGCGTCCATTCCCACCGATAGATTGTTTTGAAGGCCTCAAGGGTCATGCCGCCGTTTAGCTGGCGGTATTGCGGGATTGCTCGATATTTTTCGAACTCAGTCTGCCACTGTGTCTCGTTCAACGGCGGCAGAGTGCCCATGACCGGCTGCCATTCGGTGATCGACAGCCCGGATTCAGTCAGCCGCGTCGCGCCGCCGACGAGCACCATGGCAAGCAGGAGAGCTGCAACGGCGTAAAGCCACAGCCTAATCGCACTGCCACGTTCGAACCCGTAATCGAGCCCATCGCGGCCGGAAACTTGAACAATCATTGCCTGATCGCTTGTCGTAGACACGCGGACCATATAGTGGTCTCGCCTGCCCTCGCAACCATGTCGCTGCCGGACGATGTCGCACCGGGACTGTTCCTCGCCATGACGATCCGTTTGCGAAAACTCGTGGGCGCCGTTGCATTATTTGCGCTGGTGATCGCTTGGGCGCTGGTTGCGATGGCGCTGGCACAGGCTCCGGCCATCCGCGACAGCGCTTATTTGTCGGTCGCCTATTACGTGATCGCAGGTCTCGGCTGGGTGCTGCCTGCGATGCCATTGGTGAGTTGGATGAGCAGACCGCGCGACGTCAAACGTTGAGGGCCCGATGGAGACGAAAATCCTCGGTCACGCCGCTTTCGCGCGCCGGAAGCCCCTCCACATCATCGTCGCCGTGCCCGACAACAACACGCGCACGTAGCGCATTCGCTGGTAGTCGCCGTGCAGTGAAATCCGCGGCAGCGCCGTCAGGCGATGCCTGTATCTGGAGAACAGCACGCCCGGCCTGATCGTGACCGCCGTCTTAAAGCCGATTTCGGCGGCGATTTCGAATTCGCGGTTTCCGGCAGAGGCGCGGTCACCGTAGGGATAAGACAGGTGCGCGGGCTTCACCGCGAGCGCGGCTTCGATAACCGAACAGCTGAGCTCCATTTCCGACCGCGCCGCATCGCGCGAAAGCCTGGACAGGACCGGATGATTGACCGTACGCGCGCCGATCGTAACCAGCGGATCGGACGCAAGCTCCGCAAGTTCGGGCCAGCTCATGCATAGGCCTTCGCAGAACGCGGCGATGTCGACATTGTAGTAAGCGGCGAGGCTGCGCACGATGCTGCGCATCTCGTTTTCCGTGGCGCGGCTGCGCAGCCACCAATAGAGCTCGTCGTAAAGCGCCTCTTTCTCCGCCAAAGTGCGGCAATCGAATTTGCGATCGCGTCCATTTATGACAAGTCCGATGCGATCGTTGCGCGCGATCACCGCTTCCAGCGCAAGCCACCACAATTCCCCGAGGCGATCGGGAAAGCTGGTTGGAACATAAATGGCGAACGGGACGTCTGCCTCCCTGAGGACCGGGTAGGCCCATTCGCGCAGGTCGCGATACGCGTCGTCGAAAGTAATGCACACGAAACGGCGCTTGAAATCGCGCTCGACCATACGCCGGTGCATCTCGTCGAGGCTTATCAAATCCAGTCGCAAGCGGCGCAGTCGCTTCACCATGCGGGCGAAAAATTGCGGCGTCACTTCGAACGGCCGGTTCGGCTGAAACCGGTCGGCCCTGGGCGGACGAACGTGGTGTAGCGCCAATATGGCGCCGACGCCGCCGACAAACGGCTTAAGCGCAATAACGGCACCGCTGAAATACAGCGATTCCAAACCGCCGCGCACGATCGATTGCGTCAATCCCGACACTGGCGTCCCTCCGCCGAAACGGCCATCGCGCCGATTTGATTAACGCTCGCCATGATCAACCCGTGCCATGGTCCTGAAGGTCGAGTGGATCGCTTAATTTTTCAGAACAGTCCGCAACGCAGGCCGAACGCGGCCAACCAGATCAACCCAGCAAGGCAAAGGCTGCAGAACACGGCCGCCGAACCGAAGTCCTTAATCCGGCGAATGTCGGTGTTTTGCTCCGGCGTAACATGATCGGCGAGCTTTTCGATCGCCGTATTGAGAAATTCGACGGCAAGCACGACGAGCAGGACACCGATCATAGCGGCGTACCAGGCGGCATTAGGAGCTACGATCACGCCCAGCGGCACCGCCGCCGCGAGAAGGATCGCCTCGTCGCGCAGCGCGGGCTCGGTCTTAAGGCCGTCGGCAAGTCCGCGCAGCGAATTTTGGGTGGCGCTGTAGAGCCGTTTCACGCTTGGTCCGATGGATGAGTGGCGAGCCCGAAACCAAGCCCACTTTATGTTGCGCTGTCGGTTAAAGCGAGCGGATGTTGCGGGCCATGCGATCAGTAAAGAGTATTGGGTTGTCGCGGGGCCGAATGGTCGTGGCCTCTGCCGAAGCCCTTGAAAATCCCGACCGTTGTGACCTTGACCACGCCGGCCGACGTGCGCCAGCTTATCGAGAGCGATCTGCCCACGGCGTGCAGGGAGAGCGAGACTTGGAAGCATGTCGCGGATCGGCTGCACCATGTAGCGCGAGACCGCGACTCTCAAAGACGCGCGGATCGCGTTGCGGCTTGCGTTACAGCTAGAGCCGGCGCCCTGCCTGCCGAAGTAAGGCTGCCGCTGATCGAAGGAGGACGGTAATGCTCGCAAAGTTTTTTGGGTTGTTTTGGGGATGGGCCGACTACAAGCCGAAGGATTGGTCAAACGCACCGTATAAGCGAGGCTAGGCTTCTTGAACTTACGAGCTGCCGCCTGAGTTTATGTAGCCATGCCTGTCGAACCGACTTCACGTTTTCCAGCCTAACGGCGCCAGCAACGAATGATCACGCCTACGCAACCCAGACCGCTGCTTCAGACTTTGCTAGCCGCCGCCGCGGTAATGAGCTTTGCGCTCCTGGGCGCTCTCATCGTCTATTTTTGACCGAGGCATTACTGTTATTGCGGAGCCACGCGTGAGCGGCGATCGTTGCCACAGCCTGCTTCCAAATGCTGATGGCCAACTACTGCTTCCCAAAGAGACGGCCCAGTGATCGCGAGCGCGCTCGGATCATCGGCAACCGGTGGCAGCCCGAGGCCCAGTTCCTGGCCTAACGTGGGCAGATGCTAGAGGCTCCAACTTGCAAGCCTGGCAGTCGATGCGCCTCTTGTGGCAGTAATCCTGGCATTCACAGATGCAGGCCGTCGCAAAATCAAATTCATGGGTCACATGGCAAATACGGCAGAATAGCCGTGTTTTCCATTGTGGCGGCGCAAACTGCAAATCGCCACTTGTAGCGTGGAAACCGCTGCTAAATGCTCGACCGGTCCGAGCGCATGTGAAGACTATTTCGCCCATGGCAGGCGGCGATCATCGATCATTGTTTTCTTAAAAGTACCGCAATTTCTATATGTTCAAGTTAGCCCAATCGTGCGCTTTCTATTTACCGGTTTTAGATCGCGTTAAGATTTCGATATTGGTGCGAACAGCAATAACCGCACGCCAGTCGCCTAATCAATTATTCTCCGCCGCCTGCCGACGTTCCCGTTCAACTTTCCTTACCCGTATCTCGTCGCGGATCCCTGTCCAAATTCCGGCGAGCGCGGCAGCCAACAATAGGATGACGGCCAGGCCGACGGCGACGGTGAAGAATTGCAGAAGCAAGACGAAAAATATCATTTCCTAAAATCTAATCGCCATTAACAACGCAAACAAGGAGAGAACGCAAAAAAAGCTCATGAGCAAATTGGGATAAAGGCCCAAGGCTATTTGAAAAACGTGTGTCTTGCGTCCCGGGATGATCTTGAATTTGATCGCAGCTAGGCGAGCGTACCGATAAGACGCACCATTACCTTGGAACTCGACAACGTAAACCTAATACAACCAAGCCATTCGCACCGGCTTAAGCGGCGCAAATTCAGCCTGACGTTCTTCAAAAACTCCCGTGCTGTTGTAAAGGGGAGTTGGATTAAAACATTGACTTTTATCAATGCCCCCGAGCCGCAGATAATCACGATCGCCTCCGGCCTAGCGGGGGCGACTCCGTGAAGCCGGCGGTCAGGATCGCACGACGACTCCTCGCGGTCCTGGCCGTCCTCTCTCTGGGCAAAGCTTTTAGAGAGCCCGCTTGCAGTACGGCGCGAGGCAGAAGACGCTGCAAGCGATTGCCCCGCCAGGCGCGCTGTCTCTGAGCCCGACATTTGCGGCAAACTTTGCGGAGCTTCCGCGCAGAGGGCTCGCCCTTAAGGCCATCGGCAAGTCCACGCAGGGAATTTTGGGTGGCGTTGTAGAGCGGTTTCACGGCTAATCCGATGCGGACTTAAGCTGGCGCAGGGAAGTGTTTGATCTTGCGACAAAAAAATTCTGCAAGATCAGCGTAGTAAGTGGATAGTAAGCGGGAGCGAAGATTTGGCCCGCGCAAAGTGTGGGCGTGGGCTTGGGACTAACAGGTTCCTCAGAACATACAGCCCATCCCTCCACCAAGGCCCTGGCCCAAGACCGAGGACAGTGGCGTTGGGCACTGCCACTAGTGGGCCGGGAGGGTTTCCTCATCCATGCCTTCCTTCAGCTTGGCTGGCGCGGTGAATTGCCGGCCTTGTCCTTCCGGTTTTGAGAAGTTGGCTGGCAGTCCCGATAGCTCCTGGCTGAGTTTCAGCCAACATGCTCCTAAGATCAAAAAATGCTTCCGCAGTTTGGGGTCGGTTTGGGTTGCCGCCTGCTGCACACATTCGTCGGCATGGCGAAGGCATTCGCGAACTTGATCACTCATACTGAGCATCGCACGTCCCCGGATGCTCGGGATCGTCCCCTGCGCACTCCGCCTCGACAAAAACACCGATGAGCGAGCAAAAGTTCCCGCGGCCAACATGGCCGGTTACTACATTGAATTTGTGGAACGAATTCCTAGATGGATATGCAACAGCGCCGCGCTGAGCGGCCATCCCTCCGCATAACACCCCCTGGCCGCTCGGCTTAGAAGCCTGAGTGAAAAGTGAGGCAACAAACTCTCCCCAACCCCAACCTGTGTTGCGTACCGGGATTGGGGTTCCTTTTTGTGACGACTACGGCAGCGTTTCTAATCAAAAATTATTGCCAGCCGTCTCTTCGCTTCACATCATGAACTGCATAGTTTGAGTTTATTGGTTGGCTGACTTGGGAAGTTCCGCTCCCCCTAGTCGTGCCAGTGGCCCCGACCCATCGGAGCCCCCAACCCAAGGTCGGGGCCGCACCAATCTGACGACTAGAAGTGTGAGGCGTACCCATGACCAATCTTCTCGAACAAGCAATCAACTGCGATGACGGCGACCGGGCTGCGAAGATCATCCAGGACGCGCTCGGCATCGAGAGCGACGACGTGGCCAACTACTGCTTCCCGAAGACCTGGCCGGATGATCACGAGGTGCGCGCGAGGATCATCGGCAACTGGCTGCAAGCTGAGGCTGAGTACTTGGCCTAACGACACGAGCAACGAATGTTCACACCCACGCAACACAGACCGCTGCGGCAGACCTTACTAGCCGGGATCGCAGTGATCGGCGTCGCTCTGCTCGGCGCTGTCATGGTCTACTTCGTCACAGAGGGACTGTTGTTATTGCGAGGGCAGTCGCAGCAAGCATTCATTGGGACGAAGTGAGCCCACGCCGCTTTCCGCCGCCGTGAACCGTCGAGAAATTGGACGCCTGCTTTATGTCGTAAAAGGACAGCGGGCAATGGTGGCGAATCACTTTTTGTGATGCCCGTCACATCCCAATGCAGATCACAGAGTAAAATGATGGTGTTCACCGAGGGGAACGCCATGAAGACATACTTTCTCGGACTCACCCTTGTCGCCTTTGTCTCGGTCGTTGCAATTCGGGGTCTACACGCTCGCACGACCACGCCGCCGGTTTATGTTGTGGTTGAGATTGACGAGATAATTGATGCCAATGGCTTTGAGGCTCTCCGCCAAATGGCCGCGGCTACCGCTGTGGAAGTCCAATTTGAGGACGGTCGCTATTTCGCTAGTACAGAAAATGTAACCGCTCTTGATGGAAGTGCGCCGAAGTTTTTCGCTTTCATTGCTTTCGATAACATGACAAAGGCAAAAGCCTTTAATGATAGTATGAAAGATACTACCGCGCTGCGTACCAAGGTAACGAAGTCGAGGTCATTCATCGTCGAGGGCACGTCCCAATCGAGCTAATCAATGTCCGCCGGGAAAGCGGAAATTGAGGCCAAGCTACTCAGCAAACACGAGGCGCGGCGCATCGCAGCAAACGTGGCGAAGTTGCCCGATTTCATCAGAGCGTCATGAAATTCCCCTTCTGGCGTTAATGTCTATTTCTGGCTTGTTGGCGCAAAGTCCTGCGAATAAAGTACGAGTTAGCGCAGAACGGCAGAGGCCGGACTTGCTTCAATCAGGGAGGGTTTAACAATGGCCATTCTAAAGAAGATTCAGGATTCCGAACACCCATCGGATCAAAGACACTTGGTAATGCCATCGTTCTCATTCTCGACCGATGACAGCAGCCCCGTCGCCGGAGCTCTCGCACAAATGATCGTCGACGCGTGGACCAATGGGCCATTTGTAGGAGGTGGCGTGAACGTGCTGCACCTCGGCGATGCGCTACGGGATCGGAATGCCAACAACCTCCCATCAGCAACTGCCAGACAAACGGCCACAGCCTATATCCAAACAACAGTGGGGCTTGATATAACGAACGCCGTCGTAATTACGGAACAAGAGCACAATAATGACTACATCATGCAATCGGGCAACGAAGTCGTCCTAGTGCTGCCGGACCAAAACCGAGTAACAAACGTCAACGCGGCGAACATTCTCGAGACGGCTAAGTTTCTGATGGCCTGTACGCCGAACGGAATTTAGCCGGTCTTATTGACTGGGAGGTCGCGGTTTCCAGCGAGAGCCCCCGTTCAATCACCCTCCCCAAGCCCCCGCACAACGGGGGCTTTTGTTTTTCAGCCCAATGTGACCAACGGGGAATGTCCCACTGCAAACATCTTTGCGATGAGGCAAGGAGGATTGCGGTGAATTTCGCGAAGCTGCCGGATCTTTTACGACGACGACCGAGTTGGGGAACGTCGTAGTGGAGAGCTTTGGCCGCAGCCAAGCGTATTGCTCACAACCACTAACCGCCACTGGAAGGTAAGGTCTTTCTCATCAATGTTGCGCGAACCTTCCCATCATCATGCGCCTGCATAATTACCCAAAGCTGGTATCTTTCGTCGAAAAGTTGAATTTGGTGATGTGATAAGAACCTTGTGATTTTGGCATCCCATTCAGCGATCCGCTTAAAATCAACGATGAACGGGCGCTCAATGTTATTCATTGATCCGCGATGTAGTACGTTTCCGCACTCTGTCCATAAGGCAATAAGTTCATCTTTAGTCAGATAATCGGCGTGAATTCTTTCAACTCGGAGCACCTTTCCTGTCGTCGGGTCGAGCACCTGTCGACTTGGAAATGGATAAAAATCAGGATGCAAACTCTCTAGTGCAGTCAAGATCGTTCCAGGTCTGTATTCCTTTCGCACTTTGCCTGACCGAGTGGGCGGTATATCACCGTGTGCAGTGAGACACGCCAAGGCGATTAGTTCGCAAATCATCCGAAATTGGAGATAGCAAAGTTCAACCGCTACAGCTTGGGGAAGGCTGAACTTAGACATTATAACGTCGGCAATAACATTTCTTCGTCGCTTGAGTTCTTCCATTAGACGAACGTAAAGCTGCCGTTGTGATGTAGGATCATATATCATGCCAAGGCACTTACGGTGAGCGATGTCAGCTTTCCTTCTTATTGGTTTGATTGTTTGGGGCGCATTAGCTGCACAGTTTCTTGTGCAAACAATATCATCCTTCGTGTGCGCATGTATCTATTTGTACGGCCTATTATTCTCTCGTGTAAAAAAGCGATTGAACGCCATCTTCTTCGCCACGGCTTTAACACAGGCGCTGGTGTTCGCGCTTCTTTTCGCAGGTGGATTTTTGTTAGTAGCCCTGTTTGTCGAGCCTCCGGCGTGGAACGCACATTGGATCGCGGGATTGGTCGCCTTCGCAATCTCGTTCATTTACTGCGCCATGCAAGTGCCCGATAAAATTCTCGCAGCGAGAATGTGCGCAATAAAGCCGATCTTTGCAAAAACCGCGAGAGCGCTGGGCATGGAAACCGCCCTAAAGACTTGGCGCGAATAGACCCCGGACCTTCACCTCAATTCCTGAATTTCCTTAAGCGTCGCAAAGGCGTTATAAGCTGCTCTGGTCAACCCAGTTTTAAGAGTTCAGACCCTCAGGCTAGGTTTCTTGCGACCCTCTTTTTTGTCGTGTTTGATTTGTGGTTGCTCTGGCTGCTTTGGCTAGCCTGGCGGTATGGGCCAAGCCTCACCTGAGAGCGCGCCAGATCTCCTCACAAAATTTGCAAGTGAGGAATTTTCCACTGCAATAATTTTTTATAACGCAATTTAGGATCGAGGAAATCCATATAAAATTTGCGAAGCACTATTGCGGCGAAGCGGCGAGCGAGTTTTGGGGGTACCCCCTCGCCAGGGGGGCGAAATTTAAGAATGCTCGCGCCATGCACGACGCTCATAGATGCAACGGCGCAAACAACAAATCGATCCAGACAACAAGCAAATAAACGCGACGCCAAGATGAAATCATTTATTAGTTGCGCGTGCGTCGTGATAAAATGCTCCGCACATCAAACGCACGGAGCAATTACGCATGACCATTCAAGTCGTGTCAGCCGCCCATGCACTAGCTGCGATGAGAGCCCGGCAGCACGTCAAAGATCAACTCAAGCGCCAGGGGCTAAAGCCCTCGCACTACAGCGCCAGGGAAATCGGTGTGCTGGCGCGGGAATATCTCCTAGAGCATCGCGAGGACTTGATGCCTGAGGCTATCGCCAGGGCTCAGGCAATGATCCTCTCGGGGGTTTTAGGCAAGAGAGCAGCACGTGAGCTGTGTGCGAAATTCACAACAAATGAACAAAACCAAATCGAGCTTAAATCAACGAGTTCGGCTGTGCAGATGTCGGGTGCAGAATGACAACGATTGGATACGCCAGAGTATCGACAGACGGCCAGACATTAGATGTGCAACAAGCGGCCCTGGCCGAGGCGGGTTGCGAGCGGGTATTCAGCGAAAAGCAAAGCGGGGCTAAGACTGACCGAGCTCAGCTTGCAAAGGCAATCGCTGCCCTGGCGGCTGGTGACACCCTGATCGTTACCAAGCTTGATCGCTTAGCTCGCTCAACTCGGGACTTACTCAATACTCTCGACGCAATCGGCAAGGCTGGTGCAACGTTCAAGTCGCTGGGCGATCAATGGGCCGACACAACTACTCCACATGGTCGGTTGATGGTGACAGTGCTTGGCGGCTTGGCTGAGTTCGAGCGACATCTAATCCTTGTGCGGACAACAGAAGGCCGAAAGCGGGCACAAGCAAAAGGCATTCGCTTTGGACGCAAGCCAAAACTAACTCTGCATCAGCGCCAGGAGGCTCCAGAGCGTCGCGGTCGGGGCGAAGGACTGGTTGAAATTGCGCGGTCATACAATGTGAGCCATTCCACTATATCACGGCTCTAACAGGCGAACGGAGCGGATTCGTCACCGGCATCCGCTCCGCCCTAACCACCAACAGTGGTCAGCGGCTACGAGCATTCTCTCGGCTATGTGGCCACAGCGCAACACCCCAGATCAATTGTCCTACCGCCCCGGTGAGGGCCGTAATTCGCCATAATCCACTGTGGAAATAGCGGCCCCAACCTCCGGGGGGATGGGGGGATTGGGGTAGGAGATCGGGGCCGCACTCTGGGGGATCAGAGCGGCCCCGATTTTATTCAGGACACGATCTCAGCAAACTGAATTTTTAGTAATGAAATGAGATTGAGGTGCGACATCTTGTCGGCGTCGAAGCATCCCTAAAGCCGCAGCATTGTCTCTCAATTCACAACCTAGGTAGCTTTACGGAGTTTGCGGATGGAGAGCGCTCCGCTACGTATCATGCGTTAGGCCGACCGAGGCGGTACCCCATCCCCCGACACCCAACCGCCCCAGGAAGCCTAACTTGAGGTAACTGAGAGAGCCCTGAGCTTATTTGGCTTGGGGTTCTTTTTTGTCGGAAAGCCGAGCGGCCCCAGCCTTCGATCTGCTTAAGCTCGCGTTCCTTGGCACTGCGTTCGATGGCGCGTTCTAATAGAGTGGCGAAATCTTTCCCATTCAACTGCGCCATTGCCACAGCGGTGAGCTTCGGACGCCGATAGGGCAGCGCTTCAATCGCTGCCCTCATTCGTCGGCTCATCGGCTGGCGTGGGCTGCGCACGATCTTCATCAGAAAATCATATATTCATCCTCATGCGGATCGAGCGTTATCTCCTCCTCTCCGCAACCAACCTGTTTGTAGTTCATCGCTGGGAAATCGCTCATACCTTATTCCTTAGACCTATCTTCTATTTTGACAGGATTGACAGGATTGACAGGATTTACAGGATTGACAGGGGGAAATCGTATAATAATAGCCGACCCTAGTAGAGTTCAGTTTTTGATTTTGGGTGTCAGCCTTTTCCGCATTCTTTGCATTCGGCCATTTCCGGAGGTGGAGGAGCCCAAGATTGAGACCCGAGAAATCTGGATGTCCCCCAGAGACCTCCAGTTTTTACAACTCAGGGAAAGCCTTCACGATTGTGTGATCCGATCAATCTCATCAGCCCAGCGCTGAAGGGCGTCACGCATCGGATCAAGATACTTGGCACGATTATAAATCCCCGCCACAGCAGCTTTGTGACCCGACACATGATTTAAGATCGCCTCGATTATGTGTGGCTGCGTGCCTAGCTCGGCCATCTCTGTTGCAGCGGTGCGGCGCAAATCATGCAGCCGCCAGCCTGGCATGGGCTTGGCCTTGGGTCCGCGCTTAGCTTGGATCGCTTCGTCCAGCCTCGCCTTGCAATCGCTCCATCCGCTATAACCGCCTTTGCCAATCCCGAAGATGAAATCTCTGCCCTTGCGCCTGGGCTGGCGTGAGAGGATCGCCTGGGCCTGTCGTGAGAGCGGAAGTTCGTACAGGCGATGGTTCTTGGTTCTCTCAGGACGCAGCACGATCATCCCCCGGCGAAGATCAACCTCGCCCCATTGCAGCCAGCCAATTTCATCTCTGCGCTGAGCGGTAAGGATCAGTAGCCGAAGGATGTCACCGAATTGATCTTGTGGAAGGTCAAGCCACACTTCGCGCAATTCGCTTCCAGTCAGAACCCTCTCGCGTGCCCCACCCTCTTCGGCCTTGCCAGTTCCAGCAACAGGATTGGCGTCAATGAACCCCTCACGGAGGGCCCAAGCAAAGAACGCGGACAGGGAAGAGCGAAGGCGGTTGCGCGCAACAGGGCCGCGCCCATCTTCGATTTCTGCCAAGAGCGCAGCTACAGCCCTCCGATCAACCTCGCTCAATCGAAGCCGATGCAACGGCTCCGCGTGGTTCAACAGATGTCGCTCAACCTCGCTATAGGCTCGCGGCTTCATCGTCGCCCGCTTGCGGTCTAGGTAGCGTCTCACCTCTTTGCCGAAGGCCTCAACCGCAAGTGGCTGCACAAAGGGATCAGCCCCCTGTGCAACAATGCCAAGTTTGGCCTTGGCGGTTGTGCGGGCAATGTCAGGCGTCAGCGGGCCGTGACGGCCAAGGGATTTGACGTGCTGGCGACCATTGAACCGATAACGGATGTAATAGAACACTCCGTCAGTTTGGCGACGTGCACCAAAGCCCACGCATTGCGTATCCCAAAGCCACTCGCCACCAGGGGCCAACTTCTCCACTGAGGTCTTTGTGATCTTGCCAAGCATGGGCGCTGCTTACTAATGCCCCCACCACCAGTCAAGCCAAATAGTAAGCAGATAGTAAGCAGGCGAAAGCAAACGCCTGTCGGAAGCTGTCAGGAGGTGACGGCAAGAGGCGCGAGAAATCTAAGGGCGAGAAAAGCCCATAAGTATTAGATTTGTCGGCGGTTATTGCCTATCGTCTTGGCCAAGATTATAATTTTTATTCGGTCGGAGCGTAGCGCAGCCCGGTTAGCGCACCAGTCTGGGGGACTGGGGGTCGCGAGTTCAAATCTCGCCGCTCCGACCAAAGCAGCGACCGCGCCGAGCGGCTTGACGGTCGGGGCATAACGTCTCTCAAACCGCCGGCTCTCCTCAGCCGCCTTCACACAAAGTTTGACTTCGATCAAAACCACTGCCCGAGAACGGGAGTTGGATAATGTTGAATTGGAAAATCTTGGATAGCGGGCAGGCGCAAAATGGCACTTTGGACCGTCCGGCCTTCCGCAGGCAGATAATTTCGCAAAGTCCCGACTCAATGCGCGGCCGGGTCGGGCCACGTCATTGCACTGTTGGGCCATCGTGGAAAGGATCAACCCTCTTGCAGCGCATTGTCGATGATGCGGCGGCAGGCCAGAAGCTCGTCGAGCGCTATTTGCAGCTTACGTCGATTTTCCAATATGGCCGTCCGCCGCGCAGCGGACTCGTCAGCCGACCCAGGCTTGGCGTACCGCTCGTCGACCCGCGGGTCCGAAATACCAAATAAATTTGGCTCTTCGTGTAGCTCGCCTTCGGCCGGCTCAACCCCTTGGCGATCCTCTTCGGTTTCCGGCGGTGGCGGCTCGGCGCCCGCACGCCAGACGTCCTGCACGAAACCGGCGCCGTGCTCGCGCAAAATGCGCTGAACGCCCCGAATGGTATAGCCCTCGCCATAGAGCAGATGGCGAATGCCGCGCAGCAGATCGACATCGTCGGGCCGATAGTAGCGGCGGCCCCCGCCTCGCTTCATCGGCCTAATCTGCGGAAAGCGGCTTTCCCAGAACCGCAGCACATGCTGCGGCACATCGATTTCGTCGGCAACTTCACTGATCGTGCGGAACGCATCCGGCGCTTTGTCCAAGGCATTATCCTCGCGCTTACGTCGTTTCGCCGCTCTCCGCTCCCGAATTGATGCGCTGTTTGAGGATCGCCGACGGCTTGAACACCATCACGCGACGCGGCGAGATTGGGACTTCCTTGCCGGTCTTGGGATTGCGGCCGATGCGCTGGCCCTTCTTACGCACGACGAACGAGCCGAACGACGATAGCTTCACCGTTTCGCCGCGTTCGAGACAATCGGTTATCTCTTTGAGCACCAGCTCGACAAGTGTTGCAGATTCGGTGCGCGACAGTCCAACCTTCTGGTAGACCGCCTCACATAAATCGGCACGTGTGACCGTCTTTCCCGCCATCGCCAGCCCCGCGCACGGTAGATCGAGCCTTCGTCGACCGAAGATATCGCGCTGAATTATCAACGATATTAGCTTGTGGTCATAGGGTCAACGGGGCTGGGGGCACCCTACAAGCTTGTTCCGACGCCGCCCGTTGCCTCATGGCGCACTACCAGCGCACGAGGGCTGCACCCCAGGTGAAGCCGCCGCCCATGGCTTCGAACAATAGCAGATCCCCCCGCTTGATGCGCCGGTCGGCGACCGCGTCGGCGAGCGCCAGCGGGATGGACGCCGCCGAAGTATTGCCGTGGCGATCGACCGTTGTGACTATTTTTCCGGGCGCGATGCCGAGCTTGTGCGCCGAACCGTCGATGATCCGTTTGTTCGCCTGGTGCGGAATGAACCAGTCGATGTCTTCCGCCGTATAGCCCGTCGTCTTAAAGGCATCCTCCACCACATCCGTAATCATCGCGACGGCGTGACGGAACACTTCGCGACCCTCCATGCGCAAATGTCCGATCGTCCCGGTCGAGGACGGCCCGCCATCGACATAGAGCTTCGACTTGTAGCGGCCATCGGAACGCAGCTGCACCGTGAGCACTCCGCGATCCTCGCGGGTTCCCGCTTGCTGCTGCGCATCGAGGATCACCGCGCCCGCGCCGTCGCCGAACAGAACGCATGTGCCGCGATCGGTCCAATCGAGAATTCGGGAAAACGTCTCGGCGCCGATCACGAGCGCCCGCGAGAAGCCACTCGACCTGAGAAGCGCATCGGCCGTCGCCAAGCCAAAAACAAAGCCGGAGCAGACAGCTTGCAAATCGAACGCCGCGCCGCGGGTAATTCCGAGCTCGGCCTGTACCGAAACGGCGCTCGCCGGAAATGTGTTGTCCGGCGTCGAGGTCGCGAGCACGATGAGATCGATCGATTGCGCATCGACATGCGCGTGCGCAAGCGCGGCTTGCGCGGCGCGCGCCGCCATGTGAGACGTGAACTCGCCCGGCGCGGCGATATGGCGTTCGTGGATGCCCGTGCGCTGAACGATCCAATCGTCCGACGTATCGACTTTGCGCACGAGATCCTCGTTGGTGAGAATCTGGCTCGGCAGGTAACTACCACAACCGAGAACAACCGAACGACGTATGGTCACGAAGCCGCTCCACCGACCGCCGGACTCATCGGATGAGATCTCGGCTTAGCGTGGCGACTGAGCGCGGCGCGAATTCTCGCCAAAAGTTCGTCACGCACCACGCCATGGCCGAGTTCGATTGCGGCGGCAAAGCCTTCGGCGTCGGCGCCGCCGTGACTCTTGATGACAATGCCGTTGAGGCCGAGAAAGACGCCGCCGTTGGCATGACGCGGATCCATGCGTTGCCGCAACTGCCGGAATGCCGACCTCGCGAAGAAATAGCCGATCCGCGCGCTAAGCGAACGGCTCATCGCTCCCTTGAGGTATTGTCCGATCTGCCGCGCGGTGCCTTCGGCGGTTTTGAGAGCGATATTTCCGGTGAACCCTTCGGTGACGACGACGTCGACCTTGCCGCGTCCGATATCGTCGCCCTCGACGAAGCCCTGATAGTCGAGTTCGCCGAAGTTTTCGTCACGCAGGATGCGAGCTGCCTCGCGAACTTGTTCCAATCCTTTCGCTTCCTCTACCCCGATATTGAGAAGTCCCACCGTGGGGCGATCGAGACCAAAAAGTATTCTGGCGGTTGCGGCACCCATCAGCGCAAGATCGACCAAATGATCGGCATCCGCCCCGATCGATGCCCCGACATCGAGCACGATCGATTCTCCGCGCAACGTCGGCCACAATGCCGCGATGGCAGGCCGTTCGATCCCCGGCAGGGTTTTGAGGTTGAACTTTGACATTGCCATGAGCGCGCCGGTATTGCCGGCCGATACCGCGATGTCGGCGTCGCCTTTTTTCACCGAGTCGATTGACAGCCACATCGAGGACTTCCAGCGGCCATAGCGCAACGCCTGGCTCGGTTTGTCTTCCATCCGCACCGCAACGTCGGTGTGAACCAGCTTGGAAACGGCTTTGAGTTTCGGCTTGGCGTCCAGCAATGGCGCTATGAGCGCGGCATTGCCGAAGAAGCGGAATTCACTTTCGGGGTGGCGCGACAGTGCAAGTTCGGCCCCGCCAACGACTACTTCGGGGCCGTGATCACCCCCCATCGCATCGAGCGCAATACGGACCGTCTCTACCATCGCATGACCGCGCGGCCACTAGTGTGCCAGCACCAAAACGCGCAAGTGGTCGGGATCTACCGTCTTGCGAATTCTGGAATGAAAGATACGGTTGTAAGGCATTGATTTCATACGGATTTCGATTTGGACCTCCCAGTCCAATCCGGTTTGCCCGATTGCCATGGGAACTTCAAATCGACCGCGCTCGCAGGAGCAATGGGAAAGCGGCCCCCTGACGAGAATACCGGTTCGACGCCGGGAAACAACCGCGTTGAATGGTGCTCAGCCGCCATCCGGTCGCTTCGCCAATTGGACAAGCGCGGAAAAAGGACCGCTATCCGGCTTTGTCTCACGCGGCTGCTCGAAAACCGCTCCCGGCTTGCGCGGATAAGGGTCGAATCCAAGGATCAAGAACTCAGTCGCCAAGATGCCTAAATCCACGATGCCGCCGACCAGGGGCTCCGGATCATCCAAATTCGCGTCGCGACGCCGCGGTTCAGCCTCGTCCCCCGCCTGCGGAGCGGCCCGTGACGGTTCAAACAAAAGATCGACCGTCTCTTCGACTTCGTTGGTCAGCGGTTCCAGAGTTACCACGCAGTTTTGTCCGATGGTTGCCGATACTCTGCCGGTGACGCGCAGGCCCCCCGATCCTTGCCGCACAACATCGAAGTTCGCTTCGAAACGCGTCAATTCGCGTAAACCGGCCACTTTGGCCACTGCCGCGCGAACCGGCGCATCGGCAACGAGATCAAACCGCTGACCGGTATCAGCGATCTCCTCAACCGCGACAGGCACACGCCATGGCGCGGCAAGATCTCGGGATTGGCGATCAGACATGAGCAATAGCCTCCGGCTTTAGAAAGACGACTTCGCCGCGCAACAGCGCGTCTTCGTCGTGGGCCTCAAGGTCGCGCAGTACCGCACGCGCATAGCGCGCCAGGCGGCTAGCCCCCTCGCCGTTCACCCCATAAAAGATATTGCGGGCGACAGCATTCTCAAGCTCCCGCTCATCCCGGGCCGCCAGAGCGGTGAGATAGGCGGCCTGGCGGCCGTAAAACGCCTCGCCGAACTGCCGCATCCGTTTCGGAACGGCGAGGTCACCGACGCCCATTTCGCGCAAATTGGCGTCGAGATCGCTGCAAAACACGTCGAACAGTTTCTGGCCGATCCCTCGCGCGGAACTTCCATCATAATCAAGGCGCGCGAGCAGCAGGACGATGTGAAGAACGATCAAGTCAAATCGGCCCTCAACCGTGTCGGGTACACCATAGGCGCTGTAAAACGCCACAGAGCGAGCCTGCGCCACGATCACGCCATAGAGCTTGCGGATGCTCGTGCTTTCTTGTGAGCTTTGGCGGAAACGTCTTAGGATCATAGGGTTATTCGGCGTTCCTGCGGCCGGTTCGAGGGTCACCAACCACCGGAGATTTGCTAAACTTGATCTTTGGGGGTACGGCACGCGCCGGCTAGGCGCAAGGTAGGGGCCAAAATGCGTGACAATCGAGCGCGTAATGTATGGCGGCGCAGTTTAGCGGCTTGCGCCATCGCCGCTGCGCTCGCGCTCGCCGGCTGCTCCGGCGAAACCTTTCAACGCGGTTACGTGCTGCCCGAAGGCGCGCTCGAGCAAATCCCTCTCGGCGCATCGCAGGAACAAGTCCTTTTGGTTCTCGGCACGCCTTCCACGGTCGCCACCGTCAGCGGCGAAGCCTTCTATTACATATCGCAAAAGGTTGAGCGCAAAATCTCCTTCATGCGGACGAGCGTAACCGATCAACGCGTGATCGCGGTTTATTTCGACAAGGACAGGAAGGTCCAGCGGCTCGCCGAATACGGTCTCAAAGACGGCAAGGTTTTCGATTTCATCAGCCGCACGACGCCGACTAGCGGCAATGACCTGAGCTTGATCTCTTCGATCATCCACAACTTTGAAGGCAAGGGATCATAGCGTCGCTCGCGTTATCGATGCCGATTACGCGAGCCAGAATAAATCGGCCCTCAACCGGTCTTGTTAGCGCGCCAGCACCGCGAGCAGCAGTAGCGCAACGATGTTGGTGATTTTGATCATCGGATTGACGGCCGGCCCGGCGGTGTCCTTGTAAGGATCGCCGACGGTATCGCCAGTCACGGCGGCCTTATGCGCGTCGGAGCCCTTTCCGCCGTAGTGGCCATCCTCGATGTATTTCTTGGCGTTGTCCCAGGCGCCGCCGCCCGACGTCATTGATATTGCAACGAAGAGGCCGGTCACGATAACGCCGAGCAACATAGCTCCGAGCGCGGAAAAGGCCGCCGATTTGCCCTGCGCCCCTCCACCGGCGACGAAGTAGATGATGAAATAGCCGACGATGGGCGATAGCACCGGCAAAAGCGACGGTACGATCATTTCCCGGATGGCGGCTCTGGTCAGCATATCGACGGCGCGGCCGTAGTCCGGCTTGTCTCGCCCCTGCATGATGCCGGGCCGCTCGCGAAACTGCCGGCGGACCTCCTCTACGATCGAGGAAGCCGCCCGCCCAACGGCGGTCATGCCGAGAGCGCCGAACAAATAGGGCAGCAAACCCCCGAACAGCAGTCCGGCGACGACATAGGGGTTGTTCAGCGAGAAATCCGGAGCCACGCCCCGGAAGTACGGATGCGTACTGGCGTTGGCGACAAAGTACTTCAGGTCTTCATTGTAAGCTGCGAACAATACCAATGCCCCGAGACCGGCTGAACCGATGGCATAGCCTTTGGTTACGGCCTTGGTGGTATTGCCGACGGCGTCGAGCGCGTCCGTCGATTTACGAACCTCTTTGGGCAATCCGGCCATTTCGGCAATGCCGCCGGCATTGTCGGTCACGGGCCCGAAGGCATCGAGCGCCACCACGATCCCGGCAAGCGCTAGCATCGTCGTGACGGCGATCGCGATACCGAACAAACCCGCGAGGTTATAGCTAATCAAGATACCGGCGATGATGACCAGCGCCGGAAGCGCCGTCGCTTCCAGCGAAACCGCCAGACCCTGAATGACGTTGGTTCCGTGCCCAGTGACCGAGGCCTGCGCGATCGAACGCACCGGCCGGAAATTTGTGCCGGTATAGAACTCGGTGATCCAGATGATGAGCCCGGTGACGGCAAGGCCGACGATGCCGCAGATAAAAAGAGTTTGGCCCGAGTAATTCGCGCCGGGCAGCGGACCAAAGCCAATCAGCGAGTAAGTGACGCCGGCGATGCCGATGAGTGAAAGGATCGCCGTTGCGATCATTCCCTTGTAGAGCGCGCCCATGATCGATTGGCTCGCGCCGAGCTTGACGAAGAAGGTGCCGATAATGGACGCAATAATGCAGACACCGCCGATGGCGAGCGGAAATGACATCATGCGCATCAAAACGTCCGGACCGCTGCTGCTGAAGAAGATCGCCGCCAGCACCATGGTTGCGACGGTGGTCACGGCATAGGTCTCGAAAAGGTCGGCCGCCATGCCCGCGCAGTCGCCGACATTGTCGCCGACATTGTCGGCAATCGTTGCCGGATTGCGCGGATCGTCTTCGGGAATTCCGGCCTCGACCTTGCCGACGAGATCGCCGCCGACATCCGCGCCCTTGGTGAAAATGCCGCCGCCAAGCCGAGCGAAGATTGATATCAAGGAAGCGCCAAAACCGAGCGCGACAAGCGAGTCAATCACCTCACGCTCGTTCGGCGCCATGTGCAGCGTGCCAGTGAGAAAGCCGAAATAGAGCGTGACGCCGAGAAGCGCCAGCCCAGCCACCAGCAAGCCTGTGATCGCGCCGGCGCGAAACGCAATTTCAAGGCCGCCGGCAAGCGAGCCGATCGCGGCTTGCGCAGTGCGCACATTGGCGCGCACCGAAACGTTCATGCCGATGAAGCCGGCCGAACCCGACAGGATAGCCCCAACCGCGAAGCCGATCGCGACCAGCCAGCCGAGAAAATAGCCGACGATGAGAAAAATCACGACGCCGACCACGGCGATCGTCGAATATTGGCGCTTGAGATAGGCCTGCGCGCCTTCGCGCACGGCCGCGGATATTTCCTGCATCCGCGCGCTGCCGGCGTCCGATCGCAACACCGAGCTCGTGGCCCAGATGGCGTAGGCGATTGCCAACGCACCGCATAGAACAATGAGCCACAAAGTCGTCATGGCAAAATCCCCGGAATTTAGAGGGGCAAGCGTGGAAGCCGGCCCACAAGGAAGGCGCCTCGCATACAATGAGCACGCGGGCGGCGCAAATCGGCGCGGACATTGCCAAAATTGCCCTTCCCACGCAACGGCAGCAAAACCGACTTTCCACGCGTTTATGCGGCGCCAAGATAGCGGATCGGGCGTCCCGGAGCGATGGCCTGCGCCGCCGCGATAATCGCATTGGCATCGATTCCGTAGTGCCGATAGAGGTCAGCAACCGACCCGGTTTGGCCGAAATGTTCCACCCCGAGCGGCCGGACGCGATGGCCCTCGACCGCCCCGAGCCATGCCAAGGTCGCCGGGTGGCCGTCCAAAACGGTGACAATGCCGCAATGCCGCGGGAGTCCAGCGAATAATCGCTCGACATGCGAGCGGGCATGAACGAGTCCGCGCTCCCGCGCGCGACAGGCCGCGTTCCACCCGGCATTGAGGCGGTCGGCCGACGTTATCGCGAGGAGGCCCACGTCGCGGCGGTCTTCGGCCATCAAGCCGACGGCTTGAATCGCCTCGGGAGCGACTGCGCCGGCGTAAGCCACCACGACCTGGCAGTTCGGCCCCGGTTGACGCAGCCAATAGGCGCCGTCGACGATCGCCTGACGCAACGCAGGCGTCATCTCGCGCTGAATCTGTTCGACCGGCCGAGTCGACAGCCGTAAATAAACCGAACCGCCGGTTTCATCGCGTAACCAAGTGCGTTCTGAGATTTCGCCCGCGCCGTCGCGCTGAATATAGTCCAATGCGAATGCAAGAATAACGGCCAATTCATCGGCGAAAGCCGGCTCGAACGCGGCAAGACCGTCCTGCGCCATGCCGATCAGCGGTTCCGCGATCGATTGATGTGCTCCGCCCTCCGGCGCCAGCGTAATTCCCGATGGCGTCGCCACCAGGATGAACCGGGCATCCTGATAACAGGCGTAATTGAGCGCATCGAGGCCACGGGCGATAAACGGATCGTAGAGCGTGCCGATCGGCAGCAGGCGCTCGCCGTTGATGACGTGCGATAAACCGAGCGCCGAGAGCGCGCAAAACAAATTCATCTCGGCGATGCCGAGTTCGATGTGTTGGCCATTGGGTGAGAACTCCCAATTGAACGTGGAAGGAATTCGCTCGCTCTTGAACGTATCCGCCAAAGCTTCGCGCGCGAACAAGCCGCGCCGGTTGACCCACGGTCCAAGAGATGTCGATACCGTGACATCTGGCGACGCCGTGACGATGCGCGCGGCAAGCGGCGTCGTTTCGCGGCCAAGCTCATTGAGCAACGCGCCGAAGCCGAGCTGCGTCGACATTTGCGGTTGAATCGCGATCGGCAGCTTTTCTGGAATTTCGATGCGAGCCGCCTGCAAAGCGCGAGGGCCGGCGCTCGCGAACGGTACACGATCCAAAAACGCCTGGATTGCCGCCGGCGGCTGTTCGAGACCCTCGAAGGGCTCCCATTCCTTGCCGGGCCGGACGTTCATCGCTTTGCGGAACGTCTCCATTTGCGCAGGCGTCATCAGGCCGGCGTGATTGTCCTTGTGACCGGCAAACGGCAGACTGTAACCCTTGATCGTGTAAGCGATGAAGCAAACCGGACGATCGTGGTCGATGGCATCGAAAGCGGCGATGATCGAACCGAGATCGTGGCCGCCGAGATTGTTCATCAGCCGCGCCAGCTCTTCGTCGCTGCGGCGCTCGATCAGCGCCGTCACCGGCCCCTGATCGCCGATCTCGTCGTTGAGCCGCTTGCGCCATGCCGCTCCGCCTTGGAAGACGAGCGCCGAATAAAGCTGGTTCGGACAGCTATCGATCCAGCGCCGCAGCACTTCGCCGCCGGGTTCGGCGAATGCGGCTTGCTGGAGCGCGCCGTATTTGAGCACCAGCACGTCCCAGCCGAAATTGCGGAACAGGTTTTGATAGCGTTCCCACAGCCCCTCGCGGACCACCGCATCGAGGCTTTGCCGGTTGTAATCCACGATCCACCAGCAATTGCGCAACCCCTGCTTCCAGCCCTCCAGCATGGCCTCGAAAATATTGCCCTCATCGAGTTCGGCGTCGCCGAGAAGCGCGATCATGCGGCCTTGGGGGCGTCCGAGACCCCAGCCGTGTGCGCGCACATAATCCTGCGCCAGCGACGAAAACAGCGTCTGCGCAACGCCGAGACCGACCGATCCGGTCGAAAAATCCACGTCATCGGAATCTTTGGTCCGCGACGGATAAGATTGCGCACCCTTGTAGCCGCGAAAATTTTCGAGTTTGTCGCGCGATTGGCGGCCGAGCAGATATTGGATCGCGTGAAAATTCGGCGCGGCATGCGGTTTTACGGCGACGCGGTCCTGCGGTCGCAGCGTGTGGAAATAGAGCGCAGTCATGATCGTCGCGAGCGACGCGCAGGACGCTTGATGGCCGCCGACTTTCACGCCATCGGCGTTATCGCGCAGGTGGTTGGCGTGATGGATTGTCCAGGTCGCGAGCCATAGTACTTTCCGCTCAAGCGCGGTGAGCATGGCCGGATCATGCGCGGGCAGTGACAATGTCATCGTCGATCCAGACCTTACCCGACAAACTCCTATTCCAATTCGACCGTAGCGAAGTCCGCCGGCATGATGATTTCGAGCAGTTCGCAATCGTCGGAATAATCGAGCACAGTATGCTTGATTTTCGGCGGCTGCAGCCAGCACGACCCTTCGCGCATCGTTACCACCCCGGCTCCTTCATACTCGCCTTTGATCCAGCCCTTGAGCACGTACACCATCTGGAAATCGACTTCGTGAAAATGACGTTTCGACACTTCGGCGGGGTCGCACGGCGGAACCATCTTGATGACATGCGCCCTCGCCAGACCGTTCGTCGCCGCGGCAATGCCGAGATCGCGATACTGGGCATAGCGGCGCAGTCCCGGTTCGAACGCGTCCAGCCGATGATGGCTGGCCACAAATGTTTGCTTGCGCGGTCCGGGCTTTGCTTTTGCCGCGCGCCCACCCCGAGCGCTCCGGCGTACCGCCATTTTGCGGCGACCGATGGATTCCTGCCGCAGCTTCGCAGTCCTTTGCCCCTGCTTTGATCTGCGCTTCGATTTGGCCATGCATTGTCCTTTCGCCGGTAAGTTGAGGCTCCGCAATTCGCGTTCAGTGCACGTCCGATTATAGCGAATGGCAAGGTTGCGGATAGCGATACGCGCGGCGGCCACAAAGTCCGCTCGGCCAGGCTCGCTCCGTAGTTAACGCGCCGTCAGGGCTAGGGCGTGATCTGGAAATGCCCGCACCGGACTCGATCCGGAGTAGACGCCGGTTTTTCCGAAAAGATCATGCCTCATCAAACATCTAGAGCCATAATCGATTCAGTTTGAACCCATTGCGGTTTAAAAGTGACTGTATGAGGGACGCGCGAACGAGAGGACTTCGCCGGCGCGCAAAAAACGCGTCCCCTGCCCGCCCGTCACGCGACCGATTTCGCTGACCACCACGCCAGCGTGGCTCGCCGCCACGCGAAAATCAGCGAATTCGCCGGGCGGCACCGTCAAGACGATTTCGTAATCGTCACCGCCGGTTAAAATCGTTTCGATGAGTTTGGGATCCGCCGAAAGGCAGGCGCGCGCCGCGTCCGACAGCGGCACGCGCGCCACGTCGACCTCGGCGCCAACCCCCGAGGCGCGGCAGAGCTTCGCCAAATCGCCGACGAGGCCATCCGAAACGTCCATTGCCGCCGATGCATGGCGCAGCACGGCCTCGGCTAGCGTAGAGCGTGGCTGCGGCAGGAGGTAGCGTTGGCGCAGATGGTTCCACGACGCCGCCGATAACCGCCAGCGCTCGGCAAGGCCGATGTCCCGGCGTAACAATAAGCCGAGCGCGGCGTCGCCGATCGTACCGGAGACAACGATCATCTCACCGGCTTTGGCGGTCGAACGGCGCACCATGGCGCCCGCAGGCACCGCGCCGAAAGCGGCAATGCATATGGAAAGCGGGCCCGGTGTGTGATCGGTATCGCCCCCGAGCAGCGGACAATCGTAGTGTTTAGCGTCTTCGGCAAGCCCGGCGGCGAAGGCGGCGAGCCACGACTCCTCGGTCCGCGGCGGCAACGCGATGGACAGCAAAAATCCGATCGGACGCGCGCCTTTGGCGGCAAGATCCGACAGGTTCATGCGCAAGACCTTGCGGGCGATATGTCCAGGCGGATCGTCCGGCAGGAAATGCACTCCGCAGATCGCGCCGTCGGTCGTCAAGACCAAATCGCAGCCCGGAGGCGGCGTGACGGCCGCCGCGTCATCGCCGAGACCAAAGGCGCCCGGAGCGGTCGCCAGCGGACGAAAGTAACGCGCGATGAGGCGATCCTCGGCCGAGCCTTCTTTCGCGGAAATGTCTTCGTCGGAGGACATGTCCCGTTTCCGTCTAGCCGCCGGCGAATTCGGCCGCGCGGAACTGATGCGCGAGTTGATCGAGCACGGCATTAACCAGGCCGGTCTCTTCCTTGTCGACAAAGGCGCCGGCTACGTCGACATATTCGGAGGTCACCACCCGCGCCGGCACATCGTTGCGGCAGGCGAGCTCATAGGCTCCGGCGCGAAGTACTGCGCGCAGCACCGTCTCTATGCGCTTGAGCGGCCAACCGCGCGCAAGCGCGGCGTCGATTTGGGGAT
The DNA here is from genome assembly GCA_035623195.1 of Xanthobacteraceae bacterium. Lineage (GTDB taxonomy): Bacteria > Pseudomonadota > Alphaproteobacteria > Rhizobiales > Xanthobacteraceae > BOG-931. Next base: position 3,416 of record DASPTX010000080.1, on the reverse strand, counting down.
CGAGCCGGCTTTGCTCGCGCACGACGCCGGCCACGATGTCACGGAAGTAAGCGGCTTCCGCCGGGCGATATTGGACGCCTTCGACTTCGCCGCCAAGCCAATGGCTTTCGAACTCGGCCAAGATCTCATTCAAGCCGGTGCCGGCAAGGTCCATTTGGTAAAGCGCCTGCACCGCGGCGAGCCGGGCGGCGCCACGCTTGTTGGCCTTGCGTGCTCCGTCCGCTCCAGCTTCCAAATCGGCACCCATTTCAGTGCTTACTCATGCCGGTGTTTTTCGAGCCGTCGCTTGAGCCCGACCAAAGCGAGCGCCGCGCCCGCGGCGTCGCCGCCTTTATTTTGTTCGTCCGGTCGCGCCCGTTCCCAGGCCTGCGCCTCGGTATCGACGGTGATGATGCCGTTGCCGATCGGCACTTTGCGAGCCACCGACAGATCCATCAGCCCGCGGGCTGATTGATGCGAAACGATTTCAAAGTGGATGGTATCGCCGCGGATAACGCAGCCGAGCGCGACGACGCCGTCATAAGGTCGGCGGCGGCGCTGCGCGGCGTCGAGCGCCATCGCGATCGCGCTCGGGATTTCCAGCGAGCCCGGCACGGTGATGCAGTCGAATTCGGCGCGCGCTTCTTTTAAGACCTTCATGGCGCCGGCGAGAAGCGCATCGGCAATATCATCGTAGAAGCGCGCCTCGACGATAAGAATGCGCACGCCTTTACCGTCCGTCTGGTGACGCTTGCCTCGCCGCGCCCCGGCCATGGCTGCGCTCCGCTTTGCTAGCACGGTTTCATCCGAAAAGCTCTAGCGGGCTTTTTGGCGTCATGCTCGGCATGCAGGTGGTACCAAGCCCGGTAAGCTGTAACAAGCACGCTCAATGCGGTGGAGTCTGCAGTAAACGCGCCGCATAGCGCGCCATCTGATCGACTTCCAGGTTCAAGCGCGCGCCGGGCTCCAGCGCGCCGAATGTGGTCACCCGCAATGTATGAGGAATGACCAGCACGGAAAACACGTCGCCTTCGACCTTGTTGACGGTCAGCGAGACTCCGTCGAGCGCGACCGAACCTTTCGGCGCGACAAAGCGTGATAGCGCGGCGGGAGCGCGCAGCGAAAACGAAGCCGTGTCGAGAAAATCGTCGCGCGTGACGAGTTCAGCGATACCGTCGACGTGACCGCTGACCATATGCCCGCCGAGTTCATCGCCGAGCCGAAGGGCGCGCTCAAGATTGATTTTGGTACCGCGCCGCCAATCTCCCGTTGTCGTCAGCCGCAGCGTTTCGGCGGCGGCATCGACAGCGAAGGACGCACGACCGGCCGAAAAGCCGCGCTCCACCACGGTGAGGCAAATGCCGGAACAGGCTATTGAGGCGCCGATGGCAATCGAACTCGGATCGTAATCGCAGCCGACGCGAATCCGGCGCAGGCTATCGGCCTTTTCTTCAATGTCGATAACCTCGCCTAAGCCATTGATTATGCCGGTGAACATTACAAATTATCCGCGCTCATATGTGTCCTGGCGATCGGACCCAACCGGCTCGCTGGCGACGCGCGTCAAGCGCCGGCCGAGCGTCGCCAGGGTCTGCGACTCGAATGCCTTGACGCCATCGTCGCCAATCACGACGCCCGAATGAAACAAGATAGCCTCATCGACGAGGTCGGCTGCTATCAAGGCTGCCGCAAGCGTGGGACCGCCCTCGACCATCAGGCGGGTGATGCCGCGTGCGGCGAGAAGTTTCAACACCGCAGCCAGATCGAGCTTCGCCGCCATTTGAATCGTCTGCACCACGTCCACGGCTTGCCTCCGCAGCGCCGATTCTGCCGCGCGCGGTGCGCCGTCGCCGGTAATGACCAAAAGCGGCGTGTCACGCGCGGTCCGCACAAGGCGGGACTCTTTTGGCAAGCGAAGTCCGCCGTCGAGAACAACACGCAACGGCGAATTCTTTGCCATTCCGGGCAGGCGGCAAGTCAGCAGGGGATCGTCCGCCAGCACGGTCCCGATGCCGATGATGATGGCGTCGTGCTGCGCGCGCAAAAGATGCACCCGATCGCGCACGCGCTCGCCGGTGATCGCGATGGGCCGCCGGCCGGCTGCGGCCACCTTGCCGTCCGCAGATATGGCGAGTTTGAGCATGACGTGCGGGCGACCGTCCTTAAGGCGCCGAATGTGTCCGGCATGATCGCGCCTGGCGAGTGCGGCGCCGATACCGATTTCGACCGCGATGCCGGCGTCTCGGAGCCGGGCATGGCCCGCCCCCGCGACCTCCGGATTGGGATCTTCCATCGCGGAAACGACACGAGAAACACCCGCGGTGATGACGGCATCGGCACATGGCGGCGACTTGCCGTGATGCGAGCACGGTTCGAGCGTGACATAGAGCGTCGCGCCGCGCGCCGCCGCGCCGGCGCGGCGCAACGCTTCGATCTCGGCGTGCGGACGGCCGCCCGGCTGCGTCCAGCCGCGACCGACAATTTCGCCGTCCCTGACGACAATTGCGCCGACCGCGGGGTTTGGCGAGGTGCGGCCTAGTCCGCGACGGCCAAGCGAAAGTGCAAGCGCCATGAACCGCTGATCGTCCGCCGCGGCTTCGATATTGAGGCGGAAAGGCCCGCTCACTCCGCCGCCTCGTCCCCCGACAATTCGGCGAGCGCGGTTTCAAAATCCTTGGCTTCGCGGAAATTGCGATAGACCGAGGCGAAGCGCACATAAGCGACGTCGTCGAGATCGCGCAAGTGCGCCATCACCGTCTCGCCGATCGTTTCGGACGATACCTCGCTTTCGCCGAGGCTCTCAAGTTCGCGGACGATTTTGGAAACCATCTGGTCGATACGCTCGGGCTCGACCGGGCGTTTGCGCAGCGCGATCTGCACCGAGCGCAAAAGCTTATCGCGATCGAACGGCACGCGGCGCCCGTTGCGCTTGATCACGATCAGTTCGCGCAGTTGAATTCGTTCGAACGTCGTGAAACGGAAATTGCAGGTCAGACAGACGCGGCGCCTGCGAATGACCGAGGAATCCTCTGTTGGCCGCGAATCCTTGACCTGGGTATCGAGGCTTCCACAGCTCGGACACCGCATTCGCCCTACCCCTCGTAGATCGGGAATCGGCCGACCAAACGCTTCACCTTCTCGCGCATCCGTTCTTCGGTCTGCGCATCCTCATCGACGCCGGTCCGCGCCAAAGCGTCCAGCAACTCGGCGATCATCTCGCCGATCTGGCGGAATTCGGCGATGCCGAAGCCCCGCGTCGTACCGGCCGGCGTGCCAAGCCGCACGCCGGAGGTAATCGTCGGTTTCTCGGGATCGAAAGGAATCCCATTCTTGTTGCAGGTAATATGAGCGCGCCCCAGCGCAGCTTCGGCGACTTTGCCGGTCAACCGTTTCTTGCGCAGATCGACCAGCATCAGGTGCGTGTCGGTGCCGCCGGA
>DASPTX010000079.1:0-37420 GCA_035623195.1 Xanthobacteraceae bacterium | reverse complement strand
GCGTTCGTTGATCTGACGCGCCCCTTTGTTCGGATGGGCTTGCGAGTACACCGACAAGTCGGTTCTCTTCGAAAAATACTGCATACACTCCATCTTTCCGTCCAAGAGCAAGTGTTGCGTCGACCGGTTGAGCTGGCAGCCAATAGCAGACATCCAACGCTGCCTGAGGCCAGCAGTATTCTTTGAAATGTTTGACGAGACCCAGTTAAACTCCCCGTTGGAGCCGGACAACGATCATGAATGCAGACCGCGGCACCGCGATAATCGGATCACCATACGCTTGGCTTAGGCTGACCATATCCCTTCTTCTTAGCACGATCGCAGGCATCGGGATGTGGTCTGCGGTAGTTGCGTTGCCCGCAGTTCAAGCTGATTTTGGTATTGACCGCGCCACTGCGTCGCTTCCCTTTACATTCGCGTTCACCGGCTATGCATTCGGCGGAGCGCTGATGGGGCGGCTTGCGGACCGGCTCGGGATCGTCATACCGGTGACGATTGGCACGGTAATGCTCGGAGTCGGATACGTCAGCTCCAGCTTTTCAGTCACAGCATGGCAATACGCTATTGCGTATGGAGTAATCGGCGTAGGTAGTTCCGCAGCTTTTGCGCCATTGATCGCCGATATTTCACACTGGTTTACTCGTCATCGAGGCATGGCCGTCGCCATAGTGTCCTGCGGCAGCTACCTCGCAGGAACGATCTGGCCACCCGCTATCGGGTATGCACTTGCAAGCGTCGGCTGGCGGCAGACTCATGCCCTCATAGGCGTGCTGTCGATGGTAACGATGTTGCCACTAATATTTCTTGCCCTCAGGCCTCGTGCTCCCACAATCCACGTTGACGCGGTTGGTGTAGTATCCGATGGAGCACAGCAAGCGTTCGGTCTTTCACCCAACGCGTTGCAGGCCACATTAATGATTGCTGGCGTTTGCTGCTGCGTAACAATGTCCACGCCGCAGGTCCAAATTGTCGCTTATTGTGGGGATCTTGGATACGGACTTGCGCGGGGCGCTGAGATGCTATCCCTCATGATGGGTCTCGGCGTCGTCAGCCGCCTTATAGCCGGCTCCGTTGCTGACCGTTTGGGCGGGCTCACGACACTGGCTATACTCTCGACACTACAGGCCGTCGCGACGTTCCCCTATATTTTGTTTGACGAACTTGGAATGCTTTATGTCATGTCGGGGATATTTGGCCTCTTTCATGGCGGTCTCATTCCAATGTACGCCGTGATAGTACGCGAATATTTCTCGCCTCACGAAGCAGGAGCGCGTGTCGGTATTGTAATTGGAGCCACATTAGTTGGCATGGCACTCGGCGGTTGGATGTCCGGTGCTATCTTTGACCTTACAGGTTCGTATCGGGTGACCTTTATCAACGCGGTTGTTTGGAATCTCTTCAATCTCATGATCCTGCTATGGTTGCTATCGCGTCGCCGACGCATTCGCGTGTTCGGTGCAGAGGCGTTTTCGGGCTGAAGTTGCGCGGCAGAAATTTGGACCGCTTTGGGCCATTAGCGGACATTGAGGTGCGTCTACGCGATGTCCGCTTTACCCCCAAAAGCGGACGTCGCTAATGTCGCGCGGCACGTTCGCTTCTGCCAACCTTGCAGTTCACGCTTGATACGCCTTGGGCGGAGCCACGCAAATCTGCAAGAGAATTTCACCGCAAAACTTGTCAGCAAAGCTTTCGAGCTCAGTTCGACTGCGATTCTGCATTGGATGCGGTACGAAGATGGCGGCGCCATCGAAGCCAATAGCCCGCCGTTGCGTTTCAAAGGCATCCATGAATTCTTCTGTCAAAACGCTGACTCCGGGAAGGTCGCGCTCATCCAGTGTAAAGAGGTCGTGAGTTGAGCAGGAAGTGCAAGACCCACAATCGGATAGAGCAATCACAACAGCATGACAGTTCAGCGTGATATCGTGAATGATTTCAATCGGAGCGGTTCGGGTGTTGGTTGGCTTTTTGTAACGGCGTGTCACAATGCCACGAGCATTCATTAGAATCTCAAGTCGATCTATGAACTCGTCGCCTCGCATTTTGCCGATATCGAGAAGAGCGACGCATTTCCCAACGAGTGTATCAAGTGCCGGGCGCCGTGGGCGAAGCGCAGGTGCGATTTCTGCTGTCGGATCACGGAGCAACAATGTCATGATTTAATTTCCTTGGTCACAGGTTGAGATTGATCGCGGAACCGCCCACCGGTCCAGCCGCCGCAAATCGCAGAGAACAAACCGGCTTTGCCACCGGCGCGCACGATCAAAAGACCTTCCGGCCAAAACTTATTGATCATTTCACCCGCTCGGCGCGGGTCGATGCCCTCACCAACACCCTGGGCCCCCTGCACGAGGTCTTTACCCGGACGCATCAAAGCCTTGTGCAGCTCACTTTCAATTCTTCCACGGTCCCAACCAGCATTTCGAAAGATGCCGTGGTGTTCGGGCGACAGGACGAGCAACGCGTTGGTGAATTCACACAGTTTTGGATGGCACACAGCAAGTAGCGCCATGCCAAGAGAGCGAGTGAGCTCCGGCGCGGTCGTTGACCGCTGGTCAACGAATGCCTGAATGCCGTCACCCTGGAAAAAGGTAATTGCGTTTGTGCCACGCGGAAGACCGCGCGCAGCGGCGAGCGGCTGCCATTCAGGATCCGATTCGTCCTCCGCAAAGCAGAATGTGTATTTGTGCGGGCCGCCGAGCGTCGCGCGGCTCAGTTCGCCCGGACGCCCGCCGCCGACGTTGCGAACGATCAGGTTTAGTGCGCGCCCGATGGTTGCATTGGCGCGATTGCCCTGGCCCAGCGCGTTGATGCCAGAGTTCATACCAACCGCGCGGGTAATCGGGCCATTAACGATTAGGATTGGGCCTCCGGAGCAAGTCGAACAGAGGAGCCCATGCAATGTCGCGATTGGCTCAAGCGCTGCCTCTAGCGCTGCTAACACAATGGGCATGTATTCTGGTTTGCAACCGGCCATCACCGCGTTGATAGCCACTTTCTCGACCGTGCATGGCGCCAGGTTAGGCGGTACCCGTCCAATAACTTCTTCCGGTTTGCGGCCAGTGCCGCCGAGCATACGGAAAATTCGTTCATCCGTTGGTGGCACCACTGGCAGCCCATCGCTCCAGCCGCGCTCATAAGCCGTTTCAACAGGGTCGTCCCAATCACCAACCTCTATACGGCGCGACGTGAGGCCAGGGTCCCCGTAGCGAGCGACGAGATGTTCAAACACGCCAGGCTCGCGAGTTTTCGACCCACAACCAGGTTGGAAGGCGGGCAAATTTTCCCCCAGGCCTGTTTCACCGGCCACCCGCTCCCATGCCGAGCGGCTCCAGCCGACCGTGCGGTCGACCTCCCGGCCATTGGCAAAGCGAATGAAGGTGGGAACCGCTTCGATATTGTGCAGGAAAGACTGCTTTAGTGACGTATCGTCCTCCACAGTCAAACCGTCCATGAAGGACGTGTCGTCCTGAGCAAAAACGATAACCGGCCTCCCCCGATTCGCCAGTTCTTGAGCGACTGGCTGCACAAGATTGCAGGTGGGGCATTCCTTCTTGGCAAAAATCACTAATCCGTCGGGTCCAGTCTCGATCATCGCAGAGGTTTCATTGTTGGAGCATCTGCTTCGGAGCGCCGTGCCATTGCGGCTTGATGCATTGCGGTAATTAGCAGGGATTTAGGACCGGCGAAACGGGGGGTCAGGAGTCAGTTTGCACAGCAGCAATCCTAAGCCGCTCATGTCCGCTTTGGGTCAAAGTGCGACCTCTTGGCCTGTCCGCTCTATGTCCGAATATCAATGAATTTCGGAAGTGCCGGGAACAACCATTAGCCTGATTACGTCAGCCGCACCACGCAAAATAAACTCTCCGCTTTCTGGCGATTGAACTTCATTGCGGGATCGTCGCCTAACGGGAGCGCAAGTCAATGCGGCCCTGCGGATGGCCAAACTCAGGAATGGCTCTGGGGAGGGAGGCGAGGTAAAAATTCGGTGCCGGCGTGTCAGAATCACAGCGATTTTGAAAACCATCTTTGCCGGGCGCAATATGCTCTGCAACGTCATAAGGCGCATAATGGCAGCTAGAGAAGACGTTGACCCAATTGCAGCCCATGCCGAATTGATTGGGCGGGTCGCTATAGCCTGGAACGATCTTCACCGCGTAATCGGTCAGCTATTCGAGGAATTCTCAGATTCCGAAGCTGCGAAACAGCGATATTGGGCGGTGCGATCCGACGCGGCTCAACGCAACCTGGCATTCGCCGCCGGCGTGGCCGCGCTGAGAAAGTTACCTAACCTTCGGCAGCGGTTTGAAACGACAATGAAGGAAATCGACGCTTTGGCGGGCGACCGTAATGCGGCACTGCATACGTATTGGACCCGGACCTTTCCTGACCGAAAAATTGGGCCGCATGAGCAGGTCCCCAAGCACAGGCAGTTACGCGATAATTTCGTCGCGCAATTCACCGAGCTTGTTTCAAAGCTGAGCCGGTATCAGATCGAACTATGGAACCTCCACATAGATTACTTTGACCGCACTTGATGCCATGAGCGAACGGATCATCGTCCGCGACTTGTCTGAGATTGAGCCATTGCGTAGCCGCGTGACCGCGGCGGCCGAACGCACAGCGCGCGCGCTAGCAGAATTTCCCATAGCCGGTTTGAACGGTATCGAGATCTTGCGCCGGATGAAGTTCACCGAAATGGCTCGGCATCCAATCGCGGAGGAACGATCGCTCAATGCACCGCGATAGCAAGTGCGCGCGGCAAGCGAGCCGGCCTTGCGTCATTGCCGTCAATGCCTCTCGCCGGCACCCTTGCCGCCCCGGGCGCCAGGCCTTATCGAGTTTGCGCTCTCATAAGGAAGGACAACGTAGAAGTAGTGGTGCCAAAAGCCTTTGAATTTGTGGCCACCAATCAGGGCCTCACCGTAGCGCCTGAACCGCACCGGCCAATCGTCGCTCACTGCCGCGCGCTGAAGGCTCCTCAGAGCAGAATATCAGAAGCCTCCAAGATTCCCCCATATCGAGCCACGCGCGCTTTTCGAGCGCGTCCGATGACTTATCCGCCATGCGCCAGCATACCGCCAAGTTGGCACGGTAATCGTCGACTTCAGACAAGCCCACAGCCTTTTCGGCCCGACCGAGAAAGCATAACAGATTTCGTTGCGGCTAGCGTTCGGGTTGCTGCGTTATCCACAGAGCCGATGTTGCTGGCCAGGTCACCGGCACAAGTTGGCGGCGATTTAGCCTGCCGCCCCAAAGGCGATCCCAGCGATTACAAGCAGGTCTTTCATACTCAGTCAGAAGTCATGCAGGTGTTGTCTGACTTCGATGCTGCGGAATTGAAGAGCCGGACGTAGGACGAAGCGCGGCGGATCGCGGCGAACTTTGCGAAGCTGCCGGAACTAAAAAGCCGCGTCAGCCGATTTAATAAGCATAAAGCCGTCAAAAGAAGCTTGAACAACCGTTCCAGCAGTATATTTTTGATTCGGGTTGTCGGATCGCTGCCGGGTCAGATGGAGGCGATCATGCGCGCCTATATCGTGATCGTGGCTTTGGCTGTCCTTGCAATTTCCGCCCGCATCTATACGGCGAACCCACAAGATCGAACGAGCGCCGGGTTAAACTGTACCGTTGATTGCACGGGTTATGATGCCGGCTACAAGTGGGCGGAACAACATGGCATCGACGACGAAGACTATTGTCCAGACGGCGATAAATCCTTTTATGAAGGCTGTGTCGCCTACTTAGGGCCGAGCGGGGCCGCTTACGAAGCCGATAATGGCATCGGCGTGCCGCCGCCTCTGAATCCCGATGACGACGATGATAATAACTGACGTGCACCCGCTTCAGTAACACGGCGTCACCATTCGCCAACCGCCTCCCAGAACGCCGGGGCCCAAACTCTCAATGCTCTAGAGTGCCGAAAAATTATTTTCTGCTGTGAAAAAAGCGCGCAAGCGAGCCGGCCGCGCGGCTACCTCGCTATGCGTTCTAGACGCACACCCAGAAAAGGCGCGTGCACTATCTTTGAGACGCGATAGCCGCCTGGTGCGTTTGGTTCGTCGGCGCGAGATCAGCAAAGAAGACAATGCTCGCGCTCACGACGATCGCTACCACGAGCGTCCAAATGAGATTTTCTTTCCAGGATGGTCTGAGCGCAACCTTGGTCATCACACGCGAGTCTACGGACTTTGCGCAGTCAATCAACGAGTAAGTATTTTTCTGGATTGTCCAATCAACAGAAAAAGACTGCTCAATAACGACACCCAAAGAGAAAACGCGCGGGAACTCGATGCTGGGCCGCAATAAAACTGTCACGGAAACGACGCCAAAGGAGCCGAGTTTAACGATTAGCCGGCTGGTGCGCGCTCACCGCATCTCGGTCGTGCCAGTGGCCGATTCCTCCCCCGAACCCCGGTCCTACGCGCCACGCGTTCGACTGCGGGGCTGGTCAAACACGAGGCCCAGCCCGCACTTTTTACAACCGCACACAACTGCCGGCCGCCTGATGTAACCTTAATTTCAAGCCGCGCTGGAATTAGACCGCAACGCTTGCTCGACTTTTGTTGGAGCAGCGTACCCCTGGGGGGCGCGCTGACTCTGGGCCCGAGGATTCGGTAACGCGTCTCGGGCTCGTGGCCCCGGACCATCGCAAATACTCACCCAGGGCCGGGGCCACACAAACACGGCAGCAAACAATGGACAGCGAAGAAGTAATCGGACTAATTCTATTCGGCGGCGTGGCGGGTGCGATTATCTTCGCTTTTGCTAAAGTTGTTTTTTAGAACGCGCGGCAAGCGGTGCCGTGCCTGCCACAGCGAAGCGGTCATCGCCGTTTTCTATTGCTGCTAGGCGGCCACATAAGAATGTATTTGAAGAGGACACCCTCGTCACCGCCGGGAAACAGAGCGTTGCACTCCGAGCAAGCAACCTTGCCGCAGTGCCAACTACCTGGGGAATCGATAGTGACAATCTTGTACTTTGCTCGGCAGCTCGGACAGCTGAACAGGGTCGGCTCTGAGCTCTGCATGACTGATGCGAAGGTTTGTTGCAGCATCAAAAATCTAAAAAAACCCGCCAGTGCGCTCTATCACATTTCTTTGTAAAAGCACCTCAAAGGGCAAACCTTAGTTAACGTCGGCACGCAGCAAGCGGTGCCGGCCGCGCGCCGTTGTGTAAGAATCAAAATCTCTAAGGGATTACATGAATTTTGGGCGGCCCCACCACGCCGGCCTCTTGCATGTCACTTCTGATCTCTGGGCTGTTCAAAGCCTCACGTGCTTTTGCCACGTCTGAGGTTGTACTCCAGACTATGAGCTCCTTCGGATTATCAGCATCCCGATAAACCCGCACATTCGTGAGGCCAGCTTTATCGCGGAGCGATTTGTTTTTGTCGAAGACCGGCCTCCATTTGGAGTAGTCGCCAATCGTAATTTGAGCTGCGATCGTTGGCATTGGGGGTATCCTCCTGCAACGTTGATAAGACGCGCTTCGCAATCCCGCGAATGGCGACGTGCCGGAGCCCTTCACCAAATATGCTTCGCCGCCATTTCAATTACGACAGCTAGTACAATGATCACTGCCGTCATTTGGGGCCAATTGGTAAATCTTTCTCCGGTCCTGATTTGCATATTCATTTTGGAACCCCTCCCTAAGCCGCAATTTCCCAAAGGCGGTCGTTGCAAAATGAAATCTCGTCTTATCTGAACCGGGACATTGATCTGGATCAACTAGACTCTGCGGTCGCTTGTCGCCCTAGGGCTAGGGGGCTCCTGTAGTTCGCAAATCGCGAACCGCGTGCGCCCGCCAGGTTTTGTAGGCGTTATCGCCCAATCTCAAAGGAACAGCTGTAGGAGCCGCTTCACGGTCACCCCCGTTGCCATTCCAGCGCGCATTCGCGGCGTGTCTGGCGATGGCTGCTCGCTGCTTGGCTTTAGCCCACCGCGAAGTAGCACCTTTGCGCCCGATTTTACTGAGAAATCTGCGGCTCAGCGTAAGCGTGATGGCGCCGCTACGCACTAAAGTTTCTTGGCGCGGCACCATGCGGCTGTTTATCCGACGGAGCGCGTCATTATCATCGATGAGTACCGCCTTGAGCCCCAGGCCAGCCATAAGCCACCCGAGACCTCGAAGCGTTATCCCGCGGGAACCATTCGGCGATAAAACCTTGCTCGCGTAGCCTCGCGACAGTCCAGCGACCTTATCCAATGTTTCGAAGGAAACGTTGCGCCGCTCGCGCGCCAACCTGAGCGCCGCGACCAGGCCAGCATAATCCCGAAATTCCGCGATCGGCTCGGCGTCGTTCATGAACGCTCAACTCGACGGGATCGGCGATCGTGGATAATCGCCTTGCGCCATTGGCTGAAACTCGCCACGCGGATCACGCGGCCGGTGACGTCGTTTTGGCCAGTCGTCCCGTATGAGTATGAGTTTTGCCGGCTCTTGGTCATGAGATCGAGATCTTCGAGAATGACCACCGCCGGCGCCAGAGCTTGCGCGAGATGATAAACGGAGCGGATGTGCTCGACGGCTTCGACGATAATGATCGTCGCTTCGCCGGCAATGCCGTTGACAAAGCACTCGATTGCGGCCGATTTGCCGTCGCCGGGTGGACCGGAAAGCAAGAGGCCGCGCTTGATGCTCAATCCCTCCGCCTTCAGCATTTCGCGGCTGCGGATCGACGCTGCAATGAAGTCGAGTTCGGCGCGCACTTGTTTGTGCGGAATAAGGTCGGCCCAGGTTCGATCCGACATTCGCGAGCGAACGGTCCGCAGATCGCGATTGACGAGCACAACGCGATTCTTGAACGGGTTCGACTCCTTAATCAGCCGACGAACGAGAGCCAAGACATCTACTTCGTCGGTATCGCGATAGATAAGCGCGATGCTGTATAGCCACTCTCGTGTAAGCTGCCGGTAGCTCCGTTGAACGACGAGCATAAACTGGGTGCTTTTTGCAGGCACCGTGCCGCGGAATGCCGTGCGCGGGTGGATCACCTGCAATTCGCCGTCGATATTGAGCGTGACCTTGCTCGGACGATGCGAGGGAACGATCGCGGCCCGATCTGTATCACCAAGGCCCGTCAGTTCACGAAGCCACATCCAGTTCGGCATCTCTGCTAATTTTCGCGTGAGGATCGCGATTGTGGCGTCGTCGGACGGCAATGTAAGCGTGCTCGATTCACCCTCGCCGCAGAAGATTCGAAACAGCGTGGAATAACCGATCTGTGGGTTTGTGGACCGTTTGACCCGCTTGTGCTCTCTGACGATGTAACCCATTGCTGCGGACATCGCGGCAAAGCCCTTGATCGTTTCCTCGGGAATATTAGCGATCAATTGGTCTTTGAAGGTTAGGGAAGCCGCAGCGGACTCGGTAAAGAGCCGCTCAATGAGAGGGTTGGCGGTGTTGGCCGCTCCGTCGGCAACATCGCGAGCTCCGTAGACGAATTCACCTTCGGAATCGGCGCCATATACGGTGGCGGCCATGTTCAATGACGAAGCCAACATCTCGGCGGTCTTTCGGGCCGCCGCAACGCCCTTTTCGTGCCGCTCCTCGACAACGCGTTTGCCGGCGATCTCGGAATCGCAGCTGACAATATATTTCTGACGATCGAGGATCGCTTCTGCTCGACCTTGAACCACATGTGGCAGACCCCGCACCCTTGCGCGCCGAAAATCGCGGTCCTCTAGCATGCAATCTTTACGTGCGCCAAGAGGGGGGAGCGCAGCTTCGAAGCGCGAATGAGACGTCCTATAAATTTTCGCTTGCGGGAATAAACGGCGCTGTCCATCGTCTATACATTTCGCAATCCGCAATCGCGCGCCGAACATTGCTGGAGATGCACCAATGCCCGCGACCATGCCCGCGCTCAAAGCCTACTTGCCGCCGCTTGCGCGCTTTCTGATGTGCAGCCTGTTCATCTGGGACGGCGTGTTGCAGCTGCGCGATCCGTCCGGCACCGCGGACTATATCGCCAGTCTCGAGATTCCCATGCCCGACATCGCGGTCTGGGTCTCGATCGCAATTCATCTCCTCGGCGGCTTGGCGATTCTGATCGGCTACAAGACGCGCTGGGCCGCGGCCGTGCTCCTCTTGCTTTGCCTCGGCACGGCGTTTGGCGTGCATCTGCCGGCGCGCGACACCGAGAACATGATCAATTTTTACAAGAACCTCGTTATGGCGGGCGGCTTTCTCTACGTCATCGCCTTCGGCGCCGGCGCGCTCAGCGTCGACGAAGGCCTGACGGCCGGCTAGAGCGCATTCGTTTCATGCTGAATCGATTGCCGCTCCAGTTATTTGATAAGACGTGATCTTTTTCGGAGAACCGGTCTCCACCCCGGATCGGTGTCCGGGGAGCAGGCTTTTTCCGGATCATGCTCTAACCGAGATCGAATCTCGATCCAAACTGAGGTCCGCTCGATGAAGCGAAAGATACTTTTTGTTTCGGCGATCGTCGCCGTGGCGGCGGGGTGGGCGTTTGCCACGCATATGCAAACGGCGCATGCGCAAACCAAGCCTGCCACAGGCGATCCGGCCGCCGGCCGCAGCTTGGCGTTACGCGCTTGCACCGGCTGCCACATCGTCGCGTCGGATCAGCCGTTCAAGCCGGTTTTCACCGGTCCGCCCCATCCGCCGGACTTCAAGGACATCGCTAATAGGCCCAACGTGACGGCGGCGGCGTTGCAGCGTCATTTGGCGTCGCTGCCGGCGGTCCCCCAGCGTCCCGGCATGGCAAACCCGGTGCTGACGGGCGAGCAGCTTCGCGACGTCAGCGCGTTCATCGTCGGTCTACGCGACAAGCCTGCGGCGCCGGCGCAATGATTAAAACTCCGCCACCGCGGCGATGAGGCGCTCGATATCTTCGGGCCGCGACAGGCGGTGATCGCCGTCCTTGATCAGCGTCAACACCACGTCGTCGCAGGCGAACCGCGCAACGAGCGCCTTGGCGTGCTGCCACGGCACGTCGGGATCGAGAACGCCTTGCAGGATGCGCACCGGGCAGCCGGTCTCGATCATGCCGCCGAGCAAGAGATGCCGGCGGCCCTCTTCGATCAATTGCCGCGTGACGAGATAAGGTTCCGGCGAATATTGCGACGGTCGCGCCCAGACACCCTTTGTCTCAAGCTCGCGCTTGATCTCGGACGTGAAGCGCTTCCACATCAATTCTTCGGTGAAGTCGATCGCCGGCGCGATCAGGACAAGGCCGGCGATGCCGGCCGGGCCGGCCTCCGCGCGTTGCCGCAAGGCGCGGACCAGCAGGAGCGCGAGCCATCCCCCCATCGACGAGCCGATCAGGACCTGCGGACCGTGGCAGCAGGCGTCGAACACCGCAAGGCTCTCGGCGAGCCAGCGGCCGATCGTGCCGTCGGTGAAGGCGCCCTCGGATTCGCCGTGTCCGGAATAATCGAATCGCACGCAAGCGCGGCCCTGCCGCGCCGCCCAGTCGGCAAGCGCCTGCGCTTTCGTGCCTTTCATGTCGGATTTGTAGCCGCCGAGCCAGAACAGGCCGGGCGGTGCGCCGGCAATCGCGCGAATGGCGATGGCGCGCCGCTCGGCGCCCTCGCCAACGGGCAGGAATTTCAAGCTGTTATCGGCCATGCACCGGTCCGCAAATTGGAGGAGCCGCCCAGAGGGTGACGGAAAATAGATCATGCACACAAAATCGGCTATGCGCGCGTGCGCATTGGCGTTGACTTAAATCGAAAAACTCCCGATTCTCGGCACTCGCCGCTTCAGTATGCGACCGATGCCGAAAGGATCGCGCCATGCTGGCGGCGCGTCGCAACGGTAAAAGGAGATAAGACCCATTCGTCGCCCGATCAGAACGCCGCAGCCCGCCGCCAAGGATGGGCCGCGCATCAACGAGGAGATCCGCGTCCGCGAGGTCCAGCTCATCGATAAAGACGGCGCCAACAAAGGCGTCACCGAGATTAACGCAGCGCTCGCCATGGCGCAGGAGGCGGGGCTCGATTTGGTGGAGATCGCGCCGAATTCGGTTCCACCGGTCTGTAAAATTCTAGACTATGGCAAATACAAATATCAGGCGCAGAAAAAGGCCGCCGAAGCGCGCAAGAAGCAGAAGGTCGTCGAGATCAAGGAAATCAAGCTTCGGCCGATGATCGACGATCACGACTACGACGTGAAGATGCGCTCGATCCAGCGGTTTTTCGAGGAGGGCGACAAGGTCAAGGTGACGTTGCGGTTCCGCGGCCGCGAAATGGCGCACCAGGAACTCGGCTACAAGCTTCTCGACCGCGTCAAGGACGATACCGCCAAGATTGCCAAGATCGAGCAAGAACCGCGTTTCGAAGGCCGCCAGGTGGTGATGGTTCTGGCGCCGCGCTGAGAGAGCCGATTACGGCGCATTAGCGAAATTCGGGGATGGACACTAAAGAATGCGGGCGCGCTAACGCCCGCTCCGCTGCCATTTGGCAACGGCCGAGAGGAGGAGATCATGCCCATCTTCATCATCACCATGAATTGGACCGAGCAGGGAATTCGTAACGTGAAGGAGGCTCCCAAGCGCGCCGCCGCCGGGCGCGAATTGGGCAAGAAACTGGGCGTCGATATCAAGCATCTCTATCTGACTTCGGGAAAATCCGATCTGATGGCGATCGTCGAGGGGAACGGCGACAATGTCGCCAAGTTTTGCATGGTGCTCGGCAGCCAAGGCAATGTGCGCACGACCACGGTGCGGGCCTGGCCCGAGGCCGAATATGTAAAAATGATCTCCGAGCTGCCGTAAGTCCCTCGGAAGCAGATACCGCCGGTCGACCCTGCGAGCGCGCCGTCACGTGGTCGCCGCCCGCCGGCGCGTGGCGGCTGGCAATTTGCAAATCGGGATCGGCTCTGTCATAACCGCGCCCTCCCGCCGCCCGGCTGATAAGGGCTGCCGTGGCGGCGGCGAAGTGCTCAAGAGCATGATCCCGAAAAGTGGACGCCGGTTTTCGGGGAAGATCATGCTCAAATGCAAGCTAACGCGCAAAACGCCGAGCGATCGTTCGCCGATCGCCGGCGGCGTATTTATCGGGAGAGCCAAATGCCCAAGATAAAGACCAAATCGGGCGCGAAAAAGCGCTTCAAAGTGACCGGATCCGGCAAGGTCCTCTATCAGCAATCGCGCAAGCGCCACGGCATGATCAAGCGCACCAAGAAGCAGATACGCCAATTGCGCGGCACCAACGTGCTGTTCAAGACCGACGGCGACAACGCCAAAAAATATTTTCTGCCGAACGGCTGAAAACCGCCGTTGCCCGCACGGGCCTTCCGGCGATCTGCGTTATTCTTTCGAGAGGAGATTAAGTCATGGCTCGCGTAAAACGCGGCGTCACCGCTCATGCCAAGCACAAGAAAGTGCTCAAGGCCGCCAAGGGCTATTACGGCCGCCGCAAGAATACGATTCGCGTCGCTAAACAGGCGGTTGAGAAGGCCAACCAATATGCCTATCGGGACCGCAAGCGGCGCAAGCGCACCTTCCGCGCCCTGTGGATTCAGCGCCTCAACGCGGCGGTCCGCCCGTTCGGCCTGAACTATAGCCGCTTCATCGCCGGGCTCGCCAAAGCCGGCATTACGGTCGACCGCAAAGTGCTTTCCGATCTTGCGATCCGCGAGCCCGCGGCCTTCGAGGCGATCGTCGGCCAGGCCAAGTCGGCGCTCGCTTGACAGACGACGGAGGGCGGACCACGGACCTCGGATGAAGATGGCGGCATTACGATTTTCCGTCCTCTCTCGTGCGTCGACTGTCGTCCGCAGACCATGATCGACCGCGCATATGTGCAGCGCATGGCGCGCTACAATCGCTGGCAAAACGAAAACCTCTACGGCGTCGCCGACCGGCTGTCCGCGGAGGAGCGTCGCCGCGAGCGCGGCGCCTTTTTCGGATCGATCGAGAAGACGCTCAGCCACCTTTTATGGGGCGATCGGGTTTGGATGAACCGGTTCGCCGGCACGCCTAAGCCGCAAGGCGGCATTGCCGAATCGGTTTCGCTCTATGGCGATTGGGAGGAGTTGAAGTCCGCGCGCGCGAACTTCGATCAAACGATTGTCGCTTGGGCTGCCACCGTCGAGCCGGACTGGCTCGCCGCCGATCAGACCTATTTCTCGGGTGCCATCGGCCGCGAAGTCACCAAGCCGCGCTGGGTCCTGGTCACGCATATGTTCAACCACCAGACCCATCATCGCGGCCAGGTTCATTGCATGCTGACGCAGGCCGGCGGCAAGCCGTCCGACACCGATTTGCCGTTCTTGGAGGATTGACCGCGATGGCCGATATCGCGCAACTGGAAAATCAGATCCTCGCCGATATCGCGGCTTCCGGCGATGAGGCCGCGCTTGAGGCGGTGCGGATCGCGGCACTGGGAAAGAACGGCTCGATCACCGCGCTCCTCAAGACGCTTGGCACGCTGCCGCCCGAGCGGCGCAAGAGCGAGGGACCGCTCGTCAACGGTGTCAAGGATCGGGTCAATGCGGCGCTCGCGGCGCGCCGTGAAACGTTCAAGGCCGCCGCGCTCGAGGCGCGGCTCAATACCGAAAGCGTCGATGTGACGCTGCCGGTACGCGAGGCGCCGGCGGAGATCGGGCGCGTTCATCCGATCACGCAAGTGACCGATGAATTGACGGCGATTTTCGCCGATATGGGCTTTGCGGTCGCCGAGGGTCCCGACATCGAGACCGACGACTACAATTTCACCAAGCTCAATTTCCCGGAAGACCATCCGGCGCGCGCGATGCACGACACTTTCTTTTTCAACCCGAAAGCGAACGGGGAACGGCTTGTGTTGCGCACGCATACGTCGCCGGTGCAGGTGCGCACCATGCTCGCGCAAAAGCCGCCGATCCGCGTCATCATTCCCGGCCGCACGTACCGCTGCGACAGCGATCAGACGCACACGCCGATGTTTCATCAGGTCGAGGGCCTCGTCATCGATAAGGGCTCGCATCTCGGCCACATGAAATGGATTCTCGAAGAATTTTTCAAAGCGTTCTTCGAAGTCGATCGCGTCGGCATGCGGTTTCGGCCGTCGTTCTTTCCGTTCACCGAGCCATCGCTCGAAGTCGATATTCAGTGCCGCCGCGACAAAGGCGAAATCCGTTTCGGCGAAGGCGAGGATTGGATGGAGATCCTCGGCTGCGGCATGGTGCATCCGAACGTGATGAGAAATTGCGGACTCGATCCGGACGAGTACCAGGGCTTCGCCTGGGGCTTGGGCATCGACCGCATCGCCATGTTGAAATACGGCATGCCGGATCTGCGCCCGTTTTTCGAAGCCGATGTGCGCTGGCTCTCGCATTACGGCTTCCGCCCGCTCGACTTCCCCACCCTGGCGGGAGGCTTGAGTTCATGAGCGGGGGAGGGGGAATTACGATTGGCGACCTCCCCCTCAAGGGGGAAGGTGAAGGTCTCGCGCGGAGCGAAGGTGACAAGCAGGGAAAGAGCCCATGATGAAATTCACCTTTGGCTGGCTCAAGGAGCATCTGCAAACCGATCGCTCGCTCGGCGAGATCGCCGACAAGCTCACGATGATCGGGCTCGAGGTTGAGCGCATCGAGGACAAAGCGAAGGTGTTCGCTCCGTTCGTGACCGCGCGCGTCATCGAAGCCAAGCCGCATCCCAATGCCGATCGCTTGCGCGTCTGCATGGTCGATATCGGCGACGGCAAACCCGTTCAGGTCGTGTGCGGCGCGCCAAATGCGCGCGCCGGTATGAAAGGCGTTTTCGCGCCGCCCGGCGCGTTCATTCCCGGCAAGAACATCACGCTCGGGGTGGGAAAGATCCGCGATGTCGAGAGCCGCGGCATGCTGGTGTCGGAATTCGAGCTGCAAATCTCCGACGACCACGAAGGCATTATCGAATTGCCCGACGACGCGCCGGTCGGTGAGCCTTATGCGAAATATGCCGGCCTCGACGATCCGGTCATCGAGATCAACCTGACGCCGAACCGCGGCGACGGCACCGGCGTGCACGGCATCGCCCGCGATCTTGCCGCCGCCGGCATGGGCAAATTCAAGGACCAGCCAATCAGGCCTGTCAAAGGCGAATTTCCGTGCCCGGTCGGGGTGACGCTCGATTTCGGCGCCATGTCCTCGCTGTGCCCGGCTTTCGCGCTCCGCCTCGTGCGCGGCGTGAAGAACGGCCCGTCGCCGGACTGGCTGCAACAGCGCCTCGCCGCGATCGGGCTTCGCCCGATCAATGCGCTCGTCGATATCACGAATTTCATCACCTTCGATCGCGGCCGGCCGCTGCATGTCTTCGATGCGGCGAAGGTGCGGGGCAATCTCACGGTGCGGCGCGCCCGGCCTGGCGAAACATTGGTGGCGCTCGACGGCAAGACCTACGCGCTCGACGAGATGATCTGCGTCATCGCCGACGAGGTGGGCGTGGAATCGCTGTCGGGGATCATGGGCGGGGAAAAGACGGGCTGCTCGGAGACGACGACGGACGTGCTCATCGAGTCGGCTTTGTGGGAGCCGATGAACATCGCGCAGACCGGCCGCAAGCTTGGCATCAATTCCGATGCCCGCTACCGCTTCGAACGCGGCGTCGATCCTGCCTTCATGCTGCCCGGCCTCGAATTGGCGACCCGCATGGTGATGGATCTGTGCGGCGGCACGCCGTCGCAAGTCACGATCGCGGGCAGCGCCGAAACAGCCAAGCGCGTCATCGATTTTCCCCTTGCGGAAATAAAGCGCCTCACCGGCCTAGCGGTGCCGCTCGACGATGCGCGCCGAGTTCTTGAAAATCTCGGATTTGGCGTGACCGGCCAAGGTGAACGCGTAAAGATCGCCGTGCCGTCATGGCGCGGCGATGTTGAAGGCAAGGCCGATATCGTCGAGGAAGTGATGCGCATTGTCGGTGTCGATCGCGTGCCGTCTACTCCGTTCGACCGCGGTGAGTCCCCGCGCAAGCCGGTGCTCACGCCGATCCAGGTGCGCACGCGCAGGGCCAAGCGCGCGCTCGCCGCCCGCAATCTGGTCGAAGCGGTGACGTGGTCGTTCATCGGCAAGCAGCAGGCCGAACTGTTCGGCGGCGGCAAGGCGGAGCTTGCGCTCGCCAACCCCATCGCCGCCGATCTCTCCGACATGCGGCCGAGCCTTATCCCCGGGCTTATCGCCGCGGCGCAGCGCAACGCCGACCGCGGCTTTCCGGACGCCGCTTTGTTCGAAGTGGGACAAATCTTCCACGGCGACCAGCCGGCCGATCAATTCACCGCTGCCAGCGGCCTGCGCCGCGCGCTAGCGAAACCGTCCGGCATCGGCCGGCATTGGAGCAAGCGCGACGGCGAAGTGGACGCCTTCGACGCCAAGGCGGATGCGCTGGCGGTGCTCGCGGCTGCGGGCGCGCCGCCGCAGGCGATGCAAGTCATACCGGGCGGTCCGGCTTGGTTTCATCCCGGGCGTTGCGGAACGATTCAAATCGGTCCGCAGAACGTGCTCGGTCATTTCGGCGAATTGCATCCGCGCACGCTGGAAACGCTCGACGCGGAAGGACCGCTGGTCGCCTTCGAAGTCGTTTTGGAGCGCATTCCGGAGCCGCGGGCGCGTGGCACGCGCGCCAAGCCGCCGCTCGAACTCTCGCCGTTCCAGCCGGTCGAGCGCGACTTTGCTTTCGTGGTCGAGCGCAATGTCAAAGCGGCCGACATCGTGCGCGCCGCGCAATCGGCGGATCGCAAGCTCATCGCCGCCGTCGGCGTCTTCGATGTCTATGAAGGCGAGGGCATCGCCCCCGGCAAGAAATCCATCGCCATCGCCGTGACGATTCAACCGCGCGACAAGACCATGACCGACGCGGAGATCGAGGCGCTCGCGGCCAAGATCGTCACGGAAGTCGGCAAGCGAACCGGCGGCATGCTGCGGGCGTGAGAAATAAAACCACGGATGGATCGCAACTAAGGCGCGATCCGGAAAAGGCCTGCCCCGGACTTGATCCGGGGTGGAAACCGGTTTTCCGAAAAAGATAATGCCTCATCGAATACCTAGAGCCGCAATCGGTTCAGTTCGAAACGATTGCGCTCTAGAGATTTGAAATTCGTCTTATCGGCTGTCGCGCATGATCTGCGGCGTGCTCTCGTAATAATTTTGCGGTGCGGTTTGGTAACCCGGCTCGCGGCGCTCGGCGTGCAACGGCTTCTTGCGCTTAGGCCGGGCTTCGCTTTCCGCCGGCGCCGCTTGCTTGATCCCGCCGAGCCGGCGCAGCACGGCATCGGCGGCGCGCTCGCCGGATTCCCAGGCTCCGCCCAGCGTGCCCCATAGCGTCTCGTGCGCCGCCTCGCCGGCATACCAGACATCGTCGGCGATGCGGTCGAACAATTGCCGCCGCACGGATTGGCCGCCGGGCGCGGCGGCTGACCAGGCGCCGAGCGCATAGGGCTCGCTGTTCCAGCGTGTTGCCTGCTTGCGGCCGATCGCTTTTTTGATCTCGGCGCCGTAAAGCTCGGCGAGCCATTCGGCGGCAAAGTCGAACATGGCCGCCTCGCCCTGGGCCGAAAGATCGCGGCCGAAAGCGCCGGCGACATCGACAAAACATAGCGGCGTGTCGGCGATATTGGCGAGGATCGCGGCCGTGTGCGTGCCGGTCGATTTTTCAAAAACCAGATCGTCGCTGTCGAGCCCGAGCGGATTGCCGGAGAGTTCGAGCGCGATCCGGTCATAGCTGCCGAGCGAAATCCTGCCAAACAGGTCGGCTTGGCGATGACCCAGATCCGGATTGAATTTAAGGCCGCCGGAGGCGATGACATTGGTCGGCACGGTGACGATCGCGGCGGTCGCGTTGATTGCGCCTTTGGGCGTCTCCACTGTCACGCCGCGCCGGGAATCGATCGCGGTGGCGGGCGTCGAGAGCTGGATGGCGAGGCCCCGGCCCAGAGCGGCCAGCAGCGTTCCGAGACCCTGCCGGCAAAATGCCGCGGCGTTGCGCTCCGCGGCCCTGGCAAAATCGACGGACGAGACCTGCGCCAAATCCTTGGCGCAAGTGTACGGGCCGAGCACGAATTCGACCGCCCCCCGCCAATCGCCGAGATCGGCGGGCAAAGCCGGCTCGCAGGCGGTGTCGGCTTTGCGCGCGCTGTCGTTGATGGCGCGCGTTGCGCGAACTTGCGACGACAAAAAGTCCTCAAGCTCGCCTTCGCGCGCGTAGCGCCGTCCGATGCGCACTTTCTGGCTCAGCGGGGCCGGATAGATGTCGATGCCCTGCCGCGGCGTGACTTTGGTCAGCGGATTCGAATTGGGCAGATAGATCCAGTGCGCGCCGCGATCGAACGGCACGCCGAAACTCTTCGTGTCGGTGATACAGCGTCCGCCGATATGGTCGGTCGCTTCGATCACGAGATAGCGGCGGCCCGCGGCGGCAAGCCGCCGCGCGGCGGCAATGCCGGCAGCTCCGGCGCCGACGATGACGACATCGAGCGAGCCGCTGGACGGCGTCGCCGCGCCAAAGGCCGAACGCACCGCGAGCGCGGCCGAGGCGGCGAGCAACGAACGGCGGCTCAGTGGCGGCATGCTTCCCACAATGCTTACGGCCCGTCGCGGTCGAGGACTTGGTCGAGACCTTGGGGTCAATGCCCCAATTTCGGAAGCTCGCAAAGCCCGCGGGGGCGCAACATTGCCTCAACCTCGCGTGTGCGGCAAACGCTTTGGCCGACCGTTTCATGCGAAGTGTTCTTCCCCGGCGACAAAGCGCCGGCAATCCATAGCCAGACGATCGGGAAAAATGTTAGGCAATCGCGCTTGCCGATCCGAACAGCGAGACAGTTCCGCGACCCATGATCGAAGACGCCATCAAGGCGATAACCCAGCTTTTTTCGCCGCCGCTGCGCGCGGTGCTGTGGAAGAGCATCGGCCTTGCCCTTGCGCTCATTGTCGTCGGCGGTATCGCGCTGGAACGGCTGATCGTCTACCTGGTTGGGGAAGGTGGCGCGTCGGTCGAATCGAATCTCGGCGCGCACGCCCACATGCCGGTCAATGCCATTGCCTGGCTTCTTTCGATCGCCGCCGGAATCGGCATCGTCGCCGGCAGCATCATGCTGATGCCGGCGGTGACCGCGATCGTCGGCAGTCTCTTCGCCGACCAGATCGGCGAGGAAGTCGAACGGGAACATTATCCGGCCGATCCGCCCGGCAAAGCATTGCCGCTGTGGCTTGCGATGTGGGAAGGGCTGAAGTCCGCATTGCTTGCGCTCGCCGTTTATGTGTGCGCGGCGCCGCTATTGTTGCTCGCCGGCTTCGGCGTGGTGATTTTCTTCCTTGCTACCGCATATGTGCTCGGGCGCGAATATTTCGAGCTCGCCGCCATGCGGCTGCGGCCGCCGGCGGAAGCGAAAGCGCTGCGCAAGCGCAATGCCGCGATGGTTTATGTTGGCGGCCTGTTCATCGCCGCTTTTGTCTCGATTCCGATCGTCAACCTCGCCACGCCGATGTTCGCCATGGCGTTCATGGTGCATCTGCATAAACGATTAGGTCGGAAAGCCGTATAGTCTTGCAAATTCCGGGACGCGCCCAACGGGCTTGGGTTGAAGTGGCCGATAACAAGCTCCGCGCGAAACCGGAATCCATAATCCCGGAACGAATGGTTTTCCGCGGTTGTTAGCTTTGGATTTCGGCTCTCGCCGCTATGCGGCTCGGCCGGAATGATGGAAATCACCCCCATACTTCCCCGGCCAATTCGACGATCATCCGTAGCTTCGCCCATTGCTCTTCTTCGGCGAGAATATTTCCCTCCTCGGTGGAGGCGAAGCCGCATTGCGGCGATAGGCATAGCTGTTCGAAGGGGGCGAACTTGGTCGCTTCCTCGATGCGTCGTTTGACGGCGTCTTTCTTCTCAAGCTGGCCGGATTTGGTGGTGACGAGGCCGAGCACGACGATCTTGTTGCCTTTGGGCAAGAACCGCAGCGGTTCGAAGCTGCCGGCGCGCGCGGTGTCATATTCGAGGAAATAGCCGTCATAATTCAGTCTGGCGAGAAGCGTCTCGGCGACCGGCTCGTAGCCGCCCTCGGAAATCCAGGTCGAGCGGAAATTGCCGCGGCAGACATGCGTGGTGATCGTCATGTCGGCGGGCTTGCCTTCGAGCGCGCCGTTGACGACACGGGCATAGTCCTGTTGCAGGCGATCGGCATTGAGCCCGCGTTCGCGCGCTTTTTTCAGTTCGGCCGGCGAGCACAAATAGGCCCAGGCGGTGTCGTCGAATTGCAGATAGCGGCAGCCCGCGTCGTAGAAGCCGCGGATCGCCTGCCGGTAGGTTTTCGCCAGATCGTCGAAGATGGCGTCACGATCGGCGTAGTCCTTGGTCGTGACCGCGTTCGGTTCGAGGCGGAAATGCAGCGTGGCCGGGCTCGGTATGCACATTTTCGGCGTCACGCGCGTGTGGGCTTTGAGAAATTTGAAGTGTTCCAGCATCGGGTGATGCGAGAAGCCAAGCTTGCCGTGAATGCGGATACTGCGCGGCTTGGTCTGCACCCCCTGGAATTGGATGCCGTGGTCGAGCTCGTAGATCTTCACGCCGTCGAGCATGCCGTAAAAGTCGAAATGCCACCAGGAGCGGCGAAATTCGCCGTCGGTCGCAAGCTTCAATCCAACCTCTTCCTGCTTTTTGATGATCTTCTCGATCTCGCGATCTTCGACCTCGGCGAGTTGCGCGGCGCTGATCTCGCCTTTCTCGCGCTTGGCGCGTGCCTCCTTCAACGGCGCCGTGCGCAAAAGGCTGCCGACGATATCGGCGCGAAACGGCGGCTTGTTTCTCATCATCGGGGCGTTCCTCCGGAAAACCTGTTGTCGTGTTGGTCGTAAAGGCGTTGGCCGAAACAAGCCGCTCCGGGGCCTTGTCGTCAACTTAAAAAAAGCAAGCGTCGTCGGCCGCCTCGGTTGGGCCGCCTCCCAACCCGGCCGCGCCATGCGCTCACAGCTCGATCGTGACCCGGCCTTCGATGACCGCGACCGGATAGGTTTTGACGGGCATCATGCACGGCGGCGAAACCACTTCGCCGGTACGGATATTGAATTGGCCGTTGTGGAAATTGCATTCGACGATGTCGCCGTCGATATAGCCCTCGGAGAGCGAACCCGGACCGTGCGTGCAGAGGTCGTCGGTCACGAAGAATTCGCCCGCAACGTTGAATACCGCCAGCGCCAGATCGTCGATTTCGACCTTGACCGCGGTGCCCGGCGCAATGTCGGCGGCGGCGCACAGATCGAGACGTTTAGCTGAGCCAGGCATGATTACTCGGCTGGGTTACGCGGCGGACGGGTGGCGAATGGGCGCCCCTTATACAAGACGGCGCCGATAATGAAATATCCGGAAAGCCCGATTATAGTGCGGAAGGCGCGGCAGGAGACCCGAGCATGGAAAGCGAATCGGCGCGAATGAGTTCGGCGGCGGAGGCCAGGTTCCGCATCGATGCGCCGAATTCGCAGCCGCGCGCGATCAAGGTGATCGCACTCGACGCGCCGAGCGAGCGCGTCATCAAGGAATTGGCAGACGCGCCGTGGCGGCGCGCGACGTTCCTCACCGCTTCCGCCTTCGCCGCCGCGCCGCAGAACAAAGAAGGCGCCTCGGAACGTTTCTCGCTTGGCGGCTGGCTCAACGATCTCGCCGGCCGCACCAAGAATCTGGTCGAAGAAATCGCCGCCGCCGATCTGGTCGTCATGGTGGCGAGCGCGGGCGAGAACGCGGGCGCGGCCGCGATCATCGGCGAGGCCTGCAATCTCCGCCATGTGATGACCACGGCGCTCATCCTCGGCACCGCCTCCTCCAGCGACGAGGCGCTCTCCAAAATGCTTGCGCAATTGCGTCCGCACGCCATGATGCTCGTGATTTCGTCGGCGGACGAATATATCAAGGACATGCTCACGGCCTTGCGCGCTTGAGCAACGGTCGGCATTTCACTGCGACGGCAACGCGGTCAAATTGTCTCGCGCCATGAAATTTTCCGGAACATTGACGGTCGTTGCGCCACGCGCCCAAGTCTACAAGGCGTTGCGCGACGCGCGCCTGTTTGCATCCTGCGTCGAGGGCGTGCGCGATCTCGCCGAGACCGGCCCGGACGCTTACGCCGCCGTGTTCGAGACCAAAGTCGCCTATATGAAATTCAGCTTCAAAGTCACCGTGCAGGTCGTGCGCGCCGAGGAGCCCCGCGAGATCGAAGCCAAAGTCGAAGGCACACCGCTCGGTATCGTCGGGCGGCTCACCGCGACCTCGGTAACAAAGCTCACCGAGATAGGCGGCGCGACCAGGATCGATTACGACGTGGAGGCGGCGCTGACTGGCAAGCTCGGCAGCCTCGGCCAGCCCGTCCTTCGCGCCAAAGCCAAGGAGATGGAACGACAATTTGCCGCGCGTCTTGGCGCGGCCTTTGCGGCGCCGGCTTCCGGCGCGCCGTGACCGGAGGTGCGGTTTCAGCTAAGCTCGCAGAAAATTCCCCGTTTCATTACTTTCTCGCGCATGCAGGAGGACGGGCGGGGCTTGGGGGAGGACGATATGACGGAAATCGCCGCAGGCGCGCTGCCTTGGTACCGGTCGCTGACGGCCCATCAGTGGCGGACGCTCATCGCCACCAATCTCGGCTGGCTGTTCGACGGCTACGAAGCCTATGCCCTGTTTCTGACCGTCGGCCCGGCGATGCATTCGTTGCTCGATCCGTCGCAATATTCTCAGATTCCAGCCTATGCCGGCACGGTGGTGGCGATCACGCTGCTCGGCTGGGGCATCGGCGGCTTCTGCGGCGGAATTCTCGCCGACTATATCGGGCGCAAGCGCACGATGATCTATGCCATCCTGGCCTATTCGCTCTTGACCGGGCTCACGGCCCTTTCGTTCAACTGGATTTCGTTTGCGCTGCTGCGCTTTCTGGTCGGCATCGCCATCGGTTCGGAATGGGCGACCGGCTCCTCGATGATCGCCGAGTTGTGGCCCAAAGAAGCGCGCGGCAGGGGCGCGGGCCTGATGCAATGCGGCCTCGGCATCGGCTTTTTTCTCGCCTCGTTCATCTGGCTGTTCGTCGGCGCGCTCGGGCCGAATGCCTGGCGCTATATGTTCTTGATCGGCATCCTGCCGGCGCTGCTGACGGTGTGGATCAGGACCTCGATCGACGAATCCGAGGCCTGGCAGCGCGTCGATGCGCAGCGCCGCGAGGCGCGGGCGCGCAAGGACAGCGGCGCCGTGCTGTCCGCTCAGGATCAGGCGCTCACGCGCTTCACCATCGCCGATTTGTTCGCCGAGCCGGAAACGCGGCGGCGCATCGTGCTCGCGTTCCTGATGTCGCTCACCACGACGCTCGCCTGGTGGGGTATTTCGTCATGGGTGCCGCCCTATATTGCTTCGGTAGCGGCCAAAGCGAACCTGCCCGCTCCGCAATGGGCAAGTTATGCCGGCATGGCCTACAATTTCGGCGCGATCCTCGGCTATATCAGCCTCGGCTTTCTCGCCGACCGTTTCGGCCGCCGGCCCGTGGTGATGCTCTATTTCGCGGCATCGCTTTTGATGACGCCGGTGCTGTTTCTGTGGACGACGGATTTGAACCTTTTGCTCGTCGCCGCCGCGGTCAATGCGTTCTTCACGCTCGGGCAATATTCCTGGATGCCGGTCTGGCTGCCGGAATTGTTCCCGACCCGCTCGCGCGCGACCGGCATCGCGTTTTCGTTCAATGCGCCGCGTTTCATCGCTTTTCTCGGCCCGCTCTTCGCCGGCGTGCTGATCGCGCAATTCGGCGGCTATAGTCGCGCCGCCTTGCTGATTTCCAGCATTTATGTGCTCGGCTTCTGCGTCGCGCCATTCTTGCCGGAAACCAAGGGCAAGCCGCTGCCGGCGTAGGGCATGATCCGGAAAAAGCCTGCCCCGGACACCGATCCGGGGTGGAAACCGGTTTTCCGAAAAGATCATGCCCCATCAAATCTAGGTTGCGCCGTCCGCCCCCGCGGAATGGGGGCGCGGGGGCGAATGATCGTATCTTCCGCAGCGACGCACGGCATTCTATTTTCCCGGCATGACTCGCGAACCTCTCGCCGTCGAAACCGACGTGCTGGTGATCGGCTCCGGCGCCGCCGGCATGTATGCCGCGATCGAAGCGGCGCGCGACGGCGCCGGCGTCTTCCTCGCCGACCGCAGCCTGATCGGACGCGGCGGCGCCACGGTGATGGCGCAAATGACGGTGGCGGCGGCCTTGAGCGAAGAAGTGCCCGACAACCCGCGCCATCATTACGACGACACCATCGCCGCCGGGCGCGGCTTGTGCGACGAAAACCTGGCCCAGCTTCTTTGCGAGCAAGCCCCCGAATGCATCCGCGAACTCGACGCCTGGGGAGTCGGCTGGGCGCGCAAGGATAATCACATTACAGCGACGCTCGCGCCCGGCCACGATCGCCCGCGCTGCGTCTATGTCGATTTCATCAATACCGGGCCAGCGGTGTCGAAAACGCTGCGCGCGGTGATGGCGCGCAACTCCGACATCCGCAAAGCGGGGGACATCTGCATCGTCGATCTGGTTTGCGACGGCGGCGAGATTGCCGGCGCGGTCGGCTGGCATCTCGATAGCGGCGCGCCGGTTATTATCGCGGCAAAGGCGACGGTGCTCGCGACCGGCGGCCTGACCCGGCTCTACCGGCGCAACAGCGCATCCGCCAATATGGGTGGCGACGGCTATGCCTTGGCGCTGCGCGCCGGCGCGCCATTGATCGACATGGAATTCGTGCAGTTCTTTCCCATCGGGCATTTGGCGCCGCGGCTCGTCGGCATGGATCCGATCATGTGGGACCCGTTCCGCTACAAGCTCGGCGGCCGGCTTCTCAACGGGCGGATGGAGGAGTTCACCTCGCGCTACGGCTCGAACGAGGACGGCAAATACGTGCTCACGCGCGATCTCGCGACTTACGCGATTTTCAAGGAAGTCGAGGCAGGCCGCGGCTCCCCGCACGGCGGCGCTTATCTGTCCTTCGAACATTGCTCGGCGGCGGCGTTGCGCGCGGCGTTCGGGCCGGTGATCGACCGGCTGGCCGCGAACAAGATCGATCTCACCCGCATGCCGGTCGAGGTCGCCCCGATCGCGCATTATCACATGGGCGGCGTCGTCGCCGACGCGCGCATGATGACGGAACTGCCAGGCCTGTTCGCCGCCGGCGAGGTGGTCGGCGGCGCCAATGGCGCCAACCGGCTGTCCGGCAATGCCATCACCGAAGCCTTGGTGTTCGGGCGTCGCGCGGGCCGGAGCGCGGCGGCGCGCGCGCGGCAAATCGCGCGGCGCGATTTGCCGGCAAAAAGCACCCGCATCGCGCTCGACCTTGTCGGCGGCGACGGCGCCGAGGGATCGTCTTCGCGCGCCGCTCGGAACACGGCCGCGATGGTCGAGCGTCTGCAGGCGATCATGGCCGGCGATGTCGGCCCGTTGCGCACCGGCGCCAAGCTCAAGCGCGCGCTCGACGGCATCGACGCGCTCGCCGCCGAGCTCGGCGAGCGGCCTCCGGCGCGTCGCCCGAAAGGCGACGCTTTCGATCTGCAACGGCTCGAATGGTTCGACCTGCGCAACATGCTCACTGTCGCCCGCGCGGTCGCGCTATCGGCGCTCAATCGCAACGAAAGCCGCGGTGCCCATCAGCGCGAAGACTGTCCGCAGGCGCTGCCGCAATGGCGGCGGCACCAGCGCGTGCAACTTGACGGCGGTGCGCTGCGAATAACCGGCGCGCCGGCTAAGGCGCTGGCGTCAATGGTGCCGTCATGAGCGATGTTGCGACCTTGAAAATCAAACGCGGCGGCGCCGGCGTCGCCCCGCGCTGGGACATGTTCGACGTGCCGTTCGAACCGGGCCAGTCCGTGCTCGACGGCTTGCGCTGGCTGCGCAGCCACAAGGACCCCTCGCTCGCGATCCGCTTCTCCTGCATCAACGCCAATGCCTGCAAGGAATGCATGATCCAGCTCGACGGCGAAACCGTCTATGCCTGCACCGCGCGGCTCGAGCCACGCGAAATGACGCTCACGCCGCTGCCGAACAAGAAGCTCGTGCGCGATCTCGTCACCGAGATTGCGCCGCCGTCCGAGCGATTCAAATAAATCGTTTACGTTCGTTACGCCTGAACCCTAACCGAGCAAAGCGATCCGATGCCGATCAAATCGAAATACCTCTTCGTTGCCAGCATGGATGTCGATGCCGACAAGGAGGGGCTGTTCAACGAGGTCTACGATACCGAACACGTGCCCAATCTCCTCAAAGTGCCGGGCGTGCATGCGGTGGCGCGTATGGAGGGCGAGCCGTTCGCCATCAGCATTGGCGGCGAAGAGAAAAAGGTCGCGCACGAGGGCGCGCACCACACCGCCATTTACGAGATCGATGGGCCGCATGTGCTGGTCAGCCGCGAATGGGCCAAGGCCGTCGAAGCCGGCCGCTGGCCGAAGGAAGTGCGGCCGTTCACCCGCAACCGCCGCCACGCGCTGTATCGGGTGAGGTAGTTTGCGCTTCCGGAAAATCTACGCCCTCGCCAGCGTAATCCCCTCCGCCCGGCGCTGGCTTGCGATCATCGCGGTGCGCAGCAGGAATTGCCGCGCGCGTTCCGGATCGGCCGCGATCTGGCGCAACTCGTCGAGATTGCGCTTGCGCACGTCGGGATCGCGCGCCTCGAGACGCTTCTTGTTGGCGATCGATTGTTCCTGAACGAATTCGATGGCGACGGTGCGCCGTTGCAGATCGTAGAGATCGAGGAGGCGCTCGGGCGCCCCATCGAGAAGAATGCGAATGAGCTTATCCGACAGACTCACCGCGTCCTGGATGCCGCCGTTTAATCCCATGCCGCCGATCGGATTATTGACGTGCGCGGCGTCGCCGGCGAGCAGCACGCGGCCCGTGCGGAAGGTTTCGGCGACGCGCTGATGCGTCACGTAAAGATTGCGATGCACGATCTCGTAAGGCTCAGGTGACGGAAAGAATGACTGCATGCGGGCCTGCACGCCGGAGTCGTTCATGATCGCGTCTTCGCTCTGCGCCGGGTCGGTGGGATAGACGGTGCGCCACAGTCCCGGCGGCCCGTCGGCGGAGACCTTGAAGCAATTGCACCATGCGCCGGGGTCGGCGAAATAGCTGCGGTAGCAGTAACCGCGTTCGGCCTCGAAGTCGTAAGGCGTCGTGAGAACGATGAAGCGCTCGGGCCAGGTGAAGCCTTCGAATTTGATCCCGGAGCGCCGGCGCACGGTGCTGCGGCCGCCATCGGCGCCGATGAGATAAGCGCCGCTATGTGAGACGATGCCGGATGGTCCGCGAACCTGGGCGGTGACGGCGTCCGCCGTTTGCGTTGCGTCGAGCACTTCGCAATCGAACAAGACCTCGACGCTTGGACATTTGCGCAAGCGTTCGAGGATGAGCTTTGCGGTCTTGAACTGTTCGCACTGCACGACGAAGGGATGGCGCGTGTCGTTCTTAAGGACGGCGTGATCGAATTGCGCGACGAGTTCTCCGCTCGGCCGGTCCCAAAACTGAAAAATGGGCGCGACCAAGCCGACGCGCGCCATATCTTCGGCAAGGCCGTCTTCGGCCAACAGATCGAGCGTCGCCGGATGGGTCGTTGCGGCGCGCGGGTCGGCCTGCGGACCGCTATTGTTGTCGAACAGGCGAACGGGTATCCCGCGGCGGCCGATGAGCCATGCGCAAAGCAGACCGACCGGCCCGCCGCCGGCGATCAGGATTTGTCGATTTTCCGTACTCATCCGGTGTCCTTATCAAATCGCACCAAGGTTCGCGACCAGCCCTGCGACAAGGCGTGCGGCAGCATCGCTTTCTTGACAGAGAGCGCGCGGGAAGCGAAGAACGGCGGCCATTAACTCACCGGGACAATCGATGACGAGCGAACGAAAGCCGGTTGCGTTCGGCGATCTGCGCGGCTGGATGAAGGCGCTCGACGCCGCCGGCGAATTGCAGCGCATCGACGCCGAGGTCGATTGGAATATCGAGCTCGGCACCATTGTGCGCCTGGCACAGGGCGCCGGCACCGGACCGGCGCTTCTGTTCGGCAATATCCGCGACTACGGCGCGAATGCGCGCTGCCGGCAGGTTTTCACCGGCGGACTTTCGAGTGCCCGCCGCGTCGCCATGATGTTCGGCCTGCCGCCCGACACCCATCCGCGCGATCTCGTCAAGCTCGGCCGCTCCATTCTCTCGGAGAGCATACGGCCAAACGTGGTCAAAACCGGTCCGGTCAAGGAGACCATTGTCAAAGGCGGCGATATCGACCTTTACGAATTTCCCGTGCCGCAATGGAACCGGGCCGACGGCGGCCGCTACATCCTCACCTATGGCGGCGTCGTCACCAAGGACCCGAATACCGGCGTGATGAATGTCGGGATTTATCGCGGCATGATCGCGGGTAAGGATCGCATTCCGATCCTGATGTGGCGCGCGCAACATATCGGCCATCACGTCACCGCCTGGCAGCAGGCCGGCCACAAGGAAATGCCGATCGCGGTCGCGATCGGCTGGGAGCCGTCGCTCGGCTTCGTCGCCGGTTCGCCGGTGCCCAAGGGGCTTTGCGAATATGACGTGATCGGCGCCGTCCGCGGCGCGCCGGTCGATCTTGTTCAATGCGAGACCGTCGATCTTAAAGTGCCGGCGAGCGCCGAAATCGTGATCGAAGGTTATCTCGGCCTCGATCCCGCGACCTATGAAATGGAAGGACCGTTCGCCGAAGTCACCGGCTATGTCGCCGGCGACCGCTCACCGAAGCCGACGATCCGCGTCACCTGCGTCACCCACCGCAAGGACCCGATCCTGCGCGGAACGATCGAAGGCTCGATGCCCGGCTGCTTTTCCGAAAACGGCATGTGTTCCTCGATCATGCGCGCCGCGACGGCGTGGAACGTGCTCGACCGGGCCGGCGTGCCGGGCGTCACTGACGTGTGGTGCCCGCCGGTGCAAGCCGGCGTCAATATCCTGGTACAGATCAAGCAGAGCTATCGCGGCCAGGCCAAGCAAGTGGCCAACGCGCTGTGGGGCAGTTCGGCCGGGCATGTGCGCTATAAGCACGTCACCGTGGTCGACGACGATATCGACATTCACGATTACGGCGCGGTCGATTGGGCGATCGCCTATCGGGTCAATGCCGGCGAGGACGACATCGTCATCATGCCGGCGACATTCGGCCTGGGGCTCGACCCTTCGACGCGCAAACGCGACCGGAACACCACGCTCTTCGGCACCGGCAAGTGGAATCGCATGCTGATCGATGCCACCATGAATCTGGATTACGATCCCGATCCCGAATTCGGCGGCGCGCGCTTTCCGCCGCTGGTCTGGCCGGCGCCCGAAGATATCGCCGCCGCCAAGGCGCGCTGGGGCGAACTCGGCCTCGACAAGCCGAAACGGAAGTGACGGCGCAGCCCGCGATGTTCGAAGGCTTCACCCGTACCGAAATTCAAACGAGCGGCGCCCGCATCGTCACCGTCCTCGGCGGCAAGGGGCCGCCGCTTTTGCTCATGCACGGCAATCCATTCAGCCATTTGTCGTGGCACAAATTCGCGCCGCGGCTCGCGGCGGAGTTCACCGTCGTCGCGACCGACCTGCGCGGCTACGGCGATTCCGAGAAGCCGCCGGGCGGCGCCGATCATTCCGGCTATTCGTTCCGCGCCATGGCGCAGGACCAGGTCGAGGTTATGGCCGCGCTCGGCCACGAGCGGTTCTACGCCGCCGGCCACGACCGCGGCGCGCGGGTCTTGCACCGCATGTGTCTCGATCATCCGGAGCAGGTCGCGCGCGCCGCCATTTTGGACATCATCCCGCAGCACCATTTGCTCAATAACGTCACGCGCGCCTGGGGAACGTTCTCGTGGCACTGGTTCTTCATGATCCAGCCGTACGATTTTCCCGAACGCTTGATGAGCGTCGATCCCGACTATTTCATCGAGAAAAAACTCGCCAAGACCGAACAAGGATTGAGCTTCTTCGATCCGCGGGCGCTCGCCGAGTACAAGCGCCATTTCCGTAACCCCGCCACGGTCCATGCCATGTGCGAAGATTACCGCGCCACCCACGGCGTCGATCTCGCCATGGACACCGCGGATTTCGAGGCCGGACGCAAGATCGGCTGCCCGGTGCTGCTGCTATGGGGCGCGACCGGCGGCGTCGGCCGCAATCACAAGGCTCTGGAGATTTGGCAGCGTTATGCGCGCGACATTCGCGGCGCCAAGGCGCTGCCGTGCGGTCATTATCTCTCCGAAGAGGCACCGGAGGAGACCTATAAGGAACTTCGCGAATTCTTTGCCGGCGGCGAGCTTGGCTAACAACTCTTAACTCGCCGTCGGCGCCGGCTCACCGAGGAAGTTCTTCATCGCGTACCATAACAGCGCGCGGTTCTTGCCGAAGGCCTGGCTGTGCGCCGTATTCGGCAGGATGACGAATTGCCGGTCGCCGTTCGGAAGTTGGCGGAAGAAATCGAGCAGGTCCTCGTCGGTGGAGTTGCCGTCCCATTCGCCGCGCGTCATGAGTACGGGACACTTCACTTTGGTGGGGTCGACCAGCGGCAAGTTCGCCGCCATGTCGAGGTACGTGCCGCTCGGCACCGTATCGCCGAAGGTCATTTCGCTTGCGACCAGCGCCTCGCCATGGCCGGATCGTAAAGACTCGGATGCCCGTCACGCGTGAAGATGGAGCGGATCATGGCCGCGTCGCGCTTGCGCCGCGGACTGGCGCGCAGCTCGGCGATGCGCTGTTTGCGGCGTTCGATTTCAGCGGCCCCGTCTCCTTTGTACGTGAAGGCGGCGAGGATGAGCCGGTCGACCCGATCCGGTTCGCTCTGGGCGAAGGCGCCGGCGCGGATGGCGCCCGAGGATTCGCCGAACATATGAACTTTGCTTTGGCCGCTTTCGCGTTGCACCACCGCCATTGCAGCTTTCAAGTCCTCGACGCCGCTGGCGATGTCGGAATTGCCGGCCGTGTGCGTCGAGCGCCCATAGCCTTCGTGGTCCGTGGTCCATACGTCGAAGCCGGCATGGGCGAACACGTTCATCATCGAGTATTCGCCGCCGGGTACGTCCAGATCGTAGCTGGACAAGGCCGACAGCGATGAGCCATGCACCAGGAACAAGACGGGCCGGGATTTGCCGTCCGCCGGTTGCGGCGCCTGAAATTTACGGTAAACGGTAAGCTTTACGTCGCCTTTTTGCGCCCAATAATTCTCGCTCCAGAGATCGGTCGGCGCACCGGCGCGCGCTACGGCGACTTCAGCGCCCGGCGGCGCTAGGCCGGAGGCAAAGCCGCCGCCGATTGCAAGTCCGGCCCGTCCCAGCAGCGTTCGTCGTGCGATTGGGCCATTCTTCATCGGCTTTTCCCCTCTGGCACAGGCGCTTGGCGGTCAATCCGGTGCCGGAACACCTTAGCAGGCGCCGGCGGCGCGAGGCAGGCCGGGCAAGCCAAACAACCGAATTTGACGCAATTGGCGGTCTCGCGCCCGATCATCACATCTGCTAGGTGGGGCCGCCCGGTCGGCGTGCGATTCCTGGGATTTGTCGTCTCGTCTCGGCCAGGCCGAGCCGCGCGATTGCCGGAATTCAACCCGCCTTCTGGAGATGAAACGGAAGCCGCGATGGATGCGCAGACAGCCGATCCGGAGCGCAGCATGTTGAAGCGATTGCGCGGCACCGCGCGTTACTTCGACAGCAAGATCGGTTTGCACAGGCTCGGGGTAGCGCTGAGCTTGACGATCATCGCCATTGCCGTGGTGGTGCTTTACAAAATCCTGCGCGACATCGATCCCGACGAGTTGATTGACGCGATCGAGGCGACGGATTGGCGCACCCTCATCATCGCCTCCCTTTTCGTCGCCGCCGGATATCTGACGCTGACCTTCTACGACCTGTTCGCTTTGCGCACGATCGGCCGCCCGGACGTGCCCTATCGTGTCGCCGCGCTCGCCGGCTTCACCAGCTATGCCGTGGGCCACAATGTCGGCGCCAGCGTCTTTTCGGGAGGCGCGGTGCGCTATCGTATTTATTCGAGCTGGGGGCTCTCGGTCGTCGATGTCACCAAAATCTGCTTTGTCTCAGGTCTGACTTTTTGGCTCGGCAACGCGACCGTGCTTGGTCTCGGTGTTCTGCAAGCGCCGCAGGCCGCGCGCGCCCTCGACCACCTGCCATTGTGGTGCAACCGCCTGATCGCGGTTGTCATCCTCCTTATGCTTGCCGCCTATGTCGCCTGGGTCTGGGTTAAGCCTCGGGTGATCGGCCGCGAAGGCTGGCAAGTCACGTTGCCCGGCGGCCCGCTGACGCTCCTGCAGATCGCGATCGGGATCGTCGATCTCGCTTGTTGTGCCGCCGCCATGTACATGCTGGTGCCCGACGAGCCGAATCTCGGTTTTGTCACGGTGGCGGTGATCTTCGTCGCCGCGACGCTCCTTGGCTTTGCCAGCCATGCGCCCGGCGGTCTCGGCGTTTTCGATGCCGCCATGCTGGTGGCGCTGTGGCAGTTCGACAAGGAAGACCTCTTGGCGGGCCTGTTACTGTTCCGATTGCTTTATTACATAATTCCGTTCGTGCTTTCGCTGGCTGTGCTGGGCATCCGCGAAGCCTTGCTCAGCCGCGGCCTGCGCAGCGCATCTCGGCGGGTTTCACCGGCGCCCGATGGCACAGGCGCGCGCAGCGGAAGAAAGTCGGACATAGCGTAGGTTCGTCGGCGACCGCGCTGCCGCGAGGGATTTCATGAGCCTAGCCGAGGATCGAGCACTTCTCAGCGCCAGGCGCTGGCGCGGCGCCTTCGTGCTTCTGGCATCGGCGGCGGTTTTCGCCGCGTTGGCAATTGCCGGCACGCTGGCTGCCGCCTATGCGGTTACCGGATTCGCCATTGTCGCCGCGACCGCCATTCTGGCGCTGCGCTCGGCGCAGGAACAAAATCGCTTTTCCGAGCCAATCGCCAATGTCGAAACCGGCGATGATTTGCTGCGCGCGGTCGTCGCCGGCCTGCCCGATCCCGTTGTGGCGCTCGATCGCGATGGCCGCGTTCTCGCCCTCAACGACCGCGCCCGCAGCCTTGCCCCGGCGTTGCGGCAGGGCGAGCCCGTTGCGCTGGCGCTGCGGATGCCGGCTTTGATCGAGGCGATCGGGCGCGCCGCGGCGGAGGGCGAAGAACAGCGCGTCGTCTATTCCGAGCGCGTGCCGCTCGATCGCTGGTACGAGACGATCGTCATACCGGTCAAACGGTCGCCCAAGGCGCCAAGCCCCGATTTCGTCCTCATGACGTTTCACGATCTCACGCCGCTGCGCCGCGTCGAGGAAATGCGCGCCGATTTCGTCGCCAATGCGAGCCACGAATTGCGCACGCCGCTTGCCGCCTTGCTCGGCTTCATCGAAACGCTGCAGGGCTCGGCGCGCGAGGATCCCAAGGCGCGCGCGCGCTTTCTCGCCATCATGCAGGAACAGGCGCGGCGGATGGCGCGCTTGATCGACGACCTCTTGTCCTTGTCGCGTATCGAACTTAATGCGCACCGCCGCCCCGACACCCCGGTCGACCTCGCGCCGATCGTTCGGCAGGTCGCCGACGGGCTCGAAACGCTGGCGCGCGATCGCGGCGTGACTGTGAATATCGACAATGCCAACGCGACGACCGTGCTCGGCGATCACGACGAACTGGTCCGCGTTTTTGAAAACCTGGTCGAAAATGCCCTCAAATATGGCGCGGCTGGGCGGCGGGTCGACATCAAGCTCGGCCAGGGCTTGTCCGCCGAAGACGAACCGGAAGCGCAAGTCAGCGTTCGCGATTACGGGCCCGGCATCGCGCCAGAGCATCTGCCGCGACTAACCGAGCGATTCTATCGCGTTGACGTCACCGAAAGCCGCGCTCAAGGCGGTACCGGGCTCGGCCTTGCGCTCGTCAAACATATTCTCAATCGCCATCGCGGCCGATTGACCATCGAGAGCGCGCCTGGCGCGGGGGCCGTCTTTACCGTCCATTTGCCCACCGCCACCTCGGCGCTTCCGCGATAAACTGTCGCAATATCAAGCACCTGAACTGTCATCTGACTGTCATATAGCGCTCATAGAACAGTTATGGCGCAGGCCTAACCGTGGGGCCGCTGCGGGGATGCCTCGCTACCGCGATTCCCGATGCATTCGACAGACAGCGACTTTCTGACAGGCAGCAACTGAAAGCCCAGACAGGAACGTTCAAGCAAACGCGGGTCGACGACCTTCGTTGCCGACAAGTTCACTGACAGGAATTTCATTCACAGGAGAGACACTCGTGAAGCATCTGACCCCCATCGCCGTCGCTGGCTTGCTGGCGTTGACGACGCTTCCCGCCGCCGCTGCCGACATCACCGGCGCCGGCTCGACCTTCGTTTATCCGGTGCTGGCCAAATGGGCCGACGTTTACAAGAAGGATACCGGTGTCGGGCTGAACTATCAGTCGATTGGCTCAGGCGGCGGCATCAAGCAGATCACCGCCAAGACCGTGACCTTCGGCGCCAGCGACATGCCCTCACGCCGGAAGACGTCGCCAAGAACAGTTTTGTTCAGTTCCCGGTCATCAATGGCTCAGTCGTTCCGATCTTGAATCTGCCGGGCATCAAGCCGGGCGAGATTACGCTCGACGGTCCGACCATTGCCAAGATCTTCCTCGGCGAGATCACCAAGTGGGACGATCCAGCGATCGCCAAGCTCAATCCCGGCGTCAAGCTGCCTTCTACCGCGATTGCCGTCGTCCATCGCTCTGACGGCTCGGGCACGACGTTCATCTGGACGAACTATCTGTCCAAGGTCAGCCCGGAATGGAAGTCTAAAGTCGGCGAAAACACCGCCGTCGAGTGGCCCGTCGGCATCGGAGCCAAGGGCAGCGAGGGTGTCTCCAACAATGCGGCGCAGACCGTCGGTTCGCTGGGCTACGTCGAATATGCCTATGCCAAGCAGAACAATCTGACCTACGCCAGGATGGTCAATCACGCCGGCAAAGTCGTTGCTCCGACGGCGGAGGCCTTCCAATCCGCCGCGGCGGGAGCCGACTGGACCAGCGCGCCGGATTTCCACGTCATCATGACCGATGCCGCCGGCGACAAGTCCTGGCCGGTCGCAGGTTCCACCTTCATTCTGATGCAGCAGGTTCCGGTCAGTGCAGCCGATTCGGCCGCGGCCCTCAAATTCTTCGACTGGGGCTACAAGAACGGCAAGCAGATGGCGGCGGACCTGGACTATGTGCCGATGCCCGACAGCGTCGTCGCCCTGATCGAAAAAACCTGGAAAGAGAAGATCAAGGGAAGCGACGGCAAGCCGGTCTTCTAATTTAAGCGCTGCGGAAAAGGCGCCATCCGGCGCCTTTTCCTTTTGCGCGGCGAAGCGTCTTGCGTAACGGGCGAAAGGTCATTTCATTGGGTTCTTCCTGCTGATCACAAGGAAGAGCCGATGCAAACCGGGCAGAGGCAGCCAGTGGCCGACGTGGTACTTTCGAGTGGAATGGCGTTGCCTGCACAAAGTGTGGCGCGTACCAAGGCGCTTGATCGGTTCCGGTTCAGCGAAGCGCTATTTCGTCATCTGACCCGCGCCGCCGCGATCGGCGTGCTGGCGCTCTTGAGCGGCGTCATTATTTCGCTGATCGACGGCTCGATCCCGGCGCTGAAAACTTTCGGGCTGAGCTTCCTGATCAGTCAGCGGTGGAACCCGGTTACCGAGATTTTCGGGGCTTTGCCGGCGATTTACGGCACTCTCGTCACGTCCTCTATTGCCATGCTGATCGCGGTTCCGGTCGGCTTGATGATCGCGTTTTTCCTGACTGAACTCTGCCCGCAATGGCTGCGGCGACCGATCGGCACCGCCGTCGAGTTGCTCGCCGGCATTCCCAGCATCATCTACGGCATCTGGGGACTATTTATTTTCGCGCCGTTCTTGCAGGCGACATTGCAGCCATTTTTGATCAATACGCTCGGCAATGCGCCGCTGATTGGGTCCCTGTTCGCCGGGCCGCCATATGGAATTGGCATGCTGACGGCGGGGCTGATCCTCGCCATCATGGTGCTGCCGTTCGTGACCTCTATCTCGCGCGACGTCTTTGAAGCGGTGCCGGGGGTGCTCAAGGAAGCGGCCTATGGCCTCGGCTGCACGAGGTGGGAAGTGGTGCGTTACGTCGTCCTGCCCTACGCGAGGGTGGGCGTCATCGGCGGACTGATGCTGGGTCTTGGCCGGGCGCTCGGCGAAACCATGGCAGTGACGTTTGTCATCGGCAACGCGCATCGAATCTCCGCCTCGGTGTTGGCCCCCGGCACGACGATTTCCGCCACCATAGCCAACGAATTCACTGAAGCCGTCAGCGACCTCTATACCTCGGCGCTGATCGCGCTGGGCCTCATACTCTTTGTCATCACCTTCATCGTCCTTGCCGCCGCGCGCTACATGTTGTTGCGCATCGAACGCCGGATTGGGTAACGCCATGCTGGATCAAGTGTTGACCGCCCGCTATGGCGCCCGCCGGCGCCGCAACGTCGCGGCGACAGC
>DASPTX010000078.1:0-31088 GCA_035623195.1 Xanthobacteraceae bacterium | reverse complement strand
CAGCACATACCTCTTCGGATTAGTGATAGGAGCCTTGATCTGCGCTCGATTTCTCGCACCTCGTAAAGATCAATTGCTTCGATACTTTGCCATCACTCAATTCGGTATAGCGGTTGCCGCTACGCTAACTCTTGCGATACTGGGTAAAGCCAGTGCGCTTCGTTCATTGTTGTCTCCAATCGTCTTGGTAGTTGTTCCGGTCAGGACGCAGATGCTGTTGGGAGACGATGTTTCATTCTTTTTCATTTGTATTGTGGCCCTGCTTCTACCAACGACCCTTATCGGCATCAGTTTTCCCCTCGCCAGCGAACTAACGGTGCCGCGGATGAGCGCTTTAGGGCGTCGGATTGGTACGGTCTACGCCTTAAACACCATTGGCGGTGTGTTAGGGTCACTAA
Organism: Xanthobacteraceae bacterium; assembly: GCA_035623195.1. Lineage (GTDB taxonomy): Bacteria > Pseudomonadota > Alphaproteobacteria > Rhizobiales > Xanthobacteraceae > BOG-931. Next base: position 30,690 of record DASPTX010000078.1, on the reverse strand, counting down.
CTGCGGGATTTGTTCTAATCCCCTATCTCGGCAGTCAATCGGCGCTCAACGTGCTGATCCTAATAAATATGTTTCTGTTTGCCGCAATTGCAGCGTCGCAGCCCGGCCTTCTAGCGAGTTTGTGGCGGCAAGGAACAATTGCCTTAGCCGTCGTCGTACTGTCGTTCCTAGTTTTGGGGCCACACTACCTGGAACGGCAATTGACCGCGTTCATCGGGGCTAAAGTTCTGGAACTCCGGGAGTCCAAAGAAGCAACCTTCGCGGTGTTAGAGTACGAGGACGAAGCGACCGGAAAATACCAGCAGCTTCTAGTAAATTCCAAGAGTTACGCTAGCAATCGCCCTGAGGGGAGACGCTACATGGCCGCTCTGGGGCACTATCCTCTCCTCCTCCATACCGGCCCTTCCGATACCGCGGCCGTCATTTGTATCGGGACCGGAACCACGGTCGGTGCTGTTACGACACACGAAGAATTGCAATCTATCTACGCAGTTGATTTGGCACCTACCGTGTTCGACTTTGCTCGGTATTTTGTACCGATCAATAAGCGCTTTTATGCGAACCCTAAGGTACACAAGGTCGTGGCGGATGGCCGTCACTACCTCCTCAGCACAGAGAATACCTTCGACGTGATTACCCTTGAACCCCCACCTCCTCACGATGCCGGGATCGTCAATCTATACACTGAGGAATTTTATGCGCTTGCAAAGCAGCGGATGCGACATGGAGCCATCCTTGCCCAGTGGGTGCCTTTAGATATCGGACGCGGTGTTCTTCCCAAAATGATACTTAAAGCCATGCTGGCACAATTCAAGCACGTATCGTTGTGGTTACCTGACAGAATGGAAGGCGTCGCTATCGCCTCCGACGAGCCGCTGCAAATTGATCGCGATGTGCTAGCGACGCGTATGTCTGCGCCTGCGGTGGCTGATGATCTCACTGCGGTCGGGCTGCGTTCGCCTGAAGACCTGCTTGCTACTTTCGTTGCTGCGGATGAAACGCTCGCGGCGTATCTTGGTGATACCCCGAGCCTCACAGATGACCGACCTCGAATTGAGTATTACAATTGGTATCCTATAAAGCCTATCCGCGTGAAGGAACTGGAAGGGATCCGTCAGGATGTGGAACGCTATTTTGCGGTTAGTTCCTCCAAAGACCGACAGCTGGACGTAGCCCGCAGTGTGATTGAATCGATTTGGGACGAGCACGAAGCAACCGCGCACGGAGACGTGAATGCTGCTCAGTCAGCGCTCAGCGTGGCCTTAAAGTTGGAGCCGAATAACGCGTACCTGCGCTTCCTGGACCGAAAGCAGCTAGCCATGGCCAAAGAGGCACGTACGACAGTAAATCGTTCTCCGTGAAGAGTTCGCATTGAGCGCGAGTCATCGAAACGCGATCTCCTAACTTCATCGTAGAAGCTCGTCCACTGGCGAATGTCTGCTTTTTGGGGAATGCCGGACATCTATCGCACTAAAGCCGAACCGCAAGTGGCCTACTTTCCCAGAGATCGCTATACCCCCCCGCTTTCGCGGGGACGAGCGGATAGTGACAGCCGATTAATCTGAACGGAACTTGCTCTAGCCTTGCTTCAGCGGACGGCTTGCTGCACGAGAGCAAGCGGCGCCGTCGCATTCGATGCAAGGCGGAGCGGCGGCTGGTCGTTATAGGCGAACAAAAAGCCGCCGAGCGCCATGCCGGCAAAAAAGACAGCGGCAATGGTCAGCATGAGCACGCCATCGGCGCGAGGAGCAACGGTGACGGCGCGCAATTGCTTTTCCAAAAGTTCCCGATCGTCTTCAGTCATCGGCAATGGCCTCGGCGAAAAATTTCATTTGCTGTCGCTAGACGAGTGGAAAACGCGCAAAGCGGTCTCGTGTTCCCGGGTCGCCGTGGAACGCTGGTGCGATTTCCGGCGTTGGCTTTGTTGTGGCGCGCCGGGAAACGAAGGGAGCAGGCTATGCCGCTTGCTGCTCATCCGGATTCCGGCTGGCTCATTCGAACGCTTCGGATTTTTCCCGTTGTCGCCGTCGCGGCACTTGCCGGCGGCGCCATGGGCGGCTTTATCGTTTTTGCGGTCAACGATGCGCTGACTCCGCCGCCGCGCCCGGATCTCTCCACCGAAGGTCCCTCGGCCGCCGCGCCAGTGCCGCCGAAACCTATCGAGATCGTTGGCAGGGCAACGCCGGATGCTTCCGCCAAGGCATCGGCACCACAGCTGTCGACTCCCCAAGAGCCGGTTTTGCCGGCCGCGCAGCCGTACCCGGCGCGATGGCCCCACGCGTCATGGTCCAGCATGTTATTGCGCGCGCATAAGATTGCGCCGCCCGCGCAGGAGCCGGCCGCCACGCCTGGGACTGGCGAAGGCGAGGCGCAGAAAAATGCCGTGATAGACCGCAAAGATTCCGGCAATGCAGCAACGCCGGCGGAAGCTGCGCGGACCGCTGAACTGTGGCGCGCGCACGCGGCAAGAAAACGGCAGAGGGAGCTTTCGGCCGCGGCGGCCGCGCGCGAGCCCGGCGATCGCGCCCATAGCGGCGTCTACGATTATTACGGCGCGACGACGGGACGTGACGCCGCAAGCACGCGATACGAAGCGCGCCGCCGCGCGGCCGTTCGCGGTCAGCGGCCTGGCGAGACGGATTGGAGAGGGTCGCAGCAATATTGGGGCGGCTGGAATGGCGGGGGATTTTACCGCAACGGCGCGCAATGAAACCGTCAGCTGGCAATGCGCGCGATGTGGGAGGCGAGTTTTATTTGCCCTGAATCGAAAGCCCGTTGGGGCCGAAATCGATGCGTACGCCTTGGGGCTGATGACGGTCCTGATAGAGCTGATAGCTCAGCACGACGACTGCGATCGCAAGCGCGCCGATCACGAGATAAAGCACGTTGGTGCGGCTCACCGCGGGCTTTCCCTTCGCCGGCATGAAATATTCGCGAGTGTGTAAAGCGTAGCAGCGCCGCCGATTCGTGTCGCCATCAAACGTCGCAATCGCGATAGAGTATCTTTGCCGAAGAAAGTACGCGCAAATAAAAAAAGAGGTGAGGGGGAGCGGCAGCGAGTGTCGCGCTCAGCATCCCCCCCACCCCAGAAACCCTCCCCGCCCCGTCGGAGAGGGAGGAGTTGAGGTCACTCAATCAGGCGTGCCGCCGCGCGGGGACGCGATAGGCCAAGCGGGCATGCCCGGCGCAGTAAGTGAAACCGGCGATGGCGTCGTTGCCGCAAAAGACGAAGTCGGCGCGGGCCGGATCGCCGATCGGCCAGCGGCATTTGTGCTCGGCGATTTCAGTGAGCGGGCAGGGATGCGCGCTATCGACCGGCGTATCCAGCGTCGTGTCGCCGCCATAGGGCGCTTGCGCGAAAGCAAGCCGCAACAGCCGGCGCTGCGTGGGAGCCCGCGGTTGCCGGGCGCGCGAAGGGCTCGTTCGCACCGGCGCTCCCGCGGGCCGCTCGGTCGCTAGGCCGAGACGATGAATTTTGCCGATGACGGCGTTTCGGCTGACGCCGATCTGGGCGGCGATCTGGCTGCAAGTCAGTCCGGTGACGATGCAGCTCTTGAGCTGCTCGACCCGCTCCGGGGTCCAAGTTTCAATGCTCATAACAACGGCCTCGCAATTGCCGCGGCCGTGCTGGGCCGCCGACAGGGCATGGCCGCGCGCAACAGGCAACCGCGAGACGGCAAAGTGCCGAAAGCGCAAATTCGATGCGCGGCGCGCTCGAGCATGTTTGCCGAAAAGATCATGCCCCACAGATACTTAGAGCGGCAATCGATCCAACCCGAAGCGATGACGCTCTACGCCGCAATCACCGAGCCGCATCTACGCTTGGCAATGCTAGCCCGCCGTTGTGAGTGACGCCCGTACGCCGAACAAATCGGGGTCGCTTCAGCTTTGTTGAGCGAGAACCTCGCCGAATCGAAACGTTGCATGATTCGATTCGCCTGCCAAGAGTTAAAATGCCATTATAAGCCAGTTTTAACTTAGGCGTACGGACCATGGCGCGACCGGAAAACCGCTCGGAGGCGAGGGCATTGAGTCTCACGCTGCCGATCGAGACGTTCAATTATTTGGTTCTGTTGGCGACGCTCGGAAAGCTCGGCCGCACCGAGAACGAAGTCGCCACCCACATTTTGGTGCGCGAAGTCTACGCGATGCACGCGCAGCACTTCCACGAGATGCGCATCCCAGCGCCGGAGGGGGAGTGAGAGGGGCGTGTGACCTGCTGCGCCTTTTTGGCTCGCAACAACGTGGATCATCGGTCAAGCCGGTGGTGACGACGTGAAGTGACCTGGCGAGAAAGCGAGGCGATGAGGGGGCTAAGCGTTATTAAGAATCTTAGGATGCCTCTCTTCCGTCATTGCCGGGCTTGACCCGGCAATCCATGCTGACTTTAGGATTTCTGTAAGGTGGACAAAGCGAAGCGTGCCTACCACGATCGCGGAAGTGTCCGAGATGATTGCGTGGATTCGGCGCTTGCGCGGCTTGGCTTGGCCTGCCCTGCGCTTGCTTCAAAGAGGAAAGCGGCGCGTTGCGCCATTTTCCAATAATTACTTTACGAACACCCCGTGGTGCTGCCGCACGTATCGCATTTGAGGCACGTGCCGTTGCGCACCAAAGTGAAGTTGCCGCATTCGCCGCAAGCTTCGCCTTCATAACCCTTCGCTTTGGCTTCGGCGCGTTTCTCCGCCGCCGCGGCCTTGGCATAGGCGCGTGCTTCGGAACGCTGCTCGAGTTCCTGCGCGGGCGAGAGTTTTTGCTCGGGCTCGGTTTTCAGCGCCGCCGTGCCAGAGATTTCCGCGCGCGCACCGGTGGAGGTGAGGGCGGTAATTTTAGAAGAAGACCCCCCTCCCTGACCCTCCCCCGCAAGCGGGGAGGGAACTGACGGCGCGCGCCCGCCATCGCCGCCGCCCGGCATGATTTTAAGGCGATCGGTGCGCGAGCGCGTGAGGCCCTTCGACACATAGCGCGTATCGGGCGTGGGCTTGCCTTCCTCGACGCCCTTGCCCAGCGCGTCGAAACTGCCCTCGGCCGGTTCGACATGGGCGAGATCGAAGCGCGACAGATAGCTCACCGCGAGCTCGCGGAACACGTAGTCGAGGATCGAGGTCGCGTATTTGATCGAGTCGTTGCCCTGCACCGGTCCGGACGGCTCGAAGCGCGTGAAGGTGAAGGCATCGACATATTCGTCGAGCGGCACGCCGTATTGCAGGCCGAGCGACACCGCGATCGCGAAGTTGTTGAGGAGCGAGCGGAGCGCCGCGCCTTCCTTGTGCATGTCGATGAAGATCTCGCCGAGCCGGCCGTCGTCGTATTCGCCGGTGCGCAGATAAACCTTGTGGCCGCCGACCACGGCTTTCTGGGTGTAACCCTTGCGCCGGTCGGGCATGCGCTCGCGCTCGCGCATGACGACGATGCGCTCGACGACTTTCTCGACAACCTTTTCGGCAAGGCCCGTGGCGCGCCCCGCCGCCGGCCGCTCGAGGAAGGCTTCGATGACGTCCTCGTCCTCGCTTTCGTCGGCGATGAGCTGGCTCTGCAGCGGCTGCGAGAGCTTCGAGCCGTCGCGGTAAAGGGCGTTGGCTTTCAGCCCGAGCTTCCACGACAGTACATAGGCCGCCTTGCAATCCTCGACCGTCGCCTCGTTCGGCATGTTGATGGTCTTGGAGATGGCGCCGGAGATGAACGGCTGCGCCGCCGCCAGCATGCGGATGTGGCTGTCCACCGACAGGAAGCGCTTGCCGGTGCGGCCGCACGGATTGGCGCAGTCGAACACCGCATAGTGCTCGGGCTTCAAATGCGGCGCGCCTTCGACCGTCATGGCGCCGCAGACATGGATGTTCGCGGCCTCGATTTCGCGTTTGCTGAAGCCGAGATGAGCGAGTAGGTCGAAATTGGGCGCGGCGAGATCGTCCGCTTCGACGCCGAGCTCGCGCAAGAAATCGGCGCCCAGCGTCCATTTGTTGAAGACGAATTTGATGTCGAAAGCGGTCGGCAGCGCCTTTTCCACCTTCTCGATCGCTTCGTCGGTGAAGCCCTTGGCCTTCAGCGTCGTGGGATTGATCGCCGGCGCCTCGGCGAGTGAGCCGTGGCCGACGGCGTAGGCGACGATCTCGGCGATCTCGCGCTCGCCGTAGCCGAGTACGCGCAGCGCTTCCGGCACCGCGCGGTTGATGATCTTGAAATAGCCGCCGCCGGCGAGCTTCTTGAATTTCACCAGCGCGAAATCAGGCTCGATGCCGGTGGTGTCGCAATCCATGACCAGCCCGATCGTGCCGGTCGGCGCAACCACGGTCGCTTGCGCATTGCGGTAGCCATGCGCCTCGCCGAGCGTGAGCGCGCTATCCCAGGCGCGCTTGGCGTGTTCGGCGAACGTCTTGTCCGGGCAGGCTTTATGATCGAGCGGCACCGGTGGATTGGTCATCTGTTCATAACCGGTGCGGTCGCCGTAGGCGGCGCGGCGGTGATTGCGCATCACGCGCAGCATCGCGTCGCGGTTCTCGGCAAAGCGCGGGAAGGCGCCGAGTTCCGCCGCCATTTCGGCGGAGGTGGCGTAGGCGACGCCGGTCATGATCGCCGAAAGCGCGGCGCAGATCGCGCGGCCGGCTTCCGAATCGTAGGGAATGCCCGACGACATCAACAGTCCGCCGACATTGGCGTAGCCGAGCCCGAGCGTGCGGAAGTCGAAAGAGCGCTGCGCGATCTCGCGCGAGGGGAATTGCGCCATCAGCACGGAGATTTCCAGCACGATCGTCCACAGCCGCACTGCGTGCTCGTAGCCTTCGATATCATAGGCATGCGTCTTCTCGTCGTGGAACGACAGCAGATTGAGCGACGCGAGATTGCACGCCGTATCGTCGAGGAACATGTATTCCGAGCACGGATTTGAGGCGATGATCGGCCCCGACGCGGCGCAGGTGTGCCAGTCGTTGATGGTGGTGTGGAATTGCAGGCCGGGATCGGCGCTCGCCCAGGCGGCGTAGCCGATCTTCTCCCATAGATCGCGCGCCTTCACCGTCTTGGCGATCTTGCCGGGCTTGGTGCGCCAGAACAGATCCCAATCGCGATCGGCTTCGACCGCCTTGAGAAATTCGTCGGTGACGCGGACCGTGTTGTTGGAATTCTGGCCGGAAACGGTGAGGTAGGCTTCCGAATCCCAATCGGTGTCGTAGGTCGGGAAGTTGAGGTCAGTATAGCCCTGTTTGGCGAATTGGATCACGCGGCGGATGTAATTGTCCGGCACATGATTCTTCCGCGCCGCCTTGATCTCGCGCCGCAGCACCGGATTCTTTTCTGGATCGAAGCAGTCGTCGCCCGAACCCTCGCAATTCACGCAAGCTTTCAGGATCGAGCGCAGGTGCTTCTGATTGACCTTGGAGCCGGTGACGAGATTGGCGACCTTCTGCTCCTCGATCACCTTCCAGTCGATGAACTGCTCGACGTCGGGATGATCGACGTCGAGAATCACCATCTTCGCCGCGCGGCGCGTGGTACCGCCCGACTTAATAGCGCCCGCCGCGCGGTCGCCGATCTTAAGAAAGCTCATCAGGCCGGAGGATTTGCCGCCGCCCGAGAGCTTTTCGCCTTCGCCGCGGAGCCTCGAAAAATTCGAGCCGGTGCCGGAGCCGTATTTGAACAGACGCGCCTCGCGCACCCACAGATCCATGATGCCGCCTTCGTTGACGAGGTCGTCATTGATGGACTGGATGAAACAGGCATGCGGCTGCGGATGCTCGTAGGCGGTCGCCGATTGGACGAGCTTGCCGGTCTCGTAATCGACGTAGAAGTGGCCTTGGCTCGGGCCGTCGATGCCATAGGCCCAATGCAGGCCGGTGTTGAACCATTGCGGCGAATTCGGCGCCACCATCTGCATCGCCAGCATGTAGCGGTGCTCATCGAAGAAGGCGCGCGCGTCGGCTTCAGAACTGAAATAGCCGCCCTTCCAGCCCCAATAGGTCCAGGTGCCGGCGAGCCGGTCGAAAACCTGCTTGCATGAATGTTCGCCGGTGAAGTGTTCGGCTTCCGGCAGCGCGTTGAGCGCGTCTTCGTCGGCGACGCTGCGCCACAGCCAAGAGGGGACGCTCTCCTCCTCGACCTTTCTGAGGCGGGAGGGCACGCCGGCTTTGCGGAAATACTTCTGCGCCAGCACGTCGGAGGCGACCTGCGACCATTGCTCCGGAACTTCGACGTTGTCGGCATGAAACACCACCGACCCGTCCGGATTGCGGATTTCGCTCGTAGTGTGACGGAAAGCGATCTCTGCGTAAGGCGATTGTCCCTCTTTGGTGTAGCGCCGTTCGATCCGCATTTTTTGCCCCTTGATTCCTAGTTCTTGGTCTCGATGGCCTACGCACCCAATATAGGTCACCGAGCGTTTCCCCGCGACGCGCCGGAGAACCAGCCGCGCCGCATTCACTCCCGGTTCTGAACGACGGCCGCTTACGTCCCGGCTGTGTTCCGCCGGTTTAATTCCGACGCGACCTCGACGCGCCGACCGATCTATCGATCGGCAACAGACATCCGCGCTCGCGCCGCATGCAGCGCGGAGCAATCCCGAAACCCCTTTTTGGAGAGCCCGGCGGAACTTCGTTACCCGCGCGCCGAACCTGAGAAAGCTAGGACAAGCCGGTCGCGTACGTCAAGACTTAGTATGAAATTCTGAACGAACTACTAAATGTGGGGATTGCGGGGACGAATCGGGAGGGGATGCGCAAGTATCGGAGATTCGGGGAGAATCTGGAAGGCCAAGCGTTGCGCGAGACGAATTTCGCTGTTGGCAAAACCGGACTAAAGACGATCCGCAAGCATTTTTAGCGCCTTTTGGTGCTCTAAGCGGGTGGGGATTGTCGGCGTTTTGCCAGCCCGATGTCGCGATTTTGTCACGCATACATGCGGATTTTCTGCCGATTCTACGTGAAAACCGTACGATTTTTGGCCACTTCTAAGAAAAAATGTCCGTCATCGTCGAAATAAGATATTGAATTGACTTGTATTTTCGTCTCGCTGTCCAAATAAACTCGCTCACGGTGGCCAATTTTACTTCAACCGCTGGGTGCCGCCACGTGGGGGCGCGTACGATCCTGCGCTGGCCGGCTGCGGATGTTCTCATTAACCTTAAAGAAGTCTTACTTTTGAGGCCGATCAGAGTTCGCTTGAGGGTGCAAGGGGCGGCTAATAAACCTTTTATTAAATGGTCGGGGTCTGGTTCCAGCGTCTGGTCCGCGCGGGGCGCGTCGTTGCGAGTGCGGCCCTGGTGGCGGCTTGTTCTGCGGCCATCCATAACGATCCGATCAATCAGCGCCTGACCGAAAACGGCCGCGACGTCGATGCCGAGCTCGCGACCGGTGTGGCGACCAATTACGACGACATGGTCGTCGCCTTGTCCTTCTCCGGCGGGGGGATGCGCGCCGCCGCCTTTTCCTACGGCGTTTTGGAAGGCTTCGATCAAAGCCGGGTGCCCACGCGCGCCGGCACCGTGTCTTTGTTGGATCGGCTCGACTTTCTCTCCGGCGTTTCCGGCGGCTCGATTCTCGCGGCCTATTACGGATTGCGCGGGCGCGCGGCGCTGGCCGATTTCCGGCAGCGGTTTCTCCTGGTCAATGCCGAAGAATCGCTGCAAACCGATCTGAGCATCGGCAATATCGCGCGCGGGCTTAATGGCGGCGTCAACGACGCGACGCAGTTTCCGGTCTGGCTCGACGCGCACCTCTACAGCAACGCCACGTTCAAGGATCTGTTGAGGCGGACGCGGCCGCGGGTCTGGATCAACGCCGCCGATATCTACAGCCGCACTGCATTCATCTTTGCGCCCGTGACGTTCAGCGCGCTGTGCAGCGATCTTGCCAGCTATCCCCTTTCGATGGCGGTCGCGGCCTCGGCGGCCGTGCCGGTCGTGTTCGCGCCGATCGTCATTCAAAACTTCCCGGGAGGTTGTCCGATCGGACTGCCGAGCTGGGTCGAGCGCGTCCGCAAAGACCCCAATGCCGCGCCCTTGATCAAATCCTATGCCGATGCGCTGGAGCGCTACCGCACCGGCGCGATCAACTATGTCAAGCTCCTTGACGGCGGTCTCGTCGACAATTTCGGTCTGGCCGGATTTACCATCGCGCGGCTTGCCTCGAATTCGCCGTTCGGTCCGCTTGCTCCGCAAGAGGCGGTCAAGCTCCGCCGCTTCTTATTTTTGGTGGTCGATTCCGGCCGCGCTCCCTCGGGACAATGGGCGCAGACCGTGCCGGGTCCGTCGGGCGTCGATCTCATTATGGCGACCTCCGACACCGCGACCGAATCGGGAGCGATCGGCAGCTATTCGGCGTTTGACGCGACCATGGCCGATTGGAAGAAGACCCTGATCAGTTGGCGCTGCGGACTTTCCGAAGCCGATCGTCAACGCTTTGGCGCGCCGCCCGGTTGGAATTGTCGAGACCTGCAATTCTACATCAGCCGGATATCGTTCGATGAGCTCGGGCCCGAACGCGCCGCCGCGCTCAACAAGGTCGAGACGCGGTTCAAGCTTCCGCCCGACCAAGTCGACACGCTGATTACGGCCGGCCGCGATGCGCTCAACAGTAATCCCAAATTCCGCGAGTTCATGAATTCGCTCGGCCGCCCTTTGCCGCCCGTGCCGCCGGCGACCCCGGTCGCGACGCCTGAGTTGAAGCCGCACGAAGCCTTGGCCGAGTAACGCACCGGCACATTCGTCCCAGCTTGACGGTCCGGGCTGCCGGCGACCTATTCCGCCGCCGCCTTTGAGTGGCCAAGGCGGCGGTTGAGCTTGCCGAGCAAGGCCTCGGCGGCTTCGGCAATCACCGTGCCCGGCGGGAAGATCGCTTCGGCGCCGGCTGCCTTGAGCGCCTCGTAATCCTGCGGCGGCACGACGCCGCCGACCACGATCATAATGTCGCCGCGACCGAGTCTCTCGAGCTCGGCCTTAAGCTCGGGCACCAGGGTCAGATGCGCGGCGGCAAGCGAGGAGACGCCGAGAATGTGGACGTCGTTTTCGACCGCCTGCCGCGCGGCTTCCACGGGCGTGGCGAATAACGCGCCGATGTCGACGTCGAAGCCGAGATCGGCAAACGCCGTGGCGATGACTTTCTGGCCGCGATCGTGGCCGTCCTGGCCGATCTTGGCGACCAGAATACGTGGGCGGCGGCCTTCATTGTCCTCGAATTCGGCGACCCGTTTCTGCACCCGTTCGACCGTGTCCGCCATGCCGACCTCGCGTCCGTAGACGCCGGATATGGCTTTAATTTCGGCCTGATGGCGGCCGAACGCCCTCTCCAGCGCCAGTGAAATTTCGCCCACCGTCGCCTTGGCGCGCGCGGCGTCGATGGAAAGCGCCAACAGGTTGCCGTTGCCGCCCGAAGCGCTGCGCGTAAGTGCATCGAGCGCCTCGGCAAGCGCCTGCGGATCGCGTTCTTGCTTGAGCCGCTTGAGCTTGTCGATCTGCAATTGCCGCACCGCGGCGTTGTCCACTTTGAGAACGTCGATGGGCGTTTCATCGCGCAGGCGGAATTTATTGACGCCGATGACGGCCTGGGCGCCGGAATCGATGCGCGCTTGGGTGCGCGCGGCCGCCTCCTCGATGCGAAGCTTGGGCAGGCCGGACTCGATCGCGCGCGTCATGCCGCCGAGCTCTTCCACTTCGCGGATGTGACCCCATGTCCTCGCCGCAAGATCGCTCGTCAGCCGCTCGACGAAGAATGAACCGCCCCACGGATCGATGATCCGCGTCGTGCCGCTTTCCCGCTGCAGCACGATCTGGCTGTTGCGCGCGATGCGCGCGGAAAAGTCGGTCGGCAGCGCGAGCGCTTCGTCGAGCGCGTTGGTGTGCAGCGACTGCGTGCCCCCTTGCGTCGCCGCCATCGCCTCGATGCAGGTGCGCGCCACATTGTTGAACACGTCCTGAGCGGCGAGCGACCAGCCCGACGTCTGGCAGTGGGTGCGCAGCGACAGCGAGCGTTCGTCTTGCGGGTCGAACTGTTTCATCAGCTTCGCCCACAGTACGCGCGCCGCGCGCAGCTTCGCCACCTCCATGAAAAAATTCATGCCGATGCCGAAGAAAAACGACAGCCGCGGCGCAAAGCGATCGACCGGCAGATTGGCGGCAAGCCCGGCGCGCACATACTCGATGCCGTCGGCGAGCGTATAGGCAAGTTCGAGGTCGGCGGTCGCTCCCGCTTCTTGCATGTGATAGCCGGAAATTGAGATCGAATTGAACTTCGGCATATGCGCCGAGGTATGTGAAAAAATATCGGAGATGATGCGCAGCGACGGAGTCGGCGGATAGATGTACGTGTTGCGCACCATGAATTCCTTGAGGATATCGTTCTGGATAGTGCCGGCGAGCTTTTCCGGCGGCACGCCTTGCTCCTCGGCGGCGACGATATAGAGCGCAAGCACCGGCAGCACGGCGCCATTCATCGTCATCGATACCGACATCTGGTCGAGCGGAATGCCGGCAAACAGCGTGCGCATGTCGTAGATCGAGTCAATGGCGACGCCGGCCATGCCGACGTCGCCGGCGACGCGCGGATGATCGCTGTCATAGCCGCGATGGGTGGCGAGATCGAAAGCGATGGAGAGGCCTTTCTGGCCGGCCGCGAGATTGCGCCGGTAAAAGGCGTTGGAATCCTCCGCGGTCGAGAAGCCGGCATATTGCCGGATCGTCCACGGCTGGGTGACGTACATGGTCGGGTAGGGGCCCCGCAGATAAGGCGGGATGCCCGGATAGCCATCGAGCCCCGGGATGCCATCGAGGTCGGCGGCTTCGTAGACGCTCTTAACGGCGATAGCCTCGGGTGTCTGCCACGGCGCGGCGCCCGCCGGCGCCGGATCGGGCGCGTCGGCAAAGCCAACCGCGGTGAAGTCCGGGATTCTTCGGCTCATCCTGCGCTGATCTCGTTATCTGACCCGGCGCGGCGACGGTATCATGCGGCGCGGTTTAGAGCGATGGCCAACATCGCCAAGTTTTCACTCGGAGTTTTCATTTGGCTCGACTTGAGCCATGCTGTTTCAGCCGCAAGCGGCGTCCGAGCAATTTGCGCCGGACGCGAAGCTTCAGCCGAGGAGCGTCCGATAGGCCGCCTGCAAGATTTCGACCGCATCGCACCCCGCGTAAATGAAGGTGCCGATGCCGGCCTGTTGCAAGACGGCTTGTTCCTTCGGGCGGCCGGCCAGATAGAGATGCCTTGTCAGCGGCGCGAGGGCTTTCGCCGTCCCGATCGCCTGCCGCGCATAGACGTCGTCCGAAGAACACAAGCAGGCAAGCAGCGCGCCGGAGCCCTTTAGAGCCTCGACCGCCTCCACAACGTCGGCACAGCCGTCGGTTGTCACGGCTTGGATGCCGCCGGCTTCAAAAAAGCTCCTGGCAAAATTTTCGCGCGCGGCAAATTGCGCCGGGGTGCCGAGCGTTGCCAGGAAGATTTTCGGCCGGGCGCCCGTCGTGATCAAAATCCTGTCGGATCGATCGCGCAAGCGTTCGAACGGCTCGGCGAGCCGCAGGCGGGGCAGGGGCTCCGCAGTCGCTTGCGCAGGCGCCTCGTCGGTGGCGATCGTCGGCGTCACGGCAAGTACGGCGGGCGAGGCTTCGTTAAGATCTGGGAATGCATTGGTGCCGGTCAAAATGTCTTCGCCGTGCGTCACGGCTTTCTCGCGTTCGGCGCGAATCGCCGCGACATTGTGCACAATGAGCCCGCTTTCGAGCGTACGCCAGACACCTCCGGCGCGTTCGATCTCTTGAAACTGCGCCCAGGCAGCGTGACAGAGCTCTTCGGTGATGGCTTCGAATGCACCGGACCCCGCCGCCGGATCGCCGACGCGCGCCAAATTGGATTCTTCCAACAGAATGAGCTGGGTGTTGCGGGCGATGCGGCGCGCGAATGCATCCGGCAAACCGAGCGCTGCGGTATGCGGCAGGACGGCGATCGCATCCGCGCCGCCGAGCCCGGCCGCGGCGACCGCAATCGTATTGCGCAAGATATTCACATATGCATCGCGGCGGGTCATCATCCGCCACGCCGTCTCCGCGGTGACGACGGCGCTTTTTGGCGAAAGTCCCGAAACGGCGCCGACGCGGGCCCACAATTTCCGTAGCGCGCGAAATTTCGCCGTGGTCAAAAACTGGTCGGCGTCGGCCGACAGGCGGAAATAGATCGCCGCATAAGCGCGATCGAGGGGCATTCCGCTTTCTTCAAGCGCACGGAAATAGGCCACGGCGCTTGCCAGCGCAAAGGCAAGCTCCTGCGCTTCGGAGCCGCAGGCATTATGGATCACGCGCCCATCGGCGACCGCGAAAGGCCCGCTAAAACCGTCGCCGGCGAATTCACCGACCATTGCCGCGAAATGGGGCGCGAGGTCGCGCCAGTTTCGCGGGCTCTTGCAGCTGGCAGCAAACCCGCCGATGGGATTGATGCTGAAACGCACATGGACCGAGGCCGGGTCAATCCCGCGCTGCTTAATCAGCTTGGCGAGTTCGCGCGCGGCGCTGCGCGTCGGCGGACTCAAATTGAGATCGATGACAAGGCCACCGCCGAGATCGATCCCGTCCAGCACGCGCGCGAGCGTCGCTTGCGAGCCGTCAAGTCCAAAGCTATTGGCGCTCACCGAGCCGGCGAAAACCAGCACCAAGCCGGTGGCGCCATTGCCGATATCCTCGAGCGCCTGCGCGTTGGCGGCCGCCGGATCGGGATGATCGACCCGCTGCAGGACAGTCCACGCCGCGCCGCCGGGTCTTGCGGTAATCGCATGCGCCCCCCGCGCGCGGGAGTAAAGCGGCTCGATCGTCAGGCCGTCGCGCGTGCGGCTCTCCAGCCGCTCGAATGGCGCGCCTTTGAGGAGCGCGTCGACGAGCTTGCGCCACTCTTCCCGTGCCGCTGAAGGAAAATCGCCGCCAAGCGAAGGGGCTTGCGAGCCTGTCATCGGCGCAAAATGCCACGATTGCCGCAAAATGGCACGAGCGCATTTGCCAAGCGCCCGGCGGCGAACTTTGCCAGCCGGACGTTTATTCGACGGGGCGAGAGAGGCGCGGCGGAAGTTTCTCGATTCCGCTTAAGTCCGCGCGCGCGAGCGCGTCGCCGACGCGGATTCCTGCGATGATCCGGTTGGGAGCGATTTCCGCAAGCGGCATGAGCACGAAACCGCGCTCGAACAGCCGCGGATGCGGCAGCGTCAGGTCGGGGTCATGCATGACGACGTCGTCATAAGCGAGAATGTCGATATCGATCGTCCTCGGTCCCCAGCGGCGCTCCTTGCTGCGCTCGCGCCCGAGCGTGCGCTCGATCGCAACCGCGCGCAAAAACAGATCGCGCGCACTGAGCGAGGTCGCAACGGCGATGACGGCATTGATGAATGGCGGCTGATCGGTGACGCCCCAAGGGGGCGTGCGATAATCCGACGAGCGCGCCGAGAGCCGCACCGCGTCGTCCGCGCATAGCATCTGCACCGCGCGATCGAACGTTGCGCGTACATCGCCGACATTGCCGCCGAGCGCGAGCAGTGCCTCGGTGGGAATGTCAGCCATGTTGACGCCCGCGGTTGCGCTCGATCGTCACGCCGACATCGTCGAAAGTCGCCGCGACTGGCGCGTGGGGCTTGTGAACCGTGACACGGACTGAGCGAACCTGCGGGCAGTGCGCGAGCACGGCGTCGGCGACCACGCTGGCAGCGGCTTCGACCAGCCGATAGCGGCGCGCGCGGAACGCTTCGCTCGCGACCTCGATCGCCGTGTCGTAGGAAACCGTGTCCTTGAGCTGGTCCGAGCGCGAAGCGTCGCCGAGGTCGAGTTCGAGCACCAAATCGAGCCGAAACGTTTGGCCGACCTTGGCTTCGTGCGGCATCACGCCGTGATAGGCATGAAGCGCCAAGCCGTGCAGAAAAATTGCGTCTTTCATCGCGCGCGCCTGAGGGCGCCGGTTACCGCGAGCGCCTGAATGGTCGGCGCGACGTCATGCACGCGGATAATGGCAGCGCCATTTTCGACGGCGATGATATGCGCGGCCAAGGAGCCGCCAAGCCGTTCCATCGGTTCCGATCGGACGATTGAATCAATGAACCGCTTGCGCGAGGCGCCGACCAAGAGCGGCAGATTGAATCCGCGCCAGGCGTCAAGCCGCGCTATGCAGGTCAGGCTTTGTTCCGCCGTCTTGCCGAAGCCGATGCCGGGATCGAGCACGATCCGGTCGAGCGCGATTGCGGCTTGCGCGGCGATTTCGAGCGATCGCGTGAAGAATTCCGTCACGTCGGCAATGATGTCGATGGACGGATCCGCTTTCTCGCGGTTGTGCATGATGACCACGGGCGCGCGATGCTCGGCGACAATACGAGCCATATCGCGGTCGCCCTGCAGCCCCCAGACATCGTTGACGATCGCCGCGCCGGCTTCGAGCGCCCAGGCGGCAATCGGCGCTTTCAAGGTGTCGATCGAAACCGGAACGCCAAGATCGATGACTGCCGGCAGGATTTTGGCAAGCCGTTCGCGCTCCTCTGCGAGCGTGACCGGGACGGCGCCGCCATAGGGTCGCGTGGATTCCGCGCCGACGTCGACAATATCGGCGCCTTCGGCAACCAGCCGCCGCCCATGCTCGATCGCGGCCGCGGGTCGCAGGAAACGTCCGCCATCCGAAAACGAATCCGGCGTGACGTTCAGAACGCCCATGACCAGGGGGCGGGCCTTGGCGCGGGCCTCGGCCAACAGCCGGGCCAGCACCGGCATTTCCGGCGCGGCGGTCGCGGCCGAATGAGCGCTACGGATCACGCTTGTGGCCGTGATCTTGTGGCCGCGGTCCTGGCCAACATTGCAGTCGTCCTTAAAGCTACAAGGCCGCCGTCAGCGGCATATCGGCCGTGGCTTTGCGCGGTCGCTCTGACGGAGTCAAGCCGTCGCCTTAAATCCTGCGCTCCGCTTCGAACGGGCAACGCCGAGCCGGCGCGATCAATAACGGATAACCGGTGGGAGTTTCTTGGCGTCCTCAATCCAGCGCATGACGGTGTTCACCGACGGCAAAATACGGACCAGTTTGCGCTTGGTATTGACCTCTCCCATGACGTCGGCAAGTTTCTTTGGATTGCGAAAGCGAAGCTCATTGACGGTCCGCACGCCCGCGGCGCGCAACAGTTCCGCATATTCCCAGCCGACGCCCTTGACGCGCATGCGATCGGCGGCCGTCACCCAGTCCAACACGCTCCTTTCCGGCGCTCCCGTCTTCAGTGCGATCTTTAGTCTCTGTTTCGGCGTCTTGGCCACGCGCAACAGGCCGATGGTCGTGCGAATCCCACCGGACTTCAAAATTGCGGCGACATCGGTGCCGATCCCCTGGATTTCGGAAATGGGATACGTCATTACGGCCTCCCTCGACGCAATTTCGTCGCGACAAACACGTTCGTACTCAAACAAATTGCGCAAGCCCGGGAATCGCAGCGACGATTTCGCCGACCGCATCCTCGCCCGCTTTTTCGCGCGCGTAGGCGATGACGGCCCGGGTCACGCTTTGAACCTGACCCATGCTCAAACCGGCCGACATCATTCGCATCCCCGCGCCCATCACCCCACCCATCGCACCGGCCATAAGGCCGCCGCCATTATCTTCACTCGCGGCCTTGCGCATCACGGCTTCGGCTCCCGGGAGCTTGGCCAGGAGCGGCTGTACTTTGTCAGCCGGACCTTCCTTGGCCAAAAAATCGAAGATGATGCCAACCGCTTTTTCGGCGGCCACACGGTCTATGCCGACTTCGGCCACCAGACGTGCAACCAACTCCTCCATTACGCCCCCGTGCACTTCCAGCTTCGCCGTGCCGTTCATATTGAAGACTCAAACGCAGGGTGACAAGGCTTTCAGACCCATTCGCGACCCAGCTGCACGTCGAAACGCGCTTGAGCGTTGCAAACTTGCAACGCATACCGAGACAACAGGTGGCGTCGGGCGCGCTAGAGCACTATAAAACTACAAAATTCGCGACATCCGTGCGATCCGAATGGTCGCGCGGGTCGCCATGAGATCGGAACGCAATGATGTCGGAACGCGATGAAACCGGGAACGCTAAGCGATGAGTAGCATGACTGCACCACAGGCGCTGCCCGCCGTGCTGGCCCAAATCGATCGCAATCTTGAAGCCAGCATCGATCGGCTGTTTGCACTATTGCGCATCCAGTCGATTTCCACGGATCCGGCCTATGCCGCGCAATGCCGCGCCGCGGCCGAGCATGTCGCCGCCGATCTGCGCACGATCGGCTTTGACGCCAGCGTGCGCGCAACCGCCGGTCATCCGGTCGTGATCGGCAAAAATCCTAACGGCGCGCGCCGCAAATCGCCCCGCGTCCTGTTCTACGGGCACTATGACGTGCAGCCGGTCGATCCGATTTCGCTTTGGCAAACGCCGCCGTTCGAGCCGCGCATAGAAACGCTCGACCGTGAGCGAAAAATCATTGTGGCGCGTGGCGCCTGCGACGACAAAGGCCAGGCGATGACCTTTGTCGAGGCTTGCCGCGCGTTCAAGGCGGTGACCGGCGAACTCCCGCTCGACATTACGATGATGATCGAAGGCGAGGAGGAGTGCGGCTCGAAGCACCTATTCTCGTTCGTTCGCGATCATGCGGACGAGCTCAAGCGCGATCTCGCGCTGGTCTGCGACACCGGCATGTGGGACGCCGAAACGCCTTCGATCACCACATCGCTGCGCGGCCTTGTCTATGAAGAGGTCCGACTGACATGCGCCGACCGCGATCTGCATTCGGGCCTGTTCGGCGGCGCCGCGCGCAATCCGATCCACGTCCTGGCCGATATTCTTTCCGCGCTCCACCGGCCCGACGGTTCGGTTGCCATTCCGGGATTTTATGACAGCGTCCACGAACTGCCGGACGACATCAAGGCGGATCTTGCCGGGCTCGATCTTACGCCTGAAAAATTCCTCGGCCCGATCGGGTTGCGGATTCCGGCCGGCGAGAAGGACCGCATGCTCATCGAGCAAATCTCGACGCGGCCGACCGCCGAAGTGAACGGCATCATCGCCGGCTATACCGGCGAGGGGGCAAAGACCGTCATTCCCGGCAAGGCTATGGCCAAAGTTTCCTTCCGGCTCGTTGGCGCGCAGGACCCGGAGAAGATCCGTACGGCATTTCGCGCGTTCGTGCGCCAGCGCGTGCCGGCCGATTGCACGATTGAGTTCGGCAATTTCACCAGCGCGCCGGCCTTCGATGTGCCATTCAACAATCCGGCGCTCGCCAAGGCCCGCGAGGCGCTCGCGCAAGAATGGAACAAGAAGGCGGTGACCGTAGGCGCCGGAGGGTCGATTCCAATCGTCAGCGATTTCAAAAACGTGCTCGGAATGGATACGCTCTTGGTGGGGTTCGCGCTTGACGACGATCGCGTGCACTCGCCCAATGAAAAATACGACCTCAAATGCTTTCACAAAGGCATGCGCAGCTGGGCGCGAATTCTGGCGGCGTTGGCCGGGTAGCGCAACGATCGGCTGGCGCCGCTCGCCCGCCGAACGATTTGCGCGGCGGCTGAGTTACGCCATTGTTATTTGCTCTGTGCCTAGTCGGTGGCGGCGGCGATCAAGCGGGGCGTAACGAAGCGCTCCAGCCTCGCCGCGTGCGGATGCGCGAGCGGCCAGTCGTCGATCGGCAGATCGATAACGACGAGGCCCGAAGTCGGCAGCTTCTCGCGGAGCTGTTCGCGCGCTTCGACATCGCCGGAGGCGATCAATTGCAACGCGAATTCGTGCAGGCTCGGGTTGTGACCCACGATCAGGATTTTGCGCGCCTTGCGTGGCTCGGCAATGAGGTCGAGAAGTTTCTGCGGACTGCCGGGATAAATGCGATCGTCGGTCGTCGTGCGCGGGCTTTTTCCGAGGCCGGCGGAGACCAGGTTCCAAGTTTCCTGGGCGCGCACAGCCGGCGACACCAGCGCGAGGTCGGGAACAAGGCCATGATGGGCCATGTAGGCGCCGACCACCGGGGCGTCGGCGCGGCCGCGCTTCATGAGCTTGCGGTCGCGGTCGCGGTCGCCGGGTGCGGCGCGCTCGGTTTTGGCATGGCGCAGCAGCATGAGACGCAGCATTGCGGTAATGTCGCTTTCCCGGCCTAAACTGTCCAGTACACTACTGGCCTCAATCGCCCGAAGCCCTTAAATACCGGCAACGACGTCAGATCAGAAATTCCGCATGAGCGACGCCGCGAGCGAAATTTACGGCGATAGTTGGTACACGGCGACCATGGTGGATGCGCCGCTACGCCCGTCATTGACTTCCGATCTCGACGTCGACGTGTGCGTGATCGGCGGCGGCCTTGCCGGCCTGACGACCGCCCGCGAAGTTGCGCGCAGCGGTTGGTCGGTCGCGCTGTTGGAAGCCGGCCGCTTGGCGGCACAGGCCTCGGGCCGCAATACCGGTTTTGTCTTGCCGGGCTTCGGCACCGATGCCGATAAGATCGTCGCGCGGGTCGGTTTCGAACGAACCAAAGATCTTTGGACATTATCGCAGGCCGGCCTCGACTACGTCCGCAATGCGGTGCGCACGGAATGCGCGGCCGGCGTCGACCCGCAGGACGGCTGGCTCTATGTCTCGAAGAAAGACAATGCCGATGAATTTATGAATTATGTCGCTCTACTCGGCGAATTGGGCTGCGAGATCGAAGGCTGGCCGACCGAGCGGGTTCGCGCCGTATTGCACAGCGAGCGCTACTTCTACGCCATCAATTATCTTCGCGCGTTCACCATCCATCCGCTCAATTATGCGCTGGCGCTCGCTGCCGCCGCGGAGCGCGATGGCGCGCGGATTTTCGAAAATACGCCAGCCGTGTCGATCGATCCGAGTGGCGTGCGCAAACGCATCGTTACGCCGGCCGCGAGACTGCGCGCCAATCATGTCGTTCTGTGCGGCAATGTGCGGCTTAAGTCGTTGATGTCGAAGCTCGCGGCCACCATGGTCCCGGTAACGACCTACATCATCACGACCGCGCCACTGGGAGAACGGCTCACCGAAGCGGTCGGCTATCGCGGCGGCGTGAGCGATGGCGAGCGCGCTGATAATCACTATCGCGTCGTGGGCGGCGATCGGCTGATGTTGTCAGGCCGCTCGACTTCATGGCAGCGCGATCCTCGCCGTTACGTCGGCGCGCTTACTGCGGATATCAATAGAACATACCCGCAGCTCGGCAAAGTCGAGGTCGACTACGCCTGGGCCGGCACGCTCGGCATCACCATCCATCGCATGCCGCAGATCGGCGAACTTGGTCCCGGAGTTTGGCTGGCGAGCGGCTTCGGCGGCCACGGTCTCAACACCACGGCAATGGCCGGCAATCTAATTGCGCGCGCCGTTGTCGATGGCGATCAAACCTGGCGGCAATTCACGCCGTTCGAACTGGTCTGGGCGGGTGGCGCCTTCGGCCGGGCCGCCGCCCAGATACGGACCTGGACCAGACGCTTGCGCGATTCCGTCGATCAGCGAGCCGCCAAGGCGCGCGAAGTCGCTCATCGCCAAGCGCGGGACGCTGCATTGGCACAGGCGGAGCGGCAAGTCACGGCGCAGAAAGATGTGCGCGACTCGGCCGGTCTGTCGCCACACCCGCCGGATGCCGGTTACGAGAAATCTCCGGCCGCGGGCGAGGGAGCGATCGAATCGCAGCGTGCCGCCGGACCGGCTTCACGACGCAGAAAACGGCCAAAGCGCGGCCGGTTCAGCGCCGATCAGGCCGTCGAACATGACGCATGACCGGATGGCTCCCGAACAGATCGGCAACAGGTACCGATTAAATTTACTGTTTGGCGCCGCGCGGCTTCGTTGCCACCGCGCATTGATGTATCGTCGGCCCTCGTGCGGCATCGTAACGGGTGGGGGCGGCGCGGCATGGGGACAAGCTGGGCGGCGAGGTGGGCGACAACGGCTTTGAGCGCCGGGATTGCGGCATTTCTTACCGCCGCGCCGGCGCTCGCGGCCGATCTGCCGGCACCGGCCGCTCCGGCGCCTACCGTCCCGGCAGCCTATATACCGGCGCCTGCCGTGCCGGACTGGATCGTCACGATCGGGGGTGAACTGCGTGTTATCCCGGCTTGGCCGGGCGCTCCAACCGAAAAATTCGCCTTGAGCGGCGGGCCGCTGTTCAGCATTCGCAACGAAGGAGCGCCGCCGAGCTATTTCGGACCGCGCGACAGTTTCGGATTTAGCGTTCTCGATTTGGCACAGCTCAAGATCGGCCCGGCGGTGAAGATTATCTGGCCGCGCTATGCGTCCAGTTACGCCGCGCTCAACGGCTTGGGCAATGTCAATTGGGCCCTGCAGGCCGGGGCTTTCGCCGAATACTGGGCCGTGCCGTGGTTGCGGCTGCGCGGCGAAGTGCGCCAAGGCCTCGGCGGCGAGACGGGCGTGACCGGCGATTTGTTTTTGGACGCGGTGATTCCCGCCGGACAGTTCCGATTTTCCGCCGGGCCGCGCGTGACGGCGCAATCGGCAGCGGCGATCGGGCCCTATTACAGCATCACGCAGGCTCAGTCGATCGGCTCAACCGTTGCCGGCCTGCCGGCGCTGCCTGTCTATCGTGCGGGCGGCGGGCTCTATTCCTATGGCGCCGGAACGCAGACGGAATATTTCTTCAATCAGCAATGGGCCACGCACGCCTTCGTCGAATATGAGAGGCTCACCGGTTCGGCCGCCGATTCGCCCTTGGTGACTGAGCGCGGCTCGCCGAACCAGCTGATGTTTGGCTTAGGCGCGACCTATTCCTTCGACGTGCATCCATCGTGGTGACGCGAAACGGTGCCGGTACGGCGCGCCGGCCGCATGTCCATTTTCGCTACCGTCCTTCCCGTCTCGACATGAATGCCAGCCGCTCGAACAGATGCACGTCCTGTTCGTTCTTGATGAGCGCGCCGTGCAATGGCGGTATAAGTCGCTTGGGATCGCGCTCCCGCAACGTTTCGGCCGAGATGTCCTCGACCATCAGAAGTTTCAGCCAGTCGAGCAATTCGGAGGTCGAAGGCTTCTTTTTCATTCCGGGCACTTCGCGGATTTCGTAGAAAAGCTTCAGCGCTTCCGCCACTAGGCGCTGCTTGATCCCCGGGAAATGCACTTCCACGATCGCGCGCATCGTGTCGGCATCCGGAAAGCGGATGTAATGAAAGAAGCACCGGCGCAGGAACGCGTCCGGCAGCTCCTTTTCGTTGTTCGAGGTAATGACGACGATCGGCCGGCGACGGGCGTGAATGGTTTCGCCGGTCTCGTAGACGAAAAACTCCATACGATCGAGCTCCTGGAGAAGATCGTTCGGAAACTCGATATCGGCTTTGTCGATCTCGTCGATCAAAAGAACCGGCCGCTCGTCGGCGGCGAAGGCTTCCCACAATTTGCCGCGCTTGATGTAGTTGCGGATATCCTTAACGCGCGGGTCGCCCAACTGGCTGTCGCGAAGCCGCGTCACGGCATCGTATTCGTAGAGCCCCTGCAGCGCCTTGGTTGTCGATTTGACGTGCCACTCGATCAGGGGCGCGGAAAGCGCTTTTGCGATTTCGAGCGCCAGGACGGTCTTGCCGGTGCCCGGCTCGCCCTTGACCAGCAACGGACGCTCTAACGTGATCGCGGCATTGACCGCAACCTTGAGATCGTCGGTAGCGACATAGGCGCTGGTTCCTTCGAATCGCATGCGCATTCCTGGCGGGGGGAGATCTGGCGATTAAAACACGCCTGCAAAGCCCATCACAAGGTACGGTTAACGGGCAAGAGGGCCTGCAAGAGCCTGCGATCGAATGCAGAAAACCGGCATTTCAATGTCCGGCGCCGGCGCGACGATCTTTGTTGTCTCCGTCATAGACGTTCGATATAAGCCGCCGCGCGAGGGGTGCATTTGGGTGCGGGAGTAACGCAGATGCAACTGTTCAAGAGCAGAAGCCGTCGCGCAGCGGAAAAGCCGCTTAAAAACGGCAAAGCCGATACGCCGGACATTGGGTCCAATGACAGGCTTTACCGCCCCAGCGAGAAAGAGCCCTTCATGAACGAGCGGCAGCGGGAGTATTTCCGGCTCAAATTGCTCGACTGGCGCGAGGACATTCTGCGGGAA
Organism: Xanthobacteraceae bacterium; assembly: GCA_035623195.1. Taxonomy (GTDB): domain Bacteria; phylum Pseudomonadota; class Alphaproteobacteria; order Rhizobiales; family Xanthobacteraceae; genus BOG-931. Next base: position 6,653 of record DASPTX010000078.1, on the reverse strand, counting down.
GCCAAGGAGACGCTCCAGCATCTCCAGGACGAAAGCCAGAACCACCCCGACCTTGCCGATCGCGCGTCTTCGGAAACCGACCGCGCCATCGAATTGCGCGCGCGCGACCGTCAGCGCAAACTCATCGCCAAGATCGATGCTGCACTGCAGCGTATTGACGACGGCACCTACGGCTATTGCGAAGAAACCGGCGAACCGATCACGCTCAAGCGCCTCGAAGCGCGGCCGATTGCAACGTTGTCGATTGAAGCTCAAGAACGCCACGAGCGGCGCGAACGCGTTTACCGCGACGACGACTGATCTCGCAAGGTGCCAAGCGTCCGCGACAAGACGAGGCCTTGACGGGAATGCAAATCAAAGCCGCCGTCGTCCGGGAACGTTCGGGCCCGTTCGTGATCGATACTTTGGAGCTTTGCGACCCGCGCCCGGAAGAGTTGATCGTTCGGGTCGTGGCGAGCGGCATGTGCCAGACCGATTTGCACGGCCGCGACGGCTATTTCCCTTCGCCTTATCCCGCTGTCTACGGTCACGAAGGCGCCGGCATGGTGCATGCGGTCGGCGCGGCGGTGCGTGGCTTTAAGCCGGGCGATCATGTCGTGATGTCGTTTCCCTGGTGCGGAGCCTGCGCCAATTGCGTGCAAAGCAGGTTTTCGTATTGCGTGAACTCGCGCGGACTGAAAATGCGCGGCACGCGGGCCGACGGGTCGACGCTTTTGTCGAAGGACGGCGCTCCCGTCTATAGCGCGTTCTTTCAACAATCGTCCTTCGGCACCTACGCGCTCGCGCAAGAACGTTACGCGGTCAAGGTGCGCGAGGATGCTCCGCTGGAAATCCTGGGTCCGCTTGCTTGCAGCGGTCAAACCGGCGCCGGGGCGGTGTTCAATGTCATGAAACCGAAGCCCGGCGACGGTGTCGCCATTTTCGGCGTCGGCGCGGTCGGGCTGTCCGCCTTGATGGCGGCAAAAATCGCCGGCTGCGATCCTATCATCGCCGTCGACGTGCACCAAAGCCGCCTCGTGCTTGCCCGCGAATTGGGCGCCACGCACACGATCGATCACAACACCAGCAGCAGGGTGGTCGACGAGGTTCGCGCCATTGCCGCGGGCGGGGTGCGGTATTCGGCGGACACGTCCGCGCTTCCGGCCGTATTGCGCGAGGCGATCGAATCGCTGGCGCCCGGCGGAACCTGCGTGCTGCTCGGCAGCGCGCGGCGGGGCAACGAGGTCTCGATCGAAATGCCGTTTTTGCAGGACGGCCGAATCCTGCGCGGCGTCGTTCAGGGCGAGAGCGTACCGAAAGAGTTTATTCCGCGGCTCGTCGACCTCATCGTGGAAGATAAGTTTCCAATTCAAAAGATGATTAAATTCTACGATTTTGCCGACATCAACGTGGCGGCGCAGGAATCATCGTCCGGCGTCGCCATCAAGCCGGTGCTGCGAATGCCCGCGGCCGCCGGATAACGTTATCGCCTTAGTTCTTGGTCGCCTTAGTTCTTGGTCGGGCGGCCCAAGAGGTTCGCCATCTCCTGTTCAAGCGTATCGTAGATGGCGGTCTTGCCCTGACTGGGCTTGGCTTCCGCAGGACGCGCGGCCTTTGGCTCGGGCATGCGAGGGGCGCGTGGCGGCGGCGGCATGTCCGTGCGCGCGCCCTGGTCCGGCGTTGCGGCCGAGCGGGGCTGGGCGGCGGCTGGCCGCGCCTCCGCTCCGGGCTTGCGCAACGCTGCTTCCAGCCGCTGCGCCATGTCGGCGAGACTTTGATCTGCGCTCGGCTGAGTTTCCGTCACGGCAGGAGCCGGCGCCGCAGGAACCGGCGGCGCAGGCGATGCGGGGCTCGGTTGTGACGAGGACCTTCGCTGGTCAAGTCGCGGTTCCGCGCGATGATCTTGCGGCGGCTCGGCGACGCTAGGACGACCGCGCAGCGGAACTTGTGGTGCCGGACGGTTGGACAGTTCGTCGGCAATCGCCGCGAGCGTGTCGCGATGACGGCCCGGCGTTTCCGGCTGGAACGGCCGCCCCGGCAATTCCTCGGGGAAGGGTTCGGTGCGCGACGCTGGACGCGCCCCGCCATTGGACTCAGGCTGCAACGGCCATGATCCGCCGCTTTCCGGCAAGGGAATGGCGCGCGGCAGCGCCTCAATGCCGGCCGGCGCTCGCGCGATATCGCGCGCAGGCGCGACGGCGCGCACGATATTCGGCTCCACGACGATGTCGCTTGGCCCGCCGATCATCAAAAGATGCTCGATATTGTCGCGACGCACCAGAATAAGGCGGCGGCGACCGTCAACGGCCGCATAGTCGATCACCGCGAGCCGTGGTTGCCGCCCGCGCGTCGTTGCGCCAAGACGGCCGGAGCCGAACCGTCGCAGCGCCCAGGCGATCGCACCGATGACGGCGAGGATGACCAGAAATACAACGAAAAATTTCACGGCGAGCGGCATTCCCGCCCCGAACAGAGTCTCGAACATCCGCGCCACTCCCCGTTTCCTTTCGCGCCGCGCCAACCCGCCAGAAGTTAATCGCGCATGTAGCAATTGGCGCGCAAGAATTGCCGTCCCGATTGGGGCAAATAATTAAGGAACTATAACCGATTTCCCTGCCAAAGCCGACGCTTGCACCATTCGCATGGTTAACGGCGGATTAAAGGCAAAGTTGCCCGGAACTTGTCTCTTTGGGGCGAGAAAAAGGGAGTGGGGTCGGCGGCTTGCGCGAAAGCGCCGGTGACCGTCGCGGCGGCCCGCCAGGACATGATCCGGAAAAGGAGAAACCGGTTTTCTGCGAAGATTATGCTTTATAAAATAACAGAGCCGCAATCGATTCGGCTCGAAACGATTGCGCCATAGTTGTGCACCCCTGCGCAAAGCCTCTTGCGCGATTCAACAGCGCAAGGCACTGAAAACCGACATGACAGAGCGGCTCATGTCAGCGCCTGCTATCGGCCAGGGCTCGAATGGGTCTGTTCAGGAGTTAACGAGCGCCGCCGGTACACGCTCCTCGATCGATCGCAGCGGCGGTATCGGCCGCGGCGGTAGCATCGGCTTGGTGCTTCTGGTCGCCGTTACGCTCGTTGCGGCGGCGACCGCGATTGTCGTGCTCGGGGGTGCCAACGCCGAGCAATACATCACGGCGTTCCTCGCAGTGCTCGCCACGATCGGCGTCTTCTCCTTGTTTGCCGTTGCCTCAGGCGTCCTGCGCGTTCCTTCGGCCGGCGGCTCGAGCCCGCTGATCAAGTCCGTTGTCGACGGCTCAAGCGACGGCATCGTCGTCACCGACGGCGAGGGCCGCGTCGTCTACGCCAATGCCGCCTATCTCGATCTGATCGATGCGGCCGATCCGAACGATATGCGGCCGATCGAACGCGCCTTCATCGGCGACGCCGACGCATCGGAGGCGGTCTATCGGCTGCTTAAGGCGGCGCGCGAGGGCAGGCGGCATGAGGAAGAGGTGCGCGTTGCCAGTACGCGCGGCCTCCCGGCGCGCTGGCTGCGCTTTCGGATTCGCCCCCTGGGCGGCGACAAGCGCGACGCGCGCTTGACGGTTTGGTCGCTTTCCGACGTGACGCGCGAACGCGAACGTCAGGAGAATGCGTTTCAGGAATTGCAGCAAGCGATCGACTATCTCGATCATGCGCCGGCCGGATTTTTCTCGGTCGACGACAAAGGCAATGTCGTCTACCTCAATGCGACTCTCGCCGCGTGGCTCGATCAAGACCTCGCCCAAGTCGGCTCGGGCGGCCTCAAGCTCGCCGATCTCGTTGCCGGCGACGGCGCCGCTCTGTTGACTACGCTGCGGGCGGCGCCCGGCGAGGCAAAGACGGAGGTGCTCGATCTCGACCTGCGCACTCGCGGCGGCCGCACGCTGCCGGTGCGCGTGTTTCACAAAATCGGGTACAGCGCCGACGGCGCGCCCGGCGCATCGCGCACGCTCGTGCTCAATCGGGCCCGCGACGACGGCACCGATCCGCAGCGCGCCGCCGAGATCCGCTTCATGCGTTTCTTCCATCACACGCCGATGGCGATTGCGACCATCGACAAGCACGGCGGCGTGGTGCGCACCAACCCGCTTTTCGCGCAGCTTTTCCACGGCGCCGGCGGCGGGGAGGGCAAGGATCGCTCCCTGCTCGCCGTCGTCGCCGAGCGCGATCGCCAGGCGTTGCAGACGGCGATCCAAGACGCGGCGTCCGGCAAGGGCGATATCGCTCCCGTGGATGCGATGCTGGCGGGCGACGGCGAACGCTTCGGGCGCTTCTACGTCACCGCGATCGGGGAGGAAGAGCGCGATCAGGAAGCCGCGATCGTTTATGCGCTTGAAACCAGCGCCCAGAGAGAACTCGAGGCCAAGCTCATTCAGCAGCAGAAGATGGATTCGATCGGCCAGCTCGCCGGCGGCATGGCCCACGACTTCAACAACGTGCTCTCCGCCATCATGATGGCCACCGATTTTCTGCTCAACGCCCATAAGCCGACCGATCCGTCGTTCGGCGACATCATGCAGATCAAGCAGAATGCCAATCGAGCCGCGAGCCTGGTGCGCCATCTGCTCGCCTTTTCGCGCAAACAAACGCTGCACCCTCAGGTGCTCGATGTCGGCGAAGTATTGACCGACTTCTCGATCCTGCTGCGGCGGCTGTTGGGAGAAAAAGTCGTCCTCGACGTCGTGCCCAGCCGCGACCTGTGGCCGGTGAAAGTCGACATTTCGCAATTCGAGCAGGTCATTATGAATCTCGCGGTCAATGCGCGCGACGCCATGCCGGACGGCGGCCGGCTCGCCATCCGCACCGCCAATGTGACCGCGCAGGATTGCGCGCGTTTCAACGCCCGAGGCATGCCAGCGGCCGATTATGTGTTAATCGAAGTCGCCGACACCGGCGTTGGCATTCCGGCGAAAATCCTCGATAAGATTTTCGAGCCCTTTTTCTCGACCAAGGAGGTCGGCAAAGGCACCGGTCTCGGCCTTTCGACCGTCTACGGCATCATCAAGCAGACCGGCGGATTCGTTTATGTCGAGTCGGTCGAACATCGCGGGACCACCTTCCAGATTTTCCTGCCGCCGCACGATGTCCGCATGGAGGAGGCGAAACGAACCGCTGCGTTGACTGCGCTCGATCGCGTCAAGCGGCCGGCGAGCGCCGATCTCACCGGCGAGGGCACGATCCTGCTTGTTGAGGATGAGGAAGGATTGCGCCGGCTCAATGCGCGCGGCCTCACTTCACGCGGCTACACCGTGCTCGAGGCTGGAAACGGCATCGAGGCCATCCAGATTCTCGAAAAATCGGACGTAAAGGTCGATCTTGTCGTGTCAGATGTCGTCATGCCGGAAATGGACGGGCCGACGCTGCTGCGGGAACTGCGCAGCCGCAATTCCGGGCTGAAGATGATTTTCGTGTCCGGCTACGCGGAAGATGCTTTCCAAAAGCATCTGCCGGAGGACAGCCAGCAGGTCGCCTTCCTGGCCAAGCCCTTCACGCTCAAGCAACTGGTCAATGCGGTGAAAGAAACGCTCGCGGCCTAATCTTTGCCGGGAGCGAAGGCGAGCGTTCGCGCCGGCGGCTGCGACATGCACGCGTGCGACGCTTTGCGACAGGCCAGCGCAACGCCGGTTCGGCATAGATAGGCAGGCCTAACGATCGTTATCGCGTTGGGCAAGGGATTTTGCCGTGTTTGCAATGGCCGCAGCTGGGACAACAGGCGGGGTCGCGACCGGGGTTGCGGCGAGGCCGCACGCACGCTGGCTCCGCTCGTTAGCCACGCTTGTCGTCCTGGTATTGGGACTGTTGCTATGGAGCGAAGACGCCGATACGCGCGCCGAGGACGGATCGGGCTTGGCCGGTCACGCCGCGCATGCAGCCTTGGCTTTCGGCGGATTGGTGGCGCCAGACAACGCGCCGCCAACGACGGCTGCGCAGCCGACTTATCCCGGCGGCTCGCTCGGCGGCTTGTTCAATCGCCCCGGTTTGCTCGGCGGCTTCGCGGCCGGCTTCCTCGGCGCCGGCGTGTTTGGCCTTCTGTTCGGGCACGGCGTGATCGGAGAGTTGGGGGGCTTTGCCTCGATTCTCGGGCTCCTATTCCAGCTTACGCTGCTTGCGATGCTCGGGCGTCTGATCTGGTCCTGGTGGCGCCTCGATAGCGCGGCCACGGCCGCCGATTTGTCGCCGCGCCAATTGGCCGACGCCTATGAACGATCGCGCCACGAGGCGCTGCCCGATATCGACTCGGATACAGAAGACGATGCCCGGCGAGAGGCGAAACAAATATTCGCCGGCAAGGAATAGTCGCTTCCTTCGATTATCGAAAAGTCGCAAAACCAGCCAGCATCGCACGAGAATTTCGACTATCTTAGCCGGCTGTCGGCCGTTTGCAGGACGGCGCCGACTGTCAGTGACAGGGGAGAGACGCACTATGGATATTCACACTTGCGGTTCGCGGCCGTCGCGGCGCGGACCGGCCGAAAGCTTCACTGGCGTCGTGTGGCAGGAGCCGATCATCGAAGCGCCAGCGCCGGCGCGCGTGCGCGCGGGCCTCGTCCGTTTCGAGCCCGGCGCGCGCACGGCCTGGCATACGCATCCGCTCGGCCAAACCCTGTTCGTCGTGTCCGGAGCGGGCCGGGTGCAGAGCTGGGGCGGCAAGGTGCGCGAGATCAAAGCCGGCGATGTCGTCT
>DASPTX010000077.1:0-5155 GCA_035623195.1 Xanthobacteraceae bacterium | reverse complement strand
CTGAACGGATTGCCGGCCCGCCAGCTTTGCGCCGCCGCAATACGCATGAAGCTTGGCGCCGCGATCAGCCCAAAACCCGCGCCTGCGCCGCCAATGAAGAAACGCCGGCTGAGACGATTGGTGAGGACCCTAGCCATCGTTTTTCATGCTCGCAACGCGATTGCGATCGATCAATATATTGAACTGGTTTTGTGACATTCTCACGCCACTGCGAACTCACGCCACTGCGAAACGATTGAGCCGAGAGCACTATGAATAGCGCCAAAATCGAACAGCGCAAAGAAACGGCGAAAGCCTGGTTCGAGGCGTTGCGCGACCGCGTCCTGACCGCCTTCGAAACGTTGGAAGACGCACTTCCGGCGAGCGCGCCTTTGGCCGATCGTCCGGCGGGACGTTTTAAGCGCACGCCCTGGTCGCGCACCGACCATACCGGCGTCCCGGGCGGCGGCGGCGTCATGGCCATGATGAAGGGCCGGGTCTTCGAAAAGGTCGGCGTCCACGTGTCGGCGGTTTTCGGCGAATTCGCCCCCGAATTTCGCAAGGAAATTCCCGGCGCCGCCGATGACCCCCGGTTTTACGCCACCGGCATTTCGCTGATCGCGCACATGCACAATCCGCATGTGCCGGCGGTCCATATGAACACGCGCTATGTCGTCACGACGAAATCGTGGTTCGGCGGCGGCGCGGATCTTACCCCGGTACTTGATCGCCGGCGCCGGCAAGACGATCCCGATAGCGTCGCGTTCCATGCCGCGATGAAAGCCGCCTGCGATAGCCATTTCCGCGTCGCCCCTTACGACAAATTCAAAAAGTGGTGCGATGAGTATTTTTATCTCAAGCATCGCGGAGAAGCGCGCGGCATTGGCGGCATTTTCTACGACTGGCTCGATAGCGGGGACTTCGACGCCGACTTTGGCTTCACCCAGGAGGTCGGCCGGGCTTTCATCGGAATTTATCCGCAACTCGTGCAGCGGAATTTCGAAAAGCACTGGACCGAGGCCGAACGCGAGGAGCAGCTTGTCAGGCGCGGCCGCTATGTCGAATTCAACCTGCTCTACGACCGAGGCACGATTTTCGGCCTGCGCACCGGCGGCAATGTCGAATCGATCCTGTCGTCCATGCCGCCGGTGGTGAAGTGGCCGTGAGCAAAGGCCCGACAGCTAGCTTCGTATTCCGCCGAGCATCATCACAGCCCCGCCGATAATGACCACTGCGTCAAGGAGCGCGGTATGCAGATGGACCGGCAGCCGCTCGACAATCAGCTTCGCCAGGAAAGTGCTCGGAAAAGCGACGAGCCCGATCAAAAAGGCGATCACCAGCACTTTGGATGTCAGCACGCCGGCGACGCCGAACACCGAAATCTTCACGATGCCCATGCCGAGCGAGACCGCGGCATCGGTCGCGATGACGGCTGCGCCTTCGAGTCCGACCGCCATCAGAAGCGACAGCATGATTACGCCGGCGCCCGTGGTGCCGCCGACCACGACGCCCCAGCCGGCGGCGGCCGCGGCATAGCCTTTTTCGCCGAGCTTGTGACCGCGGCGCTTGAGCAAGCGGCGCAGCGGCACGGTCGCGATCAAGGTCGAGCCGATTACGAAGGCGGCACCGCGCCCGGTGAGGAGCGTGTATAGCCACGCTCCGAGCACGCAGGTCGGCAGCGCCGCAATAAGCGCAATCGCCGCCCGGCGCGGCTCGAGCGAGCGGCGGAAGGCGGCGACCCTCGCCGTGTTGGTGAACATCGCCGATATCGCGATGATCGGCACCACCGGCGCGGCCCCGACGATCGGTACCAGGATCAGCGGCATCAGCGCGCCGGTGCCGTAGCCCGCGACGCCGCCGGCAATGGCGGAGACAACCGCCAGGGCGACGATGATGCCAAGCTGTGCGATCGATATGTCGGATAAGAGCAAAGGGAATCAGCCGTTGACTTGACGCCCTCCAGTCAGGAAGAACAGTCGCCCGACGGGAAGCGCAGGGGGAACTAGGCATGGATCTTGGAATCGCCGGCCGCAAGGCAATCGTTTGTGCGTCCAGCCGAGGCCTTGGTTTTGCCTGCGCCAAAGCGCTGGCCGAGGCCGGCTGCGAGGTCGTGATCAACGGCCGCAACCAGGATCAGCTCGCCGCCGCCGCCGCCGAACTCAAGAAACTCAACGGCGCCAAAGTAACGCCGGTAGCGGCCGACGTCGCCTCGCCCGATGGACAGAAGGCGCTGCTCGCCGCCTGTCCCGAGCCGGATATTCTCGTCAATAACAACGGCGGCCCGCCGCCGCGCGATTTTCGCGAGCTCGACCGGCAAAAGCTGCTCGACGGCGTCACCGCCAATATGGTCGTGGCGGTGGAGCTCATTCAAAAAGTCATCGACCCGATGATCGCCAAAAAGTTCGGCCGCATCGTCAATATCACCTCGGGCTCGGTGAAAATGCCGCTCGCCGGTCTCGACCTTTCCTCCGGCGCACGGGCGGGTTTGACCGCCTTCCTTGCCGGCGTCGCGCGATCGGTCGCCGCCTCCAACGTCACCATCAATTTCATGCTGCCCGGCGTTTTCGCCACCGATCGTTTGCGGACTTATATCGACACGATGGCGAAGAAGAAGGGACTGAGCGCCGAGTCCGCGCTCGCCGAACGCGTCGCAACCGTGCCGGCAAGGCGCGTGGGCCGGCCCGACGAATTCGGCGCCGCCTGCGCATTTCTCTGTTCGGCGCATGCCGGCTATATCACCGGACAAAACATACTGATCGACGGCGGGACCTTTCCCGGCGCGTTCTGAAACGACGATCCCAAGGAAATCCCAAGGAGGATATCGATGAAGCTCGTTCGCTACGGCGCGCCCGGCCGCGAAAAGCCCGGCATGATCGACAAAGACGGCCGCCTGCGTGACCTGTCGAAGATCGTTCCCGACATCGCCGGCGACGTGCTGTCGCCGAGCGGGCTCAACAAGCTGCGCAAGCTCAAGCCGGAAAAGCTGCCGCCGGTGCGCGACAAACCGCGCCTCGGCGCTTGCGTCGGCAAGGTCGGCAATTTCATCGCCATCGGATTGAACTATTCCGACCACGCCGCCGAAGCCGGCATGCCGATCCCGAAAGAGCCGATCATCTTCAACAAGGCGCCGTCGTGCATTTGCGGACCGGACGACGAAACCATGATCCCGAAGGATTCCTCCAAGCTCGACTGGGAAGTCGAGCTTGGCATCGTCATCGGCAGTCGCGCGCGCTACCTGAGCAAGGACAAGGCGCTCGACGCGGTCGCCGGCTATTGCCTCGCCAACGACGTGTCCGAGCGCGTCTTTCAGATCGAACGCGCCGGGCAATGGACCAAAGGCAAGGGCTGCGAGACGTTCGGCCCGCTCGGTCCCTGGCTCGTCACCAAGGACGAGATCAAGGACCCGCAAAACCTCGACATGTGGCTCGACGTTAACGGCGAGAAGCGCCAGCGCGGCAACACTTCGACCATGATCTTCGATTGCCGCCACATCGTCTGGGCCTGCTCGCAATATTTCGTCTTGGAGCCGGGCGATGTCATCATCACCGGCACGCCGCCCGGCGTGGGGCTCGGCATGAAACCCGAACCAAAATTCTTAAAGGCCGGCGACGTCGTCACGCTTGGTATCGAAGGGCTCGGCGAGCAGCGGCAGAAAATCGTGAAGTTCAAGAAGTAGATGCGCGCGGTGAGCCGCCTCCACTCGCATTACCCGCGGGTCCATGCTAGCCGCCAATAAGTTCACTGCAGCATGGATTGCCCGGTCAAGCCGGCCAATGACGACAGAATAATCACCCCTCGCGCGCCTGCAGCACGGCTTGCGTCGAAATGCGCGACCAGGCGGCGACCCTGTCGCCGAAGGCGAGGTAAGAATCGCGCACCTTGGCCGCGTTCGCGCTCTTGCCGGCGAGGTCGGAGAGGACGTCCTTTGCCGTCGTGCGCGCAGCCGCGATCAGATCGGACGGGAAGGTGCGGAGCTGCACGTTGTCTTTGCCGGTGAGCGCAGCCAGCGCCTCGATATTGAGCCGCTCCATTTCGGCAAGCGCGTAGGAGGCTTCCGCCGCGCAAGCATTGGTCACGATCGCTTGCAGTTCGGCGTCGAGCGCCTGCCAGGCTTTCAGGTTGACGATGCATTCGCCGGTGCCGTTCGGCTTGTTGAAGCCCGGTCCGTAATAGAACGGCGCGTAGCGATAAAGCCCGAGCGCGATATCGGAGCCCGGCCCGACGAATTCGGCGCCGTCGATGACGCCGGATTGCAGCGCAACCAGAATTTCGCCGGGCGCAGTCGTCTGCGGGATCGCGCCAAGCCGGCGATAGACTTCGCCGCCCAGTCCCAGCGAGCGGATTTTGAGCCCGCGCACGTCGTCGCGGCTTTTGATCTCGCGGCGAAACCAGCCGCCCATGCAGACCCCGGTATTGCCGGCCATAAAGGGCTTCACACCGAACGGCGCATAGAGTTCGTCCCACAGCGCCTGGCCGCCGCCGGCATCAATCCAGGCGACGTGCTCGTTCGGCAGAAGCCCGAACGGCACGGTGGTGAAGAAGGCGGCCGCCGGCTCCTTGCCCTGCCAGTAGAACGCGGCGGTGTGTCCCATCTCGGCGACCCCCGAACCGACCGCGTCGAGCACCTCCAAAGCCGGGACCACTTCGCCCGCGGCCGACACGGTGATTTCGAGGCGGCCGGCGGATAGCGCGCCGATGCGCTCGGCGACCCGCTCCGCCGACATGCCCGGACCCGGCAGGCGCTTCGGCCAGGAAGTGACCATGCGCCACCGCATCTTGCCGCTTTGCGCCAAAGCCGGTGCGACCAAGGCCGGCGCGACCATAGTAGGTGCGGCCATTGCGCCGGCGACGCCCAACACGGCGCCCGGCATAAGCTTACGGCGCGTGATCCTTGCCATCGCTTGATCCTTTCGAAAGCCGCGCGAGCAATAGCTTACGACACCTTATTATGACACCAGATAGCGGCCATGCGGGACGGCGTCGCAGAGCTTGCGCGGGCAGGATTTTTCGGACACAGGTGACGCGAACTGCAAGCACCGGCGTGGGAGGGTCGAATGGGAGCGAATTTCGGTATTGCTGGAATGGATTGGCAGCAGCGGGTCAATTGGGACCGGCTGCGAAAATACCGGACCGAGCGCGCTCGCGCGATGATGAAAAAGCACGGCCTCGGCGCGCT
>DASPTX010000076.1:0-25114 GCA_035623195.1 Xanthobacteraceae bacterium | reverse complement strand
AGAAATATCTGCTGTTCGTGAATACGTGCAGCGAGAAATGGGAGGTCGCGCACCGCGTCTCCGAAGAGCTTGCGCATATCCACCCGCGGCCGCCTGCCGTGCGCGTCTTCGGCGTCGGCGACGGCTCGGTCCTAGTGCGGGTCATGCGGGCCATGCACGACCGGTTTCCGCACATGCCGTTCTACATGGTCGGCAAGGAGATCAGTCTCGAAGATGTCCGCCTGACGCTGCAAAAAATGTCCGACCGGTTTTTCGAGCATCCGGCAACCGTCGTGGTGCTGACGAATCTCGCTTACGCGGATGCGCTATGGCTTGCCGTGTAATCGCTCAGCGCGGCCTCGAGCCTGGTCTGGCATGAACTGCCGCTGATCGGCAATTCGGCGCATGCTTTCGAGAAGCAGATCATCAGCCTCGAGTCTTTTCTTTCGGAAAACTGGAAGGCCAATGTCAGCGCGCGCACCGGCAATCCGATCTACGAGCGGCCTGTCGTGCTGGTGATTTATCGCGAGGATCACCGTTTCCTGCTCGATCCAATCATTCCCAAGCCCGGCGGTACGTCGGCCAATTACGACCTGGTGATCGCCTCACAGCCCTATCGTGCGCGCTCTTCGCTCGAATTCAAGGCCAAGCGCGTGATCGGGCCGCTCGCGCGCGCGCTCGGTCCCGGCGGCCGGCTCATCGCCATCCAGTCCCACGGACACGATCCCGGCATGGAAATCATCAGCAAGATCTGGTCCGACGATAATCCGTTCATTCACGACCGGCATCAGATCCTCAAGGCGGTCAAACAGGAACTCGGAGCAGCCGGCCGCGATCTCAACTTCAACGCCTATGCCGATTACCGCGCGCTATTTCGGTATGTCATGCACACATTGCCGTCGGAAATTTCCGAATCGATCGGCACATCCACGCTGTTCGCCGCCTGGAATGCGGCCATCTATGTGGCTCAGGTGGAGGACGACCAGCTGGCCGACATCGGCGATCGTTATATCGACGCAACCCGCTCAGTGCTGCGCGAGCGCTGCGGCCTATGGTTCTTCGACGAATCCTATGTGATCTCGCGGCGCCGCAGCTGATTTGCATACGGTCTCGTGCTGCGGGGGATGCAAAGAAGATGTCTCGCGTCATTGCGAGGAGCGCTAGCGACGAAGCAATCCAGGGCGGAATTTCTGGCTGGATTCCTTCGCTTTGCTCGCAATGACAGCCCGTTCTCGCGGCGGCGCAATTGATTTTTTTCTCCCCCGCGGCGTGTGGGAGGATTAAGCTCTACCGCATGCTGTTCGTGGTCCACGCCCTCGACAAAAAAGACATTTTGCCGACGCGCGCCAAGCATTACCGCGCACACCGCATCCATCTCGACCGGGCCGAGGAGCATGCCGTCGATGTCGTGACCGCGGGCACGCTCGTCGGCGATGACGGCGAAACGCCGGTCGGCAGTATTTTCGTCATCGACGCCGCCGACCGCGCCGCCGTCGATGCGTTTACGCGCAGCGACCCCTATCACGTCAACGGCGTCTGGGAACGTGTCGCCGTTCACCGCTACAACAAAAAGCGCGGTACGCCGATCGTAAGCCGGCGGTAATCGCGCGCCGGCGTGCCGGTTTCCTACAGAGGAGGCTCGACGCCGCCCTCCTTTTTGCAGGCAATGCCGGCCTCCTCCAAATCGAGTTCTCGTTCGATGCGCCGGCGCGCTTCGTCGGTGATCCGGCCCTCTTGCAAGAGCCGGTAAATGAATTCGCGTTCCAGCGCGATCAAGTCCGACCGCACATTCGCCGCCGCCGCAGCGGCATCGAATGCGTTCAGGCCGGCATCGGCATTCGGCAACCGTCCGGCCCGATAATCGTGGCGGGCGCGCAAGGTCGCCAAAACCTCGGGAGAAATTTTGTCGTGGGCGGCGAGTTCTTCGAGCCGCGTTTGCGCGAGCTTCAAGGCCTCGGTCCGCGCGGCAAGCTCGGCTTTCCGCTCGCGGTCGCGCTCGTCCGCGGCGTGGCGTCCAAGCCCAAGCCGGCGAACGACACTCGGCAGCATGAGGCCTTGGCCGACCAGCGTCACGACAATCACGCCGAAGGTGATGAATAAAATCGGGTCGCGATAGGGGAACGGCGCGCCGGAATTGGTGGTCAAAGGTATCGCCAACGCTGCTGCGAGCGAGACGACCCCGCGCACGCCCACGAAGGCGAGAAAGAAGATCCACTGCCAGGGCGGAATCGGGTCGCGGCGGGCGACCGCCGCGCTCAACCAGCGCGGCAGATAGGCCGCCGGATAGACCCAGACGAACCGCGCCACGACAAGCACGACGACGGTCAGCAGCACGCCCAGTATCGGCTGATACAGCGGCACGATGTCCGGCCGGTCGAGAATCGTGCGGATTTGCAAACCCGTGACCAAAAAGATCAAGCTTTCAAGCAAATAAACGAGCAGGTCCCAGAAAAAGATGCCTTGCAGTCGCGTCGCGGCGGGAATGAGCAACGGCCCGTTCCAGCTGACATAGAGGCCGGTCGCCACCGTCGCTAAGACGCCCGACCCTCCCAAATGCGCGGGTACCAAGAAGGCCGCGTACGGCGTCATCAAAGACAACGTGATCTCGACGCGAGGATCGCGTGCCCACCGCCGCAAACGCAGACTGAACCAGCCCACCGCGATGCCATAGGCGATTTCGCCGATCACGATCAGGACAAAGGTTCCGGCCGCCTCGCCGAACGAAAATAGGCCCGTGCCCACCGCGGCGACGGCGAAACGGTAGATAATCAACGCCGTGGCGTCGTTGGCGACGCCTTCGCCGTCAAGCACGACGATGATGCGGCGTGGGATGCCGAGTCGCCGCACGATCGCCAGCGGCGCGACGATATCGGGCGGCGCCACGATGGCGCCGAGCACGAAGGCGACGCCGATCGGCATGCCAAGGAGCCAATGCGCCGCCGCCGCCACCGCGCAGGCGCTGAAGACGACGCAGCCCAAGGCCAGGAGCGCGATCGGCCGCAAGTTGAATCGGAACTCCCGCCAGCTCATGGCGACGCCCGCCGAATAAATCAGCGGCGGCAGGATTCCAAGCAGCACGAGTTCCGGGGCGAGCGTGATCCTCGGCAGTCCGGGGATCAGCGCCAGCCCGATGCCGGCGACGACGAGAAGAATCGACGGAGCGGTATTGGTGCGCCGCGCGGCGATGGCCACGACGACCATGACCGCCAGCAGCAATAACAAAGTCTGAATAGTCGCTTCCATGATGTCGCGCTATTGCCAAAGACAGATCGGCGCTGGTGCGTCGGCGGTTCGATTGACACGCGAGTCCAGCCGAAACCCCATTATTGTTTTATCTGCAAGTGAAATTCGTCGACGACTTTAGTGTAGCGGCCGAGTTCGTCCGCCATTAATTTGGTATAGGCTGCCGTGCCGTTTTCGGCCATGTGGATGCCGAGCGTCTTCAGCCGCTCCGCTATGTCCGGCTCGCGCAGCACTTTGGCGACCGCCGCTTGCAGCTTGGCGACGATCGCGGGCGGTGTGCCGGCCGCCGACTGCAAGCCCAGCACGGTTGCAACATCGAAACCCTTATAGCCGAGCTCGTCGCAGGTCGGAACGTCGGGCAGCGATTCGTCGCGCTGCAAGACGCTGACGCAGAGCGCGCGTAATTTTCCGGTCTTGATCAGGGAAACGACGTTGGGAATGCCGGACCAGCCGGAATCCACTTCGCCGGTCAAAAGCGCATTCACCAGGCCGGTGCCGCCGCGATAGGGCACATGAAGGAGCGTAATGCCGGCCGCTTGTTCGAAGAGGATCATCGTCATCTGATGGATCGAGCCGGTGCCCGCCGAGCCGAAGCTCAATGCGCCGGGCTTCGATTTGGCAAGCGTGACGAACTCGGCAAGCGTATTGGCCGGAACGTCCGGTTTGACGACCAGGACGGTCGGCAATCGCGCCAGCGCGGTTATCGGCGTGAAATCCTTCAGCGTGTAACCGGTGTCCGGGTTCATCGCGATGCTGATGCCGAGCGAGCCGGAATCGTTCAGTCCGAGGGTATAGCCGTCGGGCGGCGCGGCCGCCGTCTGCTTCGCGGCGATCACCCCGCCGACGCCGGGCACGTCTTCGACGACGAAGGCGGTGTTGAAGATTTCGCCGAGCTGGGCGGCGAGAAGCCGCGCCAGCACATCGGGATTGCCGCCGGCCGCCGAAGCGGCGATGAGACGGACCGGATGCGTCGGGTAGTCTGCGTCGTCCGCCGATGCAGACACCGACAAGAAAGACAGCGCCATCGCCGCAGCGCCTAAAATTCGACCGGCCGATATTGGCGTCATTTGTCTCCTCGAAGGCTGTTTATGTCTCGCCCCAAATGTCGCGCGCCAGTTCGCAGATCAATTCGAGTTTGCGGTCCTGCGCCTCGGCCGTTACCGGATTGCCGGTTTCGACGCTGGCGAAGCCGCATTGCGGACTGACGGCAAGGCGATCCAAGGGCACGAATTTAGCCGCGTCGTCGAGCCTGCGCTTGAGCGTGTCCTTGTCCTCGAGCTCCGCGACTTTCGTCGAGACAAGACCCAGCACCACCGATTTGTGCTTCGGCACGAAGCGCAGCGGAGTGAAATTGCCGGCGCGCGGGCTGTCGTATTCGAGGAAATAAAACGGCACGGCGAGTGCGTTGAATAGGCGGTCCGCGACTTCGTCGTAGCTGCCCTCGGCATGCCAATAGCCGCCGCGATTGCCACGGCAAAGGTGGATGCCGATATGCATATCCTCGGGCGCGGCGGCAAGAACCCGGTTGGTCACGGCGATGTATTTGTCGATCAGCGCGCTCCAATCGTCGCCGCGCGCGGCGAGCGCGGCCTTGACGTCGGGGTCGCCGAATTTGGCGAACGCGGTTTCGTCGATCTGAACGTAACGGCAGCCCGCCGCGGCAAGCGAGTGAAGTTCGCGCGTAAACGCGTCCACAATGTCCGACCAGAAGTCGTCTAGGTCCTTGTACGCGCTCGCCGTTACCGCGGCATCGCCGCCGCGGAAGTGCAGCGCGCAAGGTCCGGGGATCGTGATCTTCGGCCAGCGATCCGAATGGGCTTTGAGGAAGCTGGCGTCGCCGCCATTGATCGGATGCGTCCAGCGCACGCGGCTGCCGATAACCGCAAGCGGCTGGGCGCCGCGTCCGGATTCGCTGTTGGCGCCGAGCGCATTGGCGCCGCCGATCGTGTCGATGCGTAAATCGCCGAGCTCGCCGTAAAAGAAGCTGTGATAGGAGCGGCGGCGGAATTCGCCGTCGGTGACGAATTTGAAGCCGATCCGCTCCTGCATGCGGATGACGCCGCGAATGGCTTCATCTTCCGCGGCCGCGAGCTCGGCTTTGTCGATCTCGCCTCTGCCGAAACGGGCGCGTGCTTGCATCAATTCCGCCGGCCGCAGCAGGCTGCCGATATGCTCGGCGCGAAACGGCGGCGAGACTGCGATCGCGCTTGACGAGGCGTTGACGCGAACATCCACGGCGTGACGCTTCCTCTCTCGCTATCGCGGCTTTTCCCTCAAGCCCATGCGCTGCAGCCGGCTTAAAACTTCGTCGCAAAAGAACGGCAGCTCGTCGATGTAATTGACGAGCGAAACGGCGATGCCGGTGAGCCCGGCTTTGCTCAGATCGGCGATTTGCGCGGCGACATGATCGGGATCGCCGACGATCGGCAGCCCGCCCATGCCTTGGGCGTATTGGCTGCGCTGGGTGAGAAACTCCTGCATCGGTACGGTCTGCGGCGAAATATTCTTCAAGGCCAGGATGCCGTCGACCGCCGACCAGTCGGCGCATTCGACGATGCAATGATGAAAATACTCCTCGGCCTGTTTCTTCGTCGGCCGGCAGGTGACGACGCCGACGGTGTAGCAGCCGATTTCGCGGCCATGGGCGCGCGCGGCATCGTTGGCCCGCCGCACGCGCTGCGCGCTTTCCTCGAGCGAGGTGCGCGACGCTTGCAAAAAAAACGCATCGCAGTTCTTCACCGCGAAGGCCTGCCCGGTCGCCGAGGCGCCGGCATTCATGATCACCGGGCGCGTGCCGCCATAGGGCTTCGGCTTGCCGCGAATGCCTTTCATCTCGAGATATTTGCCGTGAAAATCGAAATCCTCGCGGTCGGACCAGATCATCTTGATGACGTCGATCCATTCCTGCGCATAGTCGTAGCGGTCCTCGTGCGCGCGCTGGGCGACGCCAAACATGTCGAACTCGCCCTCGTTCCAGCCGACGACGATGTTGAGGCCGAAGCGGCCTTCGCCGATGTGATCGGCGGTGACCATTTCCTTCGCCGCGACGACGGGATTGAAGATCGGCGCGTGCACGGTACCGAACACGGTGATGCGCTTGGTGGCAGCAAGAAGTCCGGTCGCCCAGGTGATCGTCTCGAGCGTCGTGCCCTGGTAATCGGTCGTCCCGCCATAGCCTTTCCAGCGTCCGATCGGCAGCAGAAAATCGATGCCGGCGTCATCCGCCATCAGCGCCAACCGCTTGTTATCCGGCCAGCTGCCGGACCAGCGTTCCGGCACGAGCGTCACCGCGCGGCCGGAGGAGCAATTGGCGCCGAACAATCCGATCTGCAACGTGTTGTCGCCGTGCATCGCGCGGCGCGAATCCAGGGAAGGCGAAGGAGCGTGCACGGTTTTTGGCCTCTCGCTGACGCGCCGTTCCTTATACCCGAAAAATTTACGCAGGGCGCGCGCGGGCGCTCCGGCTTGAGCATGCAGCAAAAGGCAATTGACTTGAACGCCGCGATGCCTGTCAATCGCGAAAGCCGATTGAGGAGGGGTTTATGAGAAAAGCCTGCCTGTTCGCCGCTGCGTCCGCCGCCTTTATCCTCGCCGCGGCGGCTGTAGCCGACGCCGCCGACAGCGTGAAAATCGGCGTCATTTATCCGCTGACGGGCAATGCCGCGAGCGCCGGCCAGTCGGCGAAAGACGCCGTGACGCTGGGTGCCGAGATCGTCAACAACGCGCATCCCGAGCTCAAATCGCTACCGCTCAGCGCGACGGCGGGGCTACCCAATCTAGGCGGCGCCAAGATCGAGCTCGACGAGGCCGACCACCAGGGCAATCCCCAGGTCGGCCAGCAGCAGACACTGCGCTTGATCACGCAGGACCACGTCGTGGCGATGCTCGGCTCCTATCACTCCTCTGTGTCGCTGGTGGCGACCGCGGTCGCCGAGCGGCAAGGCATTCCGTTTCTCGTGGCGGATTCGGTCGCCGAGAACATCACCGGGCGCGGCTTCAAATGGACTTTCCGCACCACTCCGATCGCTCCCGATTTCGGCAGGGCTTATGCGGGGTTCCTCACCGACCTGAAAAAATCGGGCACGAAAGTCGGCAACATCGCCATCGTTAACGAGAACACGGATTACGGCACTTCGGTCGCCGCCAGCATCATGCGGGCGGCAAAGGCCGCCGACATCGCGGTGGCGGCGCAAATCCCGTACAACGCCAATAGTTCCGACGTCTCGGCGCAGGTCATCCAGCTCAAGACACTCCAGCCGGACGTCATCATTTTCATCAGCTATACGGCCGACACCATCCTTTACTTCAAGACGATGAAGAATCTCGACTATCTGCCGCCGATCATCATCGGCGACGATGCCGGCTTCTCCGATCCGAGCTTCATCCCCAATGTCGGCGATCTCGCCCAGGGCGCGATCAACCGCAGCGCTTTCGACATCGGCAAGCCGGGCAGCAACAGCTACATCGTCGATCAGATGTTCAAGGCCAAATACGGCCGCGATCTCGACGACACCAGCGCGCGATGGATGCAGGGCTTCTTCGTCCTTGCCGACGCGATCAATCGCGCCGGCTCGGCTGAGCCCGAGAAAATCCAGGCCGCATTGCAAGCGACCGACCTCAAGCCGGATCAGCTCATCATGGGCTATAACGGCGTCAAGTTCGACGCCACCGGCCAGAACACGCTGGCATCGACCTTTCTAATCCAGCTTCAAGGCAAGCAATACGTTTCGGTGTGGCCGACTAACCTCGCCACCGGCAAACTCGAATTGCCGATGAAAGGTTGGCGCTGACAAAGAGGACGCAGGGCGGACGACGGAGGACAGACGATTCGTCCCTCCGTTACATCCGGTATTTGCGCCGGAGCGCCGACAACGCCGCTAGACTCAGCAACGCCGTCGCGATCATGTAATAGTTCACGCGAGCTTCGAGCCAGTCATATCGATGAGCGATTGGGCGAAGAACGGCGCGAAGCCGCCGAAGATCGGCACCGAAATGTTATAGCTCAGCGACATGCCGGAGACGCGCGTCTTGACCGGAAAGATCTTTGCCATCAATGACGGCAGCGCGCCGCTGTAGAACGATTTCAACAGGCCGATCCAGCAGACCACCGCTATCAGCACCGCCAGCGAGGCGTGAGCACCAACCAGCGCGAATGCCGGTAGGACGTCAGCACGAACAGAAGCGCCGCGCCGATCATGACCCGGGATGCCGACAAAGGGCACGACGAGCGTTTGCAGCGCGGCGGCAACAACCGCCGCAATGAAGCCAGCCGATTGCGGCAGATGGAGCTCGCGGATCGCATAGGTCGGCATGTAGACCAGCATGTATTGCCAACTGGTCGAGGCAATCACGGCGCCGCTGGTCAGGATGAGCCGATCCCACTGATGCGTGAAGAGTTCGCGCAGAGGCGCCTGCGCGCTCCCAGCCTTGATGAAATCCGGAGTCTCGCCCAATCCGTTGCGGATGTAATAGCCGACTGGGCCGATCAATAGTCCGAAGCCGAACGGGATGCGCCAGCCCCACGCCTGCAGGTCGGCGGCGGACATGCTGGTCGTCAGTAGCACGCCGAATCCCGTCGCGATCAGCGCCGCCAATCCCTGGCTTGACCATTGCCAGCTCGCGAAAAATCCGGCCCGGTCGGGGCGATGTTCGACGAGAAAGGCGGTCGAGCTCGCGAACTCGCCGCCGACCGAAAAGCCCTGCAGAAGCCGCGCGGCAATGACGAGCACAGGGGCGAGAAGGCCAACCGACGCATAGCTCGGCATGATCGTCATCAGGCCGGTTCCGATCGTCATCAACAGGATCGAGAGCGTCAGCGCCTCTTTGCGGCCCTTGCGATCGCCGTAAGCGCCAAGAAAAATCGCGCCGACCGGGCGCGCTAAAAACGTAATGCCGAAGGTGCCGAAGGTAACCAGGATCGAAACGGTTTCGCTCGCCGCGGGAAAGAACACTTTCGAGATGATCACGGCGAAATAGCCGTAAACCAGGATTTCGTAGAATTCGAGCGCATTGCCGATCGACGAAGCAATGATCAGCCGCGTGGCCGCGCCGGCGCCACGCATATCGGCCGCCGCAGGCGAAGTTGCATCCACGGTTGCGTCCATGTTCCTTTTGTATCCGTCCCCGGCGCCAATTCCCGCCGGCTGCGCGACCGATATCGCGACCCTAACGATGGTCGTAGCGTAAAACAAATCGCTTGAGCGAAATCCACGCATCTGTTGGATGATGGAACGGGGCGGGGTTTTCCCGATAAGATCGTGTGATGCCGAACATTGATATTTTTTCGCCGTTCAAGCTTGGTCCCTTGTCGCTGCCCAACCGTATCGTCATGGCGCCGATGACGCGCAATCGCGCCGGGCCCGGCAACGTGCCTGGTCCGCTCAACGCCACCTATTACGCGCAGCGCGCCAGCGCCGGCCTTATCGTCAGCGAGGCAACACAAGTCTCGCCACAGGGCGTCGGTTATCCCGCGACGCCCGGAATTCACAGCGACGCGCAAATCGCGGGCTGGAAGGGCGTCACCGAGGCAGTACACGCAGCCGGCGGACGGATTTTCCTGCAGCTTTGGCATGTCGGGCGCATTTCGCATCCGGCGCTGCAGCCCGATGGCGCGCTACCGGTGGCGCCGTCGGCGATCGCTCCCGCGGGCCAGGCAATGACCTATGACGGCATGAAACCGTTTGTCACGCCCCGCGCGCTCGAAACCTCCGAGATCGCCGGCATCGTCGAGGACTACCGGCGCGGCGCCCGCAATGCCCGCGTGGCCGGGTTCGACGGCGTCGAGCTGCACGGCGCTAATGGCTATCTCATCGACCAGTTTTTGCGCGATGGTGCCAATCGGCGCACCGATCGATACGGCGGTAGTGCCGCCAATCGCGCGCGCTTTCTCATCGAAGTGACCGAGGCGGTTGCCGGCGAATGGGGCGCCCATCGGGTCGGCGTGCGGCTGTCGCCCACCAATCCGTTCAATGACATGGCCGACAGCGATCCCGCCGCCACCTTTGCCGCAGCCGTCGGCGCGCTCAACCGCTTCGGACTTGCTTATCTGCACATCATCGAACCGGCGGCGGGCGATCCGGTCCCCGCCGGAGAAATGCCGGACATCGCTTTCTTTCGCAGGCTCTGGCACGGTGCGCTGATGGGCAACAAAGGTTACGATCTCGCGCGCGCCAATGCGGTCATTCATGAGGGATTGGCGGACCTGATCTCGTTCGCCGCTTTGTTTCTGGCCAATCCCGATCTGCCGGCGCGCTTGCGACACGGCGGCCCGTTCAATGCGCCGGACCGCAAGACCTTTTACGGCGGTACTGCGGCGGGCTATACCGATTATCCCGCGATGAGCGGCTGAACGCCGGTATTTATATTTTCAAAACAATGACTTATCTAGAAAGCGCAACTCTGTGACCGCGGTCACTTCCGCCCCCGACGGCAAGCCATAGTTTACGCATGGTTAACGAGCCATCGCGGTACGGAGCCCCCATGTTCGCCACCCTCAAATACCTGGGCCGAGTGACCAACGAGATTTTCGAGTCGCGGATGCAACGCGCGGCGCGAAAGATCAGCGAGCGCCAACACTTTTTCGGCCGCCGAGCGCGCTAGGCAATAGTCCGGAAAAAGCATGCCCGGGACATGATCCGGAGCGGAAACAGGTTTTCTTGCGCGCTTTGACGATCCTTCGCCGCTAGTTTGACGGAAATATCCTCACACCCCAAGCTTGGTCGCAAGCTCTTCCAGACCCTTGACGGCAAAATCGACCGATACGCTCGGCGCGGTTTCTCCGCGCCCCGGCCCGTGCTCGGCGGGACGCGCGACATGAGCGGTGCGAAGCCCGAGCGCGGCGGCGGCGGCAAGGTCGTGCGAGTGCGCCGCCACCATCACGCACGCCTGCGGTTTGAGATCGAAGGCTTCAGCGGAAGCGAGATAGACGCGCGGCTTGGGCTTATAGTCGCCGGCGATCTCGGCGCCCAAAATCGCGTCCCACGGCAACCGATTGCGCCGGGCCAAATCGACCATCAATGAAATATTGCCGTTCGACACCGGCGCCAGCAGGTATTTGCCTTTGAGCCGCGCCAGCCCCGGCGCCACATCGGGCCAAGCGTCGAGGCGGTGCCAGGCGAGATTGAGCGCCTGCTTCTCGCCCTCGCCCAGATCGGCGACACTGAAGCGCTTGAGCGTGAGCTCGAGATTGCGCCTGTGCAGTACGTCGAGCTTGCAGAAGCCGATGCGGCCCGATCGCACCTCCTCCATCGCGCCCTGATATTCGCCGCGCCAGGCGTCCGCGAAGGCGGCCCAGTCCAGCGCGTAACCGCGCGGCTTGAGCGCCGCCTCAGCCTCGCGCGCAATCGACGCGCGCCAATCGACCAGCGTGCCGAACACATCGAAGAACAGGGCTTTCACCTCAAGCGTCATGCGCTATTCATAGCGCAGCGCGACACAATGCCAAAGCCGGAGCGACAAGCGCGCCGGAGAAGCGCTTGGGGATGGGACACGACGATGCCGAACGATCCAGCCGAACTATTGCATGAATTGATGCATGAATTGATTTTGGCGACGCGCATTCTCGCCAACCAGAAAGTGCTCGATGCGTTCGGCCATGTCAGCGTGCGGCATCCGCGCGATCCCGGGCGCTATTTCATTCCGCGCCATCGCGCGCCGGAATTGGCGGAAATCGCCGATATCGTCGAGTTGAACCTTAATTCCGAGCCGGTACGGCCGACGGAATTCCGGCTCTACAGCGAACGGGTCATTCACGGCGAAATCTACAAGGCGCGACCCGATATCAACGCCGTCTGTCATCATCATGCGCACGCGGTGCTGCCGTTTTGCATTTCGGGCCGCGAGCTCGTGCCGGTCTTTCACTTGGGCGCGGTAATGGGGCACGTGCCATTTTGGGATCAGCGCGACGAATTCGGCGACACCAACATGCTCGTTGTTGCGCCCGAGGAAGGCGCTTCGCTGGCGCGCGCGCTCGGGCCGAACGCGATGGTGCTGATGCGCCGGCACGGCGCGACCGTCGTCGGCGCGGGCTTGAGAGAGCTGACATTCCGCACGGTGTTTTCCTGCGAAAACGCCGCGCTGCAAAGCCAAGCTATGGCGCACGGCCATGTCGATCGCTTGTCGCCGGGTGAGATCGAACGCGCGGCGGCCCATAGCGTGCGCCCGCCATCGACCAACCGCGCTTGGGACCATTGGGTGCGTCACGTCGAAAAGGCCGGCTTGATGCCGGCGAAGACGGCGTCGAAGCGGAAGACTGCGAGAAAGACCAAGACCGGGAAACGCCGCTAGCGCGCGGTTACAAGCTGCTTCCAACCGATAACGAAATCCGCGCCAATTCGCGGCGCGCTCGACAGGCGAGCAAAAGAACACTATCGGTTTTGCCCTGCCGCCGGCGCGACACGGGCGGCTGAGAACAATTGAAGGCTTCTTGAGGGTGGAAGAACCATGCCGAACATGCAATCGCCGCGCCTGCCCGCTTTGTCGGAAGAAAAATTCACCGCCGAGCAGCGCGCGCTGGCAGAATCCATAAAGTCCGGCCCGCGCGGTCAATTCAGGCTCGCCGGCCCATTCGCCGTCTATTTGCATGCGCCGGCTTACGGCGAGCTTGCGCAGAAACTCGGCGGTCACTTGCGCTTCAAGACGAGCGTTCCGCCGCGGCTGTCGGAATTCGCCATCCTGGTGACCGCCCAGCATTGGAAAGCGCAATATGAGTGGGCCATGCACGCGCCGATGGCGGAAAAGCAAGGCGTCAAGCCGCAAACAATACGCGATATCCAGGCCGGCCGGGCGCCGAAAGCGGCGCCGCGGGACGAGATGGCGATCTATGCCTTCGCCAAGGAGCTTTACGCCAAGCGCCGGGTGAGCACCGCGACGTTCAATAGGGTGCGCAAGATTCTCGGCGATGCCGGCACCGTCGAGCTGGTCGGCATTCTCGGCTATTACGCCCTGGTGTCGATGACGCTCAACACGTTCCGCATGCCGCTACCACAAGGCATCAAGCCCGCGTTCCGCGAGCCTTAAAGCAAAATGATTTTAGATTGAATCGGCATTTTGCTTTAGCTTGTTGGTTAAGCATGATCTTTCCCGAAAACCAGGTTCCACTTTTCGGGATCATGCTTTAAGCGCGATCGCGCGATCACACTTTTTTATTGCTTATTCATCTGCATCGATCCGCCGGCGGGGCCTTCCATATGCATGCCGCCGCCCTGCATCATGTTGCCGCCCTGCATCATCCCTCCACCCTCGGCGGCGCCGGGCGCGGGCGCTCCGATGGCGGCGACGGGGTACTCGACCTCGACCGTGCCGGCATGTTCGAACTTCAACGTGGCTTTGACGGATTGTCCTTGTTCAAGCGCGTGCTTGAGGCTGACAAACATGACGTGGTAGCCGCCCGGCTTGAGCGTGACGGTTTCCCCCGGCTTGATTTCCAGCCCGCCTTCGACGGGGCGCATCTTCATTACACCGTCTTCCATGGTCATGCTGTGGATTTGGCACTGCGCGCTTGCGTCGTCGGAGACGCAGCTCACGGTATCGGGCGCGGTGCCCGTATTGGTGATGGTCATGTAGCCGGCTCCGGAAGCCGCTCCCTTCGGCGTGGCCCGCGACCAGGGCTGCGCGATATGGATTGAGCCGACGTCATAGTCGGCGGCAAGGGAGGGAACGGCGCCGATACTGGCTGCCGCGACTTGCATCGCCGCGGCCGCAAGGATAGCGGCGGCGCCATGCAAGAAGGTTTTGGCGGTCGAGTGCGTCATGGAAGGATCTCCGTACCGAATGCCTCGCTGTCGAACAAGGTGGCAACCAAGACTGGCGAACGAAATGGCGCGATCTTGATGGCGGACCTGAAAAATGGGCTTTGTCCTCGCCGGATATAGCTTAAGCAAACGGCCCTTGTCATTGCGGGACTGCGATCACGCGGCTTCACGATTCGAAGACTGGAGATTTTGCCGCAGGAGAGTATTCTAGCGATATGCGTGGCGGTTCGAAGGTGGTTACCGACCGGCCAGATCCACGCGGTGCCCCAAACGGCGCCTCAAGTGGCGCCCCACATAGCGCCCCACTTGGCGCCGATGCGTTTGGCCAAGTGTTGCGCTTCGAGCGGCGCCGCGCCGGCAAGCCGTTGCTGCATTTCCCGGCCATCGGGCACCCGGCCATTGGGTGGCCAAAAAGCGACGATGACGACGATTTTGCGCGCTACGAGCGGGAACCGGACGAGCGGATCGATTACCGGCAGCGTATGTTCATGAATGTGATCGCGCTTGCGGTCGTGACATTGCTCCTCGGCGCCGGCGTCTGGATCGCCGACACCATTGCCGCGATGGAAAAAGATCACGACTGCTTGATGCAGGGCCGCAGCAATTGCGCACCTGTGGAACTCCCCGCGCCCACGCGGGAGTGAGCAACCGGCAATGTCAGTTCGGTGCTTACTCGGCGTGAGCCGGCTGTGAAGGCGTAGCGGGCTTTGGCGCTGCCCCGGAATCGAGCCGAGCGGTTCCGTGCTCGGGAACCGCGATCGTCGGCGTGGCTGAATTCGTCGCGCCGTTTTCCGATTTCGCTGCGGGCGCGGCGGGTGCCGCTTCTGGCGTAATGGCGGCGCCGCGGCCTTCCCGATTCGCGGGCACGCTCGCCTGGACCGGCTTTGCGCCGTTCGGGTTCGGCGGCGGCTCGCCGCGATGGCTGCCGACGACGGCGAGAACTTCGCTGATGACCCGCGCGTGGAGCCGCGGCGACTTGTCGATAGTGATGTGATCGATATTGGGATCGGAACTCACGTCGACATTGGCAAGCGAGCCATGGAATCCGGGGCCGCGCCGCATATAGGCATATTCCCGCTGCGTCAGATTGACGACGCGCGCGACATTTTCCGAAGCCGCGAAGGATTGCGTACCGTCAAACGGCACGACCAGCGCCACCGGGATGCCCTTGCGGCCCAGATACGCCGCCATTTCCATGACCGCGTCGGCACCCAGCGAATGGCCGATCAAAATAATCGGTCCTTCCTTCCCGGCCCGATAATTCGCGGCCGCCTGGTCTCCCAGACTCTGCCAGTCGGAGTAGCTATGCACGGTCGCATAAACGCCTCGCCGGCTCAGCTCTTCGGCCAGCGTGTCCATGCCGAGGGAGAAAATATTCATAAGTCCGCGCAGCAAATAGACGTGAGCGCGCGACTGCGCCATGCTCGGGTTGGCACCGAGGAAAAGGCTCAATGCGATGACGACCGCTCCGAGCGCGGTCAATCGCCACGAACGCCTCATGATCCCCTTCATGACCCCCTCATGATCCCTTCACGGCTTGCCGTTCGGAGCGGCGCTGGCACATTTTATTCAGTCCCTACCGCAGTGCCAGATTTCATCGGCGAAATCCCGCTAAATCCTTCACCCATTCGCAAACCGGTCCGCACCTGTAGCAAAAATGCAACGTACTGCCTAAGTTGGATAAATCCGCATTTCAATAGCGCAATTTTCAATAGTTCAATTTCGATCTGCCTCTCTCGATTGCGCCACCTCAATAGACCCACGGGACCACGCGGGCGGTGCGTCGCATATAGTCCCGGTAATCGTCGCCGAAGGCGGAAATCATCATCTCCTCTTCGCGTTTCACGCGTCCGAAAAAGAGCACGCCAAAGCCCAGGAGCCCAGCCGGGCCTGCAATCCAATTGGGCAGGAGCAACGCCTGGCCCAACGCCATCAACCAGAAACCGGCATACATCGGATGCCGCACGAGCGAGTACACGCCGGTTGTGACGAGCGTGTGGCGCTCCCGAAGGTCGAGGCTGACCGACCAGTTTTGCCCGAGATCGCGATGGGTCCGGAAAAACAGCCAAATGTAGGTGAGGTCGACGACAATCCCCAGATAGGCCAGGGCCGGAACGAAGGGATAGTCGGCGAAGCGGGGAAAATGCGTCACGACGTAGACGAACGGCACGATGCCGAGCCCGGTGAGCGAGGCGCTAAGGAGCATAAATTCGCGCAAGCCCCGGTCCGAATAACGGACGGGGGTCCGGCGCGAGCGCCGTCCCGGATGAAGCCGCAGCGCGAACCAGGCGAGGCCGAAAGCGAGCCACAGGATTTTCGAGAGCGTCGCGGTCACGGACTTAGGGCTCCGTCACCGCGGGGGTCGAAACCGGCTCGATAGCGACGCCCGCATCCAGCACCTCCGCTCGCAATGCCCCGTCGGCGGCGAAAACTGCAACCGCCCGGCCCGGATCCTCGACCCGATCGGTAAGCGCGATTGGGCCGCAACACAGCATGTAATAGTCGTAGAAATAGCGGCGCTCGTTGCCCATCACCGCCTGCCGGTGGATGCGCAGGAAATTGAGGTGAAAACGCCGATAGGTGTGCTCCTCCACCATCATGCGAATGCGAATGATTTTTACGATCGGCTTTCCGGTGGCGGGCATGCCCAAAGCGACGACGGGATCGACCTTGTAGACATTGATGATGTCCACCAGCGCCTGGTACTCGACCCAGTAAACGGCCGGCGCATTGGCCACGCGGCGGACGACCTCGCGCAGCCAGCCGGCCGCCGGATGCAGCGCCACTTTGAGCAGCGAAGATCCGCTCGAAACGATGTGAAGCGGCTTGCCTTCGCTGGCGAGCTGCGGATCGATCTGCAGCGCGCGATCGACGACGATGAGCGATAACGGCGCGCCGAGACTATGACCGTCGACGATAATTTCGTCGGCATCGCTCTCACGGACGAGACGGACAAGTTCGTGCGCCAGCCGTTCGAGGCGCTCATGAACCTGCGGCCGCACGCGATGGATGAGATCGCGGGCGAAATACCAGTCGTCCAAGGCATAGGCGATATGGACGAATCGCCCGAACGTCCACCGTAGCGCGCAGAAGATCGCCAGCCAGACGATGGGCGCCAGGAGCATGTGATAGGGCAGTCCGGCATGGATGACGGTAAAGCGCGTCGCCGAAATCGACAGCCACATCATTCCGGCGATGAAAACCAGCGGATAGAGAAAAAATCCGCCATAGCGCCAGGCCACGACGAAATAGCGTATGACCGTGCCGGTCAGGACGAATTCCATCAGCGCGGCGATGCCGAGCGGGAACCGCCACCAATCGCTCACGGCCATCTCGGCGGCGACAAAATCGTCCCAGCGGAACCAATGGAAGTCGGTCGCGACGCGCCAATTCGGCCCCCAGGTTTCCACCGTCCAGCTCGCGACCGCGCCGTCCGCCGACAGGCTGGGCCGCGATACCTTGCCTTGCACGTTCCAAGCCTTTTGGAACCGCGCCATTTCGCGGATGAACCGGCGGTGCTGGTGTTCCGGCCCGACCGGCTCGTAGCCCGTCATCTGCACGAAACAACGCTTGCGCACGGGCGCTTTCGGCATTTGACCCTCTCGGAGCCGTTCCTTAGGTAATATGGCCCGGGCAATCAAGCGCGGCCGGGCCGAGGCGCGGAGCGGATAAGGCCTTGTAACGCCTTGGTCCACAGCGAGATTGTCGCGATTGCGCCGCCAAGCCGGCGCGATCGCGGTGACGGCGCCGCCGTTGAACTTACCGGCATCCTTCGCTATACGGGGCGTTCACAAATGAGGAGCCCGACGCGACCGGGCTTGCTCGCGCCGGGCTGGGCCGGCGCTCATTCTTCGTTCGACCATTAAAGAGCATGCCCGATGTCCACCACGTTCGATAAAGTGGCTGAAATCATTGCGGAAACTTGCGATATTCCGCGCGAAAACATCAAACCGGAAAGTCACGCGATCAACGACCTCGAGATTGATAGTTTGGACTTTCTCGACATTGCCTTCGCGATCGATAAGGCGTTCGGCATAAAGCTTCCGCTCGAACAGTGGACGCAAGAAGTCAACGATGGCAAAGCCACCACCGATCAGTATTTCGTGCTGAAGAACCTGTGCGAGCGGATTGACGAGCTGATCGCTGCGAAGGGCGCCTGAGCGCCTCATGCGTCTTGAGTATTTTCAGATGATCGACCGTTTCGTCGACGTCAATGTCGGCGAGCGCGTCGCGCGCGCGATCTGCACCGTTCCGATGCAGAGTACGGTCTTCGAGGGGCACTTTCCCGGCTATCCCCTGATGCCGGGCGTGCTGCTCATCGAGTGCATGGCGCAAACCACGGGCTGGCTGGTGAGCGCGCTGACCGGCTTCACCGGGCTGCCGGCGCTTGCCGGCGTCAAGGACGCCAAAATTCGTAACGCGGTATTTCCGGGCGATCAGCTCGAATTCGAAGGCAAGGTCATTCACGAAGGTTCGGGCTATGCGATCGGCGAAGCGAAAGGATGGTCCAAAGGCGCCGCCATTTGCGACGCCACGCTGACCTACCGTCTCGTGCCCTATCCGAGCGCGGAGCTGCGCGCCGGATTGTGGGAATGGGCCGAGCGCATCAACTTTCCCGCCAGGGAGTACGCGAAGTGACCGAGCGGCGCGAGGTGTGGATCACCGGCGTCGGCCTTCTCACCTGTTTGGGAGAAGGATTGGAAAAGGCGTGGCAGCATCTCGAGCGCGGCGACCCGCCGCCCTACGACGATAAGAGCTTTGCACCCTATATCGTGCATCAGCTCCCGCCGATGAGTTTCGACAAGCAGATCCCGAAGAAGAGCGACCAGCGCCAGATGGAGACCTGGCAGCGCGTCGGGGTTTATTCGGCAGGCATGGCGCTGACCGATGCCGGCATCGCGGGCAATGCCGAACTGCTCGACCATACCGACATGATCGTCGCGGCCGGCGGCGGCGAGCGCGACATCGCGGTCGACACCGCCATCATGGCCGGCGTCCGCAAGACCAACCAGCCCGGCGCGTTTCTCAACGAACGGCTGATGAGCGATCTGCGGCCGACTTTATTTCTGGCGCAGCTACCCAATCTGCTCGCCGGCAACATTTCGCTGGTCCACGGCATCGTCGGCTCCTCGCGCACGTTCATGGGCGAGGAGTCCGCCGGCGTCGATGCCGTGCGGGTCGCGCAAGCGCGCATCGCCGCGGGCCAAAGCGAACTGACGCTCGTCGGCGGCGCGTACCATGGCACGCGCTGGGACGTGCTTCTGGCATTCGAGCTCGGCGGCGTCGTCCTCAAGAACAACTTCGCGCCGGTCTGGGATCGCGGTCCGGAGGGCGGCATCGCCTTTGCCACGATGGGCGCTTTCCTCGTCTTGGAGAGCGAGGCCCATGCGCGAGCCCGGGGCGCGCGGCCCCGCGCGCGCATTTCGAAAGTCTTTTCCGACCGCAACGCACGCCGACCCGGCGCTGCCGAGGCATCGCTACGGAGGCAATGGGATGCCATTGCGCCTCAAGTGGATCGCGCGCATGCCGCCGTCATTTCCGGGGCGGCCGGGCTTGAGCCGGCAACCTCGGCCGAACTTGCCGTGCTTAAGGAAATCGGTCTTCCGGTTCGCAATACCGGTACGTATATCGGGCATGGAGTGGATACCCAATTCATGGCTAATCTGGGAATCGGTTGCGCCGCAATCGAGCACGGCAAGCTGTTCGCCCCGACGGGAACCGGCGATTTCGGCGACAGCCCGGCCGGTCTACGGCAGATCGTCGTGACCAGCATCGGCAATTGGCGCGGCGAAGGGCTGGTACTGCTGGAACGGGCGAATTGACGGGTGAATCGACGGAGACGCACGATGGTTTCAACAACCCGACCTACCGCAAGTAGCCATCGCGACAAAGCCGGCCGCGCAGTGATCGCGGTCACCGGCATGGGCGTCGTCACCTCGCTCGGCGTCGGCAAGGCCGACAATTGGGCGAAATTGACGGCGGGCCAGTCCGGCATCCGCCGGATTTCGCGTTTCCCGCTCGACAGCCTGCGCACCACAATCGCCGGCACCGTAGACGACGTCTACAAGGACTATATGCCGCCGGCGGAGCTGTCCGAACGCATCGCGCTTTTGGCCGGCGAGGAAGCGATCGCGCAATCCGGCATCGGCGGCAAAGGCCATTTTCCCGGCCCCCTATTCCTGGCGCTGCCGCCGCTCGAAATCGAATGGCACTATCGCATTCGGATGGCCGAGAAAGCCGCGCCCGACAGCGATGCCGGCTATCCCGACTTGATGCGGGTGGCGCATCAACCGCAATTCGCTCCGATCTACGAGACGTTGAAGTACGGCATCATCGGAGAGCACCTGGCCGAACATTTCGGCACCGAAGGCTCGCCGATTTCGCTGACGACGGCTTGCGCGTCCGGAGCCACCGCCATTCAGCTCGGGGTGGAGGCGATCCGCCGCGGCGAATGTCAAGCCGCGCTCGCACTCGGCGCCGACGGCTCGCTGACGCCGGAATCGCTCGTTCGTTTTTCGTTGCTCTCGGCGCTGTCGACGCAAAACGATCCGCCCGGCCAAGCCTCCAAGCCGTTTTCCAAGAACCGGGACGGATTCGTTCTCGCCGAAGGCGCAGCCGCGCTCGTCCTCGAAGATTACGATCACGCGGTGGCGCGCGGCGCGAAGGTGCTCGGCATTCTCGAAGGCTGCGGCGAGAAGTCGGACTCGTTTCACCGCACCCGATCGAGCCCCGACGGCAAGCCGATCATCGCCTGTATGCGCAACGCTCTGGCCGATGCCGGCGTCGGCCCCCAGGACGTCGACTATATCAACGCGCACGGCACTTCGACGCCCGAGAACGACAAAATGGAGCATCTCGGCGTCTCCACCGTGTTCGGCGAGCATATTCGCGGCATTCCGATTTCGTCCAACAAATCGATGATCGGCCACACGCTGACCGCGGCGGGAGCCGTGGAAGCCGTGTTTAGTCTGCTCACGCTCGAACATCAGCGCATTCCGCCGACGATCAATTACAGCGTTCCCGATCCGGCGATTCCGCTCGACGTCGTTCCGAATGTGGCGCGCGACGCGCGCGTCACGCGGGCCATCTCCAATTCGTTCGGCTTCGGCGGGCAGAATGTCTGCCTTGTGATGACGCGGGAGCCGGCGTGAGCGGAGAAACCGCATCAGCCATAGGCGAACGCGCCGGCGCGTCGCGCGAACAAAGCGCGGCGTCGATGCGGGCGCTGATGCTCGTCGGCGATCGCAAGATCGAGCTTCGCGATATCGCCGCCCCGCCCGCCCCCGCCGCCGGCGAAGTGCAAATCCGCATCAAGGCGATCGGGTTGAACCATATCGACGTTTGGGGCTGGCGCGGCATGGCCTTCGCCAAGCGCACGCTGCCCTTGATCGTCGGCGTCGAGGCGGCGGGAGAAATTTCCGCCGTCGGTCCCGGCGTCGCCTCGCGCCGGGTCGGCGACCGGGTCGTCGCCTATGGCGCGCTGACCTGCGGCGCCTGTAAGGCGTGCCGCGAAGGCCGCGACAATCTCTGCGAAAATGTCGCCAGCATCATGGGCTTTCATGTCGACGGCTTCGCCCGCGACCTCGTGAACATGCCGGCTCGGCTGGTCGTGCCGATCCCGGCCGGCGTGAGCTATCGCGACGCCGCTTGTGCTCCGGTCGCTTTCGGCACCGTACAACACATGCTGTTCGACAATGCCAAGCTCGAGCCGGGTGAGACCATCCTAGTTCAAGCGGGCGGCTCCGGCATCGGCACGACCGCGATCAAAATGGCCAAGGCGATCGGCTGCATCGTCATCACCACCGTCGGCGATGACGCCAAGGCCGAAAAGGCGAAAGCAATCGGCGCCGACCACGTCATCAATTATCGCACCGAGCGATTCGAAGGCGTCGTGCGCAAACTCACCGGCAAAAAGGGCGTCGATGTCGCGTTCGAACATGTCGGCCCGGACACCTTCAATGGCTCGCTGCTTTGCCTCAAGCGCGGCGGGCGGCTCGTCACCTGCGGATCGACGTCTGGACAATCGATCACGATGAATCTGTTCCAGCTCTATCTGCAGCAGTATCGCATCTTCGGTTCCTTCGGCTGCTCGATCCGCAATATCGGCGAGAGCCTGGCCAAAATGGCGTCCGGACTGCTGCCGGTGATCGACACCGCGGTGCCGCTTGGCGAGTTCGAGCGCGGCCTCGCCCGGCTCGAAAGCCGCCAAGTCTTCGGCAAGATCATCGTCATGTTCTGATGACCGATCGGCCGCTTAAGACTCTCTTCGACACCGTCGTCGGTGCGCTCACGGTCGGCCTGCTCAGCGGCATCAAACACACCGACCGTAGGCGCATGGCGAACTTCGCCGGCGCGTTCATGCGCAAGATCGGGCCGCTGTTCAGGGAGCATCGCATCGGCCGCGCGCAGTTGCGCGCCGCCTTCCCGGAAAAATCGGACGCGGAGATCGAACAGATCCTCGGCGGCGTATGGGATAATCTTGGACGTATCGCCATCGAATTTGCCCATCTCGACGAATTTTGCGTGGAGGGCTTCGGCCGGCAGACCGCGGACCCCATCACCTATCCGCCGGAGTCGCAAGAGCGCTACGATTGGATCATGCATAGTGGCAAGGCGGCGATCGGCTTTGCCGCGCACCTGGCCAATTGGGAACTGCCGGGGATCGGGGCCAAGCTGATCGGCGTCAAATCCGCCGTGCTCTACCGTCGGCCGAATATCGGCGCCGTCAACGACGTCATCGTCAAGCTGCGCGAGCCCTTGATGGGCGAACTCATTCCAACCGGCCTCGATGCGCCGGTGCGGCTGGCGCGGTTTCTACAATCGGGCGTCCATGTCGGGATGCTGGCCGATCAGCATTACAGCAAAGGCGTCGAAGTGCGGTTTTTCGGCCGCCCCTGCCTCGCCAATCCGCTGATCGCAATGCTGGCGCGACAGACAGAATTGCCGATTTACGGAATGCGAGTCGTGCGCAACCCTGACGGCAACACGTTTTGGGGCGAGATTTCCGCGCCCGTCGAGCCGGTGCGCGACGCCGACGGCCGCGTCGAAATCAAAGGCACTATGCAAGCGATCACCTCGGTGATCGAAGGCTGGATCCGCCAATATCCTGAACAGTGGCTATGGCTGCACCGGCGCTGGCGCTGATACGTTTTAGGGCATGATCCGGAAAAGCCTGCCCCGAACGCGATCCGGGGTTGGAAACCAAAAGATCATGCCCCATCAAACATCCGGAGCCGCAATCGATTCAACTTGAAACGATTGCGCTCTAAGTCAAATGCGCCGGTAGCACGTTCAATACGGTGAGGAGGTTCCCAGTCCAGGCCGGTAAGTTAGCGAGCGCAAGCGCGGCGATCGCGCCGGCCAATAGATAAAGAAACATCGTCAGAATGTGATGATCTGACTTTTGTGCGTGCGCGATCGAAACAATTCGAGCGGATGGGCGACGCGAATAACGATAATTTTCTTCGCTTGGCATGATCGCTAGCTCCCACGAAAATTCATGGTCGCGTTGTCATAGTTAACGCGCAGCCAAGCGAAAACTCCGATCTTGCCCCTAAGGTGAATCCCTTAGGCACGATCCGAAAAAAGGTCTGCCCCAGACTTGATCCGAGATGGTAACGGGCTTTCCGAAAAGACGCCCTTTCGCCGAAAAGGCGTCCGCGAATTTCGAAGTGCAGAGCCGGCGGCTATAATTTCTTGATTCCGGCTTGATCGATAATTTGCTTGAACGTCGCGATCTCCTTGGTGACGCGCGCCCAAGCGGCGTCCGCGCCTTTCGGCCGCACCGAGAAGCCGGATTGAAACAGTTTGTCCTTCATTTCCGGTGTTGTCAGGACCTTGAGCGTCTCGCTTTCGAGCCATTTCACCTCGGCCGGCGGCATCTTGGGCGGCGCCAGCAGCACCATGTCGGTCGCAAAGACGAAATCCTTGTAGCCGGACTCCTCCATCGTCGGCACATCGGGAAGCTCCGGCCAGCGGCTTTCGCCGCAGACCGCTAGACAGCGCAACGCGCCGGCTTTGATGTGCGGCAGAGCCGGGCCGAGCGAGCCCGAACTCAGCTGAACGGTGCCCGTCAGCAACGCCTCGATGGCGTCGCCGCCGCCCTTGAAAACGACATCCGCGAGTTTCGGCAGATCCTCGCGGGTTTTCAGCAACTCCAATTGTAGGCGCGGCGTCGTGCCGATCGGCGGCGTCGCGCAATTGTATATTTCCGGATTGGCGCGCGCGAGTGCGACGAAATCCTTGACCGTCTTCGCCGGAGACTCCGATTTCACAACGAAAGTGTTCGGCGAAGATGCAAGTTCGCCGACTGCGACGAAATCCTTGTAGGGATCGTAGGGCAGCTCGTTATACAGCCCGTAGTTCACCGAAAAGGCGTTGGTTGCGAGCAGGATCGTATAACCGTCCGGTTCGGAGCGGGCCACGTATTCCATGCCGAGATTGCCGCCCGCGCCGCCGCGGTTTTCGATGATGAAAGTTTTGCCGGTCGATTGTTGCAGCGCGGCAGCGACGATGCGGCCGACGATGTCGGATGGGCCGCCCGGCGTATTGGCGACCACGATTTTGACCGGACGCTCCGGATAATCGGCATGCGCCGAGCGCCGGCGAACGAGCGTAGGAACAGCGATCCCGCCGGCAAGCGCGCTTACGGCTTTTAGGACTCTGCGCCGCGTCGGCGTCCCCGCTGCAATAATCTTCATGACGTTCACTCCCTTCGGCTGTCGCCGTTTCGAGCGGACAGATTATTCGCCGGTCTTGATCCGCGTCCACAGCCGATTGATCAGCCGCTGCGTCTTCTGATCGTGAGCGACGATCGTATAGAACTTCGCCATGGTCGCGGCCTCCGGATAGATTGTCCGGTCGTTGAGAATCTCTTTGTCGATGAACTGGCTCGGCAGATCGCCATTGGCGTAGGAGACGTAGTTGGTGTTCTTGGCCGCGACCTCGGGCTTGATCAAATAATTGATCAGCTCGTGCGCCTCTTGCGGGTGGGGCGCGTCTTTGGGGATTGCCAAATTATCGAACCAGAGCTGCGCGCCCTCCTTTGGAATGGCATAGGCGATCTCGACGCCGCCCTTCGCTTCGGCGGCGCGCTTTTGCGCCTGTTTGACGTCGCCGGAAAAACCAACCACGAGGCAAAT
>DASPTX010000075.1:0-6519 GCA_035623195.1 Xanthobacteraceae bacterium | reverse complement strand
GTGAGCGCATAGGAAATCCCTGCGCGAACCCGAACCGTGGCGGTCTTCTCGATACCGAGCTTCATGGCGATCGCGTCGGCGGTCTTAAAGCCGATGCCACGAATGTCCCGAGCTAACCGGTAGGGGTTTTGCGTCATGACCTGAATGGCATCGGCGCCATAGGTCTTGAAGATCCGCACCGAGCGGGCGGTACTGACGCCATTGCTGTGCAGGAAGACCATGATTTCGCGCACAGCCTTCTGTTCGGCCCAGGCGGCGAGAATGCTGGCCGCACGAACCGGCCCGATGCCTTCGACCTCGCGCAGCCGATCCGGCGTGGTCTCGATGATGTCGAAAACCTTCTCGCCGAATGCGCGCACCAACTTCTTGGCGTAGACGGGTCCTACGCCACGGATCATACCGGATGACAGGTATCTCTCGATGCCATCGGCCGACGTCGGCACGGAGGTGCGCAGGAACCGCGCCTTAAACTGCTGGCCGTGGGTGCGGTTGTTGACCCACTGGCCCGAGGCCGTGATCCATTCGCCCGCGGAAATGGCAGCAGCATGGCCCACTACCGTCACGACGTCTCGATGTCCACGCGCCCTCGCGCGCAGGACGCAGAAACCATTCTCAGCGTTGTGGTAGGTTACTCGCTCGACTAGACCTGCCAGCACTTCCGCGGTGTCCGGCTGAGAATTCATCGGATCATCGCATCTTCGGCATTCGACGCCCATTGAGCTGACGCGAAGATTATCGCTCGCGTAGGTGCGTTAAAATCAGATGCTAACCTATTGGTAGATAATGCGTCGAATTTCGCGATTTTTTCAGAATGCGCGTTGAAAGGCTAAAAATGGGTCCGCTGGCGCCTACACCCACGGCAGCGAGCAAACACCACGCGCTTCCCATACGCTTCCCCAACTCAATTTCTTGGGAAGCGTTGACCAAGTAAGCCTTTGATAACAATAGTAAAGACCGAGACAAAGAAGGCTGTCGGCATGACACCTCATCCAGCACACTCAATCAAAAGTTCCGGCCGACTTAGCCGGCCGGGATGCGATGTGACAACTTGAATTAATATGCAGGAGCGTAATTATGCGCACCATTGACGATGATGACAGGCCGAAAAAGAAGATCGTGCACGAGATCGGCCAGGACCTGACACTGTTGTCGGCTGGCGAACTCACCGAGCGAATCACCCTCCTCAAAGAGGAAATTGCCCGCCTAGAAGCCGACATGGCGCGAAAGCGCGCGGTCAAGTCCGCCGCCGATACGCTCTTCAAGAAGTGAGTCTTTTCAAAGCTTTAGAATGAGATTCCTGAACTACCTCGCGCCGAATCGGAAAAAGATTAGACAAGCATTTGCGATTCCTTAACCTTTTATTAAGCTTTCTCGTTCATTACGACTGTGTGTCCATCTTCTGGACATTGAGTGGCTCCTGTCCACTCTGTTTGACGCCTCCCTGTTATCACCTTGAGCCGCCGTTACCGGCGGCTCCTTTTTATTTTGGGTGCTGCTCGGTGCCGCGAGAGTTCTTTCGCGATTGACCCCCGTTGCTTAACTTCCAATTTCAATCAATTGCCGCAGCCGCTAGTAACTATATTTTACGATTTTTTCGGGACGCGGATCATAAGTCCTTGATCCAAAAAAGAGCGTGGAATCCCTCAGCCGTTTGGAGTGCTGGACACAACACGATACTCGCGCGATGCTGGCGCCGTGTGAGGCGTACATGTCCGACAAGCGTGCGATAGAAGCCGGCGCGGTCTCCTTCAGCGAACGGCTGGCGAGTTCACCGGTTTTTGCGACCCTCTTTCGCGACGGAATGGCGCTGGTCGAGGAAACCGCCAGCTATCTCGACGGAGCAGGACGCCAGGACTCCAAGAAACTCGAGCGCAGCGCCGGCCTTGTTTACGCTACCGAAAGCATGCGGCTGACGACGCGGCTGATGCAGCTTGCTTCGTGGCTTTTGCTGCACCGGGCGGTCAAGGAAGGCGAAATGACTCTCGCCCAGGCGCACAAGGAAAAAAGCAAGGTCAGACTTGCGGCCTGCGAGCCGGGCGACGCCAAATCGCTGGCGTTGCTCCCGACAAAATTGCAGGGACTGATCGCGCGTTCAACGAAGCTGCAAGCCGAAGTGCGGCGTCTCGATGCGACCATGCATGCTCCGAGTGGGCCGGCAATAACGGCCAATAATCCGGTCGAGCGCCAATGGGGGCTGTTGAAGGCGGCCTTCGAATCCGAGGCCTAGTCCCCGCTACTTCTTCAAGAAGCCCGAGAATTTCTTCTGGAAGCGCGACAGTCGCCCGCCGCGATCGACCAGATGCTGCTGGCCGCCGGTCCAGGCCGGATGCGACTTCGGATCGATATCCAAGTGCAGCGTATCGCCGGGCTTGCCCCAGGTCGTCCGCGTGGTGAACTCGGTGCCGTCGGTCATGATGACCTTGACGGTGTGATAGTCCGGATGGGTATCGGGTTTCATGGCGTGGATGACGGCTGTTTCGGGAAAATTTGCCAGCTATATAACGTGGCGTTCGGCGCCGGACAAGCCGCCGCTATGGTCGTTGCACGCGTTGCCATAGGCACCTTCAAGGGGCATTGTCGCGCCGCTTCGGGCAGTGGGGCGGGGGCGGCGAAGGCGAAGGCGAAGGCGAAGGCGAAGGCGTTATCCGGCGTGGGATTAGCCGAGATTCCGAGATGGATGTGCGGGCCCAGAATTTGCGTAGCGAGCGCGATGCGGCTGCTCCGGCCGCCGTGGCGGCCTCCATCGCGTCGGCAGCGAATGCCCAACCGCGGCCTGAGACGGATGAGGCCGCGGCGAATAGACCCAAGCTCACCTTGCGGCCGCTCGCTTCGCTCGTGCCTTACGTCAATCGCTATCGCGGGCGGGCGCTGGCGGCGTTCGGCGCGCTTATTCTCGCGGCAGTGACGACGCTTGTCGTGCCAATCGCGGTGCGGCGCATGATCGATTTTGGCTTCACCGGCCGCGGGCTTGCGCTGATCAACAGTTATTTCCTGGTCATGATCGGCGTCGCGGCCTTGCTCGCATTCGCAAGCGCCGCCCGCTACTATCTTGTAACGACGCTCGGCGAGCGCATCGTCGCCGACCTGCGCGGCGACGTCTTCGCCCATCTGACCTCCTTGTCGGCTGCGTTCTTCGACGAGGCCAAGACCGGCGAAATGGTTTCGCGGCTCACTGCGGATACGACGCAGATCAAGGCCAGCGTCGGTTCCTCGATCTCGGTCGCGCTGCGCAATTTCGTCCTGTTCATCGGCGCCTCGGCTATGATGGTCGTGACGAGCCCGCAGCTTTCCGCCTTCGTGCTGGCGGCGATTCCGGTGATCGTCTTGCCGCTTTACGCCTTTGGCCGCGCCGTGCGGCGCCGTTCCCGCTCCGCCCAGGACACGCTCGCCGACGCTTCCGCCTATGCGGCCGAATTGATCGGCGCGGTGCGGGTTCTGCAGGCCTTCACCAACGAGCAGCTCGGCATTGCGCGTTTTCGTGAAGCGGTCGAACGCGCCTTCGAGGCGGCGCGCCATTCGATCCGCGCGCGCGCGATTCTCACCGCGATCGCGATTTTTCTCGTCGCAACAAGCGTCGTCGTCGTGCTTTGGGTCGGCGCGCACGAAGTGCTCAACGGGGAACTGACGCCCGGCCGGCTCGGCCAATTTATCCTTTACGCCGTATTCGCCGCCGGCGCGCTCGGCTCGCTGTCGGAAATCGGCGGCGAGATCGCGGCGGCGTCCGGCGCGGCGGAACGACTGTTCGAAATCCTTGCCATCAAGCCCGCGATTTCCCGTCCTACGCAGCCGATCGCTCCGCCCTTGCCGCCGCGCGGCGAAGCCGCCTTCGAGAATGTTTATTTTCATTATCCAAGCCGTCCTACCGTTTCGGCGCTTAACGGGGCCTCGTTTTCCGTACGCCAAGGCGAAAAGCTTGCCATCGTCGGTCCGTCCGGCGCGGGCAAAAGCACGATTTTTTATCTGCTCTTGCGCTTCTACGATCCTAGTTCGGGCCGCATCACGCTCGACGGCGTGCCGCTGACCGCCCTCGATCCGGCGCAGCTGCGCCGGCGGATTGCGCTCGTGCCACAGGACAGCGTCATGTTCGCCGCTTCGGTACGCGACAATATCCGCTTCGGCCGCCCCGATGCATCCGATGCCGATGTTGCGCGCGCCGCCGAACTTGCGCATGCCACAGCCTTCATTGCCGGCTTGCCGGAGGGATTGGACACCCCGGTCGGCGAGCGCGGGGTCACGCTATCCGGCGGCCAGCGCCAGCGTATCGCGATCGCACGCGCCATCCTGCGCGACGCGCCGCTTCTTCTGCTCGACGAAGCGACTTCCTCGCTTGACGCCGAAAGCGAGACGCAGGTCGCCGCCGCTTTGTCCGATCTG
Organism: Xanthobacteraceae bacterium; assembly: GCA_035623195.1. Lineage (GTDB taxonomy): Bacteria > Pseudomonadota > Alphaproteobacteria > Rhizobiales > Xanthobacteraceae > BOG-931. The sequence continues at coordinate 2,145 of DASPTX010000075.1, read as the reverse complement.
ATGCGCGAACGCACGACGATCGTGATCGCGCATCGGCTGGCGACGGTTCTCTCCTGTGACCGCATCCTGGTGATGGAGGACGGCCGCATCGTCGAGGAGGGCACGCATCAGACGCTTGCCGCCGCGGACGGGCTCTATGCGCGCCTTGCCAAACTGCAGTTCGAGGGCGGCTAGCGCGCCGCGCCGCCCTCCGGCAAAGTGCCCGCGGATTTCGGTCGCCAGATCATGTGATGTACGGGCCGGCCGCTGAACGCATTGAATCCGTCGCCGGTGACGATAAATCCCTCCTTCTTATAAAAGGCGATGGCCCGGGCGTTGTCGGTATTGACGTCGAGATTGAGGCCGCCCGGAGAAAGGCGCTTGGCTTGCGCAATCAGCGCCGCGCCGACGCCCGATCCCCAATGTTCCGGCGCGACCACGAGTTGATCGAGGTAGAAGGTGCGAGGATCGACGGTGACAAAACCGATCATGCCGCCGCCTTCCTCGGCAATCGTGATATTCGCCTCCAGCACGAGGCCGTCGCGCCATTGCTTCCGCCACCAATCCAGGCGCCCGGCGAAATCGATATCCGGATAGGTTGTCTGCCATGTGCGAAGCCACAGCGCGAGCGCGGCGTCTTCGTCGCGCGCGGCATCGTAGTGGCGCAACGAAAAAATACTCACGGCGAGTCAGCCGCGGCGGCGGCGCCCTTAACGGCGGCGGTCGCGGCTTCCTTGAGCAGCCGCAACAATGCGCGGTGCATGGTCTCGTTGCCGGCGACGACATTGCCCTTCCTGAGAATGGCGTCGCCGCCGTCGAGATCGCTGACATATCCGCCGGCCTCGCGCACCAAGAGCGAACCCGCGGCCACATCCCAGGGCGAGAGGTCGCGCTCCCAGTAGGCGTCGAGTCGGCCGGCCGCGACCCAGGCGAGATCGAGCGCGGCGGCGCCGTAGCGGCGCAATCCGGCGAAATGCTGTTGCGCGGCGGCGATCTCGTTGCGCGCCAGCGCCAGATCGCCTCGCCCGTAATGCGGTAGCCCGCAGGCAACCACGGCGTCGGCGAGCCGCTCGCGCGCCGCAACGCGGATGCGCTTGTCGTCGAGAAACGCGCCCTTGCCGCGCTCGGCGACGAACATTTCGTCGTTGGCCGGATTGTAAACGAGGCCGGCGACGATCGTCCCATTGCGTTCGAGCGCGATCGACACGGCGAAGTGCGGGATGCCGTGCAGAAAGTTCGTAGTGCCGTCAAGCGGATCGACGATCCAGCGATGGGCTTTGTCGGCGCCTTCGTGGGCGCCGCCTTCTTCGCCGAGAAAGCCGTAATCCGGCCGCGCTTTGGCGAGCTCCTCGCGCAGAATTGCTTCGGCGCGGCGATCGGCGGCGGTGACGAAATTGCGCGGCCCCTTGACCGAGACCTGCAGATGCTCGATTTCGCCCAGATCGCGCTTGAGGCCGCGGCCGGCGCGACGCGCCGCCTTGATCATCACATTGAGAACCGCGGAGTGGAGCATGGTGGGCGTCTCGTAGGGCTTAACGCATGGTCCAATTTTGCGAAGGCGACACGAGCAAACAACAGGCCAAAGCGGTCGCGTCAAGTCACACTTCTCCTCATTCTCCTTGACGAGGAGAGGGGGAAGGCGTGCCTGCCATCGCGAAGAACGGCAGGGACGTGGCAATCGCGAGCGGAACATCAGAATGGATTGCTTCGCTCCACTTCGTTGCGCTCGCAATGATAACCCGTTCTCGCGGCGCTCTTCTTCAGAGGGACTTGGTGGATGCGGCCTAACAAATATCGTTCTCGCGGCGCGGCTTAGTGCGCCCGAGCTATGCCAAGCCACGGTCAAGCCACGCCCTGACTCGTCACCACCGGACATAGCCGTTCGCAGAACGGCGTCGTCGCACGAGAGCCGGTGGAAAGCACCGCGCGAGCGCGACTTCTGCATGGATTGCCGGATCGAGGTCCGGCAATGACGAAAGGACGGAAAAGAAAATCTCGGAAGCGAAACGCCGACAGACGCAAGGCTCTTATGCCGCGCCAGCGGCCGGCCGCGCCCCGTTAAGCGGGAGGCGCACATCTGTCGGCGTTCCACCGCGGCTCTCGCCAGAGGGACTTTTCATCCCCAAGGCTCAGCGTCAGGCCAGGCTTCCTGGGACTCGGCAAGAG
>DASPTX010000074.1:0-68194 GCA_035623195.1 Xanthobacteraceae bacterium | reverse complement strand
CGTTTCTCTCAGGCGTATCTGAACAAGATTGCCTTACGGCTCAATCAACGCCCGCGGAAGACCTTGGGATTCGAAACCCCGGCCGATAGACTACGAGCGGTGTTGCAGTGACCGGTTGAACTCACCACCCAAAGCGGACATGACGGGGTGAATTTGCGATGTCTGCTTTACCCCAGAAGCGAACATCGTCGAGCTCGAGGGCTATGTCCGCTTTGTGCCAATAAGAGAAGAACGGCACTGCAGCAAAATTCGTCCCCGTCATGCCAACGGCCGCAGGTCCTGCTACTTCGATTCGATATTCGCCTGCTGCTCGACGATGACTGGGAGCGTGAAAGCAAAGGTCGAGCCTTGGCCAGGCTGCGACTCGACCCAGATCCTGCCTCCGTGCATCTCGATGATGCGCTTCGATATGGCGAGCCCTAAGCCAGTGCCGCCCTTCTTGCGGGTGATGGCATTGTCAGCCTGCTGAAACTCCTGGAACAGCTTGGCCTGATCGGCCGCAGAGATGCCGGGACCGGTGTCACGGACCGCTACATAGAATGAGCCATTATTCGCTTCGGTCTTGATGGCGACTTCACCGGCATCGGTGAACTTGATGGCGTTGCCGACGAGATTGATGAGGACCTGCGTTAGGCGCCGTCCGTCGCCACGCCCCGGCGGTAGTTCGGCGGCTATCTCGACCTTGAACCCGAGTTTTTTGTCAGCGGCTAACGGCTCAAGCGTACTGCAAACCGTCTGGGCAATATCTTGGATCGAGTACTCGGACAGTTCGAGCACGAGCTGGCCAGCCTCGATCTTGGACAGATCCAGCACGTCGTTGATCAGTCCCAGCAGATGCTTGCCATTGGCCTCAAGGCGCTTGAGGACACCAAGCATCTTCTCGGATGGCTCACCGTAGGCGCCGTCCGCCATCAATTCGGTATAGCCCAGAATGGCATTAAGTGGTGTGCGCAGCTCGTGGCTCATATTGGCGAGGAACTGCGACTTGTGCTGGCTTGCCTCTTCAAGCTGCCGGCTCTTGTCCTGGATTTCGTCGAACAGGCGGACGTTCTCTATGGCGATCGCGGCCTGGTCGGCAAACGTGGTGACCAATTCGATCTGCTTGTCGGTGAATGGCTGTACTTCCGAGCGCGTCAAGGTCAAGACGCCGACTGGAATGCCCTCGCGCAGCATTGGAACGGAGAGAGCTGTGTGGAAGTCGCCCAGTCTCGACGCTTCTACCAAGGTATATTCTGGATCAGCCCTTACATCGGCAATATGAACCACCCGACCTTCGACTAGCGCGCGCCCTGACGCCGTGCCTCGCTCGGCCTTGATTGGAATATTCTTGATGTAATCCATAAATTCGCGGGAATAGCCGTAGGCTTCGGCAGTGTAGAAGCCGCCGTTTTTCTCGCGGATAATCTGGGCTTTGTCTGCAGCGCAGAACCGGGCAGCTGATTCAACGAGAGTCTGCAACACTGTCTGCAGATCGAACGCAGAGCGGCTGATGATTTTGAGGACGTCGGCGGTAGCAGTTTGCTGTTCCAAGGAATTCTTAGTTTCATTGAATAACCGCACATTCTCGATTGCAATCACGGCCTGATCGGCGAAGATCTTTAGGAGTTGAACCTGTGCGTCTGAAAATAATCCCGACTGTTTCCTGGCAACAAAGATCGCTCCGACGACCTGCTCGTCGCGGACCATCGGTACAGCCAGACAGCCACGGAAGCCACCCAGCCGAGCGGCATGTTTCGCTTGGTATAGAGGATCACTGAGCACGTCCGCGACATGACAGACGCTACGAGTTCGGATCGCGCGCGCCGTGATCGTCTCGTCGGTGAGGCGCATTGGAAAATTGCGCCGAAGCGCTTCGACCCCGCCTTCTGCCACGCCATGGGCCGACGCCAAACGGATTAGGTCGACGTCGAGGATAGAGACGATACTAATCTCCGCTTCGCATAGCCTCTCTGCTCGCTCGCCAATAATTTCGAGTACGGGCTGAATGCTTGCTGGCGAACTCGAAATGACGCTCAACACCTCCGAGGTCGCTGTCTGCCGCTGCAGCGATTCTCGCAGCTCATTGAGCAGCCGCGCATTCTCGATAGCTATGACGGCTTGCTTGGCAAAGTTCGTGAGCAGCTCGATTTGCTTGGCTGCAAATGTTCCCGCATCTTGACGGAAAATGGTAATTCCACCAATCGACTCATCTTCGTGCAGCATCGGCACGCTGAGGACGCTGCGGTATCCTCCAAGCGAAACAGTCGAGACCAACCACGGATCGCCTTCCACATACGCTTGCGATTTTGTCATGTCGGCATTCTGCGCTGGCCGCTTGGCTTGGATCGCCTGCCAGATCGTAGAATGTTGACTAGGCTGCACGACCCCGGTTCGCTGCTCGGCATATGCCATCGGTGCATTGTGCATCGCCACCGCGCGGACGCCGTCGCCGTCGCGCAAATAAAGGTTGCCGAACTTGGCCCCGCAGAGGCGTACGGCATTCTCCAAGATTGCTTCAAAGACAGGTTTTAAATCCCCGGACGAAGAGCTTATGACCTCAAGCACCTTGGAAGTGGCCGTCTGCTGTTCCAGCGACTCCGTCAGCTCGTGCGTACGTTGTTGCTCGGCCTCGAATAGGCGCACATTCTCAATGGCGATGACCGCTTGGTCTGCGAAGGTAGTGACTAGTTCAATCTGCTTCTCCGAAAACGGCTGCGGCTTGGACCTTGATAGGAAGATCACTCCAACGGCTTTTCCTTCCCGCAGGAGTGGGACGCCAAGTGCCGCTCGAAAGCCGCCGGCCTTTTGAGAATCAGGTCGCGTGTGATTCGGATCGGCCAACACGTCAGGTATATGTACGACACGCCCGTCAATGGCCGTTCGTCCCACCACAGTGCCGCGATCCACCTTAAGTGGATGGGATTCCATCCATTCGTGATATTTAGGCGTAAACCCGTAGCGTGCGGCCGCTCGGAAGACGTCACCATTGGGCAGAAAAATAAAGCTGTCCTGGGCCTCACAGAGCCGGGTTGCTGACTCGACCAGGGTGTCGAGGACGGTCTGTAAGTCGAAGGTCGAACGGCTAATAACCTTGAGAACATCTGCGGTAGCGGTCTGCTGCTGAAGCGACTCGCGCAGTTCGTTGACCAGCCGCGTATTCTCGATGGCGATCACGGCTTGGTCGGCGAAGGTCTTCAACAATTCTTCCTGGACCTTCGAAGCTGGTCCGGGCTTGGCCCAGGCGACGACGATGACGCCGATTGGATCTCCGTCCCGCAGTACCGGCACCCCCAACTGTCGCCGCCAGCCCATAGCTACGGGAAATCGTTGATCGTAATTCGGATCGGTGAGCGCGTCTTCCAGCCAAACTACTGATTTTGTGCGTACGACCCTTCCAGATACCTGAGAAGAGTCGGGCCGCATCGGGTACTTCGTGCGGATCAAGTCCGCATAACTTGGGCCCACATTGTGGGAGGCAACGTAATGTAGCTGCTCGCCGTCAAAGCGAAACACATTCGCAAAGAGACCGCCACACAGAGAGACCGCATTTCGCACGATCGTCTCGAACACCGGCTGCACGTCGTTCGGCGAAGCGCGTATGACGCGAAGAATCTCCGCGGTTGCAATCTGCTGCTCTCGCGCCCCGTCAAGTTCGCGTACTTGGCGCATGAGTTTTTCTTGCAGATCGACAACGGACGAATGACTGCGGCCCGCAGTTATCGACACGCTGGTCGGCTTCACCTTAGTGGTTTTGCGACGCCCTGCTTTCAGTGTTTTACGGCTTGCGGTGCCACGCCGTCTCACCTTGCCCTCCAGTTCGGTCGGAGGACCATACCTTACCACAGCATTGAGCCGCTGCGCTGTGCGTCGCAGCAAAATCGGGTGCCCGACTTCCGGAATGGGTCATAAGCAGACATTTCGTTGAGTTCGATCGATGTCCGCTTTGTCCCTGAAAGAGGACATTCGTCGGCGCAATTACTGGAGTTGCCGAATTGGGTAGCGGTAACGTGGATGATTGTTTGGGCGTTTCTCGGCGATATTTTTGCGCCTTACGGAATGTGGAAACATCATCGCATCAGATTGCGAGCTAAAGTCAGCTAGAGGAAAAATGACTGCCGCCAGGGATGTCAGATCGTGCCGACGCAGGTCAGCGGTTCGGCGTCTTGCGTGTCGGCGCGTCTCATTCACCTTTTTGGATACGCTGTGAAAATGTAGTCCTGCGCCGACACTGTCGTGTGGCACGCGTACCCGCATTCGGCACCACTTTGATCAAGTTCGGAAGGCTTAAACGTGTCCGTCGCTGCATCATAAGTCCACTGGGCATATGCCCATCCGTGCGTGTCCGGGAACCTCTTGGTATCCTTTTCGATGAACCCAACATTTTTCAGGGTGTCCGGCACGCTAACGAAATAGGGCGCCACCGTATTCTTTTTGAACGTCCACTCGAGCTTTGCCACCTTGGAGCCGTCGGGGAAAAGCTTGCCATCGCTAGGAAGGCCGTTCCTGAAGGCCTCCATCATTACCGGATTGGCGACGATCACCTTGATCGCGGTTTCGGTATGGCTCACGGCGACATCCTGCCAGGTCTCGTATCCTCTGAATTCAGACCACGCGAGCCCGTCCGGTATTTTCAGCGTGTACCTGTCCTGCGCCGCAAGGGCTAAGCCGCCCGCGACGATGGGCAGCGCTGCGCTGATGGCAATCGCCAGGATGTTTTTACCTTTCAGTCCGTTGACTGTCGCAATGCTTGACATGATCAGCCTCCACAGCTGAGGCCGAGAGCCGTCTCGGCCCTTTCCTAAAAACTCGGTTGAATTGACGAACGATCAGTTCGGCGAAGTCGAGGTAAGTCAGGCTTCTTATTTTTCCGGCAGGCCAACGCACTTTGAAAGCGGGCGCCCTGTGCTAGACACCACCTGCGCTTCGCCTCCGTAGCGGTTCGCAGGGTATGCTTTCCACCGAACGCCTCCATGCGGGCGAACGCGCTTTATGGCGATTTGTTCCATCCGTTGTCGCGGTCGGCAAACACCATAAGATTTGCGTTATGGCTCGCAGCAGATTCGAGTGCTTGACTTCCGAAATGGATCATCAGGCGTATGAGCATACGCCCTAGTACCGGTAATGATCGGCCTTGTACGGGCCTTGCACCGGAACGCCGATGTAGGTCGACTGCTTGTCGGACAGCTTGGTCAGCTTGACACCGATCTTGTCGAGATGCAGCCGCGCCACCTTCTCGTCGAGCTGTTTCGGCAGCGTATAGACCTTGTTCTTATACTTGCCGGGATTAGTCCACAGTTCGATCTGCGCCAGCGTCTGATTGGTGAACGACGACGACATCACGAAGCTCGGATGGCCCATGGCATTGCCGAGATTGACGAGCCGGCCTTCCGACAAAAGGATGATGCGCTTGCCGTCGGGAAATTCGACCTCGTCGACCTGCGGCTTAACGTTGTACCATTTCAGGTTCTTCAGCGCCGCGACCTGAATCTCGCTGTCAAAATGGCCGATATTGGCGACGATGGCGCGGTCCTTCATCTTGCGCATGTGCTCGATGGTGATGACATCGACATTGCCGGTCGCGGTGACGAAAATGTCGGCGCGCGGCGCGGCGTCCTCCATGGTCGTGACCTCGTAGCCTTCCATCGCCGCCTGCAGCGCGCAGATCGGATCGATCTCCGATACCATGACGCGGCAGCCGGCCTGGCGCAGCGAAGCGGCGGAGCCCTTGCCGACGTCGCCGAAGCCCGCGACCATCGCCACCTTGCCGGCCATCATCACGTCGGTGCCGCGGCGGATGCCGTCGACCAGCGACTCGCGGCAGCCATAGAGGTTGTCGAATTTTGATTTGGTGACGCTGTCGTTGACATTGATGGCGGGGAACAGGAGCCGGCCCTCTTTCTCCATTTGATAGAGCCGATGAACGCCGGTTGTGGTCTCCTCGGTCACGCCTTTGACATTGGCGGCGATGGTCGAATACCAGCCGGGCTCTTCCTTCAGCCGCCGGCCGATCGCCGCGAACAGCACCTCCTCTTCCTCGTTGGTCGGCTTGGCGATCACGCCGGCATTGCTCTCGGCCTGCATGCCGAGATGCAACAAGAGCGTGGCGTCGCCGCCGTCGTCGAGAATCATGTTGGGCGTGCCGCCGTCCGACCATTCGAATATGCGGTGCGTGTAGTCCCAATATTCCGCAAGCGACTCGCCCTTCACGGCGAAGACCGGCGTGCCGGCCGCGGCGACCGCGGCGGCGGCGTGGTCCTGGGTCGAGTAGATGTTGCAAGACGCCCAGCGCACATCGGCGCCAAGGGCCCTGAGCGTCTCGATCAAGACCGCGGTCTGGATCGTCATGTGGAGCGAGCCGGCAATGCGCGCGCCGCGCAACGGTTGTTCCGGGCCGAACTCCTCGCGCGTCGCCATCAGTCCAGGCATCTCGGTTTCGGCAATCGCGATCTCTTTGCGGCCCCATTCGGCGAGGCCGATATCCTTGACCACGTAATCGGCGGTCGAACCGGAAGTCCTTGGCTTTGCGGACGTGTTCATGGCGATCCTTTGGCGGCGGTGGTTATCGGGCCCTCGTGCGGCAGGCCGGCGGGTGCCGCGCTTCTAGCAAAGGCGCGGCGCCGCGGCAATAAAGACATAAAGATACCTTTATGCGCGCTGCATTGACTTGAATCCGTGCCGGGACGGCGCATTCTGCCGTTATGCCTCTCCCCGACCGAGACGAAGCCGCCGAACCGCCGATCAAATCGCTGCACGCGCTGGCGCAGGCCGAAGGCGAGTGCCGGCGCTGCCCGCTCTATCGCGACGCCACGCAGGCCGTGCCGGGCGAAGGACCGAGCCGCGCTGAATTCATGCTCGTCGGCGAGCAGCCCGGCGACAAGGAAGACCTCGCCGGCAAGCCGTTCGTCGGCCCCGCGGGGCGCATTCTCGACGCCGCGCTGAAGGATGCCGGCATCCCTCGCGAGAAGACGTTCGTCACCAATGCGGTCAAGCACTTCAAGCATGAGATGCGCGGCAAAAGGCGGCTGCACAAGCGGCCGAACAATTACGAGATCGAGCGCTGCAGGATCTGGCTCGATCGCGAACGCGAACTGGTCAAGCCATCCACTATCATCGCGCTCGGCGTCACCGCAGCGCGCAGCCTGACGGGAAAAACCGTCACCATCGCCAAGATGCGCAAGACCCCGACCGATATGGCGGATGGGACGACGCTTGTCGTGACCGTGCATCCCTCGGCGCTGCTGCGCATCGAAGACGAGAACACCAGACGCGCCGCCTACGCGGAGTTCGTCGCCGACCTGAAAGCCGCGGCGCAAGCGGCAAAAGCGACGGCAAAGACCGCAGCCGCAAAGCGCGATAGCTGAACCGGCCGCGTTCTAGAGCGTAATCGTTTCAAGTTGAACCGATCGCGGCTCCTGACGTTTGATGAGGCGTGATTCTTTCGGAAAACCCGTTTCCACCCCGCATCAAGTCCGGGGCAAGCTTTTTCCACATCATACCCTAGGCGTTTTTCGGCGCCGTCGCGCCGGTGCGCGGCTTGACCACGCCGGCTTGGGTCAAGGCCGCAGCGATCTGCTGCATGCGGTTGATCAGATCAACGGCGGCGGCCGGCGGCAGAACGAGACGGCAGGCGGGATAGCGGCGGCCCGTAATCGGCGCATTGGGCTTGACGTCGTCGAAGCGCGTGACGCCGAATTCGATGCGCAGCGTCTGACCGTCGAACATCAAGCCGGTAATCGAATCGGCGAAGGTCTCGACCATATCGGCGCGGTCGAGATAACGGATGCTGGCCGAGGGGCGTTCGGTCGAACCGGCCGAACCGCCGGAGGTCGAGGAAGCGTCTCTTGCTGCAGGCGAATCAGGACTCATCTGCATTCTCCTCTTGAAGCGGCTCTTCGCACGTGACGCGCCGCGTTTTGCTTTTCGCATGCGAAAGCCAATCCTAGGCCATGATCCGGAAAAGTGGAAACCGGTTTTCCGAAAAGACCATGCCCATCAAATAACTAGAGCCGCAATCGATTCAGTTTAAAACGATTGCGCTCTGGGCATGATGGATGCCGGTTTTCGGGGAAAGATCATGCCGAAGCAGCCCTCAGGCCAAATCAATCGACTTCGCCGAAACGCGAATCGATCAAGTTCGCGAGCGCTTCGATCACCTCGGCCGCCTCGCGGCCCGTCGCTTCGACCGTGATCGAAGTGCCGGGCGCCGCCGCTAGCATCATCAGGCCCATGATCGAATTTCCGCCGACCGTTTCATGGCCGCGCGTGACCCGAACTTCGGCGTCGAATTTTTCCACCGTTTGCACGAATTTCGCCGATGCGCGCGCGTGCAGGCCCTTCTTATTGCAGATCGTGAAGGTGCGCATGACGGAATCGCCGGTGGGCGGCTGCGCGTCGGGCATGCGGGCGTCGCCGGGAGCCACCGCGTTCATTTGCCGGTTAAGACGCGGCTGGCGATGGTGACGTATTTCCGCCCAGCCTCCTGCGCGGCAGCAACGGCCTCCGCAAGCGGACATTCGTCGCGCACCTTGGCGAGCTTCACCAGCATGGGAAGATTGATCCCGGCCAGCACTTCGACCTTGGGCCTGCTCATCACCGAAATCGCGAGATTGGACGGCGTACCGCCGAACATGTCGGTGAGGATGGCGACACCGTCGCCGCTATCGACGCGCCGGACCGCTTCGATGATGTCCTTGCGGCGCTCCTCAACATCGTCCTCGGGGCCGATGGTCACCGCTTCGATTTGGCTCTGCGGGCCGACCACGTGCTCCAATGCGGCGCGGAACTCGACGGCAAGCCGCCCGTGGGTCACCAGCACAACACCGATCATGAAACACCCCGCGGGCGCGTCGCCGTTGCGCCGCACGAAAGGGTGCTCATCATGACGATCTAAAGTCCCGGCGCAAGAGGCATTCTGGGCAAAATCGGGGGTTTGTTGCATCGCAGCAAAAGAGCCCTTGCCGGTACCACGGTTGGATGATGTGCCGGTCAATATTAACCCCGCTTAGCCCGGCTGCCGCCGGGCTACAGGCGATTGGACAACGGCTTCTCGAGCCATGCGTCTTGGACGACGCGGGGGAGCAGTCTTTCCTCGCGATGGTTAATCAGACCTTAAGGCTCGGTTCTGGTCCCCTTGACGCTAGCAACATCAAATGACTAGCCCTCTTGACCTCGGCGCCGGCATGTCCGCGCCGTGTCCGCAGAGCCGTCCCATTACCCGCCTTTATTGGGTCGATGAGCCGTACCGAGTTTGGCCGCCCGAACTAGTCGCGCAAACTACCGCGGCCTTGAAAATTCCGACAGCGTCGAGCAGGCGCCTTACCTACCGCAATGAGGATACGCCGCTTCCCACCTCGGCCTGCCGGAGAAGGGTCCGGGTGGCCTTCCAAGATTTTCTTTAGGACGATGGGGCCGAGATCAAACCATAACTGAAAAACACCGCTGCCGATTAAAACTAGACCTACCCCGAAAGGTCCATAACGGCCGTGAATACCCGAATAGCTAACAAACAGCTCAGCATACACAACGTAGAGACCGGCGCAGATCAATCCGACCGAAATAATAAAGCTCATAAGCCGTCGCATGAACTTCAGCATAGGAGAGCCGTGAGGAGCGATTGAAGGCTGAGTGCTTCATACGGACAAAGAGCCACGCTTCCCCTAACCAGATCAGTAAAATCCTACTTTTCACCCACAATAAAATGCCGCCGTGCCGTTTCCCGCCGCCGCGGTCCGTCGAGCAGCAAGCCGCCCGCTATGTTGTGTGCGACCACGGCGGCTAGGCGCTCGTGTATGTTTATTTCGAAGATGAGCCGAGCCACCGATCAGCAGCCAAGCTACTCTTCAAGGATAAGGGCCGCTGATTTCGGTGAACTTCACGCGCGGGCGGCAAGCTAGGGCGTCATCCGGAAATGTGGAAGCGCCTTGAAAGGCTGTTGCCGATTCAGCACCAGTGCGGAGAATCCGAAAGCGATACCATTCGTTAGTTAGCCAATCCGGCTTTCTTGGTCACCAAAGGAGCCTCCATGCAAGCCGGATGGGGCGAGCGTGGCAAGAATTGCCGGGAGCGGCGCCGCGCCCGAAGCAACGGGAAGACGCGGCAGCGGAATGCCTTCGACGATGGCCTCGCATTTTTCCGGCAGGCGTTGTGCGTCCGCGGCGTGAAGATCGACAACCAATCCCACGACCGCGCAGGGCTCGTAATCCCGCCGCAGAATGCCCAAACCGCGCAATTCGATTAGCCCGGCGAGCGCCGGCGCCGGACGCACCAGGAGCCTGCCGCCGGCGGCCTCGAGATGGACGCGATCGTCGCCGACGAGTCTCGTGAAATAAACGCCGCCGCGCCAGCCCGCCTCGATCAGTTGCAGCGCGAGCCGCGATTTGCCGGTGCCAGATGGACCCCGGATCAAAACCGCGCGTGCGCCGACCAGCACGGCCGAAGCGTGGATCGTTGCCGGCATCGTTTGTTATTCCCGTCGACGCGGCATCACATGGCCGGCAGGCGCACGATAAAGCGCGCACCAAGCACCTTCGGCTCGCCGTCCGGCCCGAGCGGCGCGCCGGTTCGGTTCTCGACCCAGATGGCGCCGCCATGCGCGTCGACGATCTGCTTTGAGATCGAAAGGCCGAGACCGGAGTTCTGGCCGAAGCCCTGTTGCGGCCGGTCGGTGTAAAACCGTTCGAAGATTTTCTCACGCACCTCCGGCCGCACGCCGGGTCCGTCGTCGTCGACAAAAATCTCGATGTGTTGACGCTGGCGGTGGCAGGTGACGCGCACCGTGCTCCCCGGCGGCGAAAACGAACGCGCATTCTCGATCAAATTGTCCACGACCTGACCGAGCCGCGAATCGTGCCCCGGCGCGTGGAACGCGTGCGCGCCGCCGCCTTCGAGGCGCAGCGTGACCTTAACGCCGTCCTCGCGCTTCACCTCGTTAGCGACCGCCACCAGGGTGTTGAGGAGCTTCGCCACATCGACCGGCGCCGCCTCCTGGCGCTGCAGTTCGGCGTCAAGCCGGCTCGCGTCGGAAATGTCGGAAATCAGGCGATCGAGCCGTTTGACGTCATGCTGGATAATACCCAGCAATCGCGACCGGCTTTCGTCGCTCTTGGCGAGCGGCAATGTCTCCACCGCCGAGCGCAGCGAGGTCAGCGGATTTTTCAGTTCGTGGGCGACATCGGCGGCGAAGCTTTCGATCGCCTCGATGCGGCGATAGAGCGCGTTCGTCATGTCGCGCAGCGTGCCGGAAAGATGCCCGATCTCGTCGCGCCGCCGCGTGAAATCGGGAATTTCCACGCGCGATCGGATGCGGCGGCGGACGCTTTCGGCGGCGTCGGCGAGTCGCCGCACCGGTTCGGCGATGGTGCCGGCGAGCAGTATAGAGAGCACGACCATGACGCCGGCGGCGAACAGAAAGACCTTGAGGATGGCGAGCCGCTCGGCCTCGACCATATCGTCGATGTCGGCGCCCTGCGTCGAAAGCATCAGCGCGCCCCGCACGGCCCGGAAACGCTGCACCGGCACCGCGACCGAAACGATGACGTCGCCGTGCTCGTTGATGCGCACCTTGCTGGCATTTTGGCCGTCGAGCGCTTCGGTGATTTCGGAATAGCCTTTGCCGTCGTCGGGACCGAGTTCGTGATAAAGTGGTAGGTCGCCACGGCCAAGCCACATGCGCACCGCGATGAAAGCGCGCTCGAACAAGCCGGGCTTTTCCGCCGACGGCGGCGGCAGATCATAACGCAGGATGTCGCCGCGGCCGAACAGATTGCGGCTGTCGACGAGTAGCACGCCATCGCGGTCGTAGATGCGCGCGCGTGTCTTGGTCGGCGAAACCAGCCGCCGCAAGATCGGCGCCACGCGCTCCGGATTGATCGGGAAATCGATGCCGTAGAGCGCATCCTCGCTAGGCCCGTAGCTTTCGCCGGGCTGCAGGCTCATCAGCTTGTCGGGATCGAGCGTAATCGACGAATCGGTTTCCACCGTCGCCGAGGAAGCGATGGCGCCGGCGATGATTTGACCCTGCACGAGGAGGCTCTGGATTCGCGCATCGATCAGGCCGGCGCGGAATTGCGACAGGAAGATAATGCTGATGGAAAGCGCAACCAGACCCGTGACGTTAAGGACGACGATGCGCCGCGTCAGGGTCGAAGAACTTTGCGCGATGAAAAACTGCAAGGCTTGCTGCAGCCAGCGGCCAGCGGCGAAAAGAGGACGCGCTTTCGCCTCGTCGAGGCCGACGGCTTGGCTCTCGACGTGATGATCGACGGGAAGCTCGGTCCCTGTCGCTGCGTATGTTTCTGCGGTTCGATCGAGCACGTGGCCTGCCGGGGTTTCGATCGACGCCCCGCTCATCCTCTCCCTGTCGCCCAACGGGAGGATGGCGAGGGGCCGGACGCCATTACTACCGCACGTCAGCCGCTCAGTCAGGGGGCCCCGGTTTGCCAGGCTTAAGCCTCGACGCATCCGGGTCCCTAAGCCCAATCGTTTCAAGTTGAAACGATCACGGCTCTAAGTATTTGATGGGGCATAATTTTTTTGTAAACCGGTTTCCACTTTTAACCGGTTTCCACTTTTCCGGATCATGCCCTCACGCCCCGAAGCTGACGCTCCAGCATTCTGGAACACGATTCGCCGCGAAAGCTAGCCCCCCGACGCCCGGATCGCGCTCCTGTGCGCGCTACTCCTTGAAGCGATAGCCGACACCGTAGAGCGTTTCGATCATATCGAATTCGTCGTCGCTTGCCTTGAACTTTTTGCGCAGCCGCTTGATGTGACTGTCGATGGTCCGGTCATCGACATAGACCTGGTCGTCGTAGGCCGCGTCCATCAAGGCGTTGCGGCTTTTCACGACCCCCGGCCGGCTCGCCAGCGCTTGCAGGATCAGGAATTCGGTCACGGTGAGCGTCACCGGCTCGTTCTTCCAGGTACAGGTATGGCGTTCCGGATCCATGCGCAGCTGCCCGCGCTCCAGCACCTTGCTGTCAGTCTCCTTCGGCACGACGCCGTCTTTCGCCGAGGAACGGCGCAACACGGCTTTGACGCGTTCGACCAGAAGCCGTTGCGAAAACGGTTTGCGGATGAAATCGTCCGCACCCATTTTCAGGCCGAAGAGTTCGTCGATCTCCTCGTCCTTCGAGGTGAGGAAGATCACCGGCAGATCGGATTTCTGCCGCAGCCGGCGCAACGTTTCCATGCCGTCCATACGCGGCATCTTGATATCGAGAATGGCGAGATCGGGCGGCGCGGTCTTGAAACCATCGAGCGCGGAAGCGCCGTCGGTGTAAGTGGTGATGCGATATCCTTCGGCCTCGAGCGCGATCGATACCGAGGTGAGGATATTGCGGTCGTCGTCGACGAGAGCGATTGTCGGCATGGCGGCCTTCTTGCATGAATCGGCCGCAGCCATTTCAGCCCGGCCCCGTGATGACTTTGAATCCCCATGTGGGGGCGGAAGTGTGGCCAGACAAGGCAAAATCGGGGCAATTACGGGGGTGTGTTCCGTCGGCTAGAATGGATGGCCCCTTGAGAAAATGGGAACCATGGAGCCGTCGATGAACCCCGAACCGGCCGAAACCGGCCGAAACCGGCCCGAGGCGGACCGCCCGTTACCCGGCGCCATGCCCGATCGGCTGCCCGAAAACGCGCCTAGACCCGACTTCGACCCGAAAATCACCGCCAAAAACCTGTTGCGGACCGTCCGCGCCGGTGCGCTCGCGACGCTCGACCGCAATACCGGCCACCCCTTTGCATCTTTGGTCAATGTCGCGGCCGACAGCGACGGATCGCCGCTCATCCTTATTTCCAGGCTTTCCACCCACACCGCCAATCTCGAAAAGGACAGCCGCGCCTCGGTGCTCCTGGCCGCGACCGGCAAGGGCGACCCGCTCGCTTATCCCCGCCTGACCGTCATCGGCAGCTTTCGGCACGTTGCGCATAACGATGCCGACGACCCGCGCCTGCGGCGGCGTTTCCTCGCGCGCCATCCCAAGGCGGAGCACTATGCCGGCTTCGGCGATTTTTCTTTCTGGCGATTGGCGGTCGTTTCGGCGCATCTCAACGCCGGCTTCGCCCGCGCCGCCGACCTCACCGCCGCCGACCTGATGACCGATATTTCCGACGCGACGGATTTACTCCAGGCCGAAGCGAGCGCGGTCGCCCACATGAACGACGATCACGCCGAAGCCGTGCGGCTCTACGCGACGAAACTCCTTGGCGCCGAAGACGGACTTTGGCGTTTGACCGGACTCGACCCGGACGGCCTCGATCTTGCGTGCGGCGATGCGGCGTTGCGGCTGCAATTTCAACGGCGTGTGACGACGACTCAACAATTGCGCAAAGTGGTGAGCGACTTAGCGAGCAAAGCGCGTGAGCAATAGCAAAATGTGCCGGCCCGAATGCGGCTGCCGTCGTTGCACTGCAGCGATGGGAACGCGCCTGCGACAAAGCGGTTAACGCTTCGGACACGCTGGTCTTGCCCGCGGTCTTGCTGCGGTCTTATCAAATGGGTTGGCAGATATCTTGGCAGACGCTGAGCGGCCCGATATAGGGTCGCACATTCGCTGAGCGGGCAAGAACGAAGCCGGGGGGCCGCTCGCATAGCGCCGAAATCGGCCGAGAGTTCGGTCCGAAGGACGCGCCAAAGAAATACGCCCAAGAGGCGCAGCAGAAGCGGAGGCGAGAGTGCAGGAGACGGGCGTGAGGAACGGCGCATACGGCGCCGATAAATTCGGCTTTAGAGATCTCGCCAGCCTACATTGCAATTTGCCCGATACCCTCTTGGTGGAGCATGCGATCAGGAATGGCGAGGGCTCGCTGGTGCAAGGCGGCGCGTTCTGCGCCGAGACCGGCGTTCACACCGGCCGCAGCCCGAAAGACAAACACACCGTCGTTGACGCGCTGACCGAAAACACGGTGTGGTGGGACGGCAACCGCAAGCTCAGCCAGGCCAATTTTCAGCTCCTTTACGACGACATGATCGCGCATGCGCGCGGCAAGACGCTATATGCGCAGGATCTCTATGGCGGCGCCGATCCGAAATACCGGATAAAAACGCGCGTTTTCACTGAATTAGCCTGGCACTCTTTGTTCATTCGTCAATTGCTGATCCGTCCCAACGTTTTCGAACTCGCCGACTTCGTCCCCGAACTCACCATCGTCGATCTGCCGACGTTCAAGGGCGACCCCAAGCGTCACGGCGTGCGCAGCGACACGGTCATCGCCATCGACTTCACCAAGAAAATCGTCCTGATCGGCCACTCGTCCTATGCCGGCGAGATGAAGAAGTCGGTCTTCACCACGCTCAATTTCTATCTGCCGGCGCAAGGCGTGATGCCGATGCATTGCTCCGCCAATGTCGGCAAGTCCGGCGATGTTGCGCTGTTCTTCGGACTGTCCGGCACCGGCAAGACCACGCTGTCGGCGGACCCGAACCGAACGCTGATCGGCGACGACGAACATGGCTGGAGCGAGGACGGCGTGTTCAATTTCGAAGGCGGCTGCTACGCCAAATGCATCAAGCTTTCGGAAGAGGCCGAGCCGGAAATCTATGCCGCCACGAATCGCTTCGGCGCCGTGCTGGAAAATGTCGTCTTCGACCCGCAGACGCGCGTCTGCGATTTCGACAGCGACAAGCTGACCGAGAATACCCGCTCGGCCTATCCGATCGAATTCATGCCGCTTGCTTTGCCGACCGGCTGCGCCGGCCAGCCGAAGAACATCGTCTTCCTCACCGCCGACGCTTTCGGCGTGATGCCGCCGATCGCCAAGCTCACGCCGGCGCAAGCGATGTATCACTTCCTGTCCGGCTACACCGCCAAGGTCGCCGGCACGGAAAAGGGCCTGGTCGGCGTCGAACCGGAATTTTCAACCTGCTTCGCGGCGCCGTTTCTGCCGCGGCCGCCGGCGGAATACGGCAACCTGCTGCGCGACATGATCAAGAAGCACAATGTCGATTGCTGGCTTGTCAATTCCGGCTGGACCGGCGGTATTTACGGCGTCGGCCGGCGCATGCCGATCAAAGCGACGCGCGCGCTTGTCACTCGCGCGCTCGACGGCTCCTTGAAAAACGCGAGCTACCGCACCGATCCCTACTTCGGTTTCGCCGTGCCGACATCGGTGCCCGGTGTCGAGCCGCATCTGCTCTATCCGATGAAGACCTGGAAGGACAAAGCCGCCTTCGACGCCACCGCGCGCAAGCTCGTCGGCATGTTCCAGAACAACTTCGTCAAATACGAGCGGCATGTCGATGCCGAGGTCCGCGCCGCCGCGCCGGAGGTGCGGCTCGCGGCGGAGTGACGCCCGTAACCTTTTGCAAAAGCGGCCGGATTTTAGATCCGAGCTTAGGCTGGATCAGTTGAGATTGAGCCGGCAACACGCCATCGCCGGACTTGTTGCGTCCATCGACCTTACCCTGCCGCTGCAGCTTTTTTCGAGTTTGCTTGGCGCGCGATTACCAGCAGACCCACCGCCGCCAGCAGCCGCGCCATCCACAGACCCTGCGCCATCCGCACCACGCCTTACTGACCGGCGAGGCCGCCGCCGGGCCTGGCTGATGGCGTTTCCACTGGCTGGCGCGGCTATTGACGATGAGGCCGCAGTCAACGCGACGCCAGTGGCGAGAACAGCCGCCAAAGCAACTTTCTTCATCGTAGCCTCCTTCGTTAAGGGCACCGGCCGTCTTCGGCGCTGTACGCTAAGGATGCGCGCCAAGCGTAACGCTGCACAATCACAACGCCGTGACACCCGGTCCATGCCTGCGCATGTCCGCCATGCCCTCGATAGCGAACTCAAGGGGACCGATTGGCCATATCGGCCCGGTGTTATTAACCCGGAAACTTCAGGATGCCGGCGTGGCTGCCACAAGATTCTCCAGCTTGGCGAGCACGGACGCGTCGTCCTCTTGATAGGGTATCACGGTGACGAGTCTATCATTTTCACTCATCAGATAAATGACGGCGGAATGATCCATCACGTAGCCGCCGTCATCCGTCGGAATTTTTTTGTAGTAGACGCGATATTCCTTGGCGATCTGCTCCGGCGTGCCCGTGAAGCCGCGAATGTGTCGGTCGAAAGACGACAAGTACGTATGCATCAGCTTCGGCGTATCCCGTTCCGGATCGATCGACACGAACACATAGTTTAATTTTTCCGCATCCGGCCCGAGTTTTTTGATCCACCGCGACATATCCAGAAGCGTTGTCGGGCACACATCCGGACAAAAAGTGTAACCGAAATACATCGCATAGGGCTTTCCGGCGAGCGTCTTCTCCGTAACCGTCGCGCCGGTGTCGTCGACGACTGTAAACGGCCCGCCGATCCGAGCCGCGGCCGCGCCGTGGCCCGCCCCGCCGAACGACACGACATAGAACACACCGAGCGCGGCCGCGGCAGAGCCGGTAAGACCGCAGATCGTTGTGAGAATCCAATCGCGCGCGCGCATCACTTCATCTCCATTTTGCCCATGCCGCGGCCCGATTTTTTGTCCTCCACGCCTCCCACGCCACCCATCTGATTCACGCCTCCCTTGCCGTCCTTCATCGCGCCCATCGCCTGGACCGGTATCGTGACCGAAATATTCCCGGCTTTCGCGAACGTAAGCGTCAGCGGGAAGGTTTCTCCGGCCACAAGCGGCTTCTTCAACCCAATCAGCATCACGTGGTAGCCGCCGGGCTTAAGCGTCACGGACCCGCCCGCCGGAATGGGCAGGCCATCGGCGAGTTGACGCATTTGCATGACGCCGTCGACCACCGCCATTTCATGAACTCGGACCTGGGCGGCAACGTCAGACGACGCACCGGTGAGACGATCGGCGGCGCTCGTCTTGTTGTTCAGTGTCATATAGACGGCACCGGTCTGAGCGCCGGCGGGCGTCGCCCGGGCCCACGGCTGCTCGACGGCGATAGCGGAATCTTCGTTTCCTTGCGCGAGAGCGGCAGGCGCACCCGCGATCAACGCGGCGAATATGACGAGTTTGAACAAAGAGCGCATGAGTGTTTCTCCGAAAGCGCGTGAAGGACGTCTCCGCTGAAAGCGGAGCGAATTCGAGCGTCAGACGGAGAATGCTGGAGGAGCGCGCGGATCGCCGGTTGTGCGGCGGAATTGAGAAACAAAGGTCCCATCCCCAATGGGACCCAAAATTGCGGCGACAAAAACCCCAGCATAAGCCGGCAATGTTGTGGCTTCGCCGACCAGTGCATTATCAGTGGCGCTTTGAGCGGCGACAAAGCAGAACGGACATCGCGGTTCCGGGCTGGGCTTCTGCCGGTCGCCGTCGGGCACTGATCCTGAAGCAAAATGACAAATGACGGCGCTAGGCTGCTCTGGCGTCGCGAAAACCGACATGCCCAACCCGACGCTTGCCATAAGAGCTTGCATCGCCAGCGCATAGGCGATGCAAACAGCAACTACGCCGTTCGGCCGTCGAGAGCGTCTCGATTGTCGCATTTGTTTAACGGATAGCACCTATCGCCCGCGCGATACTGCCGATGGAATATTTTAACGCTGCACGGGGTTCACGTCGCGACCATGTTAACGCCAGTACTTTTACACGGAGGTAAAAATGCGCAAGTTGATCATCACGAGTATTGCTGCCGCAACTGCAGCGGCATCAGTAGCATTCGCGCAAATGGCGCCAACCAAGACGGGCGATTCCGCCAAGGGCAAAGTCCTCACGAACAGCGTTGGAATGACGCTGTACGTATTCGATAAGGATTCCGGCGGCAAATCCGCCTGCAACGGTCCGTGCGCCGGCAATTGGCCGCCGTTGATCGCAGCGGCAGGGGCAATGCCAATGGCCGACTACACGATCATCCCCCGCGACGATGGGAGCAAGCAGTGGGCCTATAAAGGCCGGCCGCTCTATACGTGGAAAAACGATGCAAAGCCGGGCGACATCACCGGCGACGGTTTCCTCAACGGCGCTTGGCATATCGCGCAGCCGTAGCGCGATCTGACGAACCAGCCGAAACAAGTGTCCGTTCGATTCGGATCGCCATGCAGAATCCGAATCGGGCGGATATCTCTGTATATGGTTCGAGAAAGCCTGGCGTCGCCACGGCTATCCAATCAGTAATCCTGAGCCACACGCGAGTGCGGGCTACACATCTTGCATTTCCCGTCCCGCACGCCGCGCCCAATTTTCCCAGGCGCGGTTGAGCGAGTAATCGTTCAGCCGCGCGACGATCATCTCGATCTCACCCGCGCTTAAGAACTTAATGTCGCCGAGCGCCATCGCCTGCATCTGCAGCTTGGCGGCGACTTCCAGATAAACGGAGACAAATACGGCGTGGCGCACCGTGCGGCCGACCACGGTGGCGCCGTGGCCGCGCATCAGCGTTGTCGGCCGCGCGCCGAGAAGCCTCGCCAGGTCGCGGCCCATCGCCATGTCGCCGACCAAGAGCGTCGTGTCGCCGAACTTGTCGCGCGAATCCCAAGTCGGCACCTCGTCGCCGATATGCGCGCACAAATGCAGAAACGGCTTGAGCTTCTTGCCGGTGACTCCAAACGGAATGACGCTCGGCGAATGATTGTGCACGACCGCGTGCACGTCGGGCCGCGCTTCATAGATCGCGCCGTGAATGAAGCGCTCCATGTAGGGCGCCGGGGCATCGTTGTCGATCGCGGTGCCGTCGAGCGTGTATTCGACGATGTCGCCGCGCTCGATGCGCTCGGGCGCACGCGCCCGCGAGAGCAGATAATGCTGCGGATTGTCGGGATGCCGCGCGCTGACATGACCGAAGGAATCGACGATTCCCTCATTGGCCAGAATGCGGTTGGCCGTGACCAATTCTTCGAAAATGAAATCGAGCTTGCTCATTGTGCGCCTCCTCGCCAGGCGCACTTGTAGCGGCAGCAGGTCGCGGGACTCAACCGCCAATCTGCGCTATGCCATCTGCCGCAAACGCGGTCGTGCAAAAGCGGTCATGTAAAAGCGGTCTGGCGACGGCCGCCGGCCGCCGCGATCTTGAGGGGGTTACGGATGCTGCGGCGCTCGACACTCATCGCATCGCTCGGCGCCATCGCGGTCTTCGGCGCCGCGGCAGCCACTAGCGCGGCCGTGGGCGCGGCCGATTTCCCGGACCGCCCGATACGGGTCATCGTCGCGGTGCCGGCCGGCGGCGGCGTCGACACCGTGACGCGGCTCGTCACCGACAAAATGCGCCAGCCGCTCGGCCAGCCGCTCATCGTCGAAAATAAAGCCGGCGTCAGCGGCAGCCTCGCCGCCGAAACCGTATACGGCGCGGAGCCGGACGGCTACACGCTGCTGGCCTCGCAGCCGGCGCCGATCACGACCAACAAGTTCCTCTACAAATCGCTCAATTACGATCCGGCGCAGCTCGTGCCCGTGGCGATCATGTCGCACATTCCCAATGTCGTCCTGGTGCGCAAGGATTTCCCGGCGCAAACGATGCAGGACCTGATCGCCTATGCCAGGGCGAATCCCGGCAAGATCAATTATGCCTCGCAGGGCATCGGCACCACTTCGCACACGACCGCCGAGCTGTTTCAGGCCATTACGCATACCAAGCTTACGCACGTGCCGTACAAGGGCACCGCGCCGGCTGTCAACGATCTGCTCGCCGGCAATGTCGATCTGATGTTCAACGAGCTCGCCACTTCGATTGAGCTGCACAAATCCGGACGCGCGCGCATCCTCGCCGTGACGGTCAAGGATCGCGTCCCTTCGCTGCCGGATATTCCGACGCTGGAAGAAGTGGGCGTGCACGGCTGCATTTCCGACACTTGGCATGCCTTGACCGCGCCGCCGAAAACCCCGCCGGAGATCGTCGCCAAGCTCAATGCCGCCGCGAATGCGGCGATGCGCGACCCGGTTCTCCTAGAGCGTTTCAAAGAGCTCAGCATCAGCGCCGGTGGCGGCACGCCGGCCGAGATCGCCGCCTTCGTCAAGGAAGAGACGGAGCGTTGGGGCAACGTGATCCGCGAGGCCGGCATCGAGCCCGAATAAACCGATTGGGCTGAAGCGAGCCGGCCGCCGCGCTTCCCGGTTGCGCGGCAGGACGGCGCTGGCACAATAGCGGCTCATGAAAGGGCGGCAATGAAAGTCCTCATCGCGGGCGGCGGCATCGGCGGGCTCACCGCCGCCTTGATGCTGCACGCGCGCGGCCTGAATTGCGAAATCTGCGAACAGTCCGACCAGATCCGCGAACTCGGCGTCGGCATCAACACGCTGCCCCACGCGATCAAAGAACTCGCCGCGCTCGGGCTTTTGCAGCGGCTCGACGAAGTCGGCATCCGAACCTACGAGCTGTTCTATACCAACCGCTTCGGCCAGGAGATTTGGCGCGAGCCGCGCGGGCTCGATGCCGGCTACGACGTGCCGCAATTTTCGATTCATCGCGGACGCCTGCAGGGCGTCATCCACGAGGCGGTCTCCGCACGGCTCGGCGAGAAGCGCATCCATACCGGCCATCGGCTCGGCGCCTTCCGTCAGGCCGAGGCCGGCGTGACTGCCTATTTATTCGACCGCGCCGGCTCCCATCGCGCCACCGCGCACGGCGACGTTCTGGTCGGCGCCGACGGCATTCATTCTACGGTGCGGCAAATGCTGTTCCCGGACGAAGGTCCGGCGCGCTGGAACGGCGCCATGCTCTGGCGCGGCGCCGCCGACTGGCCGCGGTTCCTGACCGGGCGCTCCATGATCGTGGCCGGCGGCATGGCGCCCAAGCTCGTCGTCTATCCGATCGGCGAAAGCGCCGACGGCGGGCGGCGGCTGACCAATTGGGCCGTGGTCGCCAAGATCGGCAACGGCGAAACGCCGCCGCCGCGCAAGGAGGACTGGTCGCGGCCCGGCCGGATGGAGGATCTCGCTCCGCATATCCGGCGCTTCGCGCTCAGCCATGTCGACGCCCAAGCGCTGATCGCGGCGACGCCGGGATTTTGGGAATATCCGATGTGCGATCGCGATCCCTTGCCGCGCTGGTCGTTCGGCCGCGTCACGCTGCTCGGCGACGCCGCGCATCCGATGTACCCGGTCGGCTCGAACGGCGCCTCGCAGGCGATTCTCGATGCGCGTGCGCTCGTTGATCAATTGGTCGCGGCCGAACACCCGGCGCAGGCGCTTTGGGCCTACGAACGCGAACGGCTGCCGCCGACGGCGCAAATCGTGCGCATGAACAGAAGCGGCGGGCCCGAAGGCGTGATCGACGCCGTCGAGGCGCGCGCGCCGGAAGGGTTCGAGGATATCGACGCCGTGCTTTCCTATGAGGAACGCAAGGCCATCGTGCGCGGCTATGCGGCGACCGCGGGCTTTGCGCGCGAACAGGTCAATGCCGCGCCGGGTGGAGCCGTTGGCGGCGGCCGTTAACGGACTTTCGGCGCGCCTGGAACAAAGGCTGCGCGGCCATTGTTTTCAGGAAATACCAGGCTCAATATCGCCGTATCATCGCAACCACGGATAGCGCGAGAGAGTCCCGCCATGACGCAGCATCGCTCGGATCAAGTCGTCAATGACATCGCCGCCCGCTATTTTTTGGTTCTCGGCGCAGCCGCCGCGGACTTGTGGGGCGAGTTGCCGCAGGAATTGCAGCATCGGCTGTTCGAGCGGGCCGTCGTGCTCGGTCACCAAGGCGAAGAGGACGAGAGCCTGCGCGAGCAATTGGCCAAATTCCTGCACGATCACCACGAGCGGACCTTGGCGCGCTGAGCGGATCGATCATGCCGAAACATCAGGACGAGCCCGAGCGGCCGCGCCACGAACCGGAAATCATCCCGCCGGAGCGGCATTCGCGGCGCGGCTCGGCTTGGCAGCCCAACGGATACACCCAATATGGCGGCCAGCGCATCTATATCACGCGCATGGGGCCGCTCGGTTTTGCGCTTCTTGTATTGATCGTCGGACTGTTCGGCGGCGTCTTGCTCTTGGCGCTGGTCGGCGCGGCGCTGATCTGGATTCCCATCGCCGCTGTGCTCGTGGTTATCGCCGCGATTTCCGCGCTGCTTCGCCGGCTCTGAATCATGTTCCCGGACAGGCCTGCCTTACCTTTGATCCCCGGTAGAAAGCAACGACTGGTTTCCGGAAAAAATCTTGCTTAAATAAGAGACTAAGGTGCCCATGAAGCGAAAGATCATTTCGCCTCGGATGGGCGGCATTACCGAACGTTAACCTTGGCTCGCCGGCGCAGCCGTGGGATGCGTAATTGCCACCACAGCGGCTCGGCCGCCCGCGTAACGCAAAGCATCGAGCAAGATCAACGGGATCGAATGGCGGCGTTAATGGCATTCTATCATGACCTTAATGAACTTTAATCCGGCAGCCATTTGAATGCGAACTGCGCTGGAATAAAGTCCCGGCTTGCACGTTAGAAACGTTAGGAAAAACAGCTATAGCTGGATCATGGGGATGTGGATGACCGGGCGCAATTCCCGGCGGATTTTTTTCGCAGTCGTCGGGATCGCGCTGGCGTCCTTGGCGGTGGTCGTCATTTTTTGGCGCCACACCAGTTCGCAAGCCGCCCCGACTGCGGGCCCGCCCGCCGTGCCGGTCACCGCCGCCACTGCGGTAACGCGCGATGTGCCGATCTATTACGACGCGCTCGGTACGGTTCAAGCGCTCAACACCGTCGCCATCCGGGCTCAGGTCAGCGGCCAGATCGTCTCCATCGACTTCCGCCAAGGCCAGGATGTCCGCCGGGGCGACGTGCTCGCCAAGATCGACCCGGCGCCGTTCAAGGCCGCGCTCGATCAGGCGGTCGCCAAAAAAAGCGAAGACGAGGCTCAGTTGATCGACGCGCAAAAGGATCTGGCGCGTTTCAAGGCGCTCGTGCTCAAGGATTTCGAGACGCAGCAAAACGTCGACGCCCAGCAGGCTAAAGTCGACCAAACCAAAGCGACGATCGACGCCGACCAGGCGGCCATCGACGCGGCGCAGACCCAGCTCAATTACGCAACCATTACTGCGCCGATCGACGGCGTGGTCGGATTCCGCCAAGTCGACATCGGCAATATCGTGCACCCCAACGACACAAGTCCGCTGACCGTGCTCACGCAGATCAAGCCGAGCACGGTCATTTTCACTCTGCCGCAAGCCGATCTCGGGCCGGTGCGCGAGGCGATGTTGCACGGTACCGTTTCGGTCTTGGCTTTCGACCAAGACGACAAAACGCAGCTCGCCGAAGGCAAACTCCTTCTGATCAACAATCAAATCGACCAAACCACCAGCACGATTCAGCTCAAGGCTGAATTTCCCAACGCGGACGAGCGGCTGTGGCCAGGCGAGTTCGTGCATGCCCGCATCCTGATCACCACGCGCAAGGACGCGGTCACGATTCCGGCCGTCGCGCTCCAGCGCGGACCGGACGGTTATTATGTGTGGGTAATCAAGCCCGATAATACCGTGGAGCAGCGGCCGATCGATGGGATGACGGTCGACGAGGATACCGCGATCGCCATCAAAGGGCTCGCTGTCGGCGAGACCGTCGTCGTCGAAGGCCAATCCCGCTTGGATGTCGGGACCCATGTCGCGATCCGCTCGCCGGCGCCGGCCACCGAGCAACCGGCGGACAAGTCCTGATGAATTTCTCGGAAGTCTTCATCCGCCGGCCGATCGCCACATCGTTGTTGATGGCTGCGCTTGCGCTCGTCGGCCTTGTCGCTTTTCCCCTATTGCCGGTCGCTCCCTTGCCGCAGGTCGATTTCCCGACCATCCAGGTTACCGCGACGGTACCCGGCGCCAGCCCCGAAACAATGGCGGCGACGGTCGCCACCCCGCTTGAACGCCAGTTCGGACAGATTGCCG
Source organism: Xanthobacteraceae bacterium (assembly GCA_035623195.1). Taxonomy (GTDB): domain Bacteria; phylum Pseudomonadota; class Alphaproteobacteria; order Rhizobiales; family Xanthobacteraceae; genus BOG-931. Next base: position 43,467 of record DASPTX010000074.1, on the reverse strand, counting down.
GCGTCACCCAAATGAGCTCGGTGAGTTCGCTCGGCTCTACGGTCGTGACGCTGCAGTTCGATCTCAATCGCAATATCGACGGCGCCGCGCAGGATGTTCAGGCCGCGATCACTGCCGCGGGCCCGCAGCTTCCCAAGAATCTTTCCACGCCGCCGACTTACCGCAAGGTCAATCCGGCGGACTCGCCGATGCTGATCATCGCGGCGAATTCGCAGACGATCCCTCTGACCAAGGTCGACGATTTTGCCGAGAACGTCGTGGCGCAGCAGATTTCGCAGATCGCCGGCGTTGCTCAGGTCGTCATCGGCGGTCAGCAGCGGCCCGCCATTCGCGTGCAGGTCGATCCGGCAAAGCTGACGGCGCGCCAATTGACGCTCGAAGACGTCCGCAACGCGCTGACCAACGCCACGACCGATGCGGCCAAGGGAACGCTGCTCGGCAAGCAACAGAGCTTCACGATCTCCGACAACGATCAATTGATCGAGCCGGATGACTATAACAACGTCATCATCAGCTACCGTAACGGCGCGCCGGTTCGTGTCAGCGACGTCGGCCGGGCGATCGCGGGCCCGCAGGATGTGACGCTCGGCGCGTTGCACCGCGATCAAACGGCCGTCGTCCTACTCGTCTTCAAGCAGCCAGGCGCTAACGTCATCGACACCGTCGACAACATCAAAGCCGCTTTGGCGCAGATGCATTCGCTGATCCCGCCGGGCATTCATCTGACGACGATCGTCGATCGCACGCAGACCATTCGAGCCTCGGTCAAGGACGTCGAATACACGCTGCTGTTGTCGTGCGTGCTCGTCGTCCTGATCATCCTTTTGTTCCTGCGCAGCCTGCACGCCACGCTCATTCCGGCCGCCGCGGTGCCGCTGTCGCTGCTCGGCGCGATCGCCTTCATCTATCTCGCCGGTTTCAGCCTGGATAATCTATCGCTGATGGCGTTGACGATCTCGGTCGGCTTCGTGGTCGACGACGCCATCGTCGTGGTCGAGAATATTTTCCGGCATTTGGAAGCCGGCACGACGCCCTTGCAATCGGCGATCAAAGGCGCGCGCGAGATCGGCTTCACCGTTCTTTCAATCAGTATTTCGCTGATCGCGGTGTTCATTCCGCTTTTGTTGATGAGCGGCATTGTCGGACGGCTGTTCCATGAGTTTGCCATTACCGTCACCGCCGCGATCATCGTGTCGGTTTTCGTTTCGCTGACATTGACGCCGATGTTGTGTTCGCGGTTTCTGGTCAGCGAACACGACCGTCAGCACGGCCGGCTCTATCGGATCATCGAATGGGGCTTCGATGTGGTTCTCGACGCCTACCGGCGCGCGCTTGACGTTGCGTTGCGGCACCAGTTCACGACGCTGCTGGTATTTATCGCGACGCTCGTGGTCACCGGCGTGCTGTTCGTGACAATGCCGAAGGGCTTCTTCCCGACCCAGGACATCGGCATGATCCTGGGCATATCCGAAGCCGGGCAGGACGTCTCGCCGCAAAAGATGCAAGAGATCCAGGGGCAGCTTTCCGATGTCATCGCGCGGGATCACGATGTCGCCGATTTCGCCTCGTTCTTCGGGCCGAGCTACGGCAACACGCAGAACACCGGCCGCTTCATTATCGGATTGAAACTGCGCGACGATCGCACGGCGTCGGCATCCCAGATCATCGATCGGCTGCGCCCGAAGCTTGCTCAAATCCCCGGCGTGCGGCTGTTTCTGCAGCCGGCGCAAGACATCACGGTCGGCGGCCGTATCGCGCGCGGCCAGTTCCAATATGTCATGCAGGATCCCGACCTGCGTGAGCTCAATACCTGGGCACCGCGCTTGACGGCGAAGCTCAAGACGCTGCCGGAATTGGCCGACGTGGCGACCGACGCGCAAAATGCGGCGCCGCAGCTCGCCATCACGATCAATCGCGACGCGGCCGCGCGCTTCGGCATCCAGCCGGCGCTTATCGACGCCACGCTCAACGACGCCTTCGGCCAAAATCAGGTGACGCAATATTTCACCAATAACTCCTACTATGTCGTCTTGGAAGTGCTGCCGCAATTACAAGGCAATTTGCAAACGCTCAATCAGCTCTACATTAGGGCGCCGGCCACCGGCCAGCTCGTTCCGCTCTCGACATTGGTCAATGTCGACAACGCGCATATCGGGCCGCTGCTGGTCGCGCATTCGGGGCAATTCCCCGCGGTGACGCTGACATTCAATCTGCCTCCCGGTGTGGCGCTCGGTCAGGCGGTCGACGCCATCCAAAAAGCCGCGGCGGAAATCGGAATGCCGCAGTCGCTCATCGGAACCTTCCAGGGCAACGCACAGGCCTTCCAGGCGGCGCTATCGAACGAGCCGGTCCTTATCGCGGCCGCGCTCGTGGTCGTCTACGTCATTCTCGGCGTGCTCTACGAAAGCTACATTCATCCGCTGACCATCCTGTCGACCTTGCCGTCGGCGGGAATCGGCGCCCTGCTTGCCTTGTCGATCGGCGGCTTCGATCTGTCGGTCATCGGCATCATCGGCATTATCCTGCTCATCGGCATTGTGAAGAAGAACGGCATCATGCTCGTCGATTTCGCCATCAATCGCGAGCGCGCTGGATTGGCGCCGCGCGAGGCGATACGGCAGGCTTGTTTGCTGCGGTTCCGCCCGATCGTGATGACGACCATGACGGCGCTATTGAGCGGCTTGCCGCTGATGCTGGGACATGGAGCCGGTTCCGAATTGCGTCAGCCGCTCGGCTATTCGATGGTCGGCGGTCTTGCGCTCAGCCAGCTGTTGACGCTGTTCACGACGCCGGTGATCTATCTTTACCTCGATCGGTTCCAGGCTTGGCTGAGCGGCGAAAAAGGCGAGCATCAAGCGGCAGAAGAATCGCTGCCGCTTGCCGCGGAATAAATTTCGCGCCGCGCGGTTCCAAAAATCTTCAAAAATATTTGGTCGGAACTTCCGCGAAAGTAGACTGTTACGCGGAACGCGCTCTATCGTTCTCGCGTTTCTCCTCGTTACCTGAAGAAAGAAAGAGAGGAGAAGATGATGAAGAAACTTGCGCTCGGCATCGCTACAGCAGTGCTTCTAGCAACAGCGGCTGCACCGGCCATGGCGCAGGTCGGATTCTACGCCGGCCCGGGCGGCGTAGGCATCGATCTTGGTGCGCCCCGCCCGTACTACTATAACGACTGCGGCTACAACGGCTGCGGCGGAGGTTATTACGATTATTATGGCGGGCCGAATGTCGTCATCGGCGACGGTTGGAACGACGGATGGCGTGGTGACGGCTGGCATGGCGGTCACCCTCACGTTCACGCGCACCGCTAGCGCTGTCGCGTGACTGTCGGAAAAGGGCTCCCGAAAGGGGGCCCTTTTTACTGCGGCTTCGCGTGCCTCATTGTCCCGGCGGACGAAAGTCGATCTTCCTTTTGGTGGCCTGATCCATCTCCTCCGCCGTCAGAAGCACGATCGTCTTGCTCGCTAAAAAGCCGGTTTGATTCGCTGCAAGCGAAGCGGCGGCGGCGGAAACATTATCGGGAAGATCGACGATGATATAGACGTCGACGTCGCCAAAGGCGAAGTAGACCGTCTCCAGCTTTCCTCCCGCGCTTTCAACCGTTTTCGCGATGGCGGCGCGGCGTCCCGAGCCTCCTTCGCGGGCTAGACCCTTTGCTCCTTGGGTGGTGTAGCGCGCTTCAACCAGATATTTGGGCATAGGAGTTCCCTCATGGAACGTGGCTGCTGCTTGGAGGAAACGCTTTCGCCGGTGTCCAGGCGACAGCGTGCGCTACTACAACGCCTTCTTAATGCCAGTTGCGGCGCACAATCTCCAGGAACACACCAGATTGTGAAGCAAACTTAGTAGCGGGCGTGAGCGTTCCCTAATGCATGAGGAGCCGTGAAATGCCATGATCGCCGGACGAAAGCATGATCGGGCAAACGATCCGGAATAAAAAACCGGAAAGGCGATCATGCCTTAAAAAGACTGGGCTCGGGCGCCTCGCGGCCCTCCGGCCGGATGCGCGCCTGAACCGAAAGGTCGGGAGGAGCGCTTATGACGAATTCGCATATTCTTCTCGGCGCGGGCACAAGCGCCATTCGGCCTGTCGTTCGCCGCATCTCGCCGTCGGACCTTTACGATTCGCTCGCGCGCGGCGTCGACGATTTCCTCGCCATGCCGAGCCACGCGATTTTTCTTTGCGTAATCTATCCGATGCTCGGCATTTTTCTCATCGCTTTGACATTGGGAAATTCGCTGCTGCCTTTGGCGTTTCCGATCGCCGCCGGCTTCGCGCTGGTCGGGCCGCTTGCCGCGATCGGTCTTTATGAATTGAGCAGGCGCCGCGAAACCGGCCTCGACACATCGTCGGAACATGCTTTGAACGTAGTGCATTCGCCGTCGCTCGGCTCTATTATTGTGCTCGGGCTTTTGCTGATGGCGATTTTTCTGATTTGGCTCGTGGTCGCAGAAGCGCTTTACATCGCCAATTTCGGCTATGCGCCGCCGCCGCCGCTCGTACAATTCCTCGGCAATGTACTGACCACGCCCGCCGGATGGCGGCTCATCGCCGTCGGCACCGGCGTCGGCTTCCTGTTCGCCGTGCTTGTGCTCACGATCAGCGCCATTTCGTTCCCGCTGTTGCTCGATCGTGACGTCGGCGCCGCGGTCGCGGTCTATACCTCGGTCAGGGTGGCGGCGGCGAACCCCCTCACCATGGCGTTGTGGGGACTGATCGTGGCGGCGCTGCTCGTGGTCGGCTCTATCCCGTTCTTCCTCGGTCTTACGGTGGTTATGCCGGTGCTCGGCCATGCGACCTGGCACCTCTACCGGCGGGCCGTCGAGCCGGATGCCAATCCGCACCTGGAATATATACCGCGAGAGCGGCCGCACCGCTCGGCCGCGGATTTCCCGGCTGCGCTATTCCCGACGCGCGAAGCGCGGAAATAGTACGGGGCTCGCTTTCGAGCGGCTTTCCATTCCACCTCTCGCGTTTTGCTTTGCCCACGGTTTGTCAGGGCATGCGGCAGAGGCCTATCATGCCGCGGAGAACGGACGCCAAACCGGTTCCTAGTCCATGCTCGATCTGGGCCTGAGCTTCCTCGGCAGTGTCGCCCGCGACCCGAACGCCCTCGCAATCGCCGATGGCGATCTGCGCCTGACCTATGCGCAATGGTACCGGCGCATTTCGGCGCTCGTCGCCGGCTTCGATGCGCTGGGCCTCAAGCCCGGCGATCATCTCGTCACAGCGCTGCAGAATCGCTGGGAGGCCGCCAGCTTGCATTGGGCCTGCCAATTCGCCGGCCTCATTGTCACGCCCGTCAACTGGCGCTCGACGGCAAGCGAGCTCGATTTCTTCCTGGACGATAGCGAAGCCAAGGCGCTTGCCTACGAGGAGGCATCCGCCAATGCGGTGGCCGGATCGATGCTGGGGCTAAAACTGCCGCGAATCGCGGTTGACGCCGCGGTGCCGGGAGAGGAACGCTTCGCCGCGCTCGCGGCACTCGCTGCGCCCGATGCGGTGCCGCGCGCGGACGCCGAGGCCTGGTCGGTGATGCTCTACACGTCCGGCACGACCGCGCGGCCCAAGGGCGTGCCGCGCCGTCAGCGCGCCGAACGCGCCGCCGCGCTCGCCCATGTCGCGCAAAATCTTTATCGCCGCGGCGAGCGCACGCTTGGGGTCATGCCGCTCTATCACACGATGGGCGTGCGTTCGCTCCTTGCCATGTCGCTCGTCGGCGGCGCGTTTATCTGCCTGCGCTGCTTCGATGCCGCCGAAGCTTTGCGTTTGATCTCGACCGAGCGCGTGACCAATCTTTATCTGGTGCCGACGCTCTATCACGATCTCGTGCATCATCCGTCATTCGCGACCAGCGATGTCGGCGCGGTGCGTAAGCTAGGCTTCGCTGGTGCGCCGATGACCGATGGCCTTTTGAAGAAACTCGAAGCGGCTTTCCATCCTGATTTGTTCGTCAACCATTACGGCTCGTCGGAGGTCTACACTTTCACCATCGACCAGAGTGCGCCCGCCAAGCCCGGCTCGGCCGGCCGCGCCGGCATCAACCAGACGGTGCGGGTGGTGAAGCTCGGCGCCAAGTCGGTCGACGAGCGTGCCGCGATCGGCGAGGAAGGAGAGATCATCGCGCTTCTTGCCAGCGACGAATCCTTCGAGGGCTATTGGCGCCGTCCCGACGCCGACGCCAAGGCGCTCCGCCAGGGCTGGTATTTTACCGGCGACACCGGCTTCGTCGACGGCGACGGCGATATTTTCGTTACCGGCCGCGCCGACGACATGATCATCACCGGCGGCGAAAACGTCTCGCCGGTCGAAATCGAGTCGTGCCTGTCGCTCCACGCAGCCGTGTCGGAAGTCGCCGTCGTCGGTCTACCCGACGAGCGCTGGGGTAAGATCGTCACCGCTTTCGTCAGGCGCCGCGCTGCGATCGAGCCCGAGGAGCTCGATGCGTTCTGCCGCGCCTCGGGCTTGGCGAATTTCAAACGACCCAGGCGTTATATTTTTGTCGCCGAAATTCCGAAATCGCCGGTCGGCAAGCTCCTTCGCCGCAAGCTCGCCGCGGGCGAATATACGGCGGAACCGGCCGAAGCCGCCAGCGGCGCGCGCGAACGCGATACGGCTGCGTGAATCCGATGGCATGAACCCAACGGCATGAACCTAGCGACATGAGCAGTGCGCCGATGACCGTTATTTCCGATCCGCGTTTACAGAAACTCGACGGTTTTCGCGTCGAGATCGAGCCACAGCGCGAGCGCGCCGATATCGTGCTCGACCGGCCGCCGCTCAACGTCATCGAAATGGCGCAACGCGAGGAGCTGCGTCTTTGTTTCGAAGCGCTCGACGCGGATGCGCGCGTGCGCGTCATCGTGCTGCGGGCGGTAGGTGAGCATTTTTCCTCCGGCGGCCATATCGCGGGTTTCCTGCAAGCCTCGCCCGAACACGTCGCGAAGCTCGCTTGGAACATCGCCGCGCCGGCGCGCTGCGCGAAACCCGTGATTGCCGCCAATCGCGGCTATTGCTTCGGCGTCGGCTTCGAAATTTCGCTCGCTTGCGATTTTCGCATCGCTTCAGAGACCTGCCTCTACGCGCTGCCGGAACAGCGGCTCGGCCAGATCCCAGGCTCGGGCGGCTCGGCGCGGTTGCAAAAGATCATCGGTATCACGCGCACCAAGGACGTCGTGATGCGCTCCAAGCGCATTCCGGCAAAGCAAGCCTACGACTGGGGCATCGCGACCGAGTGCGTTCCCGACGCGCAACTCGAAGCGGCGACCGATGCTTTAGCCGAGGAGCTGCGCGGCTTCTCGCCGCTCGCCCAGCGCACGGCCAAGACGCTTCTGAACGCGACCGAAGACACCAATCTGCAAGCCGCCATCGAACTGGAAGGGCATTGTTACAGCCGCTTGCGCCAGTCCGACGATTTCCGCGAAGGCGTCGAGGCGTTTCACGCTAAACGCAAGCCGAAGTTCCGCGGGATGTAGATCGCCCGCCGGTTTTACGCTAATTTGTGCCGCAAAAAATCCAATTTGGAAGGCACCGAGACATCCCGCCATGAAGCTCACCCCCACGCAACTGAAAGAGTTCGACGAGCAAGGCTATTTGTTCTTCCCGAACTGTTTCGGCGAAGAGGAAATCGCGCTCCTACGCGATGACGCCGAAGCGATCCTCAAACTCGACCGCCAGGAAGTCTGGCGCGAGAAAACGGGTGCGCCGCGCACCGCCTTCGCTGCGCATACGTTCAACGAGACGTTCCGCCTGCTCGCCTGCCATCCGCGGCTGGTCGAGCCGTTGCGCCAGATCTTCGGGGAAGACGTCTACGTGCATCAGTTCAAGCTCAACGCCAAGGCGGCTTTCGAAGGCGATGTCTGGCAGTGGCATCAGGACTACGGCACCTGGGCGCGCGACGACGGCATGCCCGAGCCGCGCGCCATGAATATCGCCGTGTTCCTCACGAGGTGATGCCGATCAACGGCGCGCTGATGCTGATCCCGAAGAGTCATAAGCAAGGCGTGCTCGCCGCCGGACACGACACGCTCACCACGTCATACCCGTTGTGGACGCTGGACAAGGAAACCGTGACGCGGCTCGCCGCCGAAGGCGGCATCGTGGCGCCGACCGGCAAGCCCGGCTCGGTCTTGATGTTCCACGGCAATCTCGTTCATGCCTCGCCGCCGAACATCACGCCGTTTCCGCGCAAGATCGTTTACTTGACGCTGTGCGCGGTCTCCAACCACATCACCAAATTCACGCGGCCGGAGTGGATCGCGCACCGTGACTTCACGCCGATCGTGCCGGTCGCCGACGACGCCCTGCTTGCCTATGCGCGCGCACACCGGGTAGCGGCGGAGTAGCCGACGACAATGAACCTGCAATCGCTGCTTGCCGCGCGCGTCGAAGCGGGAAAGCCGGTCCGCGTCGGCCTGATCGGCGCCGGAGAATTCGGCTCGATGTTTCTCGCCCAAGTGCCCTCGATCGGCGGGCTTGAAATCGCGCTGATTTGCGACCGCGACGTCGATCGCGCCAAAGCCGCCTGCCGCACCGTCGGCTGGGACGCGGGCCGCATCGCGCGCACGCGATTTGCCGAACGCGGTCGCGACGCTTGCATCGACGAGCACATCGAGGTCGTGATCGAGGCGACCGGCGATCCGGCTGCGGGCATTACGCACGCGCTTGCCGCGATCGCTGCGCGTAAGCCCATCGTCATGGTCAATGTCGAGGCCGACGCGCTTGCCGGCGCCTTCCTCGCCCGCAAGGCGCGCGAAGCCGGCGTCATCTATTCGCTCGCCTATGGCGATCAGCCGGCGCTCATCGCAGAAATGGTCGATTGGGCGCGCTCGGCCGGTTTTGTCGTCGCCGCCGCCGGCAAGGGCACCAAATATTTGCCGGCCTATCACGCGGTCACGCCCGACGGCGTATGGGAGCATTACGGTCTCACCGCGGAGGAGGCCAAACAAGCCGGTATGAATTCGCAGATGTTCAATTCGTTTCTGGACGGCACCAAATCGGCGATCGAGATGGCGGCAGTCGCCAATGCCTGCGATCTCGACGTGCCGCATGACGGCCTTTTCTTCCCGCCATGCGGCGCGGACGCGCTCGCAAGCGTATTGCGGCCGAAAGCGCTGGGCGGCGTCCTGGAGCGCGACGGTATGGTGGAAGTGGTTTCCTCCCTTGAGCGCGACGGAAGCCCGGTCGAGCGCGACCTGCGCTGGGGCGTCTATGTCGTGCTCAAGGCGGCGAACGATTATGCGGCGGCCTGCTTTAAGCAATATGGGCTGCCGACCGACGCGAGCGGGCGCTATGCGGCGATGTACAAGCCCTATCATCTGATCGGGCTCGAACTGTCGATTTCGGTGCTCAACGCCACACTGCGCGGCGAACCGACCGGATGCTGCCGGACCTGGCGCGGCGACGCGGTCGCAGTCGCCAAGCGCGCCTTGAAAGCCGGCGAAACGCTCGACGGCGAAGGTGGCTACACCGTTTTCGCCAAGCTCATTCCGGCGGCGCGGAGTCTCGCGCTCGGCGGCTTGCCGATCGGACTGGCCCATCACGTCAAGCTGACGCGCGATGTTGCCAAAGGCGAGATTTTGACGGCGTCCGATGTGGCGCTCGACGGCGGCGAGGAAGCCGTCCGTATCCGCCGCGAAATGGAACGGCAGGCGACCCAGGATTCGCGATCAGTCGCGGCCGAATAGTCGTGGGGATACTTGCAGCAGCGCTTCTGATTGCGCTTGCCCCCTCCCCGGCGCGCTTCGCACGTCGACTCTTCCCCTTTCAGGGGAGGAAAAACGACTATTCTCACTCGGCCGCGAGCTGCGGCGGCGGGCGCATCGATTCGACGCCGTCAATGGCTGTCGCCGAAATCGTCGTGCGCACCATGTAACGCGCTTCGTGCGCCGGCCAGGGCCGGCCGCGATGCATGGTGGCGCGATTGTCCCACATGACGACATCGCCGGCCTTCCAGGCGTGCGCGTAGCTTAAGCCGAGCGCGGTCGCGGCCCGCGTCAGCTCGTCGATCAGTTTCTCGCCGGCGACCGGGTCCATGCCCTCGACCGCATAAGCGTGCGAAGCGAGGTAAAGCGCGCCGCGGCCGTTGACCGGATTTCTCCAGACCATGCGCCAGCATTGCGGGGACAAAGCCGCCAATTCTTCCTGGGTGGCGAGGTCGGGCGCGATCTTGCCGCGCGAATGCGCGTAGTGATGCCAGGCGAAGGAGTTTTCCAGCTTCTCGCGGATCGCCGAATCGAGGCGCTCAAAAGCAAGCCGCGTCGAGACGAATTCCGTCTCGCCGCCGTTTTCCGGGATGATCCGCGCCGAGAGGATCGACGCCAGCGCCGGCACGCTCTTGAACGAACTGTCGGTGTGCCAAAGCTGGTTGGCCTTGTTGCGCAACGCATAGCGATGATCCGCCGGCACGACTTTGCCGTCCTGGCCGATCGTAGTGAGGATGACGAAATGCGTTCCGGTGCCGAGCGAGCCGACTTTGGTCACTTCCGGTGGGCCGAAGCGGCGCGAAAAGGCAAGTTGGCTCTCATTGGTGACGTCCTGGCCGCGGAAGACCAGAACCGAGTATTCTTCGAAGGCCGCGCGCACCGCCGCGTAGGCGGCATCGTGCGCCGCAACATCGGCCAGCGTTACACCGCGCAATTCAGCGCCGAATCCCGGGTGCAGGGGAACGATTTCCATCGGCGTATCCTCCATGCGTTCTACTCGTTTCGGTTTGTGCAAATCTCCTCCAAAACAGACCGGCTGGCAAGGAATGCACGGCCACGAATGAGAGGACGCGTTGCACGCCCCGCGGTCCCGCATTAGGCTTTCGCCGGCCGCAAAGGATGCGATGCAGCGGGGATTTTTCGCGGCCGAGCGAGGCATGCGTCGAGCGGGGAGCGCCCATGCTGGAAGACCTCCTGCAGCGCCGGCCCTATAACGCCGTCACCGATCTCATCGATGCGCAGGTCGCGCGCGGGCTTGCTGGCAAAATCGCTTTCGTCGACGCCGATCGCGCGCTCACTTATGGCGAGCTGCAAGAACGCAGTTGCCGTTTCGCTTCAGCGCTCAAAGAAATCGGCCTGCGCCCGGAGGAGCGGCTCGCGCTTTTGCTGTACGACACGGTCGATTTTCCCGTCGCGTTTTGGGGCGGCGTCCGCGCCGGTATTGTGGTGCTGCCGCTCAATACGCTGCTGAACGCCGAACAATATGCGTATATTCTCGGCGACAGCCGTACCGCGGCGATTGTTGCCTCGGCTTCGCTTGCCAAAACGCTGTTGCCCATTCTAGACCGGCTGCCGCGGCTGCGCAGCGTTATTCTCGTTGGCGCAAGCGCGTCCGAACGTGACGCGTTCGGCGAAGACGTAGGCGCTGGAATTCGCCGCGACGTCCACGATTTTTCTTCTCAATTGTTGGCGCGCGGCCGCGCCGAGCCGTTCACCGCGCCGACGCTGTCCGACGAAGTCGCGTTCTGGATGTACACGTCGGGCTCCACCGGCGAGCCCAAAGGCGTCAAGCATGTGCATACGACGCCGCTCGCGGCGGCGCGTTTGATGGGACGCCACGTCGTCGGCATCCGCGAAGACGACGTGGTGTTCTCCGCCGCCAAGCTTTTTTTCTCCTACGGCATGGGCAATGCCATGGCGTTTCCGATGTCGGTCGGCGCCACCGCCGTGCTGTTGCCGCAGCGGCCGACGCCGGAGGCGGTGTTTGACGTGATGCGGCGGCATCGGCCGACGATCTTCTACGGCGTCCCGACGCTCTTTGCCTCGCTGCTCGCGCATAAGGAGATGCGTCGCGGGGCGGGATCGGACCGGCTACGCCTTTGCATCTCTGCCGGCGAGCCGCTGCCGCAGGCGCTCGGCGAGCGCTGGCGGGAAGCAAGCGGCGTCGATGTGCTCGATGGCATCGGCTCCACCGAAATGTTTCAGACCTTCTTATCCAACCGGCCCGGCGACGTGCGCTACGGCATGACCGGCAAGCCGGTCCCCGGGTATGAGCTGAAAATCGTCGACGAGCACGGCCGCGACGTACCGGACGGCGAGATCGGCGAGCTCGTCGTGCGCGGCGCGACCGCCGGCGAAGGTTATTGGAACCAGCGCGCCAAGAGCCGGCGCACTTTTGCCGGCGAATGGACCTTCACCGGCGACAAATATTTCCGCGACGGCGACGGCTACTACCATTATTGCGGCCGCACCGACGACATGTTCAAGGTGAGCGGCATGTGGGTGTCGCCGTTCGAAGTGGAGGCGGCGCTCGCCTCGCACGAAGCCGTGCTCGAGGCCGCCGTCATCGGCAAGAAAGACGCCGACGGCTTGATCAAGCCGAAGGCCTTCATCGTGCTGCGGAACGGTTTTGCCGCCGACGAGCGCCTCATCGAGACGCTGCGCGTGCATGTGAAGCAACATGCCGGCCCATGGAAATATCCGCGCTGGATCGACATCCGGCCCGATCTGCCGCGCACCGCGACGGGGAAGATTCAGCGGTTCAAGTTGCGGGAGCTTGAGTCGTAACCTACGTCATTGCCGAATCCCACAACCGCTGCACCAAGCGCCGCGCCAGGACGGCGGCGACGCGGCGGCGGTAGTGCCCGGGCGTGAACGTGGTCTTCATCGCCATGATTTGATCGCGGGTGAGCGCTTCGAGGCCCTCGAACACCCGAGCATCGAGCGCGCCGCCGCATAGGTGCTCGGCGCCGGAGAGCCGCACCGGACGCGGATTGGTGCCGGTGAACGCCACGCGCAGATCGGCAAGCCTTTGGCCATCGCGCCGCAACGCCACCGCCACCCCGGTCACCGGATATTCGATGGAGCGGCGGATGCGGATCTTATCGTAGGCCGAGCGCAAGCCAGACGCATTTTTTGCCCGCACCGCGGTGACGATTTCGCCCGGACGCAGCGACAGAAAATATTTGCCGTCGCCGCGAGTCGGCGTGAACGGCTCGTCCTGCCGCGCATAGCCGATATAAAGATCGGCCAGCGGCATCGTGCGCCGGCCCGCCGGGCCGGCAATGTCGACTTCGGCGTCGAAGACCAAAAGCGCCGGCGCCAGATCGCCGCTGAAGGTTGCGAAACAGACGCCGCGGCTTTTCGGCGCGACATGGCAAATCGTGCCGGTGGTTTTCAGGCAATGATCATTGGCGGCGCGCCAAAATTCGCTTTGATTGTAAAAGATGCAGCGCGTGTCGAGACAAAGATTGCCGCCGACGGTTCCCATATTGCGCTGGGTCGGGCCGGCGATATGCGCGGCGGCCTGCGCCACGGCGGGATAGTGCCGCGCCACGCCGGAATGCGCGGCCACCTCGGCCAGCGTCGCTCCGGCGCCGATGACGAGCCGGCGTTCGTCGGCTTGCATGGCGCGAAGCTCGTCCACGCCGGTCATGTCGATCAGCACCGGCGGCGCGACGATGCCGCGACGGATATTGACTAAAAGATCGGTGCCGCCGCCGAGCAGGCTCGATTGCGGATGCGCCGCGCGCGCCTTTATCAGCGCCTCGAGCGTCTTCGGGCGGACGAGGTCGAAATTCGGAAGCGAGTCCATCAGCGGCCGCGCGCGCGCTTTTCAATGGCCGCGAACACGCGGTCTGGCGTCACCGGCAGGTTGTTGAAGCGGAGCCCCGTTGCGTCGGCAATCGCATTGGTCAACGCCGGCAGGAACGCGGCGAGCGAACCTTCGCCGGCTTCCTTCGCGCCGAACGGACCGTGCGGATCGACGCTCTCGACGATGCCGACTTCGATCGGCGGCGAATCCTGAATCGTCGGCACGCGGTAATCGAGCATATTGGCGGTGAGCATCAGGCCGTCGTGATAGGCCGCCTCCTCGCTCATCGCCTGGCCCATGCCCATCCAGACCGAGCCCTGCACCTGGCCCTCGACGGTAAGCCGGTTGAGCGCCTTGCCGCAATCGTGCGCGACCCAAACCTTGTCGACGCTGACGACGCCGGTCTCTTCGTCAACGCTGACTTCCACGACTTGCGCCGAATAGCTGTAGCCCATGGTGCCGCCAATCGCGGCGCCGCGGTACTTCTTGCCGCCGTGCGACTCCGGGATGGTCGAATAATTGCCGGTGACTGTGATGGTGCCGGAATCTTTTAGCGCTTCGGTGACGACTTCGTTGAAGGTCAGGCCCTTGTCCTGCGCGCCGGCGCGATAGAGCTCGCCCAGGCATTCGATCTCGCTGGCCTTGGCGTCGAGCTTGCGCGCAGCCGCGGCAATGAGAACGGCTTTAAGATTTTGCGCGGCGTCGATCGCCGCATTGCCGACCATGAAGGTGACGCGGGACGAATAGGAGCCGTTGTCCTTCGGCACCACGTCGCTGTCGCCGCTGACAATGCGGATGCGCGAAAGATCGAGCCCAAGCACTTCGGCGACGCTTTGGACGAGCACCGTCGAGGAGCCTTGTCCGATTTCGGCGGCGCCGGTCAGCAGCACGATCGAGCCGTCGAAATCGAGCTTAAGTTTCACGGTCGCATGCGGCTCGCCGGTCCAGTTCACCGGCTTCGACGCGCCGCTTATATAGTGCGAACAGGCCATTCCCAGGCCCTTGCCGTTCGGCAATTTACCTCTGCGGGCCTTCCAGCCGCTTTCGCGCTCGACCCAATCGAGGCACTCAGGCAAACCGTAAGAGTTCACCATCAGATCGTTCTGCGTGAATGCCGGCGCGCGCAAAAGATTGGCGCGCCGCACGGCGAACGGATCGAGCGCAAGCGCCTGCGCCATTTCGTCGACCAGGCTTTCGAAGGCAAAACGCACATCGACGGTGCCGTGGCCGCGGAAGGCGCCGCAGGGCGGCGTGTTGGTGAGTACGCGCTTGCCGATATATTTGACGTTGTCGAGATCGTAGATCGCGTAAAGCATCGAGCCGGCATAAAGGATCGTGACGATGCCATAGCCGGAATGGGCGCCGCCGCGCTGAATGCACTCACATTCCACGCCGGTGATGCGGCCGTCGTTGCGCATGCCGATCTTGAGGCGAATATCGGTTTCCGGCCGGCCGCGATGCGTAATGAAGGTTTCCTCGCGGGTGACGGCGATGCGCACGCAGCCGCCCGCCTTGCGCGCCAGCAAGGCCGCGATCAATTCGACGTTCAATGTCTCGGTGCGGCAGCCGAAGCCGCCGCCGACATGCGGCTTGATCACGCGGATGCGCGACATATCCATGTCGAGGGTCTGGGCCAGCATCAAGTGCACGTAATACGGCACCTGCGTCGAAGCATGCACGGTGATGCGGTCGCGCACCGCGTCGTAGTCGGCGAGCGCGGCGTGCATTTCCATCTGGTTCTGGCAGACTTCGGCGCAATTGTAGACGCCCTCGCGCACCAGATCGGCGGCCGCGAAAGCGGTTTCGACATTGCCGAGTTCGAACAGAACGTCGCGCTCGAGATTATGCGGCCGATGCTCGTGAATGCCGAGCGCCTCCGGCGTCATCGCCTGCCGTGCGGTGTAATAGCCGGGAAGTTCGCGAACTTTGAGTTTGATTCGGCGCACCGCCTCCTTTGCCGTGGCGTCGTCGATCGCCGCGACCGCGGCGACCGGTTCGCCGCGATAGCGCACGCGCTCGCGCGCCAGCACGTGCTCGGTGCGCGCGACCGGAAGAACGCCGAAGGTCTTGTCGCAATCGGCGCCGGTTACGATCGCTTTGACGCCGGGAAGCTTCGCCGCTTCGGAAACGTCCACTTCGAGGATTTCCGCATGCGAATAGGGACTGCGAAAAATCCGTCCGGCCAGCATGCCGGGAACGATCAAGTCAGCCGTGTATTTCGCTCGCCCGGAGACTTTCTCCGGGCCGTCGACCATCGGCACATAGCTGCCGATATTGTGCGCCGGTAGGATCTCGTTCACGGCGTCAATCCCGTGGCGCAAAGCGCAGCCGCGTGTTTAACCGCTTCGATGATTTTAACGTAGCCGGTGCAGCGGCAAATATTGCTCCCGAGCGCTTCGCGGATATCGTCTTCCGAGGGCTTTGGATTGCGGCGCAGCAGACCCGCCGAAGCCATGATGTAGCCTGGCGTGCAATAGCCGCATTGCGATCCGAGCTTCTCGTGAAATCCGCGCTGCACGGCGGACAAGTGACCGTCCCGCGCCAGCGATTCGATGGTATCGACGCGGCGACCCTCGACGGCGCCCGCGAGCGTCAGGCAAGACAGCCGCGGCTTATCGTCGACGAGAACCGTGCAGGCGCCGCATTCGCCGCCATCGCAGCCCGTTTTCGTTCCGGTAAGCCCGACGATCTCCCGCAAATAATCCAGCAGCAGCACATTGTCAGCGACCGCGTCGGTGCGGGCGCGGCCGTTGAGCGTAAGCTGAAGAATGCGCGCCATACTGGTGGTCGGCAGTTTTTGAACGGGTCACTCAATACCAATAATGCCGAAGACCTTCAAACCGTTGCCAGACCCGCTGCCAAGTTTTTCAAGCCCAAATCCTCAAGGCCGATCACTGCAACGCAACTAGAGCGCAATCGCTTCAAATTGAATCGATTGCCGCGCTAGGTTTTTGATGGGGTATGATCTTTTTGGAAAACCGGTTTCCATCCCGGATCGCGTCCGAGACGAGCTTTTTCCGGATCATGCCCTAAATTTGGAAACGCGCGGTGACTTCGGGCGGGATCGGCACCGATTTCATTTTGGACGGATCGGCGGGATCGCGCGCGGCCCATACCCGCGTCTCGCGGCCCTCGACCGCCACGATCCCGCCGATCGCCAATCGATGTTCGACATCGAAACTCGAGCGGCGGAACGCGCTCACCTGCGAGGTCATGTCGACGACGTCGCCGAAGCGGGCGGGCGCCAAAAAGCGCGCCCCGGCATCGACCAGCGGAAGTCCGACGATGCCGAAGGCAGACGCCAGATCCTGCGGATTAACCCCGAGCGCGGCCTCGAACAGCGTCCAGGTGCCCCAATCAAAAAATTCGAAAAAACGGCTGTTGAAGACGATGCCGGCCGGGTCGCATTGGCCCCACTCGATGGTGAACCGCCGGCGGCTGATAAAATTTGCCATTAATGCACGATCCCGAAAAAGCCTGTCCCGGACGCGATCCGGAATGGAAACCGGTTTTCGGAAAAGATCATGCGCAACAATAAACTGAAGTGAAACAACGCCTCAACCCACCGCCGCTTCACAGCACATCGCCGCGGTCAACGGGTCGTCGATCCGGTCCGGCCCAAAATCATGACGGGCGAGCTCGCGCTCGCCCGTCACGTTCCTTGCGCTGCTACCCGCTGCAGGGAACCAGGATCAAATCCGCCCCTTGATGCAAGGCCGGTAGCGGCGGCTTACACCCAGGCCAACCTGACCTTGGCGATCGTCACATTCGGCAGAACCAAACGCGACCGATCTAATGGCGAGGATAACTCGTGATTTGAGAGTCTCAAGTTAAAGCATGAATCGCCCGTCAAGATTCACGTTTGGGGATAATTGTGTGGATTGACTTCGAGATGGCCTCCGAAGAACGCTTATTTGTTTGCGTTTTCGATTTGAGCGGGCGAATTGACGGTTTTCCCCGGCCACTTGCACAAGTCGGCGATGATGCATTTTTCGCACAACGGACGCCGCGCGAGGCAGACATAGCGGCCGTGCAGAATCAACCAATGATGCGCATGGAGCCGGTAACGCTCCGGCACCACCTGCATCAATTTCGTCTCGACTTCGAGCGGCGTCTTGCCGGGTGCAAGGCCCGTGCGATTGCCGACACGGAAAATGTGGGTATCGACGGCGATGGTCGGCTCGCCGAAGGCGACATTGAGCACCACATTGGCGGTCTTGCGGCCCACCCCCGGCAAGGCTTCCAGTGCTTCGCGGTCGTGCGGAACTTGGCCGCCGTGCTCGGCGACAAGCTTTTTCGACAGTGCGATGACGTTTTTTGCCTTGGTCCGGTAAAGGCCGATCGTTTTGATCAGTTCGCGCACGCGCGGCTCGCCGAGCTCGATCATTTTTTCCGGCGTATCGGCGAGCTTGAACAAAGCCGGCGTCGCCTTGTTGACGCCCGCATCGGTCGCCTGCGCGGAAAGCACGACCGCAACGAGCAGCGTGAATGGATTGATGTGCTGCAGCTCGCCGCGCGGCGCCGGATTGGCGGCTTCAAAACGGCGGAACGCCTCCGCGACCTCGGCGGGCGTCCATTGCGGCGGCGCGCCAGAGGGCGCGCCGTGAGCGGCCTTGACGCCGCCCGCGGCGCGCGCCTTGACCCCCTTGAGCCGCACCGTTTTGCCCTTGCGAGCGGCGCCAACCCATTTTTGGGCGATTTTGCTTGAGGAACGCTTCTTCGGTGCCGTGTGCTTCCGCATCGGATTTTCGTATAATGGGCGCCATGAATTCCGGCAACAATTCCGGCAACGACGCTCACGATAGGCGCGACGACGGTTCCGCCGCCGACCCGAAAATTTTCTCGGCCATCATCACGCCGTACCGCTCGCTCGGCCCGACCGGCTTTCTCATCTTCATGCTTTGCCTCGGAGGCCTAAGCTTTATTTCGGGTGTGATCTTCGTCACGCTCGGCGCGTGGCCGGTGTGCGGCTTCTTCGGTCTCGACGTTTTGCTCGTCTACCTCGCCTTCCGCGCCAATTACCGGACAGCGCGCGCCTACGAAGAGGTCATCGTGACCGCCTCGGAATTGACCGTGCGCAAGGTCAATCACCGTGGCGGCGTGCGCGAATGGACGCTCAATCCGCTCTGGGTGCGGCTCGAGCGCATCGTGCATGAGGAATTCGGCGTCGAGCGGCTGTTTCTTGTTTCGCACGGGCGAAGGTTGGCGATCGCCGGTTTTTTGGGACCGGCCGAAAAGGCAAGCTTTGCGCGTGCGCTCATGAACGCACTCGGCGAAGCTAAGCGAGGACCAACGCGGACGAGAATCGGCTGACAAAGGCGCGAGAAAAAGCGCCGGAGAAAAAGGCTCGGAGAAGGCTCAGGGAACGGCTCAGGAAGGGCTCAGAAATCGGGTGGTTTGGCGCGCGAGGGCGCCCTACATCGGGAGCAAATAATGGAGACAGCCATGTTGTCACCCGATCGTGTTTTCGACCCCGCCCCGCTTTCCGAGGCCGCCGCAGATTACGAAATTGTGCGGCGGGCCATCGGGCATATCCGTGGCCATTGGCGCGAGCAGCCTGAAATCGAATCCATTGCCGAGGCAGCCGGAGTGACGCCGACCGAGCTGCATCACCTGTTCCGCCGCTGGGCCGGCCTGACGCCGAAGGCCTTCCTGCAAGCGCTCACGCTCGACGGCGCGCGGCGGCTGTTGCGCGATTCGGCGAGCGTGCTCGATGCGAGCTACGAAGTGGGCCTTTCCGGACCTAGCCGCCTGCACGATCTGTTCGTGACCCATGAGGCCATGTCGCCCGGCGAATGGAAATCGGGTGGCGAAGGCCTGACCATGTATTTCGGCTTTCATCCCTCCCCGTTCGGCAACGCGCTGGTCATGGCCACCGACCGCGGCCTCGCCGGCCTAGCCTTTGCCGATCCAGGCGAAGAAGCGGCGATGCTTGCCGACATGAAGCGCCGATGGCCGCGGGCGACCTATGTCGAGGACGATGCGCGCGCCGCATCGCTGGCGCGGCGCATTTTCGATTCCACCCAATGGCGGGTGCGCCAGCCGCTGCGCGTCGTCTTGATCGGAACCGATTGGGAGGTGCGGGTCTGGGAGGCGCTCCTGCAAATCCCGATGGGACGGCTCACGACCTATTCCGGTCTCGCCGGTAAAGTCTCCAAGCCGGCTGCGGCGCGCGCCGTTGGCGCCGCCGTGGGTAAGAATCCTATCGCCTTCGTGGTGCCGTGCCATCGCGTCATCGGGAAGGCCGGCGATCTCACCGGTTACCATTGGGGCATCACCCGCAAGCGCGCTATGCTGGGCTGGGAAGCGGGGCAAGTCACCGCTGCAGCGTAAGCTCGCCGTTGACGGTGGGGCGGCAATCCGCAATACCCGTCCCATCCGATCAAAGGCGAAAAGCGATGCAGCGGCGCCGGCCCGTGATGCTGGTCATTTTGGACGGCTGGGGCTCGCGCGAAGACACAGCCGACAATGCCATCCGCCAGGCCAAGACGCCGGTCTTCGACCGGCTCTGGCAGGCGGGACCGCACGGCTTTCTCCGCACGTCGGGCAAGGATGTAGGTCTGCCGGACGGCCAGATGGGCAATTCCGAAGTCGGACATCTTAATATCGGCGCCGGCCGCGTGGTGATACAGGACCTGCCGCGCATCGACAATGCGATTGCGCGCGGCGAGATCGATCACGCGCCTACCCTTCTCGCGCTGATTGAAAAACTGAAACAAAGCGGCGGAACCTGTCATCTCGTTGGACTGGTCTCACCGGGTGGCGTGCATTCGCATCAGGACCACGCTGTCGCGCTCGCCGAAATCCTCAGTCGCGCCGGAATACCGGTGCTCGTGGACGCGATCACCGACGGCCGCGATACGCCGCCGCAGTCCGCCGGCGGCGACATCAAGCGGTTCCTCGCGGCTTTGCCGCCACCGGTTCGAATCGCGAGCCTGTGCGGACGATACTACGCGATGGATCGTGACAAGCGCTGGGATCGCGTCGAAAAGGCTTACAAAGCGATCGTGGAAGCGGACGGTCCGCGCTTTGCCGATGCGCCGGCCGTTGTCGCCGCTGCCTATGCCGATAATAAATTCGACGAATTCATCGTTCCGGCGGTCGTCGGCGATTATCGCGGCATCAAAGACGGCGACGGCGTGCTGTGTTTCAATTTCCGCGCCGATCGCGTGCGCGAAATTTTGAGCGCGATGCTCGATCCGAATTTCTCCGGCTTTCCACGTAAACGCCTCGTTCGTTTCACCGCCGCCGCCGGCATGGCGCAATACAGCGACGAACTCGACAAATTCATGCTGACGATCTTTCCGCCGCAGACATTCGCCAACATCCTCGGCGAAGTGGTGGCGGATGCCGGGCGCACGCAATTGCGCATGGCGGAGACGGAAAAATATCCGCACGTCACCTACTTCCTCAACGGCGGCCGCGAAGAGCCTTATCCCGGCGAGGATCGCGTCATGGTGCCCTCGCCGAAGGTCGCCACCTACGATCTGCAGCCGGAAATGTCGGCGCCCGAACTCACCGACAAGGCGGTCGCGGCGATCGGTTCCGGCAAATACGACTTGATCGTTCTCAACTATGCCAATCCCGACATGGTCGGCCATACCGGCAGCCTGCCGGCGGCGATTAAGGCCGTCGAAACCGTCGATGCCGGGCTGGGCCGCATTGCCGAAGCCGTTGCGAAAGCCGGCGGCGCGCTCGTCGTCACCGCCGATCACGGCAATTGCGAGATGATGCGCGATCCGCAAACTGGCGGCCCGCACACCGCGCACACAACCAATCCCGTGCCGGTCGTGCTTGCCGGCGCGCGTAATCGCGCGCTCGTTGGGCAAGGCAGCCTTGCCGACATCGCGCCGACGCTGCTCGAGCTGATGGAATTGCCCAAGCCGAAGGAGATGACCGGCCGATCGCTGCTGCGCGGGGATAACGACTAGATCAGACTCGGATCAATGCCGGCCGGCACATCAGCGCCTTAGATATCCGCAAGCCCCAGCACATCGGCCATCGAATAAAGCCCTGGCTTCTTGCCGCGCGCCCAGCTTGCCGCATGCAGCGCGCCGCGGGCGAAAATCATACGGTCCTCGGCGCGATGCGTCAGCTCCACGCGCTCCGCCGGCCCGGCGAAAATCGCCGAATGCTCGCCGACGACTGTGCCGCCGCGCAGAGACGCAAAGCCGATATCGCCAGCGCGGCGCGCGCCCGTCATGCCGTCGCGGCCGCGCACGGCGTGCTGTGCGAGATCGATGCCGCGGCCCGCGGCGGCGGCGCGGCCCAGCATCAACGCGGTGCCGGAGGGCGCATCGATTTTTTTGTTGTGATGCATTTCGACGATCTCGATGTCGTAGTCGTCATTGAGCGTCTTGGCGACGCGCTTAACCAGCGCCGCAATGAGATTGACGCCCAGACTCATATTGCCCGACTTCACGATGGTCGCACGCTGGGCGGCCTTGGCGATGATCGCCTCCTCCTCGGCAGAATGCCCCGTCGTGCCGATGACATGAATGAGTCCCGCCTTGGCCGCGAGTTCGGCGAAGGCCAGTGTGGCGGCCGGAATGGTGAATTCGATCAGGGCGTCGGCCGTCCGCAATAGCGGCGCAGCGTCGGCAACCACCTTGACGCCGTTCGGACCAAGCCCCGCAAGCTCGCCGGCATCGCGGCTGATCGCGGCCGAATTCGGCGCATCGACCGCGCCCGCGAGCGTCACGCCTCTGGTCGCTGCGACGGCATGAATAAGCGTGCGTCCCATGCGCCCGCCCGCGCCGGCAATCACCACCCGCAGATCGGAATTTGCATCGGACATGAGCTCTCATTCCTCCGGCGCGGGTATAGCGGGGCGTTCCGCAGCCAGCAACACACGCTCTCTTCCTGTCAAAGAGTCCGGCCTTGTCCCCTTATCTTTTCCCCGTTTTAGAGGATGGGGGTATTTAGAACTTCGCTCCGTCGTAACCTTCGGCGATGACGAGGTCGGCCTCCGCCTTGCCGTCCCGGAATTTCTTCGCCGCCTGATACGACGGGGAACGATAACAGGCGAGCGCGGCCTCGTAGCTCGGGAACTCCAGCACGACGATGCGGCTTCGAGCCTTGCCCTCGGTCACTTCATACTGCCCGGCGCGCACCAGATAGCGCGCGCCGAATTCGCCGAACGGCACCTGATTGGCGGCTAGATAAGGCTTGTAGCCGTCGGCATCCGCCACATCGACCTGGACGATCCAGTAGCCTTTCTTGTCGCCTTCGTTGTCGCTTTTTCTGGATGCGTGCGGCGAAGGCGAAGCCGGCTGCGCGCCGTCATAGCCTTCGACGATGACGAAATCGCATTGCGCATGCGGCAGCCGCAACAGCCGCGCGCGCTGATAACCCTCCGAGCGATAGCAGGCGAGCGCCGCGGCGTAATCGGGAAATTCGCGCAGTACGCAACGGCCGCGCGCGCGGCCTTCGACGACTTCCATTCTGCCGCCGCGCACCAGCGCCACGCCGTGGTACTTCTCGTGCGCCGGCGGCGTCGCGGCCATATAGGCCTTGTAGCCTTCCGGATTGCTCACGTCGATCTGCGGCAACCAATAGCCTTTGGCCATAGCCCGTTCCTCTTATCTTTGCGGTGAGGCTCCCGCGATTTCGGCGACGATCGCCTCGGCCGTGGCTTTCGGATCGGGCGCTGCGAGGATGGGGCGGCCGACAACGAGATAATCGGCGCCGGCGGCGATTGCGGCGCCAGGCGCGGCGATGCGTTTCTGATCGCCCGCGCCGGCGCCTGCCGGGCGAATGCCGGGCGTCACCAATGTCAGCGCGTCGCCGACAATCCGGCGAACATTGGCGGCTTCTTCCGGCGAACAGACGAGCCCATCGACGCCGATGTCGCGCGCTTGTGCCGCGCGCCGGGCAACGACCTCGCCGACCGTTGCGGCATAGCCCGCTGCGGCGAGGTCGGCGTCATTGAAGGACGTAAGCACGGTGACGGCAAGAATGCGCAAACCGCGCTCGCGCGCCGCTACGGCGGCTTGCATGGTTTGCGGGTAAGCATGCACGGTGAGGAAAGTCGCGCCAAGCCCCGCGACGCTCTTGACGCCCGCCGCGACCGTATTGCCGATGTCGTGGAGTTTCAGGTCGAGAAATACGCGCTTGCCGGATCGCGCCAGCTTCTCGGCGTAAGCAAGTCCGCCGGCAAAGACGAGCTGATAGCCGATCTTGTAGAACGAAACGGCATCGCCCAGACGCGCGACCATCGCCTGTGCCGCTTCGACGGACGGCACGTCCAGGGCGACGATCAGGCGCTCGTGCGGCTGCATTCCCGCTCCAATTGCTGCTCCAACTTCTGTTCCATGATCATGCTCTGGCCATCATGCCGGCCAGTTCGACGAGCCGCTGCACGGCCCCTTTCAGCGCGGCGGTAAGCGCTTCATCCTTCAGATTGTCCATCTCGTCGAAGGCCTGCTCGGCGCGCGGCACGCCGACCTGTTCGGGGACCACCAATGCGCCGCAGCCGAGCTCCAGGATTTGCCGCAGCGCCATCATCGAGCGCAGACCACCCCCGCCTCCGGCGGTGGCGGAGCCGATCGCGAAGACGCGGCCCTTGAAAGCGGCATAGGCTGGTTCACCGCGTTCGCGCACGCGCGAAATCCAATCGATCGTGTTCTTGATGAGCGGTGTCACCGAGGCGCTATATTCGGGACTGGTGATGAAAACCCCGTGGTGCGTCATCAACGTCTGTTTGAGCTTGACCGCAGCTGCCGGCGGTCCGGACGCGGCGGCCAGATCGGCATCGAACAGCGGCAAGGCGTAATCCTGCAGCGAAATTCGCGTGACCTCGGCTCCGGCGAGCGCCAGCTCCTTGGCCGCCAGGGCCGCGAGCTTCACATTGTGCGACCCGGTACGCAGCGAGCCGGGAATGACGAGAATTTTCGGAGCGGGCATCGTTGGCGGAAGGGACGAGGAACGGGGCGAACGAGACGGCGACGTCCGTCGGACTACCGTCCATTATCACGTTTTCCGATAAACCCACACGCGGGCCGGCGGAATATTCATCCAGATACGCTCGGAAGCTTCGGCCGAAAACCCGCCGAACCGCTTCGGCAACGGCGAGGCCACCGCATAAGTGAATTGCACAAAGGGCGCGCCAGGCGCCATAAGCTCGAAGGCGTCGCGAATGAGCCGCAGGCGCATCTTGACCGGCTTGGTGATCAGCGGCAGGCCGGAGACCACCGCCGCGGCCGGCTCAAGCACCACCGTTTCAAGCAGCCGGCGCATGCTATAGGCATCGCCTTGTACCAGCGTGGCCTCGGGGAAGCGGGTGCGCAGGATCCGACAGAAGGCCGGATTGGATTCCACCAAGACGAGCCGCGACGGGTCGACGCCGGTTTCGACCAGCGCTTCAGTGACCGGGCCGGTGCCGGGACCCAATTCGACCACCGGGCCGACCGAATTCGGATCGACATGGCGCGCCATGGTGCGCGCGAGAATCTTGCCCGACGGCGTCACCGCGCCGGTGGACAATGGGCGCTCGATCCAAGAGCGGATGAAGCGCACTTCGTCGTCGAGCCGATGGCTCCTCTTCGGCTCCAATTGTTTTATCCGCTGCTCGATTTTGCGGCCGATACCGGTGCGCTTTTGCTCGAACAGCCGGAGCTGGCGCTCGATCTTACGCTCGATAATGGTTTTGCGAATTTCCAGGAGGCGAAGCTGCCGCCCGATTTTTTTCTCGAATATTTCCAGGGCCGGCAGTGGCATGGCGCCCACGTGACAAAATCTTCACAGTTTTATTAAAGCATTTGCCCGGCAAAAACCATAGACGGCGATCAAGCCGTCCCAGCGCGGTTGCTGAGCCCGTCAAGGAACTCCTTGACCTTACCCAGGAATCCCGAGGATTCCGGCTGCGTGTCGCTCGATGACAGGCGATCGAATTCCGCCAACAGGTCGCGCTGTTTCTTGGTGAGTTTCTGGGGCGTTTCGACCACGACCTGGACATACATGTCGCCGCTCTGGCGGGCCCGCAATACCGGCATGCCCTTGCCCGCGAGGCGGAACCGCCGGCCGGATTGCGTACCTTCCGGCACCTTCACCTTGGTCTTGCCGCCGTCGATCGTCGGCACTTCGAATTCGCCGCCGAGCGCCGCCGTCACCATCGAGACCGGCACGCGGCAATGCAGATCGGCGCCTTCGCGCTGAAAGAAGGGATGCGCGCTCATCGACAGGAAAATGTAGAGATCTCCGGACGGACCGCCGCGCACGCCGGCCTCGCCCTCGCCGGCGAGCCGTATGCGGGTGCCGTCCTCCACGCCGGCTGGAATATTCACCGACAGCGTGCGCTCCCGCGTGACGCGACCGGAGCCAGCGCATGACGCGCAAGGTGTGTCGATCGACTGGCCGCGACCGTGGCAATTCGGACAGGTGCGTTCGAGCGTGAAGAACCCTTGCGAGTGCCGAACGCGGCCATGCCCGCCGCACATTGCGCACGTCTTCGGCCTGGTGCCGACCTTAGCGCCGGAACCGGAGCAAGCCCCGCAGGTCACCGAGGTCGGAATGCGGATTTGCGCATTCTTGCCCGCGTAGGCCTCCTGCAGCGTGATCTCCATATTGTAACGCAAATCGGCGCCGCGCTCGCGACCGGTGCCGCGGCCGCGGCCGGCCGACATGCCGAAAATGCCTTCGAACAAATCGGAGAACGTCGTGCCGAAATCGGCGCCGAACCCCGCGGCGCCGCCGTTGCCCATGCCGTGCTCGAACGCTGCGTGGCCGAAACGGTCGTAAGCCGCGCGCTTGTCGGGGTCTTTGAGAACCTCGTAAGCCTCGTTGATCTCCTTGAAACGATGCTCGGCTTGCTTGTCGCCCGGATTCCGATCCGGGTGAAATTGCATCGCCTGCTTACGGAAGGCCGCCTTGATGGCGCCGTCGTTGGCGGTGCGTTCGACCGCCAGGGTCTCGTAGTAGCAGCGCTTGGCCATCAGTCCTCACCCGATCGATGGCCGATTATCGATGAACGAGCACCCCCGTTTGGTTAGCAGGGGCGCCGTTCGGATAAGCGGCAACGGCATCGAACGCCTCACTGCATCAGGCGGATTTCTTGTTCTTCTTGTCGTCGTCGACTTCGGTGAATTCGGCGTCGACAACGTCTTCTTTTTTGCCCTCGGCGCCGGCGGTGCCGTCGCCGCCGGCCTGTTGCTCCGCGGCCTGCTTATACATCGCCTCGCCGAGCTTCATGGAAGCTTGCGCCAGCGCATTGGTCTTGGCCGTAACGGCGTCGGCATCGCCGCCTTTCAAAGCCTCCTTGAGGTCGGCCATGGCGTTTTCGATCGCGCGGCGGTCGGCTTCGCCGACCTTCGAGCCGTGCTCGGCGAGCGCCTTCTCGGTCGAGTGGACAAGCGCCTCGGCATGGTTTTTCGCTTCGACTTGGGCTTTGCGCTTCTTGTCTTCCTCGGCATGCGCCTCGGCATCCTTGACCATCTTCTGGATGTCGGCCTCGGACAGGCCGCCGGAAGCCTGGATGCGGATCTGCTGCTCCTTGCCCGTGCCTTTATCCTTGGCGGAAACGTTGACGATGCCGTTGGCGTCGATGTCGAACGTAACCTCGATTTGCGGCACGCCGCGCGGCGCCGGCGGAATGCCGATAAGATCGAACTGGCCGAGCATCTTGTTGTCAGCCGCCATCTCGCGCTCGCCTTGGAAGACGCGGATCGTCACCGCCGTCTGGCCGTCTTCGGCCGTCGAGAACACCTGGCTCTTCTTGGTCGGGATCGTGGTGTTGCGATCGATCAGCCGCGTGAAGACGCCGCCGAGCGTTTCGATGCCGAGCGACAGCGGAGTCACGTCGAGCAACAGGACGTCCTTGACGTCGCCTTGCAGCACGCCGGCCTGGATCGCGGCGCCGACAGCGACGACCTCGTCGGGATTGACGCCCTTGTGCGGCTCCTTGCCGAACAATTGCTTCACGACCTCCTGCACCTTCGGCATGCGCGTCATGCCGCCGACCAGGACCACTTCATTGATCTCGGCCGCCGAGAGACCGGCGTCCTTGAGCGCTTGCTTGCACGGATCGATCGTCTTCTGGATGAGGTCGTCGACCAGCGCCTCGAACTTGGCGCGGGTGAGCTTCATCGTCAGATGCTTCGGTCCCGTTGCGTCCGCCGTGATGAAGGGAAGGTTGATCTCCGTCTGTGTCGTCGAGGACAATTCGATCTTGGCCTTCTCAGCCGCCTCCTTGAGCCGCTGCAGCGCAAGCTTGTCGCGGCGCAGATCGATGCCCTGCTCCTTCTGGAATTCGTCGGCGAGATAGTTGACGAGGCGCATGTCGAAATCCTCGCCACCGAGGAAAGTGTCGCCGTTGGTCGACTTCACCTCGAACACGCCGTCGCCGATTTCAAGAATCGAAATGTCGAATGTGCCGCCGCCGAGATCGTAGACCGCGATGGTGCCGGATTTGTTCTTGTCGAGGCCGTAGGCGAGCGCAGCCGCCGTCGGCTCGTTGATGATGCGCAGCACGTCGAGCCCGGCAATCTTGCCGGCGTCCTTGGTGGCCTGGCGCTGAGCGTCGTTGAAATAGGCGGGGACGGTGATGACCGCCTGCTCGACCTTGGTGCCGAGATAGGCCTCCGCCGTTTCCTTCATCTTTTGCAGTATGAAAGCGGAAATCTGTGAAGGCGAATAGCTCTTGCCTTCGACTTCCACCCAAGCGTCGCCGTTCGAGGCGCGCACGATCTTGTAAGGGACGAGCTTCTTGTCCTTCTCCACCATCGGGTCGTCATAGCGACGGCCGATGAGGCGCTTGACCGCGAATATGGTGCGCTCCGGATTGGTAACCGCCTGGCGCTTCGCCGGCTGGCCGACCAGCCGTTCCCCATCATCCGTGAAAGCGACGATGGAGGGCGTCGTGCGCATCCCTTCAGCGTTCTCGATGACCTTCGGCGTCTTGCCTTCCATCACGGCGACGCAGGAATTGGTGGTCCCGAGATCGATACCGATGACCTTGGCCATGGTCCTAAATCCTCTCTATTTTCGGCAGGTCGGGCTGGCCCGTCAGGCGCCCTTTAGTCCGACCCCCTTAATCTACGGTCGCCCCGGCGGCGTCGAGAAGGCTGCGCGAGGCGATTTCCCTTGGCTCATATAGGAGGGCATCATCGCCCTGCAAGGCGGAATTGTCGCGTCGGACGATTGCCAAGGGCGGACCGGGAGCCCGGCGTAGCGCCCGGCCGGGAGCGCGGTGAAGAACACCGCCGCGGCGCCCGCTAACCCGGGCATGACCGTCTTCGGTCCAAGCGTTCCAGATCTGGTCTTGCCGGGCCGCGAGGGATGCCTTGCATCGCAGTCCGGCCGTGCGCGGGAAGAAGGGGACATTACGGAATGAGGGTGGCGGCAATCGATTAAAAATCCGATGATGGCGCGCAAATGACCTTGCAAATCGGCGGTTCGGGACTGCGGCTCTATCCGGAATATTTCGACCGGAAGGCGCAGGGTGCAGTGCTCGCCGCGTTACGCGGCGTGTTGGCGGTTGCGCCGTTTTTCACCCCGCGCATGCCCAAATCCGGCCGGCCAATGTCGGTCGGCATGTCGAATTGCGGTCCGCTCGGCTGGGTTTCGGATGAAAGGGGCTACCGCTACGAGCCGGCGCATCCACAAACCTGCACGCCCTGGCCGGCAATACCCGATATCCTGATCGCGCTATGGAGCGACGTGGCCCAATACCCGCATCCGCCGGAGGCCTGTCTGATCAACTATTACGGCGCGGCTGCCAAAATGGGTCTGCATCAGGACCGCGACGAAACGGATTTTTCCGCCCCTGTCGTGTCGCTGTCGCTCGGCGATTCTTGTTTGTTCCGCATCGGCGGCCTGCGACGCAACGACCCGACCCGTTCGCTCCGCCTCAATTCCGGCGATGTGCTCGTGCTTGGTGGCGATGCGCGGCTCGCCTTTCACGGCGTCGACCGGATTTATTCGAATACGTCCACCTTGCTCGCCGAAGGCGGCCGGATCAATCTAACGATCCGGCGCGTGAGCCATGCGCCAAACGCGCTTGCCGGCGCGCGCGGTGCGTCGCAAACGGGCGTTTCGGGATCCGCAAATTGGTAACGCCGATGAAACTTACGCTCAGACATCGTTGCCTAGGCCAAACTGCGGTCCCTGGCGCCGCGGCGTCTTTCTTCTTTGCCGTACTGGCCGTTCTGACGGCGTCGGTACCGTCGGCCTGGTCGGCCGATCCGATTTTTCCGACCGGCTCGCGGCTTGGCCTAGTGCCGCCTCATGGCATGGCGACCAGCCGGACATTTGAAGGGTTCGAAGACACCGACAAAAACGCAGCCATTCTTTTTACGACGCTTCCCGCCGAGGCCTACGAGCAGCTCGATAAAACCATGGTTCCCGACGCCATGAAGAAGCAGGGCATCGACGTCGACAAGCGCGAGCCGATCGAAATTCCCGCCGGCAGGGGCTTCCTGCTCAGCGGCAAACAGGCAACCGATAAGGGCCTCATTCGCAAATGGCTGCTCGTCGCCGCGGCGGGCGACGTCACGGCGCTGGTCAACGTTCAGGTGCCGGAACAAGATGCAACCTATTCGGACCAGGTGGTGCGCGCGGCGCTCCAAACGCTCGCGGTGCGCGCCCACATACCCGATGCCGAACAGCTAAGCCTCATACCGTTCAAGATCGGAGACTTGGCCGGTTTCAATGTCGAGGACGTCATACCGGGCCGCGCGATCATGCTGATCGACAACTCCGCCGGTCATAACGACCAAAGCGCGACGACCGTGAAGACGCGCATGTTCATTGCAGCGCAGCCAGGCGGGCCGGAGGAACCTGGCGACCGCGGAAATTTCGCCCGCGTGGCGTTCGACCAGATTGTCGGAATAAAGGACGTGCACATACAAGATGCCGAACCGCTCCGCATCTCAAATCAGGCCGGCTATCAAACCTTGGCTAAGGCCACCGACATTGAAACCGGCAACGAGGTGATGGTGATCCAATGGCTGCGGTTCGGCTCGGGTGGATTCTTGCGGATGATCGGCATCGCCCACACAGCCGGTTGGGTCGACACGCTGAGCCGCCTGCGCGCTGTGCGCGACAGCATTGAGACCAACTGACGAGACCGCAATCGATTTAGTTTGAAACGAATTCGCTAGGCAACACTTACGAATTTTTTGCAGCCCGCCCCTTCGACGCATTGTCATTGGCGTTGGTCGGCGCCGTCGGCGCTATCTTCGGTCCACCCTTCGAGACCCCGACGAGGGCCGGACGCAGGACACGGTCGCCGATCATATAACCGGGTTGCACCACTTGCACGACGCTGCCGGCCGGCACCGTTGCATCTGGAACTTCAAACATCGCTTGATGAAGATTGGGATCGAATTTTTCGCCGAGTGGCGTGAATTGGCGCAGGCCATTTTTCTCTAGCGCCTTCGAAAGCTCCCGCTCGGTCAGCTCGACGCCGTCAATCAGCGCCTTTACCCCGCTTTGCGCGCTGGCGCGCAATTCGGGCGTCACCGCTTCGAGCGCGCGGCGCATATTGTCGGCCACGACGAGCAGATCGCGCGCAAACGACGTGACGCTATAGAGCCGCGAATCGGCGATTTCGCGCTCGGTGCGCTTGCGCAGATTTTCCATCTCGGCAAGCGCGCGCAACAGCCGATCCCGCATTTCGGCGTGCTCGCGCTCCAGCGCCGTGGATGGCTCGGGTAGCGGCGCCGCTTCGGATGCCGCAGCATTCGCCGGCATCGCGTCTTCTTCCTCGGCGCGGGCGGTTTGGTCCGTCATCTCCCATCCTATGTCTAAAGGCGCAATAAAGCGGATTTCGGTCGCCGGTCATGGACAGAACGCTCAAACCGGTGCCCCGCATATCAGGGCTAAAGCGGCAAAAATCAAGCGCCGGCAACGTTCTTTAGCCGCCGAGCAACTTGCTCACCACCTTGGCGGTGTAGTCGACCATGGGCACGATCCGGGCGTAGTTCAGGCGCGTCGGGCCGATCACTCCGAGCACGCCCACGATCCGGCCAGAGGCGTCGTGATAGGGCGCTACGATGGTCGAGGAGCCCGACAGCGAAAACAGCTTGTTTTCCGAGCCGATAAAGATGCGTACGCCTTCGGCCTGTTCGGCGCGGCCGAGAAGATCGATCACCTCGCGCCGGGTTTCGAGATCGTCAAACAACAGCCGCACCCGTTCGAGATCGGCGAGCGCCTTGAGGTCGTCGAGCAGATGCGCTTGGCCCCGCACGATCAGCTTGCGCTCTTCGTTTTCGCCTCCCGACCAGCTCGCCAAACCTTCGGCGACGATCCGCTTCGTCAATTGATCGAGTTGCGCCTCGCTTTCCTTGAGCGTGCGTTCGATCTCGGCCCTCAGTTCGTTGAGCGTGCGGCCGCGAATGCGCGCGTTGAGAAAATTGGCAGCCTCGGTCAAAGCCGAAGTCGGCAGGCCGATCGGGATATTGAGAATGCGGTTCTCGACCTGCCCGTCTTCGCCGACCAGAACGACCATCGCGCGTTCGGGTTCGAGCCGCACGAATTCGATATGTTTGAGCCGCGGGTTCGATTTGACCGTAAGCACCACGCCGGCGGCGCGGCTCAAGCCGGACAGCAATCCCGAAGCCTCTATCAGTACTGCTTCCACCGATTTCCCCTGGCCCAAACCCGCGACCTGAGCTTCGATCGCTTTGCGGTCGGTCTCGGTGAGATCGCCGATCTGCATCAGCGCATCGACGAAGAACCGCAGCCCCATTTCGGTCGGCAGGCGACCCGCCGAGGTATGCGGGGCATAGACAAGGCCGAGCTGTTCGAGATCGGACATGACGTTGCGCACCGAGGCGGGCGATAACGTCATCGGCAGGATGCGCGACAGATTGCGCGAGCCGACAGGCTCGCCGGTCGCAAGATAGCTTTCGACGATCTGGCGGAATATCTCGCGCGAGCGCTCGTTGAGTTGAGCAAGGCCGAGCTGGCTTGCGCCAAGCGGAAGTTCGTGACTGGTCAAAACGCGCTCCGCGGTCTTAAGGCAATATGTATCACTCCGCCGCCGCCATCGCACGGGCGCGCGGCGCCCTGCGCAGCAGGCTCATCAGCTTTCGCACCGAACCGAACGTTTCGAGGCCGGCGATTGCTCCTGTCACCTCGTCGATGTGCGAATCGGACAGCACGCCAGCGGCATAGGCGCGGAATTTTTGCTCGACCTGCCCCCGCGACAAAGGATTTTCGAACGAGCCGAGCGGATGATCGCAACGCGCCGCATAGACGGTACCGTCGTTCATGACGACATCGACCTTCGCCTGCGAACCGGCGACAGCCGCGTCCGGACGGACGGCGACCTTTTCTCCGGCGAAAGCGCGCAATGCCGGATCGTCGTACCGCGCGGGAGCGAACTGAGCCAAGGTCAGTGCGTGGTCATGCAAGATCGCGGCGGCAGCGTAATGCGCCGACAACAGCGCTTCGAACTTTCCCTTATAGGCGCCGAACCCGCCATGCATGTCGAAGGCGCTTTGGCTGAGCGCAATGTCGACGCGGCGCACGCGCGCGACGTCGAGCTTGTGCCTGTCGACGAGATCGAACAGCGCGGTGTTAAGACCTTGGATCAGCGTCGCCGACGGCCATAGCCGGAGCGCGATCCGTTCGAGCTCAAAACGGCTTCCGAGTTCGGCAAGTGCCGCCTCCGGTTTGCCGCCCTTGGCGTAGCTGTTGTAGAGGCCGCCGTCCTTGGCCGTGAGGAATTCCCGGGTCGCGACGAAATTCTGGTGCGCCAACAGCGACGCCAGCAAACCGGACAGCGCTCCACGGCATTGATGGAACTTCACCGTCGGCGTTCCCCACGCGGCGAAGGTTCCCGCCGCCTGGCTGCCGGCAAGGCCGAAGGCCCGCGCCATGGCGTCGGCGTCGAATTTCAGGAGCGAACCGACCGCAGCGGCCGCGCCGAACGGGCCGATCACGCCCGGCCCGTGCCAGCCATGGGCGCGAAACACCGGATAGTCGAGGCCGAGCCCGATACGTGTCGTCACCTCGCAGCCGGCGGCGACGGCGGCCAATAAGGCGCGGCCGGAAATATCGTCGCGTTCGGCAATGGCGAGCGCCGGTGGAACGATTTCCGGCGTCACATGCGTCATGGTGGCGCGATGCACGTCGCACATCGTCACCGCGGTGATCAGGTAGCCGTTGAACAGGGTCGCGCCCGCAAGCGACAAGCGCCCGCCGCCGATCACGCTCGACTCGTCCCCTAGCGCCAGCGCCGACGCCAGCGCCAAGATTTGACCGGTCTCTTCGCCTTGATGCCCGGCGACCGCGCAGGCGAGCGCGTCCAAGATCAAATTCTTGCAATGCTCGCGGCTGCGTTCGGGCAAATCGTCATAGCCGAGCGTGGCGGCGAACCCGGCGAGCCTTCGCGTCAATTCCTGCGGGCACTGATTCGCCATGCGCCCTCCTGACTTCGGTCGCAACCAAGCGTAGCGGCAAGCCGGCGTGGCTGGCAATTGCGGGCTGGCCGTCGGCGCCGAGCGTTTCGTTTACGATCTTTGCGTTCGATTGCCGACTCCCTTGTCCCGCCCCTGTCCGAGCCACTACAAGTCTCTCCACGACAAGAGCTGAACCATTGCATGTTTCATCCTTTCAGGGGTGCGGCGCCCGCAGTGGCGCGGTTAGAAATGGGAGAAAGGCATGCGGCCGAGCCGCCGACAACCTGACGAATTACGTCCAGTCTCGCTCGAACGCGGGGTGGTGAAATATGCCGAAGGCTCGTGTTTCGTGAAGTTCGGCGATACGCATGTGCTCGTGACTGCGACGCTTGAGGATCGGCTGCCACCCTGGCTCAAGGGTCAAGCGCGCGGTTGGATCACGGCGGAATATGGCATGCTGCCACGCGCAACATTGGAACGCACGCGCCGCGAAGCCTCGGCCGGTAAGCAGAACGGCCGCACCGTGGAAATCCAGCGCTTGATCGGGCGCAGCCTGCGCTCGGTGACCGACCTCAAGGCGCTTGGCGAGCGGCAGATCACGATCGATTGCGACGTGATCCAAGCCGACGGCGGAACCCGCACGGCCTCCATCACCGGCGCATGGATCGCGCTCTACGATTGCCTCGCCTGGATGAAGGCGCGGCAGATGATCGAGGCCGAAGTTTTGCGCGACCACATCGCCGCGATCTCCTGCGGCGTCTGTTCCGGCGTGGCGGTACTCGATCTCGACTATGCCGAGGATTCGCAAGCCGATACCGACGCCAACTTCGTTCTCACCGGTTCGGGTCATATCGTCGAAGTTCAGGCGACCGCCGAAAAGATACCGTTCTCGGAGGAGCAGTTCTCGGCTCTGCTTGCGCTCGCGCGCAAAGGTATTGCCAAGCTCGTCGACCTGCAAAAGATGGCGGTGATGTAAAGCGGACGGCGAAGGATGGCGGCAAAAAATGACGGAAGCTCGCATCTCCTCGCCCGCGCGCCATCGAGCGATTTCCGATCGCCTGGTGATTGCAACGCATAATCCGGGCAAGCTCGCCGAAATGCGCGAACTGCTTGCGGCTTACGGGATTGCGGCTGTCTCGGCGGGCGAGCTTGGCCTCGGCGAACCTAACGAAACTGGAATAAGTTTCTCCGACAATGCGCGCATCAAAGCCGAAGCTGCGGCGAAGGCCTGGGGCTTGCCGGCGTTCGCCGACGATTCTGGGCTTGCGGTCGAGGCGCTCGGCGGCGCGCCAGGAATCTACTCCGCGCGGTGGGCAGGGCGTGACCGGAATTTTCGCCACGCGATGGAAATGATCGAAGAGAAGTTGCGCGAGCGCGGCGCTACGACGCCTGAGCGGCGCCGGGCGTATTTCGTCTCCGCTCTGTGCGTGGCCTGGCCCGACGGGCATGTTGAGGAATTCGAGGCGCGCGTGCCCGGTACGCTCGTGTGGCCGCCGCGCGGCGACAAAGGTTTCGGCTACGATCCGATGTTCTTGCCGGACGGTCACCAGCGCACTTTCGGCGAAATGTCGAGCGAGGAAAAACACAGCCTGCCGCCGCTCGGCGGAGGCTTGTCGCATCGCGCCCGCGCCTTCTTAAAACTCGCGGAGGCATGCCTTGACCGCGCGTGATCTTTTGCTTCCTCCACGTGAAACCCCCGACGATAGGCAAGGCTTCGGCGTCTATATCCATTGGCCGTTCTGCCTGTCGAAATGCCCCTATTGCGATTTCAACAGCCACGTCCGGCGCGAAGCGATCGACGAGCCACGATTTGTGAAAGCGTTCGCCGCCGAGATCGCCGCCACGGCGGCGCGCGTACCGGCGCGGACAGTTTCCACGATCTTCTTCGGCGGCGGCACGCCTTCGCTGATGCAGCCTGCGACTGTCGCAGCGTTGATCGAGGCTGTGGCCGGGTCCTGGTCAATCGCGCCCGATGCCGAAATCACGCTTGAGGCCAATCCGACGAGCGTCGAGGCGGCGCGCTTTCGCGGTTATCGCAGTGCCGGCGTCAACCGCGTTTCGCTCGGCGTGCAGGCGCTCGACGACCGCGCGCTTACCGAGCTCGGACGCACGCATTCGGCGCGCGAGGCGCTCGACGCGCTCGGCGTGGCGCGCGCCATCTTCGGGCGTTTTTCGTTCGATCTCATCTACGCGCGGCCGAACCAATCTCCCGAAGAATGGGCCGGCGAATTGCGCAACGCATTGGCGCACGCCGGCGAACATATTTCGCTTTACCAGTTGACCGTCGAACCCGACACGCCGTTTGCGGCTTTGCATGCTGCCGGCAAGCTGCACCCGCCCGACGAGGACACTGCCCGCGCGTTGTACGATGTAACCCAGAAGATTTGCGCCGCGCACGGCGTGCCGGCCTACGAAATCTCGAATCACGCCCGGCCCGGCGGCGAATGCCGGCATAATCTCATCTACTGGCGCGGCAACGAATATGCCGGTATTGGGCCCGGCGCGCACGGCCGCCTGGATATTGCCGGCGAACGGCACGCGACTGCCACTGAGAAGCTGCCCGAAACGTGGCTTTCGCGGGTCGAAGCCCAAGGGCACGGCGTGACCACGGACGAGGTGCTTACACTTTCGGAGAGAGCAGACGAGTTCTTGTTGATGGGGCTGCGGCTTGCCGAGGGCATCGATCTTACGCGCTACGAGCAGATCGCCGAGCGGGCGCTCGCGCCTGAACGCATTGCCGCCCTGCACCGGCACGGCCTCGTCGAAACAAACTGCACGGGCCGGCTGCGGGTGACGCGCTCGGGCTTCCCCGTGCTGGACGCGGTCGTTGCCGACCTCGCCGCTTAGGGAGTGGAGCAGATCATAAGCAGACTTATATTTTATGCAATAACCGCACTGACGACCCGAACAATGCGGCAAACGACGGAATGCGCTGGGGCATACCGCGGCGATGCCGCCTAAAGGGGCATTATTTTTTTATAAGCGAGCTTATATTCCGGAGCTACCGTTGAAGCTTCGCAGCGGCGGCGAAACCGTCTGCGCTCCCGAACTGGCGACGCGGAGCACGGCCAGGCCCCGCTCGTTCGTGCCGTCGGCGCGAAACCGGAACAGGCCATCGATCCCGGAGAAGCCAGACGGATTCGTCAGAATTTGTTGCGTGAACGGCGCCGCGCCTTGCGTCTTCACCAAAGCCGCAATGAGCGCGACCGCGTCATAAGCGAGCGTCGCGGGACGAACCGGATCCTGGTTGT
Organism: Xanthobacteraceae bacterium; assembly: GCA_035623195.1. GTDB lineage: Bacteria > Pseudomonadota > Alphaproteobacteria > Rhizobiales > Xanthobacteraceae > BOG-931. The sequence continues at coordinate 6,355 of DASPTX010000074.1, read as the reverse complement.
AGCGGGCACGATAGCGCGTCGAGAAGTTCCGATAGCCAACCCCGTCCGGCGCCGCGTAGCAGCCGCCATCGAGCGCAGGTGTCGCATAGATACGTGGATCGTCCCAAAGGCCGGTGCCCAGAAGCTGGAGCCGTTTGATGTTCACGCCGCCGGCGATCATGGCCTGAGCGACATCCGGTACCGCGTCGCCGCCGTCAGGGATGAATAAAGTATCCGCCCGTACCGAGGCCTGAGCCACGGTTTGGATAGGCGCCGCCATCCCGGCTTTGTCGTGCGGATAGCGCTCGAGCGCAACGATCTGGCTGCCGCTGCGGCGCGCTACGGCCTGTTTGAAGGCCGCTTCTACCACCGTGCCGTAGGGATTGTCGGGAATGAGCGCGACATAGGAGTGCTTACCGGTCGAAGCGGCGTAATACACGATGCGATCGACGTCGGATTCGGGGAGGAAACTGAGCAGATAGACCCCGTTCGAGGCCACGTTGGCGTCCGTCGAAAAAGCGATGACGGGGACGTTGCGCGCCCGCGCCGCTTGGCCGACGAAACTCACCGACTGCGCGAATAACGGCCCGAGAATGATCTGCGCGCCTTCGTCGAGCGCCTGTTGCGCGCCGAGCCGCGCGGCTTCCGCGGTGCCGCCGTCGTCTTTGACGAGGAGCTGGATATTGGGATTGTTGAATTCGGCGAGCGCCATTTCCGCGGCGTTGCGCATCGCCTGTCCGGCGACGCCGGCATTGCCCGGCGCCGAGAGTGGCAAAACGAGCCCGGCTTTGACTTGCCCGGCGCCGATCGTCGTCGCCGGCGGCGTCTGTGCGCTCTGCGGCGGCGTGGAGCCGGTCGTCAAGTATTGCGAGCTTTGCGAGCAGCCGGTCAGCAGCGCGCCGGCCGTGGCAAGCAAGCCCGCGATCGAGCGGCGCCGCGTCGGCATGGCCGCCGATTTCTGAACCAGCACTTGCGCGGACACGGCAGTCCTCCCCACGGCGCGACCCCGAGCGCAGCCGCCTAATACCGCACTACCAAATCAGACATATTGGCGGCGAATAGTTAACCACATGAAAAACATAAGAAATTTGGCGTGGCCCCAACAATTGAGGGACGACCGGATGTTGTCATCATTCAAGGAAGCGGAGATAAAGTCGTCGCGATGAACGGTGCCGTTGGCGATAACCCGCAGCGACAGGACGATGGTGCGGCGCGCCGCTTTATCATTGCCGGCCAGCCGATCCAAGCCTCGCGGCTTGCGCCGGGGCTTCATCTTGTCGCTACCCCGATCGGCAATCTCGGCGACGTCACCGTGCGGGCGCTACAGGCTCTCGCCGGCGCCGACGTGATCGCCTGCGAGGATACGCGCGTCACGCGCAAATTGCTCGACCGCTACGCCATTAAGACGCCGCTCACGCCCTATCACGAGCATAATGCGCCCAAGGCGCGGCCCGGCATCTTGCGCCGGCTCGCCGAAGGCGGCGCCGTCGTGCTTGTGTCCGATGCCGGCACGCCGCTCATTTCCGATCCCGGATTCAAACTGGTCCGCGCCTCGCAAGAGGCGGGGCATCCCGTCACGGCGCTGCCCGGCCCGTCGGCCGTGCTAGCCGCATTGACGGCCGCCGGCCTGCCGACCGATCAATTTTTCTTCGCCGGCTTTCTCCCGCCCAGAGAAGCCGCGCGCCGCGCCCGCATTGCCGAACTCGGCCAGCTGCCCGGCACGCTCGTTCTGTTCGAGACGGGGCCGCGCGTCGCGGCGGCGCTTTTCGACCTCGCCGCCGGGCTTGGCGCCGAGCGCGATGCGGCGCTATGCCGCGAGCTGACCAAGCTGCATGAGCAGATCAAGCGCGGCCGACTCGCAGAACTGGCCGAGGCTTGCGCGCGCGAGGCGCCGCGCGGCGAAATCGTCCTGGTGATCGCGCCGGCTCCGCAACAGGCGCAAGCGAGCCTCGGCGAAACCGAGGCCCTGCTGCGCCGGGCGCTCGCCCACCATTCGCTCAAGGACGCGGTCGCCGAGGTCGCCCAAGCCACCGGGCGGCGGCGGCGCGAGGTCTATCGGCAAGCGCTGGCGCTGACGCGAGACGAAAAAGATGGCGCGCCGCGCTAGCCCTTTGCGACCGCCAAAACCCGCGCCGCGGCCCGAACGCGTGGACGCATTTCGGCTCGGTTTTTCGGCGGAAAGCCGCGCGGCGCTGTTTTTGATCGCCAAGGCGTACCGCATCCTGGCGCGGCGCTGGAAAACACCGTTCGGCGAGACCGACATCGTCGCCCGTCGCCGCGGCGTTCTGGTCTTCGTCGAGGTTAAGGCGCGTGAGCGCATCGACGATGCGCTGGAAGCGGTGACGGAGCGGAACAAACACTGGATCGTCAGCGCCGCCGAACTGTGGCCCGCGCGGCATCCCGATCACGCTAACGGCCAAATCCGCTTCGACGTGATCGTCGTCACGCCGGGCAAATTTCCGCGCCACGTGGTTAATGCCTTCGACGCCGGCGCATAACAGATGATGCGTCAGATGGCCCGCGACACCCCGCCAGGCGTGTTAGAATGCGCCGCGACGAAAAATGAGATCCCGCCGCGACATTCCGCCCCCGACAAAACCGCCTCACGATAGCCGGATTGCCCACCGATGCGCTTGAACGTCGCCGTCCAAATGGATCCCATCGAGCGGATCAATATCCGCGGCGATTCCACCTTCGCTTTGCTGCTCGAAGCGCAGGCCCGCGGCCACGCGCTGTCGTATTACACGCCCGACCGGCTCGCGATGCGCGACGGCAACGTCTCGGCGAGCGTGCGTCCGCTTGCGGTGCGCGACAAACCGGGCGACCATTTTTCGCTCGGCGAACCGCGCCTCGCCGCCTTGTCATCGTTCGACGTCGTGCTGCTGCGGCAAGACCCGCCGTTCGATCTCGCTTACATCACCTCGACGCATATGCTTGAACGCATCCAGCCGAAGACGCTGGTGGTGAACGATCCAGCGCATGTGCGTAACGCGCCGGAAAAGGTCTTCGTCACCGAATTCCCCGATCTGATGCCGCCGACGCTCGTCACCCGCGACCTCGATGCGATCAAGGCATTTCGCGCCGAGCATGGCGACCTCGTCATGAAGCCGCTCTACGGCAAGGGCGGCGAGGCCGTGTTCCGGCTTGCGCGCGAGGACCTCAATTTCGGCTCGCTCTACGATCTGTTCGCCGCGACCTTCCGCGAGCCGTGGGTAATCCAGAAATATCTGCCCGCCGTGAAGGAGGGTGACAAACGCATTATCCTGGTCGATGGCGAGTTTGCCGGCGCCGTCAACCGCGTGCCGGCGGCCGACGATCTGCGCTCCAATATGGTGCGCGGCGGGGTGCCGAAAGCGACCGACCTCTCCGCGCGCGAGCGCGAAATCTGCGCCCGTCTCGGCCCGGCGCTGCGCGAACGCCGTTTACTCTTCGTCGGCATCGACGTGATCGGCGGCTTCCTCACCGAGATCAATGTCACGTCGCCGACCGGCATCCGCGCCGTGAAAGCCTTCGGCGGCGCCGACATCGCGACGCTGATCTGGGACAAGATCGAGGCGAAGCGGCGGGGGTGACGGGTCCTGCGGGAACGCGGCGGCCGGCCTATGTTCCCGAAATGTTCTTGACGCCACCGATGGTTGCGCTAAGCTCGGCCGCAATCCATCTATCGCCTGCCCGTTTGTTGTTCCCATGCCCGTCCGACACGCCTAACCCCCAAATCTGTCTGCCGAGTCCTCTCTGTCAAGTTCGTTAGCCGAGTCCGTCAGCCAAATCTAGCCGCCAAGCCTATCCACGAAGTCCGCCGAGAAAGTCCGCCTCCCTCATTCGCTGCGTTCTCCTGCAGCGCTCTCCCGCACCAGAGGCTGAAATGGTCCAGCGCGTTTCCACGGTTGCGTTCGAGGGCATCGAGGTGCGCCCGGTCGATGTTCAGGTGCAAGTCGCGCCGGGCATGCCGGCTTTCACCATCGTAGATTGTCAATGCCAAACAAAATCCTCGAATGGGTCCCCTTCGATGCTTTTGGCGGCTAAAGAACCCCCCGGCATGCTTTTCAAAAAATCGCCAGTAAAGCCGTGCCTTGGCTAAGCGGCCGTATGACAAATGGTTCGGCAAAAATGATGCGCCACTAGTGTGGAAGGCCGCCACCCGAACAATGAATCAGACGGTGCCGCAAAGTTTCATTGACGAGGAAATCCGCAAAGACCCAGCCAACGCCCTCAGCGAGTATGGTGCCGAGTTCCGCACCGACATTGAAGCCTTTATCTCGATGGACGTTCTTCGTTCGTGCGTTCAATCCGGTGTCTATGAACGCCCGCCAGAACTTCGCTGGCGCTATTATTGTTTTACTGATCCGTCCGGCGGTTCTAGCGATAGTTTCACGCTCGCCATTGCTCATAAGGAAGGCAACACCGTTGTCCTCGACCTAATCCGCGAAGTGCGCCCGCCATTCAGTCCGGAACAGGTAGTCGAGGAGTTTGCCGCCGTTGTGAAAAAATACCGCATAACAAAGGTGGTTGGCGACCGATACGGCGGCGAATGGCCGCGCGAGCGGTTTCGCATTTGTGGCTTGAACTATGAGCTTGTGGATTTAACGAAGTCGGAAATCTACCAGGCGCTATTGCCGATTATAAACTCCAACCAAGCAATCATGCTCGACCATGATCGGATGGTTTATCAGTTTTGTTCCTTGGAACGTCGCACGGCTCGCGGTGGAAAAGATTCGATAGATCATCCGCCCCGAATGCACGACGACATCAGCGACGCCTGTGCCGGTGCGATTGTCCTTGCGAATACTCGTCCTTCGGACTGGAGCAAGAAAACCACTCCTTACACGCCTTTCAGCGGCGGAGCACCGCCAATAACGCCTTATAGTGGGCCACCCGGTGAATCTTGGATGCGTTGGTAATCTTTGGGGAGTTATTTGTCAGGACGATGAGGGATTAGATACGGCACCTGCGGGCCAATAAGGGCATTCTGAAAGGCGCCCGCGAATGCGGAGTAGGCACTGGAACCGTTCAACGCATCAAGTGGGAGATGAGGCCCAGCGCGCACAAATGAGACGTTGGCGTTTCGCTGGTTGGCCGTGATGTCCGCTATTCCTTCGAAAGCGGACATTTCAAAGCGCGACGAGGATGTCTGCTATGCGCCAATAGCAGACATATAGACGGCTGTTGGATATGATTGATAACGTGCCTGAGAAGCGCTCAAGCTCGCGGGGTATGACCATGAAATTTCCCCGCAGACAGTTCTTCCATCTGGTAGCGGGTGCTGCCGTGCTGCCCGCTGCCACGCGCATTGCGAGAACGGAGAATTATCCGTCGCGGCCGGTGCGCATCATCGTCGGCTTTGCCGCTGGCGGCGCGCCCGACATTCTCGCACGGCTTTTCGGACAATGGCTTTCAGAGCGACTTGGTCAACCTTTCGTCGTTGAGAACCGAACAGGCGCCGGCGGCAATATAGCGACTGAGGCTGTGGTGCAGGCTCCACCGGACGGCCACACGCTGCTCCTGACGTCAGTTGGAAACGCGGTCAACGCAAGCCTCTATGATCATCTCAATTACAACTTTCTGCATGACATAGCCCCTGTCGCCGGCATTAGTCGCGAACCGCTCGCCATGGAGGTGCATCCCTCATTTCCAGCCAAAAGCGTGCCTGAATTCATTGCCTATGCGAAAGCGAATCCTGGGAAGATCAACTATGGATCCGCCGGGGTTGGCAGCTCGCTGCACATGGCTGGCGAATTGTTTAAGCTGATGGCCGGCGTTGACCTCGTACACGTTCCCTACCGCGGTTCGCCACCGGCCCTGACCGATCTGCTCGGCGGTCAACTGCAGCTAATGTTCTCGCCGCTACCGCCGTCCATTGAGTACGTTAGAACCGGCAGGCTTCGTGCACTGGCAGTGACTACTGCAACACGCTCGCAAGCGCTCCCAGACGTACCCGTCATCGCTGACTTTGTGCCTGATTACGAGGCGAGCGCGTGGTACGGCATTGGCGCGCCCGCCAAAACGCCTTCTGACACGATCGTCAGGCTCAATGCCGAAATAAATGCTGGGCTTATCGATGAGATGCTGAAGATGCGATTGACCGAGCTTGGCTCGGTACCCTTTGCCCTTACTCCTTCGCAGTTCGGCAAGCATCTGATCGCCGAAACGGACAAATGGAGTAAGGTGGTCCACGCGGCGAATATAAAGGCTGAATAGGTTCCAAGCAGGAACGATAATGTCCGGGTCGAAGCGATGCTCGACGTCCGCTATGGGTCATTAGCGGACATGGCGAACGAGCAGCGGACGCTTTACCCTCGAAAGCGGACATCGGTAGACGACAGGTGATTGTCCGGTTTGTGCCAAAAGCAGATCCACCCTCTAGGCTACTACACCT